>NZ_CP054925.1:7281428-7888214 GCF_013364075.1 Amycolatopsis sp. Hca4
GAAGTAGCTCGAAAAAGCACAAACAATCCTGATGGTGAGCTCCGGCGCATAATCGAAGATAACCTCGGCCATGGATTGCGGATCGGTCCTGCGCCGAAGTGGGAGCCTGAGTTGGCTGAGCCGGACAAGCTCGACATCAGTGCGCTGCTGGAGTTTCGCTTCCTCGAAGGCTTCGAGATGGGTGATGTGCGCGGCTTCAAGCCGGAGTCACAGGTCCTGAACAGTCCCTTGCCTGGGGTCACGGACAAACTCGGTAAAATGCTTCTGGCACATCTATGTGTCTACTCTGGTCGGTTGCCGACTGCAGCACTGATGTCTACCTTCGCTGGGCTTCTCGCTCTTGGCTTGTTCACGCTCAGCCTACGCATCAATGCAGCTGGTCAGGAACTGTTGCGCACGGGAAAAGCGCCGGCCGACATGACAGAGGCGGATCCGGATTCGCCTCTTGAGCTGTACTGTGACTTCACAGGTGGCATCGACGACGAGTCCGACAAAATCTCGCGACAGTGCGTGGAGCGAGATCTGAACCAGATCAGGCTCGTCTTCCGGGACCGCATGACGTTCATGATCGTCGACAAGGCGGTCGAGCGAATGTCAGACGAGCTGGAGCGGCACAAGGCGCTTCATGGACCAGAAAAACTCATTCAACTTGCCGATCTGCGTACGCACCGCGAAGTGGCCTATTTCGCCACGAGTCAGCTCTACGACATTAAGTCGACGAATGCGCAAGACAACGAGAATCTAACTGAGGACGAAGCCGGATTTCTTGACAAAGTGCAGCGGTCTCACAAGAGTGAGCTAGACAAACTTCTTGATGTGCTGGAGTTTGTCAATCACGATAAAGCCACCCGCAATACGGTTTCATGGTTTTATTCAGTTGGAGGTCTGCGAAAGCAGTATGGAATTCTCACTGGCGCTTCGCAAAGCCGCCGCTCATGGCGATATGCGCCAAGTGACGAACTTCTGCAGATATTGCTGCTGGCTGTGTTCGTCCGCAACCAACAGTCCTATCGGCCGACAATGCCGCTGCGGCAGCTACTAGATGAGCTACGGCATCGATTCGGCATTTTGATCGATCGTCCTCCTGCGTTCCTAGATGGTGCCGAGGCGCGTGCAGCGGCTGCGGCCAACCTCGCGGCGTTCAAGCGCAGGCTGCAGCTGCTCGGCTGTTTCGACAGCCTGTCAGACGACTTTTCCGAACAGATCGTTCGTCATCCACTGGGGGACCGTGATGTCTGATTCAATCGGCGCGCCGCTGCCTGACCTGATCGTCGACCGGATCTCAGCCGCCTTGGCCCAGCAATCGAAGAATCATGAACCTGGCCACTGCGTCCGGGTGGACAACCTACGTCATGGTGATGCCGAGCGGTTGGTGATTACTCTGCGTCGAGACCTCGACGCTGGTGAAGCCGATGTCCATGTTCTTGTGGATCGGGCCGAACAAGCGGACGGAGACCTGCTTATCCTCGCCGAGCGGGCTGTCGAGCTGCGCAACCGGAAACGACGCCAGCTGGTGCTGTTGGTGCCGGTGGGGACTGGCGCGGCCGCCAGCTCGCTCGACAACAGTTTCGAGCGCCAAGACGTGGTCAGCCTGCTGCGCGGCGCGAGCAAAGCGCTCGTTGACGAACTGCCTGCCGAAAATGGCGTGCGGATGGGCGTGTTTAAGATCGCTGACTTGCTGGGTAAGCGGCGACCGGTAGAGGCTTGGGCTCGCTACGTCGCAATGGTTAGTGCAGAGCCCAACTGGCGCACTATTGGTGCTGCACTGCCGACCGTTGGTCTCATTCCGGATCTCGGTGGCCCTGAACTGCTTGGTCGGCTGGAGCACAACAGAGACTGTGTTAAGGAAATCAGCCGGCCAGCCAGGGCTGTCGCCTCGGTCGCTGACCGACTGAGCAAGGCTAGGCTGATGGACGGTCCAGTCCGTGCTCAGCTTGCCGAGTTCCTCTCGAGTTCATCACGAGACCTGTCTAATCCCGGTTCCTGGACCGCTGAGCTGATCGCCGAGTCCGGGCTCAGCTTCGAACAGTGGCCGTTGACCGAGCCCGAAACCGTAGCTGTAGACCAAGTCCGAGTGGATCCGTTCCTCAACAAGAATGGCGCGGTAGTTAGGGCCTCGCGTCTCAAGCAGGAACAAGCAGGTGATCTGCCGTACACAGAGGCGGGCGAAGATGCTCCTTGCGTAGTGCGGGTAAGCTGGAAAACACTTCCGGCGAAGACTGACGCGATTAGTCGCTGGCTGATCGAGGTGCTGCCGCCGAAAGATATGCGTGATGGCGAGGAGGGCACCGAACCGAAGGCCAAGATCACTGTTGCGGGAGCTCGACGCACGGCTACGGTGACCATGGACTTGGATGAGGCCGACTTAGAGCAAGGCTCGTTATTTGTGGTGCGGGTGACTGGGTTGGACACCGCAGGCCAGCCGGTGTTGCTGAGGACCGGCGACGATGAGTTCGCGAGGGACGAAAGCCAGCAGTTCACAGTACGCTGGGAAGCTGACTTGATCACCGGGGATACCCGCCGAGCGTCGGCATGGGCATTTGCTCTCGGCAAACTCGATGCGGTGCTCGGTGGACAGGACGATCTGACGGAGGACTCCTATAGCCTGGATGAAACGCATTCTGCAGCATCGCTGCGACTAGGGGGCCGGCGTACGGTGCTACTTGGGGTCAGCCCAGTACTGGTCAACCTGCAACGCGAGTTGTTCGGTCAAACGACGCAAGCGACGCAAGCGACCGCGTTCAGCGCCTCTGGGCGGATGGGTGCGGTGCTCGAACCTGCCGATATCGAGGTGGTCGAGGACAAGCTGCCTCCAACGCTGCTCAAGCTGCGCCGGGAGGTGCACGCCCTTCTCGGCGAGCACAAGCCGCGCAACATCGTCGAGTCCCTTGAGTGGAACACCGAACTGCGAGACAAGGTACGGGCCTACTGTCAGACGTACACTCGTGCCCTGGACAGGGCGGTCGCGGACTCCACGCACCGCGACGCTCTGCTGGTGATGGACACTCTGGCGCTGAATATCTCGATCGCAGGCGGCAACCCTATTCATGCGGTGGTCGTGCTACCGTTTCACCCCCTCCGATTGTCGTGGCTATCTGAGTATGACAAGACGGTGACTGGCTGGGCACGCGAACTCGCTGGCAACGGGCCAGAAGTAGGGCGGCGACGTACGATGGTGGACGCTGAGCTGATCCGTCGGGTGAGCCCAGCCAACCTGCCGTTCGCTGTACCTGGCCTGGCAACAGGCAGCCCCGTTTTCGTGCATGCGCGGGAGGCGACGGTCGGCACCGGAATCTACCTTGCCCCTGACGAGCGGGAGCCGGGCATCGCAATCCAGGCAGTGTTCGACGTGCTTGGCATTGACCGACGAGACGTAGCGGCTGACGTGCCTCCGGGGATGCTGGCAGATCGAATCGTTAACTATCGGCAGACCCATTCTCATCCGGACGCAATCCGGTTGCTCGCTATCAACCCGGGATCTGGTGAGCTGCTCGCTCAGGCACTGCGCCAGGCGGTGCTAACTGACGGCGAAACGGATGCCGATACCGCAAGGCTTACCGGTCGAGCCGAGGTGATGACCTACAGCACCCGGCTGTCCAATACAGATCCGCTGCCTGCATTGACCGACCTGCAGCAGGCGGTCGGTGGATACCGAGTAGGAAGCACGCGGTCTTACCTCAAACCTCCGCTCGGGTTAAGCGTACGACCGTTCGACCATCTAGCGGCAGACGCCACACCGGTGCATCTGAGTGTGGTCAACGATCTTGCGGTTGTGGATGCCGTCGCGGGATCTGTGGCGTCGGACGCCACAGCATCATTCCTCAATCTGCTGACACCAACTAGTAGCCGACCCGTGGACTCGTCGGAAGGTCGGTACTGGGAGACCAGGCCGGCTGTCCGGCTGCGGGAAAGTCAGGATGGGAAGGGCAGGAACGGCGCTGCAGACGCCGTCGAGGCGCACCGAGCACACCAAGCTGCGCTCGCGGCAGCTCAAGGATTCCCGGCCGAACGCGGTATCGCGCTACGCGTCACGCTCGGTGATAGGGAGACCAAGGCGCTGGCAGCTGCACATGAGCGTGCCGATTGGGTTCTGTCGATCGACCGCAATCTGTCCCTAGACTTGTATTCGTCGAGCACTGACGCAGACCAGCCATATATTTTGGACTACGCGCCGGACTTCTTGGAAGGAATTGGGCCCCAGCTCACGGTCACGACCAAGCATCAAGGTGAGATCGAGCGCTTGTTGTCGACGGCAATGCGGGATCTGAACTTTGCGAATGACACACAGTCAGTGCGCCGCGCCTTGCATCTCATGCAGATGGTTTCCGGGCGACTTGCACTGCGCTTGATCGGTCGATCAGAGCTGGCCGTCGAGGCGGCCGGCCTCGCAGCGCTGCTGGCCTGGCTGGATGAACGCGGCGAGCTCGCCGACACGATCATCGTGCCTGTCGATGCGCACCAAGAGGTGTTCGGTGTTATCGATGAAAACTTGCGGCTTTGCGATATGATCCTGATACACGCCGCCAGTAAGAAGGTTAAGCTGGAATGTGTCAAAGTCGCGCTGCAGAGAGGAACAACGCCGCCGGATCAGGTCGCCGACCTGATTGCCGAGCGGCTGGATGCGACGGTAATGATGTTGGAGAACGGGTTTCTCCGCAGCGATCCGCCGCGTCTCGACGTCGATTTGCAGCGCGCCAGACTGGCGGGAATACTGCGTCATCACGCAAATCGGTCATTCGCCATGGGAAGCCTCAGCGGGGAACATCTGGCTGCTGCTGAACGTCAGTTCCACAGGATAGAGGATGGTGTCCCTCCGGAAATTTCCAAGCAGGGGTTTATCATTAGTCTCGATGACACTGAGCGGAACTTTCCCGGTGAGTACCGTGGGATCGCGATCGATGTGCTAACTCCGAAGGAACTTCGCAGCGCCGATATCGCTGTGCTTAAGCCCCATCGTCCGGAGGTGGCGGACGTTGCGGCGGTCCCAGCGACTAAGTCGACTCCGGTATCGCGAGTCGAACCAGTTGTCGAAACTGAACCAGTTGTCGAAGAGGGACCTGTCGCTGAAGCCGAACCTGCTGAACCGGAGACGTCGGACGAAGACTTCGAAGAACCGGTGCCGTCACCTGTGCGGTCTCAGGCATCTAAACAAGAAGGACCAGCGTCGAATGATTCGGACCGCCGCAAGGAGGTTCGGGTAATGCTCGGTCGCGATGTCCACTCGGCCGAGGTGAACTGGCGGATCAGCACCTCCGGAAGCCCGCATATGTTTATCCTCGGGATTCCTGGACAAGGTAAGTCGGTGACCACCCGAAGGATTCTCAACTCGTTCGCTGACCAGGCGTTGCCAGCACTGGTTGTGGATTTCCATGGAGATATGGCGGCAGACCCGGCGGCCGACGCAACAGTCGTGGACGCCGCCGAAGGATTGGACTTCTCGCCGTTTGAGCTGCGAGCCGATGTTGATCATCGAAAATACGCCCAGGCAGCCTGGGAGCTGTCCGAGGTTGTCGGCTACGTGAGCGGGCTCGGTGAGATCCAGAGGAACGTGGTCTACGAAGCGTTGCGTGAGCTTTACCAACGGCACGGGTTCGGCTCCGCGGCGGGCCCCACCGGGCTGCCGACCATGGTTGAGTTTTCCGAGCTCCTCGAGCAGAAGGAAAGCGCGGGGCGCGGGCGCAACGTGGCCGCGCGGACCCGTCCGTTGAGCGACTTTGGCCTGTTCCGGGACGACGCTGGAAGGGGCCGGTTCGGGACGCTCCTGGCGGGAGGCGTGGTGCTGGACGTGCACACTCTCATGGAGCAGGTGCAGCTTGCTGCTGCTGCGTTCGTGCTACGCAAGGTTTACCAGGAGATGTTCCATTGGGGAAAGTCTAGTGAGCTGCGTCTCGCTGTGGTATTGGACGAGGCGCATCGGCTGGCAAAGGATGTGACTCTGCCGAAGATCATGAAGGAGGGCCGCAAGTACGGCGTGGCCGTCGTTGTTGCCAGCCAAGGTGTGGACGACTTCCATCGCGACGTGCTCGGCAATGCGGGTACAAAGGTGGCATTCCGCTGCAACTTTCCCCAAAGCAAGACGGTCGCCGGATTCATGCGAGGCCGAGCGGGCCAGGACATGGCTCTTGCGCTTGAGAAGCTCTCCGTTGGACAAGCCTATGTTTCTACCCCTGACATTCCGGAGGCCAAGAAGGTATTCATGGAACGGTGACGAGGTGGGAAGGCTGGCAACTTGTGGGATGTCGTCGCGGAGTTGGGTGCGGGGATGCAGCTGTCGCCGGGCGAGCTATAGCTGAAGGGGCTACACCTAGCGGCATCCTCGGCCCTGCTTCAAGATGGCGCTAAACTATAGTTTCTTCGACGGATAGTTCGCGATGTTCCCGACGTTGACGCACCTCAACGTGCATATCTACTGGGGTGCGGTCGAGGACCGCTTTGACCAGCATGGCCATGAACGCGTTTGTGCTCAAGTCGTCCGGGACGGCATCCTCAAGCACGCGGACGTTCGCCGGCTCCGTGTCATCCCACTCGGCTAGCAGTAGGCAGGTGGTGTCGTAGACGTCGCTCTCAGCCTTGAGCTTCCGCATCATATCGATGGCTCCTTCAAAGGCGCTCTTCTCTTGCAGCACGGTCGAGCGAAGCAGGAAGAAGAAACCCATCGATGCGAGGGGTAACAGCCCCGGAGGTTCTTAGCGTCTCCGTAGGCTTCTTCAAATCGGTTTGCTAGGTTCTTCCCAAAAGATGAACTCATGCTCTTGGTGGACACAAGAAGCTCTGGTCCGCGAGCCCATTGCGCAATGAGTACGTCGACCTGCTTTGCGTAGGCTCGGCCGAGTATGCGAGCGTCCGACGGTGCCACCGTAGCGTTCTTAAGAAGTTGGCCGCCAGGTTTGAGGAACAAGGCAGTGTGAACGGTGAACGCAGCCCACGAAGAGGCCAGTCCTGTCAGCGGCACGCCGGCGCGCAGTGCTGCCTCGCGGGATCACGAGCGACCTTCCCCCGCAAAGTCCTGGTAGCGGACGTAGGGTGGATTGCCGACTGCGACGTCGTACTGAGCCTGAGGCTCGAAGGTGTGAAGAAGTCCCCGGTTTCTACCTCAACTTGGCTCCCCTGCGCCTCGACCAGTGACTTAGGGTGTCGAGCATTCGTGGCATGTAGCTCGACTCCGTGGAGTGCGGCGGGTGGGTGCCCTGGTCGGCTGCCAGCTTGGCGAGACGGCGGCCGGCAGAGAGTAGGAAAGCGGCTTCGCCGCAGGCTGGCTCGAGTACACGATCATCGGGAGAGTGCACTGCCCAGTCGACGACGTAGTCGCAGAAGGCTGACGGTGTGAAGAAGGCTCCCAGTGCCTTGCGCAGCGCACGGCTGTCGAACGTCGGCTCAGAGGTGCTCACACTGGTCATCCTGTCGTACGAACGTTCGAATCGAGTCTAGGCGCGCCTACGGTACCCAGGGGATCTTAGGGTTTGCAGCCTGCATCACCGCCACCACGGGGTGAAACTCATGCTCATCGCATGATCGCATTTTGTGACGCCTGTCGGGGCGCGGCTGGTCTTCGCAAGTTGCATGCCGCCCTACCTGGCGTTTCGGCAGATCCAAGGCTCAACGCTGTTGTCCTCGGGTATCTCTCATCCTCACTTCACGTTCCAGGAGCCGGGCTCGCACGGTGTTTGCTTTCGTGTCCAGCTTGGTCGCGATCCGGGACAGTGACCATCCTGCTGCATAGAGTTGCACTGCGTCGTCAACTTGCTTCGCGGTCAGTCGGCTTCGGATTTGCACGCCGGTGCGGTGCAAGATGCCGCTCACGGTCTTTCGATTGATCTTGAATCGCTTGGCGAGGTCGTACACCATGTCGCCGGACTGGTAGGCCGTGGCAAGCTCGTCAACCTGCTGCTTGACCCGGCGGGGCTTACTTCGTTTGGGTGATTTTGTGGTGCGGGCGATCGTGTTGGGGAGTCGCCGGACAAGAGCTTCAAGCGTCCTGACCTGCACGCTTATGTTGTAGTGGCTTCCCCTCAGCTCCACTCGTTCGGAAGTGAGCCCTGTCCGCGGAAAGCGCGGACAGGGCTCACTTCGTTGTGTCCTTTGGGGGTCGGACCCCCAAACCCCCGCCAAGGGGCTCCGCCCCCTGGACCCCCGGCGTGGTTGCCTCTGTTCTCTGGCTGAAAGTTGGTCAGTGGCCGATCATCTCGTTCGTCCAGGTGGTTACCGCCGTGTGCAGTAGGGGGGCGTTGGGGGCGAAGTTGATTGAGTGGCCGTAGTCCGGCACCACGAATGTTCGTAGTCTTGCCTCGGGTGCGTAGGAGGCTGTTTCGGCCTGGCGCAGGGTTTCTGCCGTTGAGCAGTCTGTGGCCAGGGGGCCGCAGAACACGTTGTCCTTCTCTCCCATGGCCAGCAGTACCGGTGCGTTGATCCTTCTGCTGTAGGGGAGGACCAAGCCGATCAGGACTGCGTCGATGATCTCTCCGGGGGCTATCAGGTCCTTGGTTGCCTCGTCCGCGTCGATCGTCTGCTGATCGTACGGCCCCGGGCTGTGGAACGCGGCGTAGCGCATCCCCTGCAGCGTTGTCAGGTAGCCCGCGTCCAAGCCGACCACCTTGGACTCCTTCGGGTCCAGGGCCGCCGGGCTCAGTGCGGCCAGCGTCGGCATCACCGTCAACGGGGCGACGTGGTGGGTGAACCCCGTTACCACCACGCCGTCCACGTCGCGGAACGTCGCCGACTCGATGATCGCTGTTGCCGAGCCCAGTGAGTGTCCTACCAGGACGATCTTCTCGAACCTCGGCCCCACCGCGCCGGTGCGCATGGCCTGGATGGCGTGGTGCACCGCGTTCGCCTGGGCGGTCGCGGTCAGCAGCTCGCTCAGCGGCTTCGAACTGCGGCCCGAGCCGACCCGGTCCACCGCCAGCGTCGCGTAGCCGGCGTTGTTCACCGCCTTGCGGAACGATCGGGTGTCCGGCAGACCGGGCGGGTCGTAATACGCCGAGCTGTACGTCCCGCCGGGGACCAGCAGCTGCAGGGTTCGGCTGCCGCCCGGGGGGACGCACAGTCTTCCGTACATGGTCTGGTCCTTGAGCCCGAGCAGGGGCACGTCCACCAGTGACACGGGGATGTTCAGGTCCTGGCAGGCCGCCTCCGCGGCGGACGCGCGCGCTGGGGTGAGCACCGTGCCGGCGCACAGCAGGGACACGGCCGCGGTGGTGAGGCGGCGCACGAACGAACGCACAAGAATCTCCGTATTCCGTTGCAGGGCGGTCAATCCCTCGGGCGCACCGTCATCGGCAGGCCGCGGGGGCAGGCGATCGTGGTGTACCGCACCCGGACCGGGCCTGCCGGTTCCAGGCGCCACCGCGCGAAGATCGTGGCCAGGCCGATGACCACCTCGGCCCGGGCGAACAGGTGGCCGATGCACTGCCGGATCCCGTTGCCGAACGGGATGAACACCCCCGGCGGCAGCGAGCGCACCCGCTCGGTGGTCCAGCGGTCCGGGTCGAACACCTCCGGGTGGTCCCAGTAGCGCGGGTCGGTGTGCAGGGCGAGCGGGCTGAACACCACCTCGTCGCCGGGGCGCAGCCGGACCGGGCCGAGGTCGAGCTCCTGCTCGGTCCGGCGCATCAGGATCCACAGCGAGTACATCCGCAGCACCTCGCTGACCACCTGCCCGGTGTAGGCGAGTGCGGGCAGGTCGTCGAAGGTCACCGGGCGCCCGCCCAGCACCTCGTCCACCTCGGCCCGGACCCGTTCCGCCACGCCCGGGTGGTGCCCCAGCTCGTGGCAGGCCCAGGCCAGGATCAGCGCGGTGGTCTCGGTGCCCGCGGTGAGCAGGGTCATCACCTCGTCGTGCACCTGCTCCCGGGTCATCCGCTCCCCGGTCTCGGCGTCCCTGGCCAGCAGCAGCGTGGACAGCAGGTCACCGTGGTCGGTGTCGGCGTCGCGGCCCGCCATCAGCTCGTGCACCACGGCCGTCATCCGCGCGGTGGCCTGGTCGAAGCGGCGGTTGACCGGCAGCTTCTCCACCCAGCCCGGGGAGAGCACCCGGTACATGCCCAGCCGGATGACCAGCGGGATCGAGCGGCGGGCCTCGCGGATCGCCTCCTCGCCCAGCTCGGTGCCGAACAGCGCCTCGCCCACGTTGGTCATGGCCAGTGCCTGCATGTCCGCGTCGATCCGCCGCACCTCGCCCGGCCGCCAGGACTCCGGCCAGTGCGGTGGTCGCCCGGACCCAGATCTCGGCGTAGCGGCGCAGGTGCCGCTGGTCGAAGGCCGGCAGCATCAGCTTGCGCTGCCTGCGGTGGAACGGGCCGTCGGACAACGCGAGGCCGTTGCCCGCGTACGGGCGGAATTTGCGGAACATGATCCCGCTGCCGAAGCTTGATCCATTCGTCACCAGCACGCGGTGAACGAGTTCCGGATTGGTGAGGAAATACGTTTGAAGTGGTCCCATTGAAAGCTTGACCACATCGCCGTGTTCCCGCAGTCCCGCGGTGAACGGAACGGGACGGCGGACCAGCGCGAGTGTGTGTCCCAGCAAAGGCCATCGGCCGGGTGCCACCCGGACGGGCACGAGAACTCCTTGGTATAGGCAGGAATCAGGAAGGCCGTCACCCTACGGCCCATTCCGTCGGGCCGACAGCACCCGATTGGGTAAAGCTGAACCACGATTGACGGATTAGGCCACTATCGGTGGAGTGGGTATGCTGTGCCGGCTTCCGAACCCGATGAGGTGCGCAATGGTGGGTACGCGGGACTGGATCCCGGCCGGAGTGGACGTGACCTCACCGAACGTCGCCCGGATCTACGATTACTGGCTCGGTGGCAGCCACAACTTCGAGACCGACCGCAGCACCGCGGACCACCTCGAGCGGACGCTGCCCTGGATCCGGCATTCGGTGCGGCTGAACCGCGCCTTCCTCCGCCGCGCGGTGCGCTTCATGCTCGCGCAGGGCATCCGCCAGTTCCTCGACCTGGGCGCGGGCATCCCCACCGTGGGCAACGTGCACGAGATCGCCCAGCGGGAACTCCCCGAGGCCCGGGTGGTCTACGTCGATAAGGAGGCAGTGGCGGTCGCGCACAGCGAGCTGCTGCTGGCGGGCAACGACCGCACCGCGGTCCTGCACGCGGACGTGCGGGACGTCGCCGGGGTGCTGGGAAGCCCGGAGGTCCGGCGGCTGATCGACTTCTCCGAGCCGGTGGGCCTGCTGTGCATGCTGCTGCTGCACTGGATCCCCGACGAAGACGACCCGGCCGGACTGGTGCGCGCCTACCGGGAACCATTGGCCCCGGGCAGCCTGGTCGCCTTCACCCACGTCACGTCCGACGCGCACCAGGAGTCGTTCGCCGTGGCCAGCGACCAGATGGCGCAGCGGCGCGGCGAGGTGCCGCACACCCGGTCCCACGACGAGATCCTGGACCTGCTCGGCGACCTGGTGCTGGTCGAGCCGGGCCTGGTGGGCTGCGGCACCTGGCGGCCGGCCGGGCCGACCGACATCGCCGAGGATCCGGAGTGGAACCAGCTGATCTACGCGGGCGTGGCGCGGAAGCCCTGAGCCCGCGCATAGTTACTGATCGGTAACTTATCCTCGGTGTATCGAAAAGCGCATACGTGCCGGCAACGCCGGATTCCGTTGACTGGGCGGCATGAACGAACCGGCGCTCGGGATGACGGTCTATGGGTGCGCGCCTGATGAGGCCTTGCTGTTCCGGGAGCTGGCGCCTCGGTTCGGCGTGACGCCGGTCATCACGGACGCGCCCGTGTCCGAGGCCAACGTCGAGCTCGCCTCCGGCAGCCGGTGCGTCAGCGTCGGTCACAAGACCCCGCTCTCCAACAAGATTCTTCTCGCGCTCAGCCGGGTCGGCGTCTCCTATGTCTCCACCAGGAGCGTCGGCTTCGACCACATCGACGTCGGCTACGCCCAGAGTGTCGGCATTTCCGTCGGGAACGTGGCCTATTCGCCCGACAGCGTGGCCGACTACACGCTGATGCTGATGTTGATGCTCGTGCGGGACGCCAAGTCCGTGATCCGCCGGGCCGACGAGCACGACTACCGGCTGAACGACGTGCGGGGAAGGGAGCTGCGTGACCTGACCGTCGGCGTGGTCGGCACCGGGCGCATCGGCTCCGCGGTCGTGGACCGGCTGCGTGGCTTCGGCTCCCGCGTCGTCGCCCACGACAGCCGCCCCCGGGCCGGCATCGAGTACGTCGAGCTCGACGACCTGGTGCGGGTGAGCGACATCGTCACCCTCCACACGCCGCTCGACAGCGGAACGCACCACCTCCTGGACCGACGGCGGCTGGAGCTGATGAAGCCCGGCGCGTTCGTCGTCAACACCGGGCGGGGACCCCTGCTCGACACCGAGGCGCTCGTCGCGGCGCTGGAAAACGGCCGGCTGGGCGGGGCCGCGCTGGACGTCGTCGAAGGGGAAGAAGGCATCTTCTACGCCGACTGCCGGGACCGGCCGGTCGGGAGCGAACTGCTGGTGCAGCTGCAGAAGCTGCCGAACGTGCTCATCAGCCCGCACACCGCGTACTACACCGACCACGCGCTCAGCGACACCGTCGAAAACTCCATCACCAACTGCCTGGCATTCGAAAGCGGGGAACGGCATGGATAGGCTCAAGGTCGGGATCGTCTTCGGGGGCTGTTCCGAAGAACACCCGATCTCCGTCAAGTCCGCGCAGGAGGTCGCGCGGCACCTCGACACCGGGAAGTACGAAGCGTTCTGGATCGGGATCACGAAGAGCGGCGCCTGGAAACTCTGCGACGGCCCCGAAGGGGACTGGGAAGCCGGGCGGACGGTCGTGCTGTCGCCGGATCGGAGCGTGCCCGGCTTGCTGGTCCTCGAAGACGGCAAGTACGAGACGATCGGCCTGGACGTGGTGCTGCCCGTGCTGCACGGCAAACTCGGCGAAGACGGTGCTCTGCAGGGCATGCTGGAGCTGTCCGGAATCCCTTACGCCGGCTGTGACGTCCCGAGTTCCGCTCTGTGCATGGACAAATCCCTCGCCTACGTCGTCGTCGCGAGCGCGGGCATCGCCACACCGAACTTCCGGACCGTGCGGCCCGGCGACGAGGTCGACGGGCTGACCTTCCCCGTGT
Source organism: Amycolatopsis sp. Hca4 (assembly GCF_013364075.1). GTDB lineage: Bacteria > Actinomycetota > Actinomycetes > Mycobacteriales > Pseudonocardiaceae > Amycolatopsis. The sequence goes on from NZ_CP054925.1 coordinate 7,294,520, forward strand.
TCGTGAAGCCGGCCCGGTCCGGTTCGTCCTTCGGCGTGAGCAAGGTGTCGAACGAGGGAGAGCTGGCCGCCGCCATCGGGGCCGCCGCGCAGTACGACTCGAAGGTGCTGATCGAAGAAGCCGTCGCCGGCCGTGAAGTCGGGTGCGCCGTCCTGGGGAACGACCAGGAGCTGTTCGCCGGTGAGGTCGACCGGATCGCCCTCTCCCACGGCTTCTTCCGGATCCACCAGGAGGACGAGCCCGAAACCGGCTCCGAGAACTCGACACCCATCGTGCCCGCCGACATCCCGGCGGCCACCCGGGCGCGCGTCCAGGAGACGGCGAAGGCCATCTACCGCGCTCTCGGCTGCAAGGGGCTGGCCCGCGTCGACATGTTCCTCACCGAAGACGGCACCGTCGTCCTCAACGAGGTCAACACCCTGCCCGGCCTGACGTCCTACAGCCGCTACCCGAGGATGATGGCCGCCGCCGGCGTGCCGCTCCCCGCGCTGATCGACCGGCTCGTTTCGCTGGCCACGGCCCGATGAACGACGACTTCGCCTTCGTGGACGAGCTGGTGCCCGGCATCCGCTGGGACGCCAAGTACGCCACCTGGGACAACTTCACCGGCAAGCCCGTCGACGGCTACCTCGTCAACCGGATCGCCGGCACGCGCACCCTGTGCGCCGCACTGGGGGAGGCGCAGGAGAAGGCCGCGTCGCTCGGCTTCGGCCTTCTCCTGTGGGACGGCTACCGTCCGCAACGCGCCGTGGACTGCTTCCTGCGCTGGGTGGACCAGCCCGAAGACGGGCGGACGAAACTGTGGCACTACCCGAACCTCGACCGGGCCGGGATGTTCGCCAAGGGGTACGTCGCCGCCAAGTCCGGGCACAGCCGGGGCAGCACCGTCGACCTGACGCTCTACCACCTCGGCTCCGGGGAACTCGCGGCCATGGGCGGTGGCCACGACCTGATGGACCCGGTGTCGCACCACGGCGCGCGCGGGGTGCCGCCGGCCGAGACCGCGAACCGCGCCTGCCTCCGGTCCATCATGGAGGGGTGCGGGTTCGCCGCGTACGACCGCGAATGGTGGCACTACGGCCTGAAGGACGAGCCCTACCCGGACACGTACTTCGATTTCCCCGTCGCGTAGGCCGGCAGCCGGACGGTGACGCGGAGGCCGCCCTCCGGGCGCGGGGTCAGCGTGAGCGTCCCGTCGTGGGCCTGGGTGATGCTCTTGACGATGGCCAGGCCGAGGCCCACCCCGGCCTGGTCGCTGCGGATGCGCTCGGTCCCGCGCCGGAACGGTTCGGCGAGGGTCGCGACCAGGGCCGGTGCGAGGTGCTCGCCGGTGTTCTCGACGGTGAGCACCGCCGTCCCGGTCTCGGCGCGGGTCGTGACCTGCACCGCGCCCCGCTCGGGCAGGTTGTGGACGATCGCGTTGTGCACCAGGTTCGTCGTCAGCTGCAGCAGCAGCGCCGGCGAGCCGAACGCGGGCGCGGCGTCGCCGGACGTCTCGACCGTGACGCCGCGCTTTTCGGCCAGGGGCAGGAGCGTTTCGGCGGCTTCCTCGGCGACCAGGGACAGGTCGACGTCGTCGCGGGTGAACGCCCGCTGCTCGGCGCGGCTGAGCAGCAGCAGGGCTTCGGTGAGTTCGATCGCGCGGGTGTTGACCACGCGCAGGCGCTCGTCGAGTTCGTCCGTCGTGCGCTCGGGGTCGTTGCGGGCGACGTCGAGCAGGCTCTGCGTGATCGCCAGCGGGGTGCGCAGCTCGTGGGACGCGTTGGCGGCGAACCGGCGCTGCTCGGCGACGTGCGTCTCGAGCCGCGCGAGCATGGTGTCGAAGGCGTCGGCGAGCTCGCGGAACTCGTCGGCGCGGCCGGGCAGCCGGATGCGGTGCGACAGCGAGCCGTCCGCGGCGATGCGCGTGGCGTCGGTGATCCGGGTCAGCGGCGCGAGCATCCTGCCGGCCAGCACCCAGCCGCCGAGCAGGCCGAACACCAGCAGGAAGACGAGCACGACGGCCATGAACGGGACGAAGGCGCGCACCAGCCGCCCGCGGTTGATCCAGAAGTCGCCCTCGGTAGTGATCCAGCCGTTGGGCAGGAAGTACAGGTAGAAGGCCAGCACCGCGGCCATCAGCAGGAGGCCGGCGAGCATGACGAACCCGGCGTAGCTGAGGGTGAGCTTGAGCCGGGCGCTCAGTCCCGGCTCCCTAGCCACGGCCGTCGTCGCCGGTGTCGATGCGGTAGCCGACGCCGGGGACGGTCGCGATGATCCCCGGCTCGCCGAGGCGCTTGCGGAGCACGGAAACCGTGATGCGCACGGCGTTGGTGAACGGGTCCGCGTTCTCGTCCCACGCCCGCTCCAGCAGCTCTTCCGCGCTGATCACCCCGCCCTGCGCGGCGACGAGCACTTCAAGGACGGCGAACTGCTTGCGCGTCAGGGCCACGTACTTCCCGTCGCGGTAGACCTCGCGGCGGAACGGGTCCAGCCGCAGGCCGGCGATTTCGTGCACCGGCGGCCGGTTGTGCGCGCGCCGCCGGTCGAGGGCCCGCAGCCGGAGGACGAGCTCGCGCAGCTCGAACGGCTTGGTGAGGTAGTCGTCGGCGCCGAGACCGAAGCCGGTGGCCTTGTCGTCGAGCCGGTCGGCGGCGGTGAGCATGAGGATCGGCAGCCCGCTGCCGGAGGCGACGATATGCCGGGCGATCTCGTCACCGGACGGGCCGGGGATGTCGCGGTCCAGCACGGCGATGTCGTAGGTGTTGACGCTCAGCAGCTCCAGCGCGGTGTCGCCGTCGCCGGCGGTGTCCGCCGCGATGGCCTCCAGGCGGAGGCCATCGCGGATGGCGTCGGCCAGGTAGGGCTCGTCCTCGACGATCAACACACGCACCTTCCCGATGCTACGAGCGGCCGCATATCGGCCGCATATCGGAAAGCGCGTACGCGACGGCAACACCGCGCGGCCTTGACTGGCCGGCATGACCTCCAGCCAACGCACGTCGCTCGGCCGGGGACACGGCGCCGTCCCGGACGGCCTGCCGGTCTTCGACGACTCCCCGGCCGTCGCCAACCTCGATCCCGCCCTGCTCGACGCCCTCCGCCGGGCCGCGGCGGACGCCGCCGCCGACGGCGTCGTGTTAGTCGTCAACGGGGGCTGGCGGTCCTGGGCGTACCAGGAACAGCTCCGCCGCCAGGGGATCGCTCAGCACGGCTCGGAAGCGGCGGCGGCCCGCTGGGTGACGACGCCGGACCGCTCGGCGCACGTGCGGGGGCAGGCGGTCGACATCGGGCCGCCCGCCGCCCGGACGTGGCTCGCCGAGCACGGTGCCCGGTACGGGCTGTGCCGGATCTACCGCAACGAACCGTGGCACTTCGAACTGCGGCCCGAAGCCGTCGACCACGGGTGTCCGCCGATGTACGCCGATCCGTCGCAGGATCCGCGGATGCGGTGACCTGCGCGAAGTCCGCCGGTCGCCCATTCTGCGAGGGTGCGGGCCGGGCGGCTAAGCCGGCGTGCGGTAGCGGTGCAGCAGGCTGGTGAAGTGCCGCAGCTTCTCGACGGTGTCTTCGGAGACCGCGTCCGGGTGGAAGTGCATCACGCTGTTGCGGATCCGCCGGATCTCGTCCAGGCGGGCGATGAACGCCGGCCGGTCCAGTGGCCAGCCGATCCGGTCCCAGGCGTCCTTGTTCTCCAGGATCCGCTGGTAGTCGCCGAAGGCCAGGTGGTCGAAGCTGTCGATCGGCCTGCCGCACAGGGGCCGGACCGCCGGGAGGTCGAGCGTGCACCGGATGATCCAGCGCAGCGTCTGGTCCAGCTCGCCCAGCTGGAAGAACGGCGTGGCCATCTCGCCGTAGCGGCGGGCGACGTCCGCCGTCGTGACGATGCCTTCGACAGCCCGGCTTTCGTTGGTGACGAGCACGAACTCCCGCAGCTGCAGGGTGGGGAGGACGTCGAAGAGGTCACGGTCGTAGGCGACGACCTCGGCGTGGACGATCGCGTCGGCGAGCCCCGCCCCGGGCTTGTGGTGCACGGCCTGCGCGATCGAGCGCCACGTCACGGCTCCGCGGGGGTTGCGCGGGCCGCCGAGCACGGCCAGCTGTGAGAAGTCGTTGAGGAGCATCGTGGTGATCGCTTCCTCGATCGAGCTGTTGGGCCCGACGGACGCGAGGCCCTCGACCGGCTTCAGGTTGCCCACGGTCAGGCGGACGTCCAGGTCGCCACCACCTTCGTCGTCTTCGGTGGCCGGCAGGACGTCGGGCGCCGCCGGTTCCTCGGGCTCTTCCGGTGGCGTGGTCAGGGTGACGACGGTGTCGAGCGTGACCGCGCGGAAGCCCGGCGAGGTCACCAGCCCGTGGTTGGCCAGGCCCGCCTCGATCCGGCCGACCTGGTCGCCGCGGTCGGTCACGCCCCACAGCTTGAGGAGCTCGCGGACCGTGATGCGCTCGGGATCACCCTGGTCGGCGCGGGTGCGCGCCTGCCGCAGGCGCTCGTGGACGCGCTGGTCGCCGAGCTGACGGCCGGCCGTCGAGACCGTCCGGTCGAGGAACTCCTGGCGCACCGAATCCAGCAGGCGCTCCTCGGCCACCACCACCCAGGCCCGCCACCCGTCGACCGCGCGCATCCCGGCGGCCACCATTGCCGCGCGGGACGGCGAGCGGAACTCCTCGCCGTCGGGTTCGAGCCGGATCCGGCCCCGGTCGGTGACGGTCGCGTCGAAGGCCGCCCCGATGCGCTTGCGCTCGAACCGCAGCTTCGCCCCGGGCGCCAGCAGGCGCGCTTCCAGCAGGTCCGGCACCGTGACGCGGCGGCCGTCGATCAGGTACATCGACCGGCCGTCGCCGGTCACCACTTCCGCAGCCCGGCGAACTTGCGCCGGGCGCCGATGGCCTGCTTGAGGATCCGCCGTTTCAGTTCCTTCTGGCTCAGGCGGTCCACCCGGGTGAGCTGCAGCTCGGTGGCGACGGCGAGCAGGCTGTCGCGGTCGAGGCGCTGCGCTTCGAGGTAGACCGCGCCTTCCTCTTCGGTGTCGGTTTCCCGCAGGTGGACGGCGATGGCGGCCGCGTCGACGCCCGGTCGCGCGGTCACCGCCTGAGGAGTGGGGACCGGCCGCGGAGCCGGGGCCGCCGGTGCGGTGACGACCGGCCGCAGGGCGGCGGGTGCGGGCGGCGGCTCGACCGGGGGTGCGGCGGCGCGGTGGCCGAGGAGCCGGTCGATGAGTTCGGCCTTGAGGAGTTTGCTGTACCCGCGCAATCCGCGTTTCTTGGCCAGCGCCTTCAGTTCTTCCACCTTCAGTTTCGACAGATCCTCGGGAAGCCCGGTCACCGTCAGCTGGGCCGAGCCGTCGAGGAGTGCCTCCAGCGTGGCCTCGTCCTGCTGCGCCAGGAACTCGTACACCCGTTCCTGCAGGGCGGCGAGCCGCTTCAGGCCGTTCACCGGCGGTCTCCGGAAAGCGAAAGGGCGCCGAGGACCTCGTCGGTGAACCCGTCGAACTCCTGCACGACCTCGTCGCGGCCGGTGGCGCGCAGCATGGCCGGCACACCGCTCTCGCCGGCGTCCCCGAAGTGGTTGGTGTTGTTGCGGATGTAGCTCTTCAGCACCGGAACCTTGGAGTTCGCCTGCACTTCGTCGGCGTAGCGCTGTTGGGCGGCTATCAACCGCTTGGCGTAGACCTGCGCCATGGTGAACACCACGCCGAGGAAGCCGGGCTCGATCGGTTCGTGGTCCCGGCTGCCGCCCTTGTGGTGGACGAAGTCGTTGAACTGCTCGACGAGGCCGGTGCAGTTGCCCACCAGGTAGTCCAGGCCGAGGGTGGACAGGTAGTCAGCCTTCGCCGGGACGAGGATCCGCTCGCTCGCCACGATCGCCGTCTTGGTGACCAGGCCGAAGTTCGGGGCGCAGTCGATGAGGACCAGGTCGTAGCCGGCGAAGGAGCTGTCCGCCAGCGCCTGCCGCAGGCAGCCGTGCAGGTCCAGGAACCGCCGCTTCGACCCGTCGAGGGTGGTCGTCCCGCCGAGCAGCGCGGCGAGTTCGAGGTCGATGTCGATCAGGCCGAGGTGGGAGGAGATCAGGTCGAGCCGTCCGCCGGTGCCGTCCAGGACGTTGTTCACCCGTTCCGGCGATACGACGAGGTCCGCCAGCGGCAGGTCGCGGCCGGGCATCTCGGCGCCGTACCACTGCTTGATCGTGCGGGTGTCCGCCAGCCGCTCGTGCCAGTCGTCGATCGAGAAGAACGAAAACGTCAGGTTGGTCTGCGGGTCGAGGTCGATGAGCAGGACCCGCAGGCCGCGGCTCGCGGCGACCGCGCCGAGGTTCGCGGTCAGCGTCGTCTTGCCCACTCCGCCCTTGTAGTTCATGACCGCCACGACCCGCATGCGCACTCCCCGGTGGTCTCGTCCCTGGGGCCCGTTTGTAGTACGCGGTCGAGCCGACCGGCGGGAATCGTCGGCAACTGTCCGGGAACTGTCCACGATGTGGCCAGAGCGGCTAGCGGGGCACCACCGTCATCGGCAGGCGGTCGGGGTAGGCGGCCGAGGTGAACTTCACCCGGACCGGCTTGCCCGCCACCGGGAGCAGCCGCCAGCGGGCGGCCACCGTGGCGAGCGTGATGACGATTTCGTTCTGGGCGAAGCGGTTTCCGATGCACTGGCGGGTGCCCGCCCCGAACGGCACGAACGCCCCCTTCGGGATCTCGGCCGCCCGCTCCGGTGCCCAGCGGTCCGGGTCGAAGCGGTCCGGGTCGCGGAACGAGGCCGGGTCGTGGTGGAGCGTGTGCGGGCTGACGATCACCTCCGCGCCTTCCGGCAGCCGGACGCCGCCGAGGTCGACTTCGGTCAGGGTGCGGCGCATCAGCATCCAGAGCGGGTACTGCCGCAGCACTTCGTCGACCACCTGCCGGACGTAGGTCAGCCGGGGCAGGTCCTCGACGGTGACCGGGTGTTCGCCGAGCACCTCGTCGAGTTCGGCGTGCACCTTCGCCTCGACGTCCGGGTTCCGGCCGAGCTCGTGGAACGTCCAGGCCAGTGCCAGCGCCGTCGTCTCGATGCCCGCGGTGAGCAGGGTGAGCACCTCGTCCCGCGCCTGCTCGTCGGTCATCCCGGCCAGCAGCAACGTCGAAAGCAGGTCGCCGCGGTCGGTGCCGTCGCGCCGCCAGTCGCGGATCACCTCGAGCACGATGGCCTGCATCCGGCCGATCGCTTCGTCGAACCGGCGGTTGCCGGGCACCGGGAGCTTTTCGACGAACTTCGGCGACAACGCGCGAATCATTCCCTGCTGGATGATCACGTAAATCGACCGGCGCGCTTCGGCGATCGCCGCTTTACCCAGTTCGGTCGAAAACAGGGCCTCGCCGACGATCGTCACCGCCAGGCTCTGCATGTCGTCGTCGATCGGGCGCACTTCACCGGCATGCCACGAGCCACTCAGTTCCGCGGCCGCGCGCCGCATGATCTCCGCGTAGGCGGCCAGCCGTTCGCGGTGGAACGCCGGTTGCATCAGCCGTCGCTGCCGGAGGTGGAAGTCCCCGTTCGAAAGCACCAAGCCATTTCCGACGAACGGCCGAAACTTGTCGAACATGGCGCCCTTGCGGAACTTCGGGCCCTCGTTGACCAGCACTTCGTGCGCCAATCGCGGGCTGGTGACGAAGTAGACGGGCGCCGGGCCGAGAAGGAGTTTGACGATCTCGCCGTGCTCCGGCAATGTGTCGGTGAATGCGAAGCGTTGCCTCAGGAGTACCGGAGTGTGCCCGAGAAAAGGCCACCGGCGCGGAGCCACCGGAACGCTCATGCATACTCCTCGTTACGCCATTGTCTGGATTTTCCAAGGAGACGGCTCACGCTAGGCTCGTCCGGTCGAACGGGACAGTGCCCGATCGGGTGGTCCGGGCTCACGCGGATGGCGCAGTAGCCGAAGCGCGAGGAATCGCTAAGCTCTTTCGGTCCGATCAGACTGAGAAGGTGTTCTCCGTGACCCGATCAACGGAATGGTATCCGCCGGATGCCGATTTCTCCGTACCCGGCATCGTGCGGGCCGGCCACGAGATCTGATGCGGACGTCCTCCATGCCGATGATCGCACCCCAGCCGGACGAGCCCGCCGCTCCCGATGCGAGCCGCGAACGGACCCGGCTCGCCCGCAAGTGGGCGTACCTGCTCAGCGGCGTGACGGTCGTTTCGCTGAGCCGGGAGGAACTCGAAGCGGAGCTCGGCGAGCTGGTGGACACGCTCTGCGGCGCGCTGCACCGCGCGACACCGGACGTGACCCCGGCGGAGCGGGTCGGCGCCCGGCTGGTCGCGCTGGGCTACGTCGGCGAACCCGGGCTGCGGTGCACGCTCGAGGTGCTCGGTAAGGGCCTGCCTGCGCTGCCCGAACTGGCGGGCGCCGACGGCGCCGCCGACCGGATCGTGGCCGCGCTCGGCGCGCTCGCCTGCGGCTTCCTGCTCGCGCACGAGCGCAGCGTCCTCGACCAGCAGGAGATCATGCACCTGTCGCTGATCAAGGCGGTGCGGGACGCCCAGTGGAACCTGCGGCAGAGCGAGGCGCGCTTCGAAGAGGTGGTGACGTCGTCGGCGAGCGGCATCGCCGTCGTCGCGCTGGACGGCCGGATCGTGCGGGCCAATGCGGCGCTGGCCGAGATGCTCGGGCACCCGGCGGGCGAGCTGGCCGGCTCGGTGCTCTACGACGTCGTCCACCCCGAGTCCGTCGAGGTCCTCCGCGACGCGATGCTGGCCCTGCTGGACGGCGGCAAGGAGCGGATCCGGCAGTCGGAACGGCTGCTGCGCAAGGACGGCGACGTCGTCCGCATCTCGCTCACCGCGTCGCTGCTGCGCGACGCCGAAAACCAGCCGTCCCACTTCGTCGTGGTGATCGAGGACGGCACCGAGCTGATGCTGCTGCAGGGCGAGCTGAGCCGCCAGGCCCTGCACGACGTCCTCACCGGGCTGCCGAACCGCCAGTACTTCGGCACCCACCTGGAAGCGGCGCTGCGGCGGGCCGACCCGACGTACGGCGTCACGCTGTTCCACGTCGACCTCGACGCGTTCGGCATGGTCTGCAACAGCCTCGGCCGCCGCGTCGGCGAGCAGCTGCTGGTGCACTTCGCGCAGCGGCTCAAGGCGGTGATGTCCCGGGAGAACGCGATGATCGCGCGGTTCCACAGCGACGAGTTCGGCATCCTGGTGGAGAACACCGAGTCGACGCCGGACATCGCCACCATCGTGCGGGCGATCAACGACGAGCTCGCCGAGCCGTTCTTCGTCGACGGCCACGGGCTCGCGCTGTCGGCCAGCGCCGGGGTGGTGCACCGGCCGGCGAAAGGCATCGACCCGCTGGAACTGCTGCGCCAGGCCGACCAGACGCTGCGGCGCGCCAAGGAGCGGCGGCGCGGCCAGTGGAAGATGTTCGACCGCGAGGCCGACGCCCACGACCGGCGGACGCAGGCGGTGGCCGTCGGCATGGCCGGCGCCTGGGAACACGGCGAGATCGGCGTGCGCTACCGGCCGGTGGCGCGGCTGGCCGACGGCGAGGTCGCCGGCATCGAAGCCCGCCTGCACTGGGACCGCCCGGACGACACCGCGCTTTCGCACGAGTGCTGCGTGGAACTCGCCGAGTCGACCGGGCTGATGCTGCCGCTCGGCGACTGGCTGCTGCGGGCCGCGAGCCGCCAGGGCGAGTGGTGGCGCCAGCGCGCGGGGTTCGGCCTGCCGATGGTCGCCGGCCTGACCGGGCACCAGATGTCGGACGACGCACTCGGCACGCGCGTGACGCGGCTGCTGCGGGACACCGGCCTGCCGCCCGAGCAGCTGATGCTCGGCGTCCCGGCCGGCGCGCTCCCGGTGTCCGGGGTGATCGAGAACGTCACCGCGCTGGCCGACCTCGGCGTGCACGTCATGCTCGACGAGTTCGGGCTGGGACCGGACGACCTGCGCGCGATCGAGAACCTGCCGGTCGACATCGTGCGCGTCGACCGGCGGCTCGCGGAGTGGCAGGCGTGGTCGGACTCGACGTTCCTCAGCGCGCTGGTGCCGCTGGTCCGGCAGGTCGGCGCGACGCTCGTGGTCGACGGGATCCACACCGAGGACCAGGCGAGCTGGTGGCGCACGGCCGGCGCGGAACTGGCGACCGGCGACTACTTCGGCGTGGCCAGGCCGCCTGCCGAGCTCGCCGGGCAGTTCGCCCGCGCCTGAGCCGGCTGCCACCGGGTCAGGCCGACGGCGACCAGCACGACCGCCATCCCGCCGACGACCCGGAGGGTCAGCGGCTCGCCGAGGACGAGGGCGCCGAGCGCGACCGAGACCACCGGCAGGAGGTAGCCGACCGTCGCCGCGGCGGTCGGGCCTTCGTCGGAGAGGATCCGGTAGTTCAGGTAGAACGTGATGCCGGTCCCGAAGACGCCGAGGACCGTCACCGCGACGACGGCGGTGAGCGTCAGGTGCGGCGCGGCGGAGGCGACCGGCAGCGCGAGCGCGGTCAGCCCGGTGGCGGTCAGCAGCTGCGCGGCCGAGAGCGCGAGCGGAGCGCCGTCCGGTGGCAGTTTCCGTGCCATGTAGGCGAAGGCGATCGCGTAGCTGAGGCCGGCGCCGAGCAGGGCCAGCGCGCCGGTGCTCAGCAGGCCCGACTGCTGCCACGGCGCGAAGATCACCAGGATGCCGGCGAAGCCGAGGACCAGCCCGAGCAGCCGCGCGGGGTTGAGCCGCCGTTCGGTCCCGAGCGCGACACCGATCAGCAGCGACCACAGCGGGGTGGTGGCGTTCATGACGCCGGCGACCCCGGAGTCGACGGTGCGCTCCCCGATGCCGAACAGCGCGAAGGGCAGGGCGTTGCAGAAGAACGCGGCGACGACCAGCCGCGCCCAGGTCCGGCCGTCCCGCGGCAGCCGCTGCCGGGCGGCGATCGCCAGGCCCAGCAGCGTCAGCGCGCCGAGGGCGCACCGGACGAGGGTGAGGTGGACGGGGCTCAGCCCGGTCAGGGCCAGCTTGATCCAGAGGAAGCCCGAGCCCCACAGCAGGGCCAGGACCACTATCCGCGCCGAGGCGCCCCGTCCACCGTTCATGCGATCAACGGTGCCGAAGAGGATCCGTCAGGACAAGCGAAGAGTTCTGGACGGAGCTTTAAGGGTTTCTACACTTTGACCGGGCCAGAGCCGGTCGCCGCACAGTGCCAGCGCGGCGGGCAGCAGGACGCCGCGGACGATCGTCGCGTCGAGCAGGATCGCGAACGCCATGCCGAGGCCGAGCATCTTGTACTCGATCGCGGCCAGGCTGAGGAAGACGCTGAACACCCCGGTCATGATCAGCGCGGCGCTCGTCACCACCCCGGAACTGCTCGCGGTGCCTTCGACGATCGCCTGCCGGACGGGCACGCCCGGCCGACGCCGTTCGCGGATCCGGCTGAGGATGAAGACGTGGTAGTCGGTGCTCAGCCCGAACAGCAGCACGAAGAGGAACACCGGCAGCCAGCCGAGCACCCCGCCGTAGGGCGTGAAACCCAGGAGTGGCGCGAGGAAGCCACCCTGGAACACCAGGGTGAGCACGCCGTAGGCCGCGCCCGCCGACAGCGCGTTGAGCAGGATCGACACCACCGGCACCACGACCGACCGGAACACCACGAGCAGCAGCGCGAACGCGAGCAGCAGGATGAACCCGAAGGTGTACGGCGCCCGGGCGAGCACCTGCGCGGTGAAGTCGTGCGCTTCGGCGGTGCGGCCCGCCACCGCGTAACCGACGCCGTCGATCCGCCCGACCGTCTGCGGCAGCAGGGTTTCCCGCAACGTCGTGAGCGTGCGGCTCGCCGCTTCGTCGTTCCCCGTGCCACCGAGCGGGATCCGGACGACGAGCACCTGGTCCACCGGCACGACGACGGACGGCCGCGGCAGTTCCGCGGTGAGTTCGCCGATCGCCCGGCGCAGCGCGGGGGTGTCGACCGGGCCGCCGCGGGTGTTCCAGAGGACGACGTGCGCGGGCATGGTGACGCCGGGAAACGCTTCCTGGATGCGCACGGCCGCGTCGATCACCGGGATGCTGCGCGGCAGGCTCTCGGCCGGCGCCGGGTCCTGCAACCGCATTCCCAGTGCGGGCAAGGCGAGCAGCACGAGCAGTGCGGTGGCGAGCCCGCTCCAGACCGCGGGCCGCCGGGTGACGACGGTCGCCACACCCGCCCAGAAGGCCGAGCGGGTCCGGCGCCGGCCGAGCCACGGGATCCGGCCGCGGTCGACGCGTGAGCCGAGCAGGGAAAGCGTCGCCGGCAGGACGGTCACCGCGGCGAGCACGGCCAGGCCGACGACCAGGACCGTGCCCACGGTCAGGCCGCGCAGGTTGTCAAGCCCGGTGAACAGCAGGCCGGTCACGCACAGCACGACGGTCAGTCCCGACACGACGATCACGTGCCCCGACGTCCGCGCCGCGATCCGGATCGACTCCTCGACGCCGTGCGCGCGTTCCTCCCGGACCCGGCGCAGGAAGAACAGCGAGTAGTCGACGCCGACCGCCATCCCGATCAGCAGCGTGATCGCGGAAGTCGCGCTGTTGACCGGGATCCAGTTGTCCATAACGGACAACAAGCCGAAGGTGGCGAGCACCGCGGTGCCCGCGAGCAGGACCGGGACCGCGGCCGCGACCAGCGAGCCGAACACCACCAGCAGGATCAGCACGGTGATCGGCAGCGAGCGGGCTTCCGACCGCCCGATGTCCTCCTTGATGCTCTTGTCGACCGCGCCGGACACGGTGAGATCGCCGGCCTGGGCCACCCGGACGTCCGGGTGCCGGGCGGCGACCGTGTCGACCGCCGCGGTCGCCTTCGCCAGGCCGGCCCGGATTTCGGTGCCACTGCCGGTGATCCGGAAGGTGACCAGTTCCGACCGGCCGTCGGCGGAGACCCCGGAGCGGGTGTCCGCGACCGCGCCCGACGTCGTCAGGGTCGTCACGAGGTCGGCGGTGACCGCCGGGGACCGCGGCTGGACGAGGACGTTCTCGAAGAAGGGTTCGCGGGTGGCCTGGTGGTCGAGGACGGCTTGGCCGGTGCCGGCGTCGCCGGGCGGGCTCGACCGCGCGTCGGTGCCGGGGACGAACGTGCCGAGGGCCCAGGCCAGTGCGACGAGCGCGAGCCAGCCGAGGATCGCGGCGGCGCGGTGCCGCAGCGACCAGTTTGTGACGGTTTCGACCACCGGCCGTTTTGCGGGCAGCATGAACTAAGGTCCTTCCGTGAAGGAGTGATCCGATGAGAGCTCGCCCTCGGGCGAGTGGGTGCTTCTTCTTCCTGGGCCGCCGAGTTGCCGCTCGGCGGTCCAGGGCCTTCAGCCGGTCAGTCGACCTCCTTGAGCACGTGTTCGATGGACCGCAGGCGGTCCTGGACGTCCTTGAGCTGCCGTTCGGTTTCTTCCTGCGTCCGGACGGCTTTCTCGGCCAGGCTCCGGTATTCGCTCTCGCGGGCGAGCGCGGCTTTGGCCCGCCAGGTCGCGGCCAGCTGCACGATCGCGATCGACAGCACGACGGTGATCAGGACGAAGACCCCGGTCACGCCGATGATTTCCTGCCACTGGTGCCAGTTCACGTCCGTCCCTCCTCGCCGTCCCCCTGGACGGACTCCGGTGTGGTCAGCGTCGGCGCGGCCGCCGCGATCGCCTCCGGCGTCAGCACGACGGAGAACGGGGTGAGCTCGTAGAACCGCAGCGTCTTGCCGTCCTCGCCGGTCTCGAAGCCAGCGCTGACCAGGCCGGCGGCTTCGAGCTTGCGCAGGTGGACCTGCAGCAGCGCGCGGCTGATCCGCAGTTCGCGGGCCAGCTTGCTGACGTAGGTGCGTTCGGCGTGCAGGGCCGCGACGATCCGCAGCCGGTGCGGGTTGGCGAGCGCGCCCAGCTGCCGCAGGAGCTCGTCACCCGGCGTCCACATGCCAACAAAAGTTAGCAGGTGCCAGGAGGGTGCGCCATCAGGATGATCCCCGAGATCACATCGGGTGTTCCAGCCACACGTTCGGCTCGACGTAGGTCGCCACGTCGTAGGTGGTCGAGGCGTGGACCGGGGCGATGCCGCCCGGGATGAGGTTCTCGCCGTCCTCGAGCTTCACGCCCGTCCACTCGTGCCAGTCCGCCAGTGAGCCCGACAGCGTCACCGCGAACGGGCACACCTTCACCACCCGGGCGCCGAGCCGCTCGTGGGTGCGCAGCCAGCGGTCGGCGAGCAGGCCGTCCGGACGGCGGCGGGCCGCGTACTCCGGCATCGGGACGGTCGGCTCGGCCTCCTTGCCGATCGGGCGGACCGAGACGATCAGCTTGCTCAGCCCCGATTCCGCCGCCACGGCCTTGAGCGCCTTCAGCATCGGGGCCGCCAGGCCGGTGCCCCGCAGGTGCGGGGCGATCACGACTTCCAGCGCGCACAACGCGTTCGGCGCGCGGCCGTCCATGACGTCCTGGGCCGCCCACTCGATCGCCTGGTCCCAGCCGTGGTCCGGGAGCTCCGTGCGGTCCGGCGCCGGGTACGCCAGCGGGACCGACAGCGCGCGGGCCATCGGGGTGCCGTCGTCGGCCAAGGCGATCAGGAAGTAGCGCGCCCAGTGGCGCAGGAAGCGCTCGCCGGTGATCATCCGGCCGCTCGCGCCCTGGTAGATGAACTGGCCGCCGACGTCACCGAGGCCCAACGCGGCGTCGAGGAGGTCGGGGCGGCCGGCAAGATCGACAACGCGCATGCGCTCATACAAGCGGAAGTGATCGCCGCCGCGATAGCGGCAACCGGGGGACTCAGCGCAGGGCTTTGCGGCGCCGCGTCAGCGCGGCCGGGTCGAGGTTGGCCCGGGTGCCGGCGTCGTGGCCGTCGAGGTAGCCGCTGCCCGACAGGCGCCGGGGTGCGGCCGCGCGCAGGTCGCCGTACTCGGCGTCGAACGCGTGCTGGACCATCTGCGCGCGGTCGCGGACCACCAGCTCCGCCGAGCGCGCGCCCGGCACCGCCGTGCGGACGGCTTCCTCCTCGGCGTGGGAAAGCCGTTCGTGCACCGCGCGCGCGAAGCCGTGCAGCCACGTGCGCCGGTACGCGGCCAGTGACTCGCCGGGGAAGAACCCGCCCGGCCGGACGCGGGTCAGCTGCGTGCCCGCCTGCAGCAGCAGGCTGGTGAACAGCAGCTCCACCCGGCCGAGGTCGGAGCGGAACCCGAACACCGTGACGCTCTCGACCTTCTGGCCGAGGCGGTGCAGCAGCGTCCGGCAGCGCAGCGGGTACGCGACCGAGGTGAGCAGGCTCGCCTTGTCGCGGCTGTACGGGTCGTTCATCGGGATCGTCAGCGTGCCGATCTCGTCGGAACTGGCGCCCGACGCGGCGAGCATCGCCTGGTCGATCCCGTAGCGCGCGACCAGCTCGGCGGCCTTCTGGTTGTACGCCTCGGCTTCCGCCTCGGTGACCGCCGGGTCTTCCGCCTTCGCCAGCAGCTTGCGGATGCGCTCGAGCTGCGGGTCTGACTCGGTCATGCCGGAGAGGGTATTCGATCAGGTGTTCGGGCGTGCGGACCGGGTCG
Organism: Amycolatopsis sp. Hca4; assembly: GCF_013364075.1. Lineage (GTDB taxonomy): Bacteria > Actinomycetota > Actinomycetes > Mycobacteriales > Pseudonocardiaceae > Amycolatopsis. The sequence goes on from NZ_CP054925.1 coordinate 7,309,994, forward strand.
GCGTGTCGAGGTAGGCGTCGAGCGTGACGGCCAGCGCGGCTTCGGGGGACGGCGCGAAGCTGGCGTCCGCCAGGCCGCCCCACAGCCACAGCTGGGCGAGCCCGTGCAGGGCCGCCCACAGCGACGCGGCCACCAGCCGCAGGTCGGCACCGGACCGCGCGACCGGGGTCGGCACCGCCGCCACCAGCACGGCGAAGGTGTCGAAGACCGCGCTCGCCGCCGCCGAGAGTTCCGGGTCGTCCGGGTCGATCAGGTCGCGGCGGAACATCAGCTCGAACATCGCCGGGTTGGTGAGTGCGAAGTCGAGGTAGCTGTGGCAGGCCGCGGTGAGCCGTTCCCGCGGCGAGGTCTCCGGCAGCGTCTCCCGGCGGGCGAGCAGCTCGGCGTACCCGCGGGTCGCGACGGCGGACAGCAGCTCGGCGCGGCCCGAGAAGTGCCGCAGGGGTGCGCCGTGGGAAACCCCGGCCGCCTTGGCGATCCCGCGCAGGGTGACCGCGCCGACGCCTTCCTCGGCGAGCAGTTCCGTCGCCGTCGCGATCAGGCGTTGCCGGGTGCCCATGCCTCGTCCAAAGCCATCGGGAGCAGGTCGGGGCGCTTCGGGAGGAAGCCGTCGCCGGGCTGGCGGCCGATCAGCCGGTTGCGCGTGCGCGTCACGGCGACCGGCAGCACCTCCCGGACCAGCCACTGCAGGTCGGCGCGCCGGCTGCCGGGCGCCGCGGTGCCCGGGAGGGGCGCGAGCCAGGCGGGGTCGTGGTCCAGGCCGAGCCGGGCCAGGACGTACGCGGCGAGCCGGCGGTGGCCGTGGGCGGACAGGTGCAGGCGGTCGGCGCCGAAGTACCGCGAATCGGTGACGGCCTGGTCCGGCCACAGGTCGATCAGCAGGGCCCCGTAGCTGACGGCGGCCTCGCGGATGGCGTCGTTGAGCGCGACGATCCGCGGCCGCATCCGGTGGCCGAGCGGCATCCGGCGGGAGACGTCGCTGAGCGTGAAGGTGACGACGACGGGCGCGATGTCCGTGCAGGCCCGGACGGCGGCATCGACCCGCCGGGCGACGGTGCGCGCGTCCCAGCCCCGGCTCATCACGTCGTTGCCACCGCCGAAGAGGGCGACCAGATCGGGTTCGAGACGCGCGGCGGCCGGGAGCTGCTCGGGCACGATCTGGTCGAGCCGCCGCCCGCGGACGGCGAGGTTGGCGTAGCGGAACCCGGGCTCGTCCTCGGCCAGCCGCGCGGCGACGAAGTCGGCCCAGCCGCGGTAGTGGCGCCGGTCGGGGTACGGGTCGTCGAGTCCTTCGGCGCAGCTGTCGCCGACGACGACGAAACGGTGGTAGCTCATCCCGATCTCCGTAACCCGTGGTTCACCTTGTGGACACTGTCTATCAAACTTCTGTAGACGGTGTCTACTTCGGGTTCACCCGAGCCAGGGGCGCAGCTTCTCGGGGTTCCGCACCGCCCAGATCCGGGTGATGCGGCCGTCCTCGACGTCGAAGGAGTAGACGGCCGCGAGTTCGCTCCCGCGCCGGAGCAGCAGGCCGGGCTCGCCGTTGACCGTCCGCTCCACGAGGGTCAGCACGCCGGAGGCCGCGAGGTCGGCGACGTACCGCGCGACCGGCTCGCCGCCTTCGATCGGCAGCAGCGCGGCGCGGACCACGCCGCCGCCGTCCGCGGTCAGGGTCGCGCCGGGGTCGAGGAGGCCGACCAGCGCTTCGATGTCGCCCGCTTCCCACGCTTCCTTGAAGTCCCTGATCAGGCCCGCCCGGCCGCGAGCCGGGGCGCCCGGCGAGCCGGCGCGGACGCGGCGGCGGGCCGCGGAGGCCAGTTCCCGGCTCGCCGCCGGTGTCCGGCCGGTGATCTCGGCGACCTCGGCGAACGAGTACCCGAAGACGTCGTGCAGCACGAGGGCCACGCGCTGGGCCGGTGTCATCGCTTCCAGCGCGACGAGGAACGCCATGCTCACCGACTCGTCCAGGGTGATCCGGTCGGCCGGGTCGGGCTGGTCGGGCAGTGGCTCGGGCAGCCACTCGCCCACGTACCGCTCGCGCCGGACCCGGGCCGAGCCGAGGACGTCCAGGCAGATCCGGCCGGCCACCGTGGTGAGCCACGCGCCCGGCGAGGAGATCGCGTCCTGTTGCGCCGGGGTCAGGGCGTACCAGCGGGCGTAGGTCTCCTGAACGGCGTCCTCGGCTTCGGTCAGGGAGCCGAGCAAGCGGTAGGCGAGGTTGACCAGGTGCCGTCGCTCGGCGACGACGATTTCCGATGGCGTTGTCATGTCTCCTCCGACGATCCAGCCTGCCCGACCGTCAGGACCTGACATTCGGGCGTCCCGTTTCGTCGTACCGGTCGGAACCAACCGAACAGGGGAGAAACGATGACCAAGATCGGGATCGTGCTCGGCAGCACCCGTCCGGGCCGCATCGGGGACCAGGTCGCCCAGTGGGTGCACGAGCGGGCCGCGCGCCGGGAAGACGCCGAGTTCACCGTGATCGACCTGCGGGACCACCCGCTGCCGCACCTCGAGGACCCTCCGGGCTTCTCGGGGCAGTACGACGACCCGCGCACCCGGGCCTTCGCCGCCGTCGTCGCGTCCTGCGACGGGTTCGTGTTCGTCACCCCCGAGTACAACCACTCCCTCCCCGGGGTGCTGAAGAACGCCCTCGACCACGTCTACGTCGAGTGGAACACCAAGGCGGCCGGGTTCGTCTCCTACGGCGGGGTCGGCGGCGCCCGGGCGGTCGAGCAGCTGCGGCTGGTCTGCGGGGCCCTGCAGCTGGCCGACGTGACCCCGCAGGTCACGCTGCCGCTGGCGACCGAATTCGACCTCGGCACCGTCTTCGCGCCCGGCGAGCACCAGTTCGCCGCGCTGGACACGCTGCTCGGCCACGTCGTCGCCTGGAGTGCCGCGCTGGCGCCGCTGCGGGCCGGGGGTGCCGAGGCCGCGGTCCGGGGCAGGCTCGACGCGGTCGTGGAAGCGCTGCGGGCCAAGGATCTCGAGGCCCTGCGGCGGATCTACGCACCGGACGTCGTGTCCTTCGACGTCGAACCGCCGCTGCAGCACGTCGGGACCGACGCCAAGCTGAAGAACTGGGCGAAGGTGTTCACCATCTTCGAAAAGGTGGACTACGAGCTGCGCGGCCTGACCATCACCGCGAGCGGCGACCTCGCCGTCGGGCACGGCTTCGGCCGGGTCAGCGGGACGCTGAAGAACGGCGTGGTGACCGACGGCATGTGGGTCCGGGCCACCTTCGTCTTCCGGAAGACCGGCGACGGCTGGGTGATCGTGCACGACCAGGCGTCGGTGCCGTTCGACGTGGCGAGCGGCCGGGGCGTGGCCGACCTCGAGCCGTGACGGCTCAGGCGAGCCGCCTGCGGTGGGCGGCCACGGCGGCCCGCCGCGGGTCGGCCGGCGGGAGCGTCCGCAGCAGCGCGTCGAGCACCGCGAAGTCGTCGGCACCGCAGGCCGTTTCCCAGAACGACCACAGCACCGCCGGGTCGCCGCTGTTCAACGCCACCTGACGCACCTGGGCGGTCAGCGTCTCCCGCTCCTCGCGGATCGCCGGCGCTTCCGACTCCGGCAGCAGGGGCCCGCGGAAGACGCGCAGCGCGTCGGCCGGGGCACCGGAGCGGACCGCCGTGCGGGCGCGGAGGAAGTCGGCGTCGACGTCCGCGGCCAGGCGGTACGGGCGCGTCTGCACCACCGACGCGCCCAGCTGCGAGCGCAGCCGGTGGATCTCCGCGCGGACCGTCACCGGGTTGCCGGTCTCGCCGTAGAGCTGCAGGGCCAGCCGTTCCGCCGAGAGGCCGTTCGGGTGCAGGGCCAGCAGGGTCAGGATCTCCGCGTGCCGCAACGTCAACGGCACTTCGCGACCGTCCACAGTGGTCGTGTGGGCGCCGTCGGACAGGAACTGCAGGTGCAGCCGGGCCCGGTGGGTGCCTGACGGGGACGCCAGGCGGAGCAGGTAGCCCTCGGACAGCGGTTCCACCGTGGCGAGGCGGCCGTCGGGCAGGGCGACCGTCCCGCCGCCGCGACGGACGTCCACGGTGGACGGCAGGGTGCACGCCTCCGCCGCGAGCACCCGCCCGGCCGCCGAAAGCAGCGCGCCCGGGCGGCCGCGCAGGGCCGCCAGGTGCGGCATGTTCACCCGCCGCAGCCGTTCGTCGCGGACCGCCAGCTGGGCGCGCAGCTGGCCTTCCGCGAGCTGCGCGGTCGCCGTGACCAGGGAAAGCACGGCCGGGTGGACCGTGCGCAGCGGCCCGCTGACGTCGATCGAGCCGAGCAGCACGCCGGTCTCGGGGTCACGCACCGGCGCCGCCGCGCACGTCCACGTGTGGTAGCGCCGGACCAGGTGCTCGGCCGAGTAGATCTGCACCGGCTCGCCGGTGGCCAGTGCCGTGCCCATGGCGTTCGTGCCGATCGCGGTTTCACTCCACTGGGTGCCTTCGGTGAGGCCGACGCGGTCCCCGCGCACGAGCTGGCCCGCCGCGCCCTCGCGCCAGAGGATCAGGCCGTCGGCGTCGGTGACGATCATCAGGTGCTCGGCGTCGTCGGCGATGCTCACCAGCATCTGCCGCAGCACCGGCAGCACGGGCGCCAGCGGATGGGCCTCGCGCAGCGCGGCCAGGGCGGCGGTGTCGTGGACGAACGGGGCCTCGCCCTCGTCCGGGTCCACCCGGGCGGCCAGTGACCGGTTCCACGAGTCGGAGACCACGGAGCGTGGCGACCGCGGGCCCGGCACGCCGGCCAGCACCGCCTCGCGGACGTGCCGCAGGAGCCGCGCGTACGACTCCGGGTCGCGCAGCAGCTCGGGTTCCGGCGACTCTGCCACGTCTGCCAGCGTAGGTACCGGCCGCACCGTGGTGCAACGCGCGTGCAACGTCGCCGGACCTACCTTCGCCGCACCCGATCACTCCGAGCAACGAGGCAGGGAAGATGGTCCAGTACGCCGCACCGAACACCGAAGGCAGCGTCGTCAGCTTCGAGGCGCGCTACGACCACTACATCGGCGGCGAGTACGTGCCGCCGGCGAGCGGTCAGTACTTCGAGAACCCGACGCCGGTCACCGGGAAGACCTTCTGCGAGATCGCCCGCGGCAACGCCGAGGACGTCGAGAAGGCGCTCGACGCGGCCCACGGCGCGGCGCCGGCGTGGGCCGGACGTCGACCGAGGAGCGGGCGAACACGCTGCTCAGGATCGCCGACCGGATGGAGCGGAACCTCGAGGCCATCGCCGTCGCGGAGTCGTGGGAGAACGGGAAGCCGGTCCGCGAGACGCTGGCCGCCGACATCCCGCTCGCCATCGACCACTTCCGCTACTTCGCCGGTGCCCTGCGCGCCCAGGAGGGCGGCATCTCGCAGATCGACGAAAACACCGTCGCCTACCACTTCCACGAGCCGCTCGGCGTGGTCGGGCAGATCATCCCGTGGAACTTCCCGATCCTGATGGCGGTCTGGAAGCTCGCCCCGGCGCTGGCCGCGGGCAACGCCGTCGTGCTCAAGCCGGCCGAGCAGACGCCGGCCTCGATCCACGTGCTGATCTCGATCATCGGCGACCTGCTCCCGCCGGGGGTGCTCAACATCGTCAACGGCTTCGGCGTCGAGGCGGGCAAGCCGCTCGCGTCGAGCAGCCGCGTCCGGAAGATCGCGTTCACCGGCGAGACCACCACCGGCCGGCTGATCCTGCAGTACGCCAGCGAAAACATCATCCCGGTGACGGTCGAGCTCGGCGGCAAGAGCCCGAACATCTTCTTCGACGACGTCGCAGCCGCGAACGACGCCTTCTACGACAAGGCGCAGGAGGGCTTCGCGCTGTTCGCGCTGAACCAGGGCGAGGTCTGCACGTGCCCGTCGCGGGCGCTGATCCAGTCCGGCATCCACGACCGCTTCCTCGGCGACGCCGTCGAGCGCGTGCGCCGGATCAAGCAGGGGCACCCGCTCGACACCGAGACGATGATCGGCGCGCAAGCGTCGAACGACCAGCTCGAGAAGATCCTGTCCTACATCGAAATCGGCAAGCAGGAGGGCGCGGAGATCCTCACCGGCGGCGCCCGGACCGACCTCGGCGGCGAGTTGTCGGGCGGCTACTACGTCGAGCCGACGGTGTTCGCCGGCGACAACAAGATGCGGATCTTCCAGGAGGAGATCTTCGGCCCGGTCGTCTCGGTGACGAAGTTCGACGACTACGCGGACGCGCTGAAGATCGCCAACGACACGCTGTACGGCCTGGGCGCGGGCGTGTGGTCGCGTGACGGCAACGTGGCCTACCGCGCGGGCCGCGACATCCAGGCGGGCCGGGTGTGGGTGAACAACTACCACGCGTACCCGGCGCACGCGGCCTTCGGCGGCTACAAGGCGTCCGGCATCGGGCGGGAGACGCACAAGATGATGCTGGACCACTACCAGCAGACGAAGAACCTGCTGGTTTCGTACTCCGACCAGGCGCTCGGGTTCTTCTGATGACGCAGAGGGCCGACCTGACACCGGCCGCCGCGGCGCTGTTGCGGCGGCTGGTGTCGGACCACGGACCGGTGATGTTCCACCAGTCCGGCGGCTGTTGCGACGGCAGCGCCCCGATGTGCTACCCGGCGGGCGAGTTCCGCACGGGCGCCTCGGACGTGCTGCTGGGCCGGCTCGAGGTCGACGGCATCGAGCCGGTGCCGGTGTGGATGTCGGGGCCGCAGTTCGAGTACTGGAAGCACACGCACCTGACGATCGACGTGGTGCCCGGCCGGGGGAGCGGGTTCTCGCTGGAGGCACCGGAGGGGGTGCGGTTCCTGATCCGGTCCCGGCTGCTCACCGACGAGGAGTCGGCGGCGCTGGGCTGAAGACGGCCGAACTGTACGAACGGTCGTGCTACCTTCTCCCCATGAACGTCGACGGCGTGTTTGTGGGGGAACCGAGCGTCCTGGGGTACCGGCGGGAGCGCCCGGTGCTGAGCGCGATCACCAAGGCGCGGGTCACCGTGCCCGAGCTGGCACTGACCGAGCTCAACCTCGACGGCGACCGCCAAGCCGACCTGACCGTGCACGGCGGCGTCGACAAGGCCGTCTACGTCTACCCGGCCGCGCACTACCCGGCCTGGGCGGCCGACGGCGTCGGCGCCGAGCCGGGCGGGTTCGGTGAGAACGTTTCGCTGTCCGGGGTCACCGAGGACGACGTCCGGATCGGGGACGTCTGGGCCTGGGGTGACGCGCTCGTCCAGGTCTCGCAGCCGCGGCAGCCGTGCTTCAAGCTGGCCATGAAGACCGGGCGCAAGGACATCACGCCGCTGATGATCGACAGTGGCCGGTGTGGCTGGTACCTGCGCGTGCTGCGGCCCGGCACCGTGCCGACGGCCGGGCCCGTCGAGCTCGCCGAACGCTCCGACGGGCCGACGATCACCGAGGTCTACCTGATCTCCTTCGCCAACTACGGGCAGCTGCCCGAGGACAAGGTCGACGCGGCGCTGGACCTCGCCGACCGGGTGCTGGCCGCACCGGCGCTGTCGGCGGCCTACCGCGACGGCGTCCAGTCCACTGTGGACCGCTGGCGGGCGCGGCGTGCCGGGTGACGGCCGGGTTGCCCGCGGGGACGCGACCCGGCGCGTGGTGCTGCGGCGGGCCGTCGACGTCGCTTCGGTCGACGGCCTGGAGGGGCTCTCCCTCGGCCGGCTGGCCACCGAGCTGGAGCTGAGCAAGAGCGGGGTGTTCGCGCTCTTCGGCTCCAAGGAAGAACTGCAGCTCGCCACGATCGACGCCGCGCTGGAGATCTTCCGCTCGCACGTCGTCACCCCGGCGCGAGCGGTGGCGCCCGGGCTGCCGCGGCTGCGCGCGATCTGCGAGAAGTGGCTGGACTACTCGGCGAAGCGGGTCTTCCCCGGCGGCTGCTTCTTCTTCAACGTCGGCGCGGAGTTCGACGCGCGCCCGGGCCGGGTGCACGACGCGGTGGCCGCGGCGAGCGGCTCGTTCGCCGCCTTCATCTCCGAAACCGCGGCCGAAGCGGTCGCGCTCGGGCACCTCGACGCCGACGCCGAGGTGCTCGCGTTCGAACTCCACGCGCTGGGCCGCGCGGCCAACGCCGACGCCGTGCTCGACGGCGGAATCCGGCCCTATGAGCTGGCCCGGCGGGCGATCCGGGCGCGGCTGGGTGATCCGGTGCGGTAGTGGTCACGACGCCGGGTTTGCCGTTGACTTCCGCTGTGTGCCGTCCGTAAGATCGGTTTCGGTTCGGGGATTCGAGGCGGTCAAAAGCCGCCTTTTCAGGGGGATGAAACTGTGAAGAAGTTCGCGCGCCCGCTCGTCGCGGGTGCTCTTTCCGCTGCCGTTCTGCCGTTCGTTTCCGGAACCGCCGTCGCGGACGACGTGCCACCGCCGATCGTCGAAGAGTACGACTACCCCGGTGCCGACGCGATCTACGCGCAGTACCACATCCGGCTGCTCAAGGGTGACGGGCACATCCTGTTCACCGACTGCACCGCGACCGGCCCGCTGGTGAAGGTGTGGAGCCGGATCGCCGAGCGGTCCTACTTCTGCTTCCGCATCACCGGGGACTCCGGCTACCTGACGATGGACGTCCCGGACGTGTTCGCGATCACCGGTGACGCCCACGAGCTCAAGGCCACCGTGGTGATCAAGGGCACCGCCACGCCCACCGACGTCATCAAGAACACCTACACGCCGGTCGGCGAGGGCGTCGACCCGCAGAACGGCTTCACGCCGCTCGTCGAATTGCGGTCCGGCCGGTCCTGAGCCACGCCGGTCTGTTCCGCTGACCGGTATTCCACCCATTCGCGCGGTCCGGCCGCGGTGATTTGTCACGCGGCCGGTTCCGCGATTTCGTCGTGCCCAAAAAAGGGGGAGACGACAGATGAAATCGTTCCGCAGACCCGTGGCCGCCGTGCTGGCCGCCGTGGGTTTCCTGTCCGGGGTCACCGCGCTGCCCGCGGCCGCCGCCGAACCGGCGCCGCCGTCCGAACGGGTGCAGGCCCTCGACCAGCTCAAGACCGGCGGGCCCGGCGTCCAGGCCGCCGCCGAGCGGGCCCTGTGCGGCACCGACGCCGACGTGCACGCCTTCCTGACCGCCGGCTTGGCCGTCGCCGCCGAGCAGGACCTCCGGGTCCGCATCTCGCAGCTCGTGTCGCGGGCGGGCCCGGGGCTGCGGCGCGCGCTGCAGACCGCGGCCGGCGGCACGGTCCCGGAAATGCAGGCTTTCCTCGACACCGGCTGGCAGCAGCCGAGCCTCGACGACCTGCGCGTGCAGGTCACCCAGGCGCTCGCCGCCGGTGGTCCCGGTGTCAAGCGCGCCGCCCAGACGGCGCTGGCCGGTACCCCGGAACAGCAGCGCGAATTCCTCAGCACCGGCCGGGCGCGGGCGCAGGCGAGCGACGACCGCGTGCGCGTCACCCAGCTGATGGCCGCGGGTGGCCCGCAGGTCAAGCGGGCGGCGCAGATCGCGCTGGACGGCACCGACGAAGACGTCTCCCGCTTCCTCACCGCCGGCTACCCGGTGGCGGTCGCGCAGGACCACGAAACCCTGACCGTGGCCCAGCTCGCGGACCTCGCTTCGGACGCGCAGACGCGGGCCGCGGCCCAGACGGAGGCCGCGAAGGAGGCCGCCGCCCAGGCCGTGCAGGCCGCGGAGCTCGCCAAGCAGGCGGCGCAGCGGGCGGCCCAGGAGACCGAAGCCGCGCGCAACGACTCCCTGACCGCGGCCGCCGCGGCCGGCCGGGCGGCGGACGCGGCCCGGCGTGCGGCGGAGGCGGCCAAGACAGCGATCCGGGCGGCCTCCGCGGCCACCGAGTCGGCGCGGATCGCCGCGAGCGCGGCGTCCCAGGCGGCCACCGCCGCCGTGCAGGCCGGCCAGGCCGCGACCAACGCGCGCAACGCGGCCGCCGCGGCCGCCACGGACGCCGGCCAGGCGGACCGGGCCCGTCAGGCCGCGGTCGACGCCCGCCAGGTCTCGTGGAACGCCCGCAAGGCCGCCGACGCGGCCCGTGGTGCGGTCACCGCGGCCCTCGCCGCGGCCAGTGCGGCCAGCGCCGCCGCGTCGGCCGGCCAGAACGCCACCGCGGCCGGCGATGCCGCCGACGCGGCCGGCGGGTTCGCCGAGCAGGCCGGTGCGCAGGCCGACCGCGCTCGCCGCGCGGCCCAGCAGGCGAAGCGGCAGGCCGCCGAGGCGACCCGGGCGGCCAACGCCGCCACCGCGCTGGCGAACGAGGCGGTGGGGGCGGCGAACCAGGCCGCCGCGGCCGCGGATTCGGCCGCCGCGCACGCCGATGCGGCGGCCACCGCCGCCGAGGAAGCCGCCGCCCACGCCGGGGAAGCCGCGCACGCGGCCGAACGGGCCGAAGCCGCCGCGCGCGAAGCGGACACCGCCGCGAACGACGCGAAGACCGCGGCCGACACCGCCGCGACCGTCGCCGAGACCGCGCGCAAGGCCGACCTGGAGCGGCTGGCCCAGCAGGAGGCCCAGGAGACGGCCGAAGCCGAAGCGGCGAAGGACGCCGAAGCGGACGCCCAGGCGGACGCCACCTGGACCGCAGGAGAAGAAGCCAAGCTCGACGCCGAAACCCAGCGCCTGCTCACCGAAGCACGCGCTCCGGGCGCCGACGCCGCCCTGGTCACCCGCAACGGCCGCAAGGCCGCCGCGGGCCTGCGCAAGCTCGGTGGCCCGTTCACCCGCACCGCCGCGGAAACGGCGCTGACCGGCGACGACTTCGACGTCAAGGCGTTCGTCACCACCGTCCAGCCCGCCACCCAGGGCAAGGACGACCGGGCCAGCGTCGCGGCCATCGCGGCCTCGACCGCCCACCCGGCCGAAGCGACGACCGCGCGGACCGCGATGGTCGGCACCGACGCGCAGGTGCAGGACTTCCTGCGCAACCGCCGGTACCCGGGCAGCGAAACCGACGACCGGGTGCTCGCCACCCAGATCGTCGCGGCAGGCGGACCCGGTGTGCAGGCCGCGGGCCGCCGCGCCCTCGACGGCACCGCCGACGACGTCCGGGCGTTCCTGCGCACCGGGCAGTACACCGCCCGCGAGGCCGACGACCGGGTGCTGGCCACGCAGGCCGTCTCGACCGGCGGGCCGGAGGTGCGCGCTTCGGCGCGGGCCGCGCTGGCCGGGCCGGCGAGCGTCGTCCGGACGTTCCTGGAGTCCGGGCTGTACCGGGCGCGGCAGCGGGACGCGCTGACCGCCACCCACCGGGCCGAGGTCGCCGGGTACGTCGCCGACGCCGCCCGCTCGGCGGCGCTGGCCCGGCAGAACGCGGCCGAGGCGGCCAAGGCCGCCGCGGTGGCCCGTGGCGCGGCCGGCGACGCGGATCGCTACGCGCAGCAGGCCAAGGACTCCGCCGACCTGGCGAAGACCTACGCCGCGCAGGCCGCGGCGTCGGCACAGGACGCGAAGACGTCGGCGGACGCGGCGGTGCAGTCGGCGAACCAGGCCAAGCAGGCCGAGGCCGCCGCCCAGCAGGCGGCCCAGCAGGCGCAGCAGTCCGCGAACAAGGCACAGGCGTCGGCTTCGGACGCGGCGGCATCGGCGTCCGACGCGCGGACGGCGGCGGCCGACGCGGCGAAGTCGGCCGCGGACGCCAACCTCAGCCGCGACCAGGCGGTGCAGGCCGCGGCCGACGCCTTCCAGCGGACGATCGACCTGTACCTGCGGGAGATCGCCGAGGCCAATGGCGGCAGCCGTCCCGACATGAGCGATCCCGACGGGCACCCCTACAGCGACGACGAGGCGGGCCACCCGGCCTACCACGAACCGACGCCGTGGGAGCGGATCGGGCTGCAGGACTACATCAACATGCTCACCATGGAGCAGGGCGCGGCCGCGCTGTTCGTCTGCCACAACCGGCCGATCACCTGCGCCCTGTTCGACCACTGGGCCAAGGCGAGCGGTCAGGACTACGTGCTGAGCGCCGACCAGATGCGGGACTTCTACAGCGATCCGCAGTGGCAGGCCGAACTGAACACCCGGCTGGCGGCCTACGCCAACCAGGCCGCGGCCAAGTGCACCGGGCCGGTCGGCTCCACGTGCGCGCTGAAGCTGGACACGAACTGGCTCGGCTCGCAGTTCACGCAGGTGTCCGACCACATCTTCGCGTTGCACTCGTTCGAGTACCGCGTCACCGGCGACCTCACCGCGCGGGTGACCGGCAACGGCACGGTGCAGCTGACCGGCGGCTACCGCGTGGACCTGAAGAAGGCGTACAACTTCGACCCGGACAAGCCGCCGATCGAGGTGCACGGTGTTGACTACAATGTGAAGGACCTGGCGCAGATGCCGACCGTCGGCCTCGCGCGGGACTACACCGTGCAGGGCAGCACGAACCAGAACCTCGACATCGCGGGGCACCGATGAATCCGCAAGGAGTGCGATGCGTGCACGGCCGCTGACGGCCGTTCTCGGGCTCCTCGCCGCGGCCGCCGTGCTGGCCGGCTGCGGCGAGGAGCCCGACCCGCGGGCCTACCCGGGCAGTGAGAGCGGGGTGAGCTGGGAAGACGCCGCGGCGCGGTACCGGATCTCGCTCCCGGCGTGCCCGGTCGAGGGCTTCCGGTTCGACGTCCAGCCGCCGCTCACCGACCGGCTGGCGGTCACCTTCACCGCCCCGAAGTCCTGTGTGGACGGTTACCTGCGGCAGTACGGCGTCGACCCGGCGAACCCGCAGGGCGAGGTCGGGCCGCAGGACCCGCCGTTCGACGCCGGGGAGATGCGGCAGTTCGGGTGGGTGCTCGACCCGAACGTGCGGTACGACCTCTACTTCGGTTTCCACGCGCCGGACCGGTGGTCGACGTTCTGGGTGCTCGTCAAGCCGGGCCCGCAGGAAGTGGTCTACCTGCGCAGCAAGACCTTGGGCTGACCGCGGTGCGGGCCACCTCTCGCGAGGTGGCCCGCCCGGTCACTTCCAGTCGACCTGCGGGGAGCGGTAGAAGTTGATGCCCTGCGCCACCCAGCGCGGGCTCTGCTTCGCCAGCCGCACGCGGTAGGCGTCCCAGTTGTGCGTCGCCTTCGGGGACCAGCCGATCTCCGCGATGCCCGGCAGCCGCGGGAACGCCATGTACTCGATGTCGGCGCTGGTCCGGATGGTCTCGGTCCACAGCGGCGCTTCGACGCCCGCGATCTGGCTTTCGCCGACGCCGGTGACCAGCGACGCGGGATCCCAGTCGTAGCCGTCCTCGACCTCGATCAGCGCGGCCCAGTCCTGGCCCAGCGGGGTCTGCTCGGTGTACTTCATGTCGAGGTAGGCGAAGTTCGCCGGCGACATCAGGATCTTGCTGCCGCGCGCCGCGGCCGCCGCCACCGAGGGGTTGTCGCCGCCGAAGTCCCAGTACTGCGGGACCGCCGACGCGGGCGGGTCCGACTTCGCGATCTCGTGCCAGCCGGTGACCTTCTTGCCGTACTTGGCGACGATCGGCTGCACCTTCTTCTCGAACGCGAGGTAGTCCGCGGGCGGGGTCGAGTGTGCTTCGTCGCCGCCGATGTGCAGGTACGGGCCGGGGGTGATGGCCGCCAGCTCACGGACGACGTCCTCGACGAACTTGTACGTGATCGGCGAGGAGATGCACAGCGAGCTGTAGCCGACCTCGGTGTCCGTGCGGACCGGGACGGCCTTGCCGTCGCAGTTCAGCTCCGCGTACGTCGACTGCGCCGCGTTGGTGTGGCCCGGCATGTCGATCTCCGGGATCACCGTGATGTGCCGCGAGGCCGCGTACGCGACGATGTCCTGGTACTGCGCCTGCGTGTAGTAGCCGCCGGGATCGCCGTCGACGGCGGTCTTGCCGCCGACCGTGGCCAGCTTCGGCCAGCTCTTGATCTCGATCCGCCAGCCCTGGTCGTCGGCCAGGTGCAGGTGCAGCGTGTTGACCTTGTACTGGGCGATCTGGTCGACGTACCGCTTGACCTGGTCCGGCTTGAAGAAGTGCCGGGCGACGTCGAGCATCGCGCCGCGTTCGGCGAAGCGCGGGTAGTCGAGGATCGTGCCGCCCGCGACCGTCCACGTCCGGTGCTGCACCCGCTTCGCCTCGATCGCCGACGGCAGCAGCTGCCGCAGCGACTGCACGCCTTCGAAGAGCCCGTCGGCGGTGTTGGCGGTCAGCGTGACGCCGTCGCGCGTGACCTTCAGCCGGTAACCCTCGGTGCCGGTCCGCGGGTCGTGGCCCAGCTCCAGCGCGATCGCGGGCAGGCCGGCGGCGTGCGGCACGACCGGCAGCGGGTAGCCGGTGGCCGGGCGCAGCAGGCCGCGCAGGTAGTCCGCGACCTGGCCGGCGCCCCGGTCGGCGGTGATGACGGTGGCCGGCGTGAGCTTGAAGGTGCCGCGCGGGTCGGCCTTCGCGGAGACGGGTGCCGGCACGACGTCGGTCACGCTGCGTTCAGGAGCGGCCGGGGCCGCCGTGGCGGAAGCGGGCAGGCCGGCGGCCGTGAGACTCACGACGGCCGCGGTCAGAACGGCTCTGGACAAGCGCATCGAAGCACCTCCGGTCGGGGACTCCCTGCAAAGGTACAGACCAGCGGGTGCATTTGGAACAGCTCTTAACGAAGGGCGGCCCGGATGGCCTCCAGTACGCTCGGGTCCTCGATCGTGGAGGGCACCGCCTCGTCGCGGCCGTCGGCGATCGCGCGCATCGTCTTGCGCAGGATCTTCCCCGACCGCGTCTTCGGCAGCGCGTCCACAATGGACACGTCACGGAAGGCCGCGACCGGGCCGATGTCCCGGCGGACCATGGCCACGAGCTCCTCGCGCAGCTGCTCCGGCGTGATGTCCGCACCCGCTTTGAGCACCACGAACCCGCGGGGCAGCTGACCCTTGAGCTGGTCGGCGACGCCGATCACGGCGCACTCGGCGACCGCCGGGTGCGCGGCCAGCACGGCCTCCATCGAGCCGGTGGACAGCCGGTGGCCGGCGACGTTGATGACGTCGTCGGTGCGGCCCATGACGAACAGGTAGCCGTCCTCGTCGAAGTAGCCGGAGTCGCCGGTCAGGTAGAAGCCTTCGTAGCGTGAAAGGTAGGCCTCGCGGTACCGCTCGTCATCGCCCCACAGCGTCGGCAGCGAGCCCGGCGGCAGCGGCAGCTTCACCGTGATGGCGCCTTCGCGGCCGGCGGGGAGCTCCTCGCCGGCCTGGTCGAGGATCCGGACGTCCCAGCCGGGGACCGGCCTGGTCGCCGACCCCGCCTTGACCTCCATCGGCTCCAGGCCGCGCGGGTTGGCGGCGATCGGCCAGCCGGTCTCGGTCTGCCACCAGTGGTCGACGACCGGGACGCCGAGCTTCTCGTGCGCCCAGTGGTAGGTCTCCGGGTCGAGCCGCTCGCCGGCCAGGAACAGCGTCCGGAACTGCTTCAGGTCGTACTTCTCCAGCTCGCGGGCGTCCGGGTCGACCTTCTTGACGGCCCGCAGCGCGGTCGGCGCGGTGAACAGCGCCTGGACGCCGTGCTCGGCGATGACCCGCCAGAACGCGCCCGCATCCGGCGTGCCGACGGGCTTGCCTTCGTACATGACCGTCGTGGCGCCGACCAGCAGCGGCGCGTACACGATGTAGGAGTGGCCGACGACCCAGCCGACGTCGGACGCGGTCCACCAGACATCGCCGGGACGGATGTCGTAGACGGCCTCCATCGAGTAGGCGAGCGCGACGGCGTGGCCACCGGTGTCGCGGACGACGCCCTTGGGCTTCCCGGTCGTCCCGGACGTGTAGAGGATGTACAGCGGGTCGGTGGCCGCGACCGGCACCGGATCGGCCGGGTCGGCGCTCGCCGCCAGCTCGCGCCAGTCGAAGTGGCGGCCCGCGGTGGCCGGCGCCTGCTCCCGCTGCAGCATGACGACGTGGTCCGGCTGGTGCTCGGTCATCCCGAGCGCGGCCTCGACGATCGGCTGGTACTCGACGATCCGCGTCGGCTCGATGCCGCAGGAAGCGGCCAGGATGACTTTGGGCTTGGCATCCTCGATCCGCGCGGCCAGCTCCTTCGGGGCGAACCCGCCGAAGACCACCGAGTGCACGGCGCCGATCCGCGCGCAGGCCAGCATCGCGATCGCGGCCTCCGGCACCATCGGCAGGTAGACGATCACCCGGTCACCCTTCGTGACCCCGAGCGAGCGCAGCGCGCCAGCGAAGCGCGCGACGGTGTCGCGCAGCTCTTCGTAGCTGTATGTCCGTTGCTGTCCGGTCACGGGAGAGTCCCAGATCAGCGCGGCCTGGCTGCCGCGGCCGGCCTCGACGTGCCGGTCCAGCGCGTTGTACGACGTGTTCAGCTCGGCGCCGGGGAACCACCGGAAGAAGGGCGGGTTCGCGTCGTCCAGCGCCCGCTCCGGTGGCCTGGTCCAGCTGATCGACCGGGCCGCGGCCAGCCAGAACGCGTCCCGTTCGGCCAGGCTCCGCCGGTAGGCTTCGGAGTACGCGCCCATGCTCGGCTCCTTCGCGTCGGACGTTGCGCCGACCCCCATCATGGCGTGGGAGCGGCGCGGGCGCCGGATTCCGCGGGCGGGAAGACCCGGCAACCTCACGGAGCCCGGGAGCGTCCTAAGCTGGACCGCGGGAAAACGCCGCGTGTCGGCCACGAAGTGAACACGGACAGTGAGGGGAGCCCGGCGGTGAACGGACTCGCGAGCGCGTTGCTCTCGCTAGCCCATTCCTTGTTCGGCCCGGGCTTCTGCCCCGGCGAATGGGTTTGGGCCACGAGTGCGGCCGGCGCGCTCGTCGCGCTGATCCCCCCGGCAGGCGCGGTCGCCGTGTCGATCATCCGGAAGGGCACCGGCAACCGCTACGACGCCACCACGCTGGGCGTCTTCGGTGCGATCGGCGTGCTCACCGCGCTGGTGCTGCCGTGGCTGCTGTCGAACGGCGTGTCGGGGGTCTACCGGGCGGCGTTCTCGGGCGCGAAGTCCGGCCTGAGCAAGACCGAGCTGTCCTCGCTCAGCATCGACGGCGGCTGCTGGGTCGGCAGCCAGACCAAGTACCTCGGCGGCGGCCAGACCGTCTACGACGTGCTGTTCGCCAAGAACGGCAGCGACCTCCCGTTCATCGTCTACCTGATCGCCTTCGCGGTGCTGGGCGCCGGCTCGCTGTTCTTCGTGATGCTGCAGGGCCGCACGGCCTTCCGCCGCGGACCCAAGTGGCCGTCGCGGTTCTTCTGGATCCCGTTCGCCGCGATGCTGGTGTTCAGCGTCGGCATGGAGGCGAACACCGCGCTGCACTTCTGGCTCGGCTTCCTGCCGTTCAGCGTGCTGGGCCTGATCCCGGTCGCGATGGTGGGGCCGCCGCCGTGGTCGGTGATCAACCGGTCCGACCGCTCGGACGAGCCGCCGCCCCGCCGTCAGCTGGAGCCGCAGGGCCCGCCGCCGTCGCAGGTCCAGCCGCGCCCGACCCCGCCGCCTCCGCCGCCGCCCCCGGCCAACCGCGCGTACCCGAAGACGGCGCTGGCGTCCGCGCCCGAGCCGCCGTCCCCGCCGGGCGGCATGCTGGCCGCGGCGCCCGGCCCGATCCCGCCGCCGCCCGGCTCCCGCAACGCCGGCGGCAGCCGCTACCGCCGCGTCAAGCAGCTCGGCGCGGGCGGGTTCGGCACGGTCTGGCAGGCCGTGGACACCCAGCTGAACCGCACGGTCGCGCTGAAGATCGCGCACGCACCGGACCGCGACACGGCCGAGCGCATGCAGCGCGAGGCCCGTGCGCTGGCCGTGGTCAGCCACCCGAACTGCGTCAAGGTGTACGACCTCGCCGAGGAGCCGGACGGCCTGGCGCTGGTGATGGAGTACCTCGAAGGCCGTCCGCTGGCCGAGTTGGTCGACGGCCAGGGTCCGCTCGACGACGTCGCCGCGGGCCGCTTGTGGGCGACGATGGCGGGCGCACTGGCGGCGGCCCATGAGAAGGGTGTGCTGCACCGCGACATCAAGCCGTCGAACATCGTCCTCGACCCGAGCGGCCTGGCCCACCTGATCGACTTCGGCATCGCCCGCAGCCAGGGCGACTCGAAGATGACGGCGACCGGGATGATGATCGGCACGCCGGACTTCGTCGCCCCGGAGCAGGCGATGGGCGCGGCGGCCTCGCCGGCCTCGGACGCCTGGCAGCTGGCGGCGACGATCAGCTACGCCCTGTCCGGCCAGCCGCCGCGCGGAACCCGGGAGACGCCGATGGCGGCGCTGATGGCGGCAGCTCGGGCGGAGCCGGTGTCGCGGCTGCCGCAGCGGAGCGCACACGCCCGGTTGCTGGCGGCCTCGCTGGACCCGGAACCGCGCCGCCGTCCGACGTTGAACGCGGTGCGGCGTGAGGTCGAGGGCTGGCTGTCGCGGGCGGGCAAGTCCGCGGACGGCCCGGTGACGCGGGTGGTGCCGCGCCAGCCGGGGAGCCAGCTGCCGCGCCGCTAACCCGGCTTCACGGCCGAGAAGGTCACCAGCTCCTTCGGCCGCAACTCGACGTCGACCTGCTCGAAGCCCGCCTTTTCGAGGCGGGCAGACAGCGTGCCCGCGTCGACGACGTTCATCGTGTCGCCGATGTGCAGCAGCCGGAACCGGAGGTTGAGCTGGCCGTCGAAGCCGCAGTACGTTCCGCCCGGCCGCAGCACCCGCGCCGCCTCGGCGAAGATCGCGTCCTGCAGGTCCGCCGTCGGCACGTGGTGCAGCATCGTGAAGGAGGTGACGGCCGAGAACCGGCCGTCCTCGAACGGCATCTCCGCGCCGCTGCCCTCGACGACCTCGGCGCGGTCGCCGTACTGCACGCGCAGCAGTTCGCTCGACGCCGGGTCGATCTCCAGCACCGTCAGCTTCGGTACCAGGCCGAGCAGCACCTTCGTGGTGGCACCGAAACCGGGGCCGATCTCGAGGACGTCGTCGCCGAGGTCGCGCCGGCTCAGCCACGGCGTCAGGCGTTCTTCGACGGTGTTCGCCCACTTCTCCGAGCTGCAGATCTTGCGGTGGATCAGGTTCATCGGCATGCGTCCGACGCTATTCAGCTGCCGCAGTGGCCGGTAGCCGATAGCCTGCCAACCGATGTCGCGAACCGGCCAAGCGATGCTGATCGGCGAGTTCGACCTGCCCGCCGGCACCTGGTTCCCGTGGCACCAGCACCCGATCCACCAGCTGGTCTGGTCGGCTCGCGGCGTCGTCGCGGTCAACGCGGGCGACGCCGGGTGGGTGCTGCCGCCGACCCGTGCCCTCTGGATACCGGCCGGGATCCGGCACCGCACCGGCGCGCTCGGACGGGCGGCGCTGCGGGGCATCTACGCCGATCCGGCGCGCTCGCCGGTCTCCTGGCCCGAGCCGCGGATGGTCGTCGTCCGGCCGCTGCTGCGGGAGCTGCTGGAGTACCTGACCGGCGACGGCGTCGCCCCCGCGGCCCGGCTGCGCGCCGAGGCCGTCGCCTTCGACCTGCTGGAACCGCTGGACGTGGTGCCGATCGTGGTGCCGTCGCCGTCCGATCCGCGGGCCCGCGACGTCGAACGCGCGGTGCTCGCCGACCCGGCCGACCCCCGCACGCTCGCCGAGTTCGGCCGGGACGTCGGCGCCGCCGAACGGACGCTGGCGCGGATCTTCGTCCGCGAGTGCCGGATGCCGTTCGGGACCTGGCGCACGCAGGCGCGGCTGCGGGCGGCGCTCCCGCTGCTGGCTCAGGGCACGCCGCTGGAGACCGTCGCCCATCGGGTCGGGTACAGCTCGGCGAGCGCGTTCGTCGCCGCCTTCCGGCGGGCGGTCGGCGTCACGCCGGGGGCTTACTTCGCCGGCTGAGCTACCGCCAGGACGGCAGCCAGCGCTCGGCCTCCCACTGGCCGTTCGTGATCGCGATGCCGTTCAGGATCGGCCACAGCCAGGCGAAGTTCGCCACCACCAGCCCGACGTACAGCGACACCACGAGCAGCCCGGTCCCGCGTCGTTCGAACCCGCGCCGCGCGCTGCCCAGGATCTGGCCGAGGCACAGCGTCAGCCCGAGCACCAGGAACGCCGCCAGCGGGGTGGCGTAGAAGAAGTACATCTGACGGTCGATGTTGGTGAACCAGAAGGCGTACCCACCCAGGTAACCCACCAGCACGGCCGCGTAGCGCCAGTCCGCGCGGAAGATCGAGCGCCAGGCCGCCCAGCCGAGCATCGGGATCGCCAGCCACCACATCGCCGGGGTGCCGATCAGCATCGTCGCGCTGATGCAGCGGGCTTCGCCGCAGCCGGTGACTTCGCCGTTGTAGCTGTAGAGCATCGGGCGCAGGCCCATCGGCCACGTCCACGGCTTCGACTCCCACGGGTGCGGGTTGTCCTTGGGCGTGACCAGGGTTTCGTGGAAGTGCAGCACGTTGCCGGTGTAGTCACCGAGTGAGCGCAGCGCCGGCGGCACCCACGACCAGAAGCCCGGCGCGATGTCCTTGATCTCGGTGTAGTGCCGGTCGGTGGCCGTTTCGCTGGCGAACCAGGCCCAGTACGCGGCGAAGTACATCAGGAACGGGATGACCAGGATCGCCCAGAGCGCGGGCAGCACGTCCCGGCGGATCGTGCCCAGCCACGGCCGCTCGACGCCGGCCGCGCGGCGGGCCGCGACGTCGAAGAACACGCAGAGCAGGCCGAACGCGACGATGTAGTACAGCGCCGACCACTTGACGCCGAAGGTGAGCCCGATCATCAGCCCGGTCGCGAACCGCCACCAGCGGAAGCCGAGCTTGGGACCCCAGACGGACTCGTTGACCCAGCCCTCGCGGACCGCCGTCGCGAGCCGCTCGCGCACCTGGTCGCGGTCGACGAGCAGGCAGGCGAACGCGGCGAGCACGAACAGCGCGATGAAGATGTCGAGCATGCCCATGCGCGACTGCAGGTGCAGGACGCCGTCGCTGATCACCAGGATGCCGGCGATGCCGCCGAGCAGCGTCGAGCGGGTCAGGCGGCGGGCGACGCGGATGGTCAGCAGCACCATCAGCGTGCCGGCCAGCGCGGGCATGATGCGCCAGCCCCAGCCGTTGTAGCCGAACAGCCATTCGCCGATCGCGATCAGCTGCTTGGCCAGCGGCGGGTGGACGACCAGCTCGTAGCCGTAGTTGTCCTCGTAGCCGCCGTTGCGCAGCACCTGCCACGCCTGCGGCACGTAGTGCTTTTCGTCGAAGACCGGGCTGCCCTTGTCCGTCGGCACGCCGAGGTTCTGCAGGCGGACGATGCCGCCGATCAGCGTGAGCACGAGGGTGACGACCCAGCCGCGCAGCCGGTCGGTCGGCATGCCACGGCCGAGCAGGGTCAGCTCGCGGTCGGTGGGCGGCCGGAGCGCCTCGACCGGGTCCGGCCGGACGCTTTCGTCGTCGGGACGGGTCAGCACGGCGGTCACGGGGGCGATCCTACGGGCGAGGCAGGGCGTCCGTCGTCCGGATCCGCTGATCAGCCTAGGCTGGCCGGGTGACTTCCGGCCGCCTGATCCTCGCCGCCACCCCGCTCGGCGACGTCCGCGACGCTTCCCAGCGCCTGGCCTCGGCCCTCGCGGACGCCGACGTCATCGCGGCCGAGGACACCCGCCGGTTCCGCTCGCTGGCCACGGCGCTGGGCGCGACCCCGCGCGGCCGGGTGGTGAGCTTCTACGAAGACGTCGAGTCGGCGCGCCTGCCGAAGCTGCTGGAAGCGCTGCACGCGGGCGAGACGGTGGTCCTGGTGACCGACGCGGGGATGCCGAGCGTGTCCGACCCGGGCTTCCGCCTGGTGGCGGCGTGCGTGGCGGAGTCGGTGCCGGTGACGTGCCTGCCGGGCCCGTCCGCGGTGACGACGGCGCTCGCGTTGTCCGGGTTGCCGTGCGACCGGTTCTGCTTCGAGGGGTTCGCGCCCCGCAAGCCGGGCGAGCGGACTCGCTGGTTGACAGCGTTGCGCGACGAGCCACGGACGGCGGTGTTCTTCGAGTCCCCGCACCGGCTGGCCTCGCTGCTGGAGGACGCGGTATCGGTCCTGGGGGGTTCGCGACCGGCGGCGGTGTGCCGGGAGCTGACGAAGACGTATGAAGAGGTCAAGCGGGGTTCTTTGGAGGAGCTGGCCGCGTGGGCCGCGGAGGGGGTCCGCGGCGAGATCACGGTGGTGCTTTCGGGCGCCGAGCCGCGGTCGGTTTCGGTGGCGGACCTGGTGGGCGAGGTATCGGACCGCGTGGCGGCGGGCGAGCGCCTGAAGTCGGCGGCGGCGGAGGTCGCCGAGGCGGCGGGGGTGTCGAAGAAGGAGCTGTACGACGCCGTGCTGGCGGCCCGGGTCAAGTGAGCGCGATTCCGAACAGGATGAGCGGCTTCCCCGACGCCGTCCTGCACGCCCTGGAGCAGGCCGGGTGGCATCCCGGCCGTTGCCTCGACATCTCCGCGTGGGAGGCCGAGCTGGCGGCGGAGGGCTATCGCCTGCGCCCGGTCGCGGCGGGCGCGCTGCGCTCCTTCGGCGGGTTGCAGCTGCCGCCGGTGAACCGGGCCGGACCGAACTTCGCCAACGACGAACCGTTGACCGTGGACCCGATCGCGGCCGGTGCCGGGCACCACGAGCTGGCCCGCGAGCTCGCCTCGGAGCTCGGGGGCAACTGGTACCCGCTCGGGGAGTGGCTGAGCTCGGCCAGCGTCTTCGTCGAGGACTCCGGCCGGGTGGTGGCGACGGGCCTCGGTTGGCTGTGGGAACTCGGCGAATCGGTGGAGGAGGCGATCGTGTTCGCGTTGACCGCGCACCGGCCGCTGACGTCCCTGCGGGTCGTGGCCCCCGGCGCGCCGCCTTGGCCGCCGGGCCCGGTCAAGTGAGCAGCGCGGTCACCGCGGCGTGCGCCTTCGCCGCGTCCGGGGCGTCTCCGGTGATCACGTCCGTGTACACGAACGACTCACCGATCCGCACCAGCAGGTAGGCCAGGTCCGGCACCGGCAGCGGCGGCACCAGCCGCCCCGCGTCGACTTCGCCCTCCAGCAGGGTCACCAGCTTCTCCGTCGTGCGTCGCTGGCAAACGCTTGCGCGGGTGGTCAGCAACCTCAGTGCGCGCTCCGGCTCGCGGCGCAGGAAGTCGCGGAACGGGGGTGATTCGTTCGCGAACCGGACGTAGCCGCTCACGAAGTCCGCGATCCCGGCGGCGCCACGGCCGACGCACGACGGCCACAGGTGGGCGATCGTGACCTCCGAAAGCGACCACAGGATCTCGCCCAGCAGCAGGTCGCGCGAGCCCACCCGCCGGTGCAGCGTCGCGCGGCTGATCGATCGCGCCTGGGCCAGCTCTCCCATGTCGACGCGGCGGCCGGCGAGGAACCAGTCACGGGCGAGCTCGAACTCCTGAGACATATGCCAGAATGTCTCACAACCACGACGGAGAGGGAACGCGACATGCGCGCAGTGCAGGTGACCGAGTTCGGTGGACCCGAGGTGCTCACCCCCGTCGAGCTGCCCGATCCGGTGGCCGGGCCCGGCGAGGTGCTGATCGACGTCGAGCGCATCGGCGTCAACTACGCCGACACCCACCAGGCGGAAAACTCCTACCTCGCGCCGTCGCAGCTGCCGCTCGTCCCGGGTGGTGAGGTGGTCGGGACCCACGACGGCAAGCGCGTCGTCGCCCTGCTCAACGGTGGTGGCGGGTACGCCGAGAAGGCCGTCGCCCCGGCCGCGACCACCTTCCCCGTCCCCGAGGGCATCGACGACCTCACCGCGCTGTCCCTGCTGGTCCAGGGCACGACCGCCTGGGTGCTGCTCCGCAAGAACGCCCACCTGGCCGAAGGCGAATCGGTCGTCGTGCACGCCGCGGCCGGTGGGGTCGGGACCATCGCCGTCCAGCTGGCCAAGGCCTGGGGCGCCGGCCGCGTCATCGCCACCGCCAGCAGCGAGGAGAAGCGCGCGCTGGCCATCGAACTCGGCGCGGACGTCGCCATCGACTCGCGCGCCGAGGACATGACAGCCGCCCTGATCGAGGCGAACGACGGCCGCCGCGTCGACGTCGTGCTCGACATGGTCGGCGGGACGACCACCGACCAGAGCATCGCCGCACTGGCCCCCTTCGGGCGGCTGGCCTTCTACGGCATGGCGGGCCGCGAGAGCCCGAAGCCGGTCGAGCTGCGCAACGTCCTCGGCCACAGCACCACGATCAGCGGCATGTGGCTGCCGCACGTCTTCCGGCTGCCCGGCAACGTCTTCGGGACCGCGCTGACCGAGCTGTTCGACCTGGTGCTGGCGGGCAACCTCAAGGCCATCCCGGGCGGCGAGTACGCGCTGTCGGACGCCCGCGGTGCGCACGAGGCCCTGCGCTCGCGCAAGACCGTCGGCAAGCTACTGCTCGACCCCGGCAAGTAGGCGTTCCAGGGGTGCCGCCTTGTGGAGGCACTCCTGCCACTCCAGTTCCGGGTCCGAATCCGCCGTGATGCCGCCGCCCACGCCCAGGGAGATCGTGCCGGCAGCGATCTCGAACGTCCGGATCGCCACGTTCAGCTCCAGCCCGGCCGCCGGGGACAGCAGCCCGATCGCGCCCGTGTAGACCCCGCGGCCGCACGGCTCCAGCTCGGCGATCAGGTCCAGCGCGCGGATCTTCGGCGCGCCCGTCACCGACCCCGGCGGGAACGTCGCCGCCAGCAGGTCTTCGGAAGTGACCGACGGGCGCAGCACGCCCGTCACCGTCGAGTCCAGGTGCCAGACGCCGGGCGCCGGGCGGACCTGCAGCAGCGACGGCACCGTCACCGACCCGACCTCGCACACCCGGCCGAGGTCGTTGCGCACCAGGTCGGTGATCATCACGTTCTCCGCCACGTCCTTCGTGGACCGGCGCAGCAGCACCGCGTTCCCGTCGTCGGCGGGCCCGCGGCGGGGGAGCGTCCCCTTGATCGGCGTCGACCGCACCGAACGCCCGTGCCGCGCGAGGAACAGCTCCGGCGAGAACGACACCACCGATCCCCACGAGCCCGCGAGGAACGCCGCCCGGCGGGGCGCCAGCGAGGACACCCCGGCCGAGAACAAGGCGGCGGCCGAGCCGGAGAACGAGCCCGTGAACCGCGAGCAGATGTTCGCCTGGAACAGCTCCCCGGCCTCGATCGCGTGCACGCACGCCTTCACCGCGTCCCGGTGTTCCGACGGCAGCGGGCGCCGCAGCGGCCCTGCTGTCCACGACGACGGCGGGACGGGCGACGCCAGCAGGGATTCCATTGTGGACACCGAGGGGCCGCCGCCGTCCAGCGACTCCAGGTGGCACGTGCCCGCGGCGGACCACCGCAGCACGTGGTCCGCCCAGCCCCACGCCGACGCGGGCAGTGCCCCCGTCCGGCCCGAGGGGTCGGCCAGGTCGTAGGCCAGGTACCCGAACCAGCCGCCCCCGATCACCCCCGGCGGCGCGTCGGCCTCCCCAGCGGACGGGAACCCGCCCGGGACGACCTCGAGCGAAGGCGCGATCACCGCCTCGGAAGAGAACCAGTCGCCCGAGAGCATCGCGGGTGGCGGCAGCCCGCGTGAAGCCGCGTGGTGAGCCAGTACCGAAAAAGCGCGTGCGGGCGTGACATTCGTCCGGATCGGGGTGCTCGTCACGCGCATGGCGACATACCACCACACGTCAGAGCAGCAGGTCACCCAATGTGAACGGGTACACGACGGCGTTCTGCTCCACCGGCGCCGCGATGCCCGGGACGTCGGGGGCGTACGCGTGCTGGTGCACCCCGAGCCGTGAGTGGAACCAGCCGGCCCGCCCCGGGATGCCGTTGTGGCGGACCAGCCACAGCACGACCTCGCTGTCGGCCCAGCGGTCCGGGTGCAGGCGGTGCTGCCAGCAGTCGTAGTCGGCGTAGACCAGCACCCGTTCGATGCGGGCCGCGTGCCGGACGTGCTTGATCCACGCCTTGACGAACCGGTCGTCGACGCTGGGGGCCGCCACCTCCAGCGCCGGGGCGAGCGAGCCGGTGGCGAACGCGCCGAGCCGGCTCGCCGTCCGCACGAAGAAGTCCGCCTGGTCGTGGACCGCGCCGGGCCGGGCGTAGTGGCGCCCACCCGCGTGCAGCCCGGCTTCCTGCGCGCCGGCCAGGTTGCGCTCCGCGGCGGGGTTGCTCCAGTTGACGTTCTCGCTGATCGTCACCGACACGAACCGGGTCTGCGCGGCCCGCACGGCCTGCCAGTCGGCCACCTGCTCGCGGTGCGACAGCGAAATGCCGAGTTCACTCTCCGGCTCTGTCACGGTCCGCCCCCGGCGCGTCGGTGGAGAGCACACCATACGTCGCCGGAGACGGACCCGCAGTGACACACACCGTGTTGATCAGGCGTTTTCGCGTTGGAACGTCCGTGTTCCCCACCACAGGGACAACACGGCCATCACCAGCACCACGACACTGCCCGTGAACAGGGCGTCCATCGAGAAGTCGCCGCCGAAGCTGTGCCGCTCGACGTCCACGACGTGCCGGAACGGGTTGATCCGCGAAACCGTGTAGAGCCAGTCCGGCGCCCGCCCGGCGGTGATCGGCAGCAGGATCCCGGAGAGCAGCAGCAACGGGATGAGCACCGCGTTGAGCAGGGCGGGGAACGTCTCCTCGCTTTTCAGCGTCAACGCCAGCGCGTAGGAGCACGACGCCAGCGACACCGCCAGCAGGAACACGATCACCAGGCTCAGCAGCACGCCGCCGATGGGCGCGTCCAGCGGGAACACCAGCTCGGCCAGCACGATGATCAGCACGGCCTGGACCACGGCCTGCAGCGCGTTGGCCAGCACCTTGCCCAGCAGCAGCGCGACCCGGCTGACCGGCGTCACGCGGAACCGCTCGACGACGCCGGAGCGAAACTCGGCCAGCAACCCGAAGCCGACGAACGAGCTGCCGAACAACGCCAGCTGGGCGATCAGCGCGGGGGTGAGCAGCATCCAGCCGTCCATTTCGGACAGGCCCTGGTCCTGCACGGTCCGGACCATCAGCGGCCCGAACAGGAACAGGTACAGCAGCGGCTGCATGATCCCGATCAGCACCCAGGTCGGGTTGCGGAGAGCCGCGGTCATTTCGCGGCGGAAGATCAGCCAGGTGTCACGCAGCACGGCCCGCCTCCTCCGCTTCCCGCAGCGAACGCCCGGTCAGGGTCAGGAAAACGTCGTCGAGCGTGGGCCGGTGCACCTGGACCGAGAGCATCGCGATGCCCTTGGCGTCGAGTGCCCGCAGCAGCTCCGGCAGCGCGACGTCGCCGCGCGGCACCCGGAACCGGACTTCGCCGCCGTCGACGGACAGCTCCTGCGCGCCGGCGAGCCGCCCGGCGATCTCGGCGGCGTCCGTGGCCTGCCCGGGGTCAACGCCGACCTCGACGCGGTCGCCGTTGACCCGCGCCTTGAGCGCGTCCGGCGTCCCTTCGGCGACGATCCGGCCGTCGTCGATGACGATCAGCCGGTCCGACAGCGCGTCGGCCTCGTCCAGGTAGTGGGTGGTGAGGAAGACGGTGACGCCCTGCTCGGCGCGCAACCGGCGGATGTGGTCCCACAGGTTGGCGCGGCTCTGCGGGTCGAGGCCGGTCGACGGCTCGTCGAGGAACACCAGGCCGGGCGAGTGGATCAGCCCGAGCGCGATGACGAGCCGGCGCCGCTGGCCGCCCGACAGCGTCTTGGTCAGCCGCTGGTCCAGCCCGGTCAGGTCGAGCTGCTCGGCGAGCTCGGCGCCGCGCGCGAGCGCGTCGGCCTTGCTCATCCGGTAGAGCCGGCCCTGCAGCTCCAGCTCGTCGGCGACCTTGCTCTCGGGCGCGGTGCCGCCGCCCTGGGCGACGTACCCGATGCGCTTGCGCACGCCCAGCGGGTCGGCCAGCAGGTCACAGCCGCCGACGGTCGCAGTGCCCGAGGTCGGCTTCAGCAGCGTGGTCAGCATGCGCAGCGTGGTCGTCTTCCCGGCGCCGTTGGGCCCGAGGAAGCCGACCAGCTCACCCGCTTCGACATCGAGGTCGACGCCTTTCACCGCGTGGACCTCGCCCCCAGTGCGGCCCTTGCGGCGGAACCGCCGCTCGAGACCGCGTGCCGTGATCATCGAATCCCCTCTCGAAGGTAGTCAAACTTGACTAGCGCTACCGCACACTCTGCCTCAAGACGGTCGGCTAGTCAAACTTGATTACCAGGACGGGGGTGTGCCGAACGCGTCGTCGCTCTCGTCGGACATGACGTACTCGCCCGCTTCGAGCCGGGCGATCAGGCCCTGCAGCCAGGACAGGCTCGCGTCGGTGATGCCGCCCCACAGCCGGTACAGCTCGCCGACGTGTGCCGGTGTGCCCAGTTCCATGCTCGCCTTCACCTCGTCGAGCATCAGCTTCGCCTGCCGCTGCTCGGCCTCCAGGTGCACGAGCCGGTGCCGGAGCAGGTTGATCACGCGGGCGCGCGGGAACGACGTCATCAGGGAAATCCCGGCCGACAGGTCCGGGTGGTTGAGCTCGGGATCGGACAGCGCCTTGGACAGCAGGACCTGGTACTCCTGCTCGCCCTCGCCGGTGAGCCGGTAGGCGATCCGGTCCGGGCCGCCCTCGCCCGGCTCGACGTCGACCTGCTCCAGCAGGTCCTCGGCCGTCATCTTCTTCAGCGCGTGGTAGATCGACCCGGGCTGGACGTTGGCCCACTTGTCCGCCGACCAGCTGAGCAGCTCGCGCCGCACCTGGTAGCCGTGCGCACGGCCGTACATCCGCACCACCCCGAGCACGAGCAGCCGTGTCGCCGACAACCGGGGCCTCCCTCCCGACAAAGCGCGTGACGCCCTCCGTAGGCTAATAAGGTATGAGCACCCCTGTGTTGACCGCGGTGGCCTGGCCCTACGCCAACGGCCCCCGCCACATCGGCCACGTGTCCGGATTCGGCGTCCCGTCCGACGTCTTCTCCCGCTACCAGCGAATGGCCGGCAACCGGGTGCTCATGGTGTCCGGGACCGACGAACACGGCACCCCGATCACCGTCCAGGCCGACAAGGAGAACTCCACCCCGCAGCAGACGGCGGACAAGTACACCCGCCAGATCGGCAACGACCTGCAGGGCCTCGGCCTGTCCTACGACCTGTTCACCCGCACCACCACGGGCAACCACGCCGAGGTGACGCAGCAGATCTTCCTGGCGCTGCACCGCAACGGCTACGTCGTGCCCAAGACCACGCGCGGCGCGATCAGCCCGTCCACCGGCCGCACGCTGCCCGACCGCTACGTCGAGGGCACCTGCCCGATCTGCGGGTACGACGGCGCCCGCGGCGACCAGTGCGACAACTGCGGCAACCAGCTCGACGCCGCGGAGCTGATCAACCCGAAGTCGCGGATCAACGGCGAGACGCCGAAGTTCGTCGAGACCGAGCACTACTTCCTCGACCTGCCCGCGTTCACCAAGACCCTCGGCGACTGGCTGGCCACCAAGACCGACTGGCGCCCGAACGTCCTCAACTTCACCAAGAACCTGATCGACGACATGCGGCCCCGGCCGATCACCCGCGACCTCGACTGGGGCGTCAAGATCCCCCTCGACGGCTGGCGCGACCAGCCGCTGAAGCGGTTCTACGTCTGGTTCGACGCGGTGATCGGGTACTTCTCGGCCAGCGTCGAGTGGGCCCGGCGCTCCGGCAACCCGGACGCGTGGCAGGAGTGGTGGAACAACGCCGACGCCCGGTCGTACTACTTCATGGGCAAGGACAACATCACCTTCCACGCCCAGATCTGGCCCGCCCTGCTGTTCGGGCACAACGGCGAGGGCGACAAGGGCGGCGAGCCGGGCAAGTACGGGAAGCTGCACCTGCCGGACGAGATCGTCTCCAGCGAGTTCCTCACCATGAGCGGCTCGAAGTTCTCCACTTCGCGCGGGCGCGTCATCTACGTCGAGGACTTCCTGCGCGACTTCGGCCCGGACACGCTGCGGTACTTCATCTCGGTCGCCGGCCCGGAGACCCAGGACACCGACTTCACCTGGGACGAGTTCGTCCGCCGGACCAACTTCGAGCTGGCCAACGAGTGGGGCAACCTGGTCAACCGGTCCATCTCGATGGCGCACAAGAACGTCGGCGCCATCCCGCGCCCGGAGGCCCCGACGGCGGCCGACGAAGAGCTGAAGGCGTTGTCGCGCAAGGCGTTCGACACCGCGGGCGGGCACCTGGCCCGGTCCCGGTTCAAGCTGGCGGCGGCCGAGGCGATGAAGGTCGTCACCGCGGCCAACAAGTACATCTCCGACCAGGAGCCGTGGAAGCTCAAGGACGACCCGACGCGGCGCGACACCGTGCTGCACACCGCGCTGCAGGTCGTGAGCGACGCCAACACGCTGCTGACGCCGTTCCTGCCCCACTCGGCGCAGAAGGTGCACGAAGCCCTCGGCGGCACCGGCGTCTGGGCCGCCCAGCCGGAGCTCAAGGAGGTCGAGGACCTCGACATCGACGGCCGGATCAACCCGATCCTGACCGGCGACTACGCGGCCGAGCAGGCCAAGTGGGAGTCGACGCCGATCGAGGTCGGCAAGCCCCTGCAGAAGCCGTCGCCGCTGTTCACCAAGCTCGACCCGGCGCTCGGCGAGACCGGTCCGGAGTGGGCGCCGATCATCAAGGAGTGAGAAGAACGCATGGGTGATCAGAAGCGCGAGCTGCCGCCGGTCCCGGACCGGCTCCCGGTGTCGGTGGTGGACGCGCACACCCATCTCGACGCGTGCGGCGCGGTCACCGCGGCCGATGTCACGGCCATGGTCGACCGCGCCGAGCGCGCCGGCGTCGCCCGCGTCGTCACGGTCGCGGACGACCTCGCCTCCGCCCGCTGGGCCACCGAGGCGGCCACCTGGGACCGCCGGGTCTGGGCCGCCGTGGCGATCCACCCGACCCGGACCAAGGAGTTCGGCGAAGCCGAAAAGGCCGAGGTGGAACGCCTGGCCGCGCACGAGCGCGTGGTCGCCGTCGGCGAAACCGGCCTCGACTACTACTGGGACTACTCGCCGCACGACGCCCAGCAGGAGGCGTTCCGCTGGCACATCGACCTCGCGAAGCGGCTGGGCAAGCCGCTGATGATCCACGACCGCGAGGCCCACGACGACGTGTTGCGCATCCTGGCCGAAGAGGGTGCGCCGAATGCCGTAATTTTCCATTGTTTTTCCGGCGACGCGGAAATGGCCCGCAAGTGCGTCGACGCGGGGTATGTCCTTTCCTTCGCGGGCACGGTGACGTTCAAGAACGCGAAGGGGCTCCACGAGGCGGCCCGGCTCTGCCCGGCCGGGCAGTACCTCGTCGAGACCGACGCGCCGTTTCTGACCCCCCACCCGTTCCGTGGACGGCCGAACGAGCCGTTCGGCGCGGCTTACACCGTCCGTCACCTCGCGGCGCTCAGGGGCGAAGCTGTCCACGAAGTCGCCGAAGCGGTCCGGACGACGGCCGAACGGGTGTACCGACTCCCCAGCGTCACATCGGGTTGAACGCATTGCGACAACAGGGTTTCCGGTTCGTCCACCTGATGGAGTGACCCAGATCACGACACTCCGGGGGGTGTTTGCGCAACCCGCCGCGACCCGTTACTGTCCCGTGATCGTGCCGGTCGGACCTGTGCTCAGCAGTTGCCGATCGTCACGCCCAGTCGTAGAGACGGCGCCCCCGACCGTCGTCTCGTGAAAGGGAACGATCCCCGGTGACAGGTAGCAGACAGGCTGGAGCGCGCTCCGCCGTCCTCGAACGCAGTCATTTCGAGGACACGGCATACGGCCAGCTCGACTTCTCCGACGACCCGAACATCACGCAGCAGGACATCCTCGCCGCGCTCGGCCCCGACGCCGACGCGATGATGGCCGAGATCGACGTCGACGTCGACGAGCTGATCCGCCTCATCAACGCCGAGACGACGTACCTGCCCCCGATCGTCATCCCGGACGAGTTCGAGGCCGACCGCACCGCGTCCCCGCAGGCCCGCAAGGCCGCGCTGGACGAGGGCCTCCGCGAGACCACCAAGGTCTGGAAGCGCCGGTTCCTCAAGGGCGCCGTCCTCTCCGTGATGATCTCGATCGCCGGCGGCGGCGCGGCCGCGCTGGCGATGAACAAGAGCATCACCGTCGACGTCGACGGCCAGCAGACCACCGTGCACTCGTTCGGCGACACCGTCGGCGAGGTGCTCGAGGACGCGGGCCTGTCCGTCGGCGAGCACGACTCGCTGTCCCCCTCGCCGCAGGCCGAGGTCGGCGACGGCGGCGTCATCAAGCTCGAGCGCGGCCGCCAGCTGAAGATGATCGTCGACGGCACCGAGCACACCTCGTGGGTCCGCGCGACGCACCTCGGCGACGCGCTGAGCCAGCTCGGCATGGCCGAGATGGACAAGCCCGGCACCTGGATGTCGATGCCGAAGAGCGGCGAGCTGCCGCTGCAGGGCGCGACCGTCGAGATCAAGACGCTCAAGAACATCACCCTGTACGACGGCGGGAACGCGCCGAAGCAGGTCAAGACCACGGCCGTGACGACGAAGGAGTTCCTGGGCGAGTACAAGCTCACCCTGGGCCCGGAGGACCAGGCCGAGGGTGGTCTGGACGTCAAGCTGACCGACGGCGCCGAGGTGCACATCAGCCGCACCGGCGTCTCGACGGTCACGCAGAAGGAGACCATCGACCCGCCCGAGCAGCGCGTCGACGACCCGGACCTGGCCAAGGGCAAGACGCAGGTCGAGGACCCCGGCGCGCCCGGTGAGAAGGAAGTGACCTACAAGGTCACGCAGAAGAACGGCAAGGAGGTCGGCCGGGAGAGCATCTCCGAGAAGGTCCTCACCCAGCCGAAGCCGAAGATCGTCCACGTCGGCACCAAGCAGGCCCCCACCCCGGACATCGGCGACGGTTCCGCGTGGGACCGCATCGCGCAGTGCGAGTCGGGCGGCAACTGGGCCATCAACACCGGCAACGGCTACTACGGCGGCCTCCAGTTCGACAAGCGCACCTGGGACGCCTACGGCGGCGACGAGTACGCGGCCTACCCGAACCAGGCGTCGCGCGAGCAGCAGATCGCGATCGCCGAGAAGGTCAAGGCGGGTCGCGGCGGCAGTTACAGCGCCTGGCCGGTCTGCGGCAAGAAGGCCTGAGCCCCACTTCGAAACGGCCCCCGTCCACCGGACGGGGGCCGTTCCGTGTGCGCCGGCAGGCATCACGCGTGTCCCGACGGGCATCACGCGTGATCCGCGGGGCATCACGCCGATGCCCCTCCAATCACGCGAGATGCCCTCCCAATCACGCGAGATCCGCGCTCGATCACGCGGGATCCGCCGCTGATCACGCCGGATCCGGGTTCAAGTAGGCTCGTCCGGTGGTTGAACTGCTGGGACCGGCCGAAATCCGCGGGCTGGCGGCCGAACTCGACGTGCGGCCGACCAAGAAGCTCGGGCAGAACTTCGTGCACGATCCCAACACCGTCCGGCGGATCGTCGAGCTCGCGAACGTCACCGAAGACGATCTCGTCCTCGAGGTCGGGCCCGGGCTCGGGTCGCTGACCCTGGGCCTGCTGGCCACCGGCGCGCGGGTCGTCGCCGTCGAGATCGATCCCAAGCTCGCCGAACGGCTGCCCAAGACCGTGGCCGAACGTGGGCCCGAGGCCGCGGACCGGCTGACCGTCGTCGGAGCCGACGCCCTGCGCGTCACCCGCGCGGAGCTGGGTGAGCCGACCGCGCTCGTCGCCAACCTGCCCTACAACGTCGCCGTACCCGTCGTGCTGCACCTGCTGGCCGAGGTGCCGTCGCTGCGCTCCGCGCTCGTCATGGTGCAGACCGAGGTCGCGGACCGGATGGCCGCCGGCCCCGGCAGCCGGATCTACGGCGTCCCGAGCGTCAAGCTCGCCTGGTACGGCTCCGCACGCAAGGTCGCCGCCGTGCCACGCTCGGTGTTCTGGCCGGTGCCGAACGTCGATTCCGCGCTCGTCGCCTTCGAACGTGCGGACTCGACCGCGTCCGCCGACCGGGACGTCCTCTTCGGCCTGGTGGACGCCGCCTTCTCACAACGCAGGAAGACGCTGCGGGCCGCGCTCGCGGGCTGGGCGGGCTCGGCCGAGCAAGCGGGCGAACTCCTCACCGCCGCCGGGATCGATCCCAAAAACCGTGGTGAGCAGCTCGACGTCCACGACTTCGCCCGGATCGCCGCCGCGCGCTAGCCGTTCCACTGTGGAAGCGTGAAAATACGCCCTCTCCGCCCTTGATCCCGCGATCCGGACACCGCCAGTCGTGTGATCTGGGCCAACGGGCTTGCTTTCGATCCGTGGGATCGGTTTTACTCAGTACGTCCATCCCGAGCGACTGAGAGACCTGGCTCGCCGAAGTCGCAGCAACCACCCTCCGCGGGGCAGGTGCTACCGCCAGGACCGATGGAGGCCGTTTTCGATGAAGAGGGTAGCTCGCCCCCTGCTCCTGACCAGGCGTCGCGTAGTCGACGAAGGCCGCCGCTCCGTGACCGCATGTCGACGCTCCAACTGAGCTTGTCGTAGCCGGTCCACCTCTTCTTCATGCACCGTCCTCATAGGACGGAACTCGCTTGCGGCCGGGTGCTGCGCGCTGCCTGCACCCCGTTTTCTGGAGCCTTCGTGATCACCGTCGAAAACCTGTCCAAATCCTTTGCCACCAACGGAAACTCGGTCGTCGCCCTGCGGGACGTGAGCGTCGACGTCCAGGCCGGCTCGCTGTTCGGCGTGGTCGGCCCGGCCGGGTCCGGCAAGTCCGTCCTCGCCCGGTGCATCGCCCTGCAGGAGCGTCCCGACCGTGGCGTCGTCCGCCTCGACGGCCTGAACACCGGCACCCTCGACGGCCGCCGGCTCCGCGAAATCCGCCGTCAGCTCGGCGTCGTCTCGACGAAGCCGGAGCTGATCGCCGAGCGCACCATCGCCGGCAACATCGCTTCGCCGCTGGAGCAGCTCGGCGTCGACGGCCCGCAGCGCCGCAGCCGGGTCGGCTCGCTGCTCGACCTCGTCGGCCTGACCCAGCGCGCCGCGCAGCGACCCGGCGAGCTGTCCGCCGGTCAGCTCCGCCGCGTCGCGGTCGCGAAGGCGCTCGCGGCGGCCCCCGCCGTGCTGCTCGCCGACGACCCGACCGCCGGCGTCGACCCGGAGGAGGCCGGCGCGGTGCTCGCCGTCCTCGACCGGGCCCGCTCCGAGCTCGGCACCACGGTCGTCATCACGACGCCGGACGCCGGCGTGGTCCGCCGGGTCTGCGACGACGTCGCGGTGCTGGAGGACGGCATCGTCATCGAGCGCGGCTCGGTGCTCGACCTGATCTCGAACCCGGGCAGCCGCACCGCGCAGGCGCTGCTGCCGGCCATCGAGACGACCCGCTCGCAGGCGGCGCGCTACGACCGCTCGGCCGACGTCGTGCTGATCGGCTTCGCTTCGGTGGGCGCGCTGCTGCCCGAGGCGGCGGGCCGCTTCGACGTCGAGTTCGCCACCATCGGCGGCGGCCTGACCCGCATCGGCGACACACCGGTCGGCCGGTTCCGCCTGGGTGTCCGCGGTGAGCGGGCCGACGCGGCGCTGGCCTGGGTCGCCGAGCGCGGCGGGCACGTCACGCACACCGCGCGTGGCCCGCAGGGTGTCGCGGCTGCCTGATCGTGGTCCCGGAACGCCCCGATGCGCACGTCGCATCGGGGCGTTTCCGCGGGCACGTAGGCTGGTCGGGTGCTCGCTGTAGTTCCGCCCCCAGTCACCGTCCGGGTCCCGGCCAAGGTCAACCTGCACCTTTCGGTCGACGACCTGCGGGAAGACGGTTACCACGAGCTGGTCACCGTGTTCCAGGCGCTGTCGCTGACCGACGAGGTGACCGTCGCGGTCACCGAAGAGCCCGGCATCGAGGTCTACGGCGAAGGGGAGGGCTCGGTGCCGACCGGCCCGGAAAACCTGGCCTGGCGGGCCGTCGAAGCGCTGGCCGCGCACGTCGGACGCACCGGCGAGCCGAAGGTCAGGGTGGTGCTGCGCAAGGGCATCCCGGTGGCAGGCGGCATGGCGGGCGGCAGCGCCGACGCGGCGGCGACGCTGGTCGGGCTGGCTTCCCTGTGGAACCTCGACGTCACGCGCGACGAGCTGGCGGAGATCGCCGCCGGCCTGGGCAGCGACGTCCCCTTCGCGCTCTACGGCGGCACCGCGCTGGGCACCGGCCGCGGCGAGCAGCTGGTCCCGGTGCTGTCGCGGCACACGTTCCACTGGGTACTGGCCTTCGCCGCCGAAGGGCTGTCGACGCCGAAGGTGTTCGGCGAGCTGGACCGCCTGCGCGCGGCGGGCAACCCGCCCCGGATCGGCTCGCACACACCGGTGGTCGAGGCACTGGCCTCGGGCGACCCGCGTCAGCTGGCCCTGCTGCTGGGCAACGACCTCCAGGCGGCGGCGGTCTCGCTGCGGCCGGACCTGCGCCGCACGCTCCGGGCGGGGGTGAACGCGGGTGCGCTCGCGGGCACGGTGTCGGGTTCCGGCCCGACGTGCGCGTTCCTCTGCGAAGACGGGCAGTCGGCGGTGGAGGTCGCGGCCGAGCTGTCGGGCGCGGGCGTGTGCCGGACGGTCCGCGTGGCCCACGGCCCGGTCCCGGGAGCCAGGGTGGTCGGCGGGGACGACGCGCCGCGGCCGGCCCCGCCGCGGGTGCACGCATGAAGCACGCCGAGTTCGCGTTCCCGGGAATACGATCCCGTCGGTCTCGCGTTGTACACGGAACCGATGAGCCGCGGTGTCTTTCCGGGACCGGAGCTGGCTCGTCGTCCTCGCGCCGGTGCGCTTCCCCTGTGGTCGAAGCGGTGCCCGCGCTGAGAAATCCCCATTTCACCGGGACCGTCGTGCCCCGGTTCAAGACAGTGGAAAGGATCGGCTGAGCGGATGGCCAACCTGGTCAACCTGGAGGCGGTGAGCAAGTCCTACGGGGTTCGCCCGCTCCTGGACGGCGTCTCCCTCGGCATCGCGGCCGGGCAGCGCATCGGCGTCGTCGGTCTCAACGGTGGTGGCAAGACCACGCTGCTGGAAGTCCTTTCCGGACTGTCCGAACCGGACTCCGGCCGGGTCAGTCACGTGCGTGACCTGCGGATGGCCGTGGTCACCCAGCGCACGGAACTCCCGGACGGCAGCACGGTCGGCGACGTCGTGCTCGAACGCTACGGCGCCGAGCACGAATGGGCCGCCGACGCCCGTGTTCGATCTATTGTGGACGGACTCGGGATCACCGCGATCGGCCTGGACACGCCGACGGCGAACCTCTCCGGTGGTGAGCGGCGCCGGGTCTCCCTGGCCGCCGCGCTGACCGGGGAACTCGACCTCATCGTGCTCGACGAGCCGACCAACCACCTGGACGTCGAAGGTGTCCGCTGGCTCGCCGACCACCTGCTGGCCCGGAAGGTCGCCGTCGTGGTCGTCACGCACGACCGGTGGTTCCTCGACACCGTCGCGACGCTGACCTGGGAGGTCGCGAACGGCCGCGTCGAGCAGTACGAAGGTGGTTACGCCGACTGGATCTTCGCCCGCGCCGAGCGCGCGCGGCTGGCCGCGACAGCCGAGGAGAAGCGGCAGAACCTGGCCCGCAAGGAGCTCGCCTGGCTGCGCCGCGGCCCGCAGGCGCGCTCGTCGAAGCCGCGCTACCGGGTCGAGGCGGCCGAAGCGCTGATCGCCGACGTCCCGCCGCCGCGTGACTCCGTGGAGCTGCAGGCGTTCGCGAAGCGGCGGCTGGGGAAGACCGTGCTGGAGCTGGAAGACACGACGTACCAGGTCGGCGACCGGACGCTGCTCGACCACGTCACCTGGCGGGTCGGGCCGGGCGACCGGATCGGGCTGGTCGGGGTGAACGGCTCGGGCAAGACGTCGCTGCTGAAGCTGCTCGGCGGCGACGTCGAGGGCTCGACCGGCCGCCGGATCCAGGGCAAGACGGTGGCGCTCGCGCACCTGCGCCAGGAGCTAGACGACCTGCCCGGCGACCTGCGCGTGCTGCAGGCGATCGAGCAGGTGGCCGGGCGCGTGGTGTTCGGCAAGCAGGAGATGACGGCGTCGCAGCTGGGCGAGAAGCTCGGCTTCCCGCAGGCCCGCCAGTGGACCCCGGTGGCGGACCTGTCCGGCGGCGAGCGGCGCCGGCTCCAGCTGTGCCGGCTGCTGATGGCCGAGCCGAACGTCCTGCTGCTCGACGAGCCGACGAACGACCTGGACATCGACACCCTCCAGCAGCTCGAGGACCTCCTCGACGGCTGGCCGGGCACGATGGTGGTGGTCTCCCACGACCGCTACCTGGTGGAACGCGTCTGCGACACGATCGTCGCCCTGTTCGGCGACGGCCGCATCACCCACCTCCCGGGCGGCATCGAGGAGTACCTGAACCGCCGGGCGGCGGCTCTTCCGGCCGCGGGTCCGGCACCTTCGGTGGCGAAAGCCGAGGCGAAGAAGTCGGCGGCGGACCTGCGCGCGGCCCAGAAGGAACTGGGGCGGCTGGAGCGCAAGCTCGACCAGCTGCACGCGAAGGAGGAGAAGCTCCACGCGTCCCTGCTGGCCGCGGCCACGGACCCGGCGAAGCTGATGGAGCTGAACGCGGAGCTGAAGGGCGTGCAGGGCGAGATCGAGGACGTCGAGGGCCGCTGGCTGGAGACGTCCGAGCTGCTGGAGTGAACGCGCTTCCCGCCTGGCCGGGGGAGTTTTCCCGTTGATCGGCGGATGTTGACGCCGAGACAGTAATGTTCCGGCTATGAGCAGGTTCGTGGACACGCTGGTCGCCACCGCGACGGGGCGGGGTCAGCAGCGGGGCATGGTCACCGGGGAGCCGAAGGAGCCGGTTCGGCGGACCTGGAGCGAGGTGCACGAAGAAGCCCGGCGGATCGCCGGTGGGCTCGTCGCCGCGGGGTTCCGGCCGGGAACCGCCGTCGGCGTGCTCGCCGCCGCACCCGTGCTGATCGCGCCGACCGTGCAGGCCGTGTGGCTGGCCGGGGGCAGCGTCACCATGCTGCACCAGCCGACCCCGCGCACCGATCTCGCCGAGTGGGCCGAGGACACCGTGCGGGTGCTCGGGATGATCGGCTCCGAGCTCGTGCTGCTGGGCGAGCCGTTCGACCAGCTCGCGCCGGTGCTGGAGCAGAAGGGCATCGGGTACAAGCTCATCACCGAGCTCGCCGGAGCCGAGCCGCTCGCCGACGTCGTCACCACCGACGAGGGCGACACCGCGCTCCTGCAGCTCACCAGCGGCTCGACCGCCGACCCGAAGGCCGTGCGGATCACCTACGGGAACCTGTACTCCAACGTCAAGGCCATGGTCGAGCGCGCGGAGTTCGACTTCGACGTCGACGTGATGGTGTCCTGGCTGCCGACGTTCCACGACATGGGGATGGTCGGCTTCCTGACCGTGCCGATGACCTTCGGCGTCGAGCTGGTCAAGATCACGCCGGTCGAGTTCCTCTCCGGGCCGCTGATCTGGCCGCAGCTGATCACCAAGTACGGCGGCACCACGACGGCGGCGCCGAACTTCGCGTACGCGATCGTCGGGCGCCGGATGGCCCGCGTCGACGAAGACGACGCTTTCGACCTTTCGAAACTGCGCATCGCGCTGAACGGCGCCGAGCCCATCGACGAGTCCGCCGTCCAGACCTTTGTGGACGCCGGCGCGCGGTTCAAGATGCCCGCCGAGTGCGTCTTCCCGGCCTACGGCATGGCGGAAGCGACGCTCGCGGTGTCGTTCGCACCGCTGTTCACCGGCCTCACCCTCGACGTCGTCGAAGCCGACGCGCTGGAGGCGGAGAACCGAGCGGTGCCGGTCCCCGAGGACGACCCGCGGCGCGGCACCGACGGCGTCCGGTCGTTCGCGCTGCTCGGCCGGCCCCTCGACGGGCTCGAGGCGGAGATCGTCGACGAGACGGGCGCGCGGCTGCGTGAGCGCCAGGTCGGCGAAATCCGGCTGCGCGGCGAGGCCGTGACGCCCGGCTACCTCACGATGGACGGCCCGGTCGCGACGCAGGACGAGGACGGGTGGCTGAACACCGGGGACCTGGGTTACCTGGTCGACGGCCAGATCGTCATCTGCGGCCGCCGCAAGGACGTCATCATCATGGGCGGCCGCAACCTGTACCCGACGGACATCGAGCGCGCGGCAACGTCGGTCGAGGGCGTCCGCGCGGGCAACGCGGTGGCGGTCCGGCTGGACGCGGGCAGCCGCCGCGAGCGGTTCGCGGTGGTGGTGGAGTCGAAGCTGGCGGGCGACGCCGAGGCCGAGAAGAACCTGATGAAGCAGGTCTCGGCCCGGGTCCGCGACGCCGTCGACATGCGGCCGTACGCGGTGGTGGTGCTCCCGGCGGGCAGCCTGCCGAAGACACCGTCGGGCAAGGTGAAGCGCGCGGCGACGGCGGTCCAGTTCGCGGACAAGATCTCGAAGAACGCCGACGCCTGACGTACTCCGGCGGCGGGGCTCGACGACCCGCCGCCGGAACGGTCAGCGTTGCTGGACGCGCACCGCCCGGATGGTGGGCGGGGTAGCCCGCTCAGCCGTGGCCTCGGTCGACGTCCGTGCCCCCGGCAGGTCCGGGGCCTGGCCGGTACGGCTGGCCAGCTGGTCCTCCACCACGTCCAGGAACTCGTCGACTTCGCGTTCGTCGTAGCCGCGCTTGCCGATCAGGGGCTTGGCGAACATCACGTGGTGCACTTCGGCCGCGGTCAGGTCGTCCTCGTCGGTGAGCGTCTTGGCGATCCGCCGGATGAACGCGTCGACCTCATCCTTCGCGTAGCCACGGCGGCCGATCGGGGCGTTACCGAAGGTGACCTCGGCGAGGTCTTCGGCGGTGAACGACATGGAACTCTCCGATTCCGGGTTGGGCGGGTGCGAAAACTCCCGTACACCGTCCTAACCCGCGGACAGCCTCCCCGAAAGGGCGGAACCCCAACCTCACCCCCACGGGCGGCCGCACGCCCGCCTTCGGGTGAGTCCGCGCTACCGAGCGCTGTGTAACCGGGTTCACAGGGTGACGCGGAACGTCAGCTGCGCCCGAACCACTTCCGGGTGCCCTGCGGCCGCTGCGGCTCCTCCTCGACGACCACCGGCCGCGGGTTGCGGAGCTCGACCAGCGCCGCTTCGGCTTCGTCGAGGAACAGGTCGACCTGGGCCTGGTCGTAGCTGCGCATGCCGACCGGCATGATCGTGAACTCGACGTAGTGGATGTCGTCCGGCGTCAGGATGTTGCGCCCGGCCAGTGCCTCGGCGATGAGGTCGAGGAAGGCGTCCACCTCGTCCTCGTTGTAGCCGCGCCGGCCGAACCGGGGTTTGCCGAAGGCGATCGCCCGGACTTCGTCGGGGGTCATGGCTTCACCTCGCCACCCATGTCAGCCCGCGTGGAAGGCGTTCTGCGCGGCCGCGAGGCCGGTGCCGATCAGCGCTTCGGTCGCGTCCGCGCACCGATCCACCTCCAGCGGGAGTTCCTTGCGCTCGACGGTCGAGAAGTCCTTCAGCACGAAGTCCGCCGGGTCCTGGCGGCCGGGCGGGCGGCCGATGCCGAACCGCACCCGGTAGTAGGCGCGGGTGCCCAGCGACTTCGTGATCGACCGGAGCCCGTTGTGCCCGTTGTCGCCGCCACCGAACTTGAGCTTCAGCGCACCGAAGTCCACGTCGAGCTCATCGTGCACCACGACCACGCCGGACGGCGGGACTTTGTAGAACTTCGCT
Source organism: Amycolatopsis sp. Hca4 (assembly GCF_013364075.1). Taxonomy (GTDB): domain Bacteria; phylum Actinomycetota; class Actinomycetes; order Mycobacteriales; family Pseudonocardiaceae; genus Amycolatopsis. The sequence continues at coordinate 7,351,423 of NZ_CP054925.1, forward strand.
GCGCCGACCACCGGGCCGCCGGAGAGGTTCATGTACGAGCGCGGCTTCACCAGCACCACGCGGCGGCCGGCCAGCCGGCCTTCGAGGACCTCACCGCCGGTCTTGTGCGCCTTGAACTTGCCGCCGACCCGGGCGGCGAGCTCGTCCAGCACCATGAACCCGACATTGTGCCGGTTTCCGGCGTATTGGGGTCCTGGATTGCCAAGGCCGGCGAGCAAAACAAGCTCGCCGGCCCCGGGCAGGTCTTCCGTCATACGGTGATGCTATTCGGCGGCTTCGGCCGACTCTTCGCCAGCTTCGGCGTCTTCGTCGGTCTCTTCGCGCTGCGGCTCGTTGACGGCCACGACGAGCGACTCCGGGTCGGTGACCAGGGTCGCGCCCTGGGGCAGCTCGATCTGGCCGGCCAGGATCTGGGTGCCGACCTCGAGGCCCTCGATCGAGACCTCGACCTGCTCCGGGATGTGCAGCGCCTCGACCTCGACCTGCAGGGTGTCGACGTCCTGGTTGACCAGGCCGCCGGGGCCGGGGGTGCCGGAGACGACGACCGGGACGTCGACGGTGACCTTCTCGCCGCGCTTGACGACCAGCAGGTCGACGTGCTCGATGTAGTTCTTCAGCGGGTGCACCACGATGGTCTTGGTCAGGGCCAGCTCGCTGGCGCCCTCCAGGTCCAGGGTGATGACGGCGTTCGAGCCGTTCTCGCGCACGACGCGGGCGAACTCGATGGCCGGCAGCGCGAAGTGCCGCGGGTCCGAGCCGTGGCCGTACAGCACGGCGGGGATCTTGCCGGCGCGACGCGTGCGACGCGCGGCGCCCTTGCCGAACTCGGTGCGCGGCTCGACGGACAGACGTACCTCGGACACGGTGTGGCACTCCTTCAAATCAAGACAGCATGCTGCGGCGGGGGAAGCCGGTGTGTGTTCTGTTCAAGGAAGTTTCGGCGGCGAGTTTCCGGGCGTGCACGACGACGGGGGCTACTCGAGCCGCCGCGTCGATCACGCCGGGCACCCCAGAAGGGCCCCGCCTCGCCGAGACAACTTCAAGAGTGTAAACCAACCTCATCACGGTGGGTTGCGGCGGGTGCCCGGGCCAGGCTAGAACCCTCCTGGAACCCCGGTACGTGACGACACAAATCCGGTGGCGGATCGACGCCGGCCGAGGTGTGCTCGGTAGCGGGAGAGCAGGGGGCGGGAATGCGCGCTCGGTGGAGCAGGGTGGCGGCGGTGCTGCTGCTGGGTGGAGTGCTGGCCGGCTGCCAGGTGGCCGTGGCCGGGACCGCCGGGGTCTCCGCGGCCGACCAGGCGACGGCCGACCGGCGCGCGCAGCAGCGCACCGCGGTCGAAGCGGCACTGACCGCGCTGGGCCAGGCGCCGGCGGTCGCGCTGAAGTCCACGGTGAAGGGCGCCGAGCAGCAGTTCCGGATCACCCGCGGCGGGTACGCCGTCGGGGGCCTGCCGCTGGAAGGCCGGTTCGTCCAGGTCACGGTGGCCGCGAACCAGTTCTTCCTGCAGGCCGACGCCGACTACTGGAAGGCGCACGCCATCGACGAGGGCACGCAGTTCGGCACCAGCTGGGTGCGTTCGCTCGGCTCCGAACTGCCCTTCGACCCGGCGGCCCGCTTCTCGCCGCCCGCCCTCGCCGAAGGCCTGCGCAAGGCACTGTCCGGGCTCGACCGGATGGGCGAGCCGGTCACCGAGAAGCTGCCCGATGGCACCGAGGTCTACCAGCTGGGCGCGGCCCCGAGCGTGCTGCGCGTGACGACGGCCAAGCCGAACCGCGTCGTCAGCTTCGCCCCGGCCCTGCTCGACCCGCAGAACGGGCCGAAGTACGGCGCCGAGTTCGGCGTCACCGCGCTCACCGGCGACGCGGTCAAGGCGTTCCACACCGATCTCGACACCGCGGTCGGCGGGCTGGGCCAGCCGTTCGAGGGGCTGGTGCAGGCCAGCGCCGTCGTCACCAACGACAAGCTCGACTGCAAGGACTTCGTCGGCTCCTGCACGACGACGGTCGACGTCTCCAACAGCGTCGTCGGCACGCCGGCGTCGGGGGAGAAGAGCGTCGTCCACATCACCCTCTCGGTCGAGGTCAGCGCCGAGTCGCTCGGTGCGCAGACGTGCACGGCGGCCGGGGACGCGGAGCCGTACAAGACGATCCAGCTCTCCTGCGCGGTGAAGTTCAAGCTGCCCAACCGCACGGCCAGTTACCAGGTGCTCTCCAAGCCGAACGCCACGGCGGAGGTCCGCGCGGGCCTGGACGTCAACGCCGTGAAGCAGAAGGTGGCCGCGGAGTTCGCCGGCCTGGGCGGCTGACCTGGGCACCTACCCCCAGGTGTGTTGCTTCCGTTGAAGTAGGTGATCTTCCGTTCCTAGCATCGGCTGCGGACAGCCGAAACGAACGGAGAATCAGACATGGCCAAGCTGGTCATTTTCGGGGGAACCGGGTACGCCGGGAGCCGCATCGGCGCGGAGGCGCTGCGCCGCGGGCACGACGTCGTCGGGGTCGCGCGCCACGCGGGTTCGGTGCCCGAAGGCGTCGAAGCGGTGCAGGGCTCGCTGCACGACGAAGAGTTCGTCGCGCAGCTCGCCAAGGACGCCGACGTCATCGTGGTCGCCACCCCGGCCCGGGAGCTCGACGGCGAGAAGCTGATCGACGCCGTCCCGGCGCTGGCGCGGATCGCGAGCGAGTACGGGGCCCGGCTGTCGTTCGTCGGCGGGGCGGCCAGCCTGCACGTGGCCGAGGGCGGCCCGCGGCTGTTCGACACCCCGGAGTTTCCGGCCGAGTACAAGGAGGAGGCCGGCAACCACGCCGAGGTCCTCGGGCTGCTGCGCGAGCAGCCCGAGAACGTCGACTGGTTCTACGTCAGCCCGGCCGCCGAGTTCGGTGCCTGGACCCCCGGTGAGCGCCGTGGCGAGTTCCGGGTCGGTGGCGACGTCCTGCTGACCGACGAGAACGGCCGCTCGCACATCGGCGGCGACGACTTCGCGATCGCCTACGTCGACGAGATCGAGCAGCCGAAGCACCGCCGGGCCCGGTTCACCGTCGCTTACTAAAGTTCCCGGATCACCGGCGCGAAGGTTTCGAGGTACTGCTCGAACACCGTGAGGTACGAGAAGCCGTACCGCTCGCGCCGGTTTTCCAGCTGCCCGGCGATCTCCTCGACCGTGCCCAGCAGCAACTGGGGCGCGTCGAGGAGCTCCCGGGCGTCCGGGACGGCGCTGCGCTCGGTCTTCTCGTGCCACGCTTCGGCGGCGGCAAGACGGTCGCCGGTGATCTCGACGTGCTGGACCAGCATGTTGTGCTCGACATCGCGGCCGGTCTTCGCGCGGAAGTGGGCGACGCGCTCGTCCATCGCTTCGGCGTTGTCCAGCTTGAAGGTGCCCGGTGGCTTGCCGGGCTGCTGCCGCAGGCCGCCGAACCCGACGATGTCGGCGTGCTCCGCGGCCAGGTCCAGGACGCCGTCGCTGTTGCCCGCGATGAGCAGCCGCGGGTGCTCGATGCCCTCGTCCTCGAAGTGTTTCCGCAGGTAGCCGAGGCTCTCGCCGAGGTAGGCGATGCGCTCGGCGGCCTTCTGCCACGGCAGGCCGGCGGCGTCGAACTCGCTCTTCATGTGCCCGGCGCCGAGCCCGAGGTCGAGGCGGCCGTCGAGCAACGCGGCCGTCGAAGAGGCTTCGCGCGCGAAGAGGGCGAGGTTGTAGAAGGGCACATTGGACACCAGCGTGCCCAGCCGCGGCCGCTCGGTGACGGCGGCCGCCATGGCCAGCACCGGGAACGGCGCGAACCGGCCGGTGCCGAGGTGGTCGGGCACGGTGATGACGTCGTAGCCGAGCTCTTCGGCCCGGCGGCACTTGGCGATCCAGGCGTCCCGGCCGCCGGTTTCCCGGAGGCTGACGCCGAACTTGAACTTCCCCATGCCGGGGACGCTAGTGCCGGGAACCCCCGCCGGGCGCGGAGTTCGCGCCCGGCGGAAGGGAACCTCAGGCGTTGCCGTCGAAGAGGGACGTCACCGAGCCGTCTTCGAAGACCTGCTGGATGGCTTCGGCCAGCATCGGGGCGATCGACAGCACGGTCAGGCCCGGGAACCGCTTCTCCTCCGGGATCGGCAGCGAGTTCGTCACGATGACTTCGCGCGCCTTGCAGGAGGAGAGCCGCTGGGTGGCCGGGTCGGACAGGATCCCGTGCGTCGTCGCGATGACGACGTCGGCCGCGCCCTCTTCGATCAGGGCCTCGGTGGCCTTCACGATCGTGCCGCCGGTGTCGATCATGTCGTCGATCAGCACGCAGAGCTTGCCCTCGACCTTGCCGACCACGCGGTTGGCCACCGCCTGGTTGGGCTTGTCCGGGTCACGCGTCTTGTGGATGAACGCGATCGGGCGGTCGCCGAGCTGGGCGGCCCACTTCTCGGCCAGCCGCACGCGGCCCGAGTCCGGGGAGACGACCGTGATGTCCGCGTCGCCGTAGGTGGCCTTGATGTGGTCGGCCAGCACGGTCTGCGCCATCAGGTGGTCGACCGGGCCGTCGAAGAAGCCCTGGATCTGCGCGGTGTGCAGGTCGACGGTCATGATCCGGTCGGCGCCCGCGGTCTTGAACAGGTCCGCGATCAGCCGCGCGGAGATCGGCTCGCGGCCCTTGTGCTTCTTGTCCTGGCGCGCGTACGGGTAGAACGGCATCACCACGGTGATCCGCTTCGCGCTCGCCCGCTTGAGCGCGTCCACCATGATCAGCTGCTCCATCACGTACTCGTTGATGGGCGTGGTGTGCGCCTGGATGACGAAGGCGTCGGTCCCGCGGACGGACTCCTCGAACCGGACGAACAGCTCGCCGTTGGCGAACGTGTGCGCCGTCTGCGGGGTGATCGTCACGTTGAGGTGCTTGGCGACCTCTTCGGCGAGCTCCGTGTGCGCGCGGCCGGAGAAGAGCATCAGGTTCTTCTTCGGCGTCCCTTGCTTCGGACTCATGCTGGCGACTCCCCGTCGGTTCCTGCTGCTGCTGAATCGGCGTCGAGGGCGGCCTGGGCCGCCTCCGCCGCGGGCGTACCCGGCCGGCGCCGGATCGCCCAGCCTTCGATGTTGCGCTGGGGTGGCGCCGACACCGCGAGTGTGCCTGGCGGGACGTCTTCGCGGATCACGGCACCTGCACCACTGTAAGCGCCGTCACCGATGTGCACCGGGGCGACGAAGGTGTTGTCCGCGCCCAACCGGACATACGACCCGATAACGGTCCGGTGCTTGTTCACGCCGTCGTAGTTCACGAAGACGCTGGAACAGCCGATGTTGCTGTGCTCGCCGATCGTGGCGTCACCCACGTAGGTCAGGTGGGGCACCTTCGTCCCGGCGCCGATGTCGGCCGCCTTCGTCTCGACGAACGCGCCGAGCTTCGCCTTGACGCCGAGCTTCGTACCCGGCCGCAGGTAGGTGAACGGGCCGACGTTGACGCCGTCGCCGAGCTCCGAGTCCGAGCCGTGCACGCGGACGACCGAGGCGCCCGCGCCGATGGAGACGTTCGTCAGCGTGCTGTCCGGGCCGACCGTGCTGCCCTCGCCGACCGACGTCGTGCCCTTGAGCTGCACGCCGGGCTCGATGACGACGTCGCGGGCCAGCGTCACGCCAGCGTCGATCCAGGTCGTCGCCGGGTCGACGACGGTGACGCCCTCGCGCTGCCAGCGTTGCACGATCCGGCGGTTGAGCTCGGCGCCGAGCACCGACAGCTGCACGCGGTCGTTGACGCCCTCGGTCAGCCACGGGTCGTCGACGACCAGCGCGCCGACGTGCAGCCCGTCGCCGTTCGCGATGCCGAGCACGTCGGTGAGGTAGAGCTCGCCCTGTGCGTTGTCGGTCGAGAGGCGCGAGAGGCCGTCGCGCAGCACGGCCGCGTCGAAGGCGTAGACGCCCGAGTTGATCTCGGTGATCGCGGCCTGCTCCGGGGTGGCGTCCTTGTGCTCGACGATCCCGGTGACCTTGCCCGCGCTGTCGCGCACGATCCGGCCGTAGCCTGCCGGGTCGGCGACCACCGCGGTGAGCACGGTGACCGCGTTCTTCGCCTCGGTGTGCTCGTCGAGCAGCGCGGCCAGGGTGGTGGTGTCGAGCAGCGGGACGTCACCGTAGCTGACGATCACCGTGCCGGTGACGTCGGCGGGCAGCGTCGCGAGCGCGCAGGACACGGCGTGGCCGGTGCCCTTCTGCTGGTCCTGCACCGCGGTGCCGACCGGGCGGCCGAGGGCGGTGCCGAGCTGCGCGAGGTGTTCGCCGACCAGCTCGCGGCCGTGGCCGACGACCACGACGAGGTGTTCGGGGTTCAGGCCGGCGGCGGCCCGGACGGCGTGTTCGACCAGGGGCCGCCCGGCGATCGGGTGCAGCACCTTGGGCGTCGAGGAACGCATGCGGGTGCCTTCACCCGCGGCCAGGATCAACGTGCTCAGCGGGCCGGTCAACGGCGCTCCCAACGGTTACCAAAAGATGGCTTCTGTCGGGCACCGATCCTAACCGTGGTCTTCGGCGTCCCACGCGGGGTCGGTGGGCGGGGCCTCGCCCGCCCACGCGGCGGCCGGGTCCGCGGCCATCGAGTTCGCCGACGCCACCTGGTTGCCGCCGCCGCGTTTTGCCTGGTACATGGCCGCGTCCGCGCGCGCGAGGACCTGCTCGCCGCGTTCCTGCGGGCGCAGCGACACCAGCCCGATCGACAGCGTGACGCCGTGCGAAAGGTGGTGCGGCAGGTTGGAGACGGACTTCACGGCGCGGCCGAGCGCCATCTTCGCCGCGGACGCCGGCGTGCCCGGGAGCAGCACGATGAACTCGTCGCCGCCGTAGCGCGCCACCAGGTCGTCGCCGCGCAAGGCGTCACGAAGGGTGCTCGCCACGACACGCAGCACGTTGTCGCCTTCGGCGTGCGACTGCTTGTCGTTGACGCCCTTGAAGCCGTCGAGGTCGACCAGCGCGACCGCCAGCGGCTGCGCGTCGGCCGAGGAGGCGAGCTGGCGCAGCTTCTCGTCCAGCGCGCGCCGGTTCGGCAGGCCGGTGAGCGGGTCCTGCAGCGCCTGCTGGGTGATCGCGCCGTGCTCGGCGGACAGCCGTTCGTGCTCGCGGCGGGCGTTCAGCGTGGCGATCTGCGACTCGCGCAGGCTCCACATCTCCGACTCCAGCCGCCGCGCGTAGTCGATCAGCGACTCGCTCGCGCCCGAGGCGTAGTCCGGGGTCGTGTCGAGCCGGGCCAGTTCGCGGGCGATGTTCAGCCGCATCGACGGCTGCGAGGTGTCGTCCGAGATCGACTGGCGGGTCTCGCGCAGGACCGACAGCGCCTCGTCGCGGCGGCCCTCCTTGTCCAGGCAGCGCGCCAGCGCGATCGCCACGATCTCGCGGTCGTGCCCGAACGCGCGCTCGCCGTAGAGGTTCTGCAGCCGCTCGATGTGCTCGGCGCCCGGCTGGTTCAGCGCCGGGGCCGCGGCCAGGACGCCGACCTGGTCGATCGCCGCGATGTTCGCCTTGCGCGGGAACAGCGACTCGGCGAACGGGCCTTCGGCGGCCGCGCCCATCGACGCCGCGGTGCGGAACTTCTCCGCGCTTTCGTCGTACTCGTCGATGCGCTCCAGCCGCAGGCCCCAGCCGAGCAGCATCTTGATCCGGTTGATCAGCTGCAGGGCGATGTCGTGCGGGCTCGCGCTCTCGCGGATGGCCGCGGCGGCCCGGCCGATCACCTCCTCGGCCGCTTCGTAGACGCCGAGCTGGTTGAGCACCAGCCAGCAGTCGATCAGCGTGGAGGAGAGCAGCCGGTTCCAGTTGCGCAGCCCGACCTGGCGGTCCGGGATGGTCGAGTCGTCGAGGATGGCCAGCGCCCTGGCGATCTCGGTGAGCGCGGCGTCCTCCTGCGCGGCGATCACCAGCCGGCGCCCGCGCAGGGCGTGCGCGTCGGCGCGCAGCAGGGCGATGCCGTGGCGGCGGGTGTGCGCGAGCATCTCGTCGAGCCGGGGCTCGGCCTCCGCGGCCAGGCCCTTCGTGGCCAGCCGCGCCAGCGCCGACGAGCGCAGCAGCTGGGCCACCAGCAGGGGCTCGCCGCGCCGCTGGGTCTCGTCGAGCAGCTCGTCCATCATCGCGACGATCTCGAGCTGCTGGGTGTACTCGTGGCGCTGGACCGCGGCGTTGAGCTCCCGCGCGCGCCCGACGATCCAGGCGTCGGACATCTCGGCCAGCGCGGGCCGCCTGGCCGTCACCGGGTCGGTCGCCTCGTCGGTCAGCGCCAACCTCCCGGTGTCGTGGGTTTCCGGTCCTTACTGCTGCTCCGCCGCCAGGATTCGAACCTGAACTGTCAGAACCAAAATCTGAAGTGCTGCCGATTACACTACGGCGGATCGATCCTGGTCAGGATAGCGACGATCGGGTGTCGTCCGCGCGGGGGATGCGTTAGACGCGTCACGGGCGGGTAACCGATCTCCGGGACGGTGTGTGTGTTCGGGCACTCCCCAGCCGCCCGAACCTCCTGTACCGTAACTTACGGCATCGTAGGTTAGGGCGCCCTTGGTAGCAGGCGTGCCCGTGTAGGAAGAAGTGAAGCGTATGACGGCCACGCTCGACCGCTCTCAGCCCACCGGGGAGCCGGAGGCCCCCAAGGGGCCCAAACCTGTCATCGACGGCAAGCGCGGCATCGGCGTGCAGCTGTCGGTCTACTTCGGCGTGATCGCCCCGCTGGTGGCCCTGCTGGTCGCGGTGCCGTTCGCGTGGGGCTGGGGGCTGAGCTGGGTCGACGTCGCCATCTTCGTGGTGTTCTACGCCATCAGCGGGCTCGGCATCACGGTGTCGTACCACCGCTACTTCACGCACGGCTCGTTCAAGGCCAAGCAGTGGCTGCGCGTGTTCATGGCCATCGCGGGCAGCATCGCCCTGCAGGGCCCGGTGATCACCTGGGTCGCCGACCACCGCCGCCACCACGCGTTCTCCGACCGCGACGGCGACCCGCACTCGCCGTGGGCGTTCGGCACCTCGCCGTGGGCCATCGCCAAGGGCTTCTGGCACGCCCACATGGGCTGGCTGTTCGAGCGCGACCAGACCAACGCCGAGCGCTTCGCGCCGGACCTGGTGAAGGACCCGGCGATCAAGAAGGTCGACGACCTGTTCTGGCTGTGGGCTCTGGTCAGCCTGGTGCTGCCGGCCATCCTGGGCGGGCTCATCTCGTGGTCGCTGTGGGGCGCGGTGACGGCGTTCTTCTGGGCCGGGCTGGTCCGCATCTGCGTGCTGCACCACGTGACCTGGTCGGTCAACTCGATCTGCCACATGATCGGGGAGCGCCCGTTCGCCGCCCGCGACAAGTCGGCCAACTTCTGGCCGCTGGCGATCTTCTCCTTCGGCGAGTCGTGGCACAACCTGCACCACGCCGACCCGACGTCCGCGCGCCACGGCGTCAAGCGCGGTCAGATCGACATCTCCGCGCGGCTGATCTGGATCTTCGAGAAGTTCGGCTGGGTGCACGACGTCCGCTGGCCGACGCCGCAGCGCCTGGCCCGTATCGCGACGGAAAAAGCCTAGTCTGAGGCTTATTCTGGTTAGGCCGCCGCCGCCCGCCCGCACAGCCTCTGGTCAGGGCAAAGGCCGTGCGGCGGCCGACGGCAGAATAAGCCTCACTGTAGGCTGCCCCGATGGCGGGGAGACGACGTTCGAAGCGTGAGCAGCAGGTCACCGGGGCCCGTCCGGCCGCCCCGGTGACCCGGGTCCGGATGACCGGGACCGAGCGGCGCCAGCAGTTGCTGAACGTGGCTCGGGCCCTGTTCGCCGAGAAGGGCTTCGACGGCACGTCGATCGAGGAGATCGCCCACCGCGCCAACGTGTCCAAACCGGTGGTGTACGAGCACTTCGGCGGCAAAGAAGGCATCTACGCGGTGGTCGTGGACCGCGAAACCCAGCTCCTGCTCGACCGGATGGTTTCGACCCTCCACGGCGGCCACCCGCGCGCGATGCTGGAGCAGGCGGCGACGGCCCTGCTGTCCTACGTGGAGGATTCCCACGACGGGTTCCGCATCCTGGTCCGCGACTCCCCGGTGGCCAGTTCGACGGGGACGTTTTCCACGGTTCTGAACGACATCGCGAGCCAGGTCGAGCACATCCTGGCCCAGCAGTTCGCGGCCCGCGGCTACGACGAGAAGCTGGCCGCGCTGTACGCGCAGGCACTGGTGGGCATGGTGGCGCTGACCGGCCAGTGGTGGCTGGACGCGCGCAAGCCCAAGCGCGACGAGGTCGCGGCGCACCTGGTCAACCTGGCGTGGAACGGCTTGTCGCACCTGGAGCACAAGCCGAAGCTCCGGCTGGGGTAAACGGCTGGACGGCTCTGCGACAGTGGTGGGTATGGCCGAGTTCGCGAAGCTGCGGCACATGCAGAGCCTGGCGCAGCGCATCACCGCCACCCACCCGGAGCTGGTCAACGCCGACGCGTCGTACGGCGAGCTGGCCTGGAACTGGGGCCGCACGGGCGGCGAGGGCGAGCACCGGCTGTGGTTCTCCGGCGGTGAGCCGGTCGCGTGGGGCTGGGCCGAGCTGCCGCGCCGGGTCCACCGGAACGACGGCTCGGTCCGGGACATCGAGAACGCTTACCTGGCCTACCAGGTGCACCCGGCCCACGCGGAGCTGCTCGACGAGGTGATCGCCTGGTACGCGGAGACGGCACCCGGCGTCACACGCACGCTGCTCCCGGCGGCGGCGGATTCCTTTGCTTTGCAGCGCTGGGCCGCGCACGGCTACGAGCCCGACGCGCCCGATGCGTGGTCGCAGCTCAACTCGCGTGAACTGGATGAGCTGGAGGAACCTTCGCTGCCGGAGGGGTTCTCCGTCCGCACCGCGGCGGAGGTCGCGGTGGCGGCCGTGGTCCAGGCGCACGTGGACGCCTGGACGCCGACGTCGTACACGGTGGCGTCGTACGAGAGCCTGCGGCGCGCCCCGGGCTACCGCGCCGACCTGCACGTCCTGGTGGAGGCGCCGGACGGGACGATGGCGTGCTCGACGATCATGTGGCTCGACGAGGTGAACGAGACGGTCAAGTTCGAGCCGGTCGGCACGCACCCGGGCTACCGGCGCAAAGGGCTGGCCCGGGCAATGCTGCTGCACGGGATGAAGCTGGCGACCGAGGCGGGCGCCCGGCACGCGACGGTCGTGTGCATGGGCGAGGCGGCGCCGGCGCGGGAGTTGTACTACGGAGTGGGGTTCCGGGCGTTTTCGCGGGACGCGCCGCTCATCGCAACTGCCCGGCCTGGTGCAGGTGGTCGAAGATGAGCTGGTCCACCGCGGAAACCCGCCCGCGGTCGGCGTAGCCGAGCCACGCGATCTCTTCGATCTCGCTGCTCGCCTTCAGAGTGCCGCGGTAGCCGGCGGTGTAGCAGGTCATCCGGACCAGCGTGCCCGCGGCGTGGCCGTCCGCCTGGGCTTCGAACGTCCCCGCGGCGGCGACCGATTCCGGCACGATCGCCACGTCGAGTTCCTCGCGGATTTCGCGGACCAGCGTGTCCCGGTCGGTTTCGCCGGGCTCGCGCTTGCCTCCGGGAAGGTAGTACACGTCCTTGCCGCGCGAGCGCGTGCTGAGGATCCGGCCGTCCACCAGGTGGATCCAGGCGATCTTGTCGATCACCGCAGCAGGCCGGTTTCGTGCAGGTGGTCGAAGATCTGCTGTGCCACCAGGGAAACCCGCGGCCGGTCCGCGTAGGTGAGCCATGCGATCTCTTCGATCTCCGCGCACGCCTGGGGTGTCCCGCGGTACTCGGCCGAGTATGCCGTGGTGCGGACGATCGTGCCCTCGGTGTGGCCGTGTGCTTGGCCCTCGAATGTGCCGGCCGGCGCGATCGACTCGAGCGAGATCTCCACCCCGAGTTCTTCGCGGATTTCGCGGACCAGCGTTTCGGCGTCGGTTTCGCCGGGCTCGCGTTTGCCGCCCGGGAGGTAGAACTTGTCCTTGCCGCGCGAGCGCGTGCTGAGGATCCGGCCGTCCACCAGGTGGATCCAGGCGATCTTGTCGATCACGCCAGTGCCGCCACGGCCTCGTCGGTCGTCAGGACCGTGCCCAGCCTCGGGAAGATCTTCGTGATCGCGTTCTCGTGGGAGAGGTCGGAAAGCGCTGTCATCGCGTCCGACACCGCGATCGTGTCGTAGCCGTGGTCCGAGGCCGCGCGCAGTGTCGACTCGACGCCGAACTCCGTGGCGATGCCGCCGAAGACGACCGTGCGGACGCCCGCGCCGCGCAGGAACTCGTCGAGGTCCGTGCCCGCGAAGCCGCCGATCGTGTACTTCGTGACCACCTTGTCTTCACCGGTGTCGAAGACCAGTTCGCTGCCCGGCGGGTTGTCCGCGCGCGACACCTTGACGATCACCACCGGCGCTCCGGCCTCGTGGAACGCCTTCCGCAGCCGCAGGGCCTTCTCGACGACCTCTTCGCCGCGGTACGGCGTCGTGGGCAGGGCCACGATCCGCTGCTGCAGGTCGATCAGCACGAGCGCGGAGGTGGCCGGGTCGATCTTGCTCATGCCCCGATCCTAGGCACTAGGGTCGAGCGCATGGGGAACAACAGGGAAATCGTGGTGACGGGCGGCGGCACGGGCATCGGCTACGCCGTGGCGGCGGCCTTCGCGCAGGCTGGCGAGCGCGTCACGATCACCGGGCGCCGGGAAAAAGTGCTCACCGAAGCCGCGGCGCTCGCCGGTGCGCGGCCCGTCGTCTTCGACGCTGCCGATCCGGCCGCCGTCGAAGCCGCTCTGGACGAGCTGCCGGACCGCGTTGACGTCCTGGTCAACAACGCCGGCGGCAACACGGACTTCCTCGACGGCGACGAAAGCGGCCTGGCCGGCTTCGCGGCCGCGTTCGAGCGGAACCTGAAGTCCAATGTGGTCAGTGCGGCGCTGGTGACCCACGCGCTGCGCGACCGCCTCGCCGACGGCGCGCGGATCATCACCATCGGCTCGATCGCCGCGCACACCGGCGCCGGGTCGTACGGCGCCGCGAAGGCTGCGGTCGAAGGCTGGAACGTCAGCGTGGCCCGGGAGTTCGGGCCGCGCGGGATCACCGCGAACGTCGTCGCGCCGGGGCTGATCGGGGAGACCGAGTTCTTCCACGGGCAGCTCAGCGACTCGCGCCGCGAGTGGCTGATCGGCAACACGATGAACAAGCGTCCCGGCACACCGGAAGACGTCGTCGCCGTCGTGACGTTCTTGGCGAGCCCCGCCGCGGGGCACGTCACCGGGCAGGTCGTGCACGTCAACGGTGGGGCTCACCTGGGCAAATAGGACCGGAGCATCGGCCGATCGGCCGATGCGCGCGCCGGTTGTCCGCCGGACGGCCGGAACACCCTGGCTCATCGGGCGATACCCGCGGCGCACCTCCGCCATAGCTTCGGATCCCTCACCGATCCGGCGGAGGTGCACCGTGCTCGCACGACTGAACAACCCGAAACTGCTCGTCGGGACGGCCGTGGTCATCGTGGTCGCCGGCCTGCTGATCGCGTTCGCCGTCAACAGCGGCTCCGCGGGCGACCGCTGGCAGGCCCGGTGCGCTTCGCCGCCGTCGGCTCCCGCGGGCAGGCAGGCGAACCTCGTGGCCGAAGCGCGGAAAGCGCTGCTGGACACGGGCAACGAACCCCGGGTCGGGATCGAAATCGTCGACCTGGACGCGTGCGCCATCGAGACGCGCTGGAAGGCCGACCAGCCGCAGCCCGCCGCGTCCGTGGTCAAGCTGCTCATCGCCCTCGACCTGATCGACCGCTCCGGAGTGCCGACGGGCAGCGAAGCGACGGCCGTCCGCACCATGCTCGCCGCCAGCGACGACCACGTCGCCAGCCGCCTGTGGCAGCAGAACGGCGGCCCGGAAATCGTCCGGCGGCAGGTCGCGAAGCTGGGGCTCACGCACACCACGCCTCCGGCCGACGCGGGCCAGTGGGGCTCCACCCGGATGTCGCCCACCGACGTCGTCGCGGTCTACCGGTACCTCACCGCGAAACTGCCCGAAGCAGAACGCGGGTTCCTCACCGAAGCGATGGAGAACGCCCCGCGCACCGCCGTCGACGGGTTCGACCAGCACTTCGGGATCCCGCACGCGTTCCCGGGCACGGCGTGGGCGGTGAAGCAGGGCTGGGGCAGCTCCGAGGGCCGGCGGGTGCTCAACACCACCGGCCTGGTCCGGACCACGTCCCGGACCTACGCCATCGCCGTGATGGCGTCCTGGAACGACGCCATCGACTGGCCTGCCGCGACGTCGGCGGTGACCACCGCGCTCGGTGCGCTCAAGGGTTCCCTCGGCGCCGGCAAGGCCTGATGGATGCCGGTCCCCGGGTCGCCAGGTCGGCGATGGCGCCCGGGGACCGGCGCGGTGCTGCCGCGGGAACGCACTCTTCGGACCGCGTCCAACACGCGTCGGGGGCGGGCGGAAGCTCTGGTACACACCATGTTCCGCGAACCGCCACCCCGTGCGGAAGTGCCCACGGCACGCCGTTGCCGTGCCTTTCTCATGGTCCGGCGGGCGTGACCTTCAGCAGCTTGTCGTCCGAGCCGTCCGAGGTGGTCACGTACAGCGCGCCGTCCGGGCCGCTGCGGACCGCGCGCAGCCTGCCGAACTTGTCGTCGAACTCCGGGGGCAGCGTGACGTCGAGGACCTTCCCCGCCGGGTCCAGGTGGTACAGCAGCAGTTTCTGGCCCTTGAGCGCGACCACGACCAGTGCCCCGTCGTTCTTCCCCCACCGGTCACCGGTCAGGAAGGCGTCGCCGCTGATCGCCTCGGTCGTCTTCCCGGACGTCCACAGTGGACTCACCGCGTCCGGGAAGCGCTGGAGGTCGGTCATCGGCACGCTCTCGTCGTAGTCCGGCTCGGTGCCGCCCTTCGACGGGTCCCAGCCGTAGTTCGCGCCCGGCTTCAGCAGGTTCACCTCGTCGTCGAACGACGGCCCGTGCTCGGCGGTGATCACCTGGCCGCTGCCCGGCCGGATCGCCACGCCCTGGACGTTGCGGTGGCCGTAGGTGTAGATCAGCCGTTCGCGCGGGTCGCTCGAGCCGATGAACGGATTGTCCGGCAACGGTTCCCCGGTCTTCGCGTCCAGCCGCAGCACCTTGCCGCCGAGGGAGTGGCGGTCCTGCGCGATCGACGCCCGCGCTGTGTCACCCGTGCCGACGAGCAGCGCGCCGTCCGGGGCGAACGTCGGGCGGCAGCCGGAGTGCCGCCCGCTCGGGTTCACCGGCAGCCCGGTGAGCAGGTTCTTCACCTTCGACGCGCTCGCGCCGTCGGCGGCCAGCTTCCAGGTGACCAGCCGGATGTCGACGGCCTTGCCGCCTTCCTGGTGGTCCTGGCAGGTGATGAACTCGCGGCTGGTGGCGAAGTCCGGGCTGACGACCATGCCGAGCAGGCCGCCTTCACCCTTGACCATGACGTCGGAGAAGTCGGCGCGCACCTCGGTGGCCTGGCCGTTGCGGACCAGCGCGAGCTTCCCGGGCCGCTGCGGCACGAGGATGCCGCCGTCGGGCAGGAAGCCGACGTCCCAGCCGTGCTCCAGCCCGGCGGTCACGGTCTCGACCTTGAACGCCCCGCCGGCGGCGGCCGGCGAGGAGGCGGGCGGCACGCTCTGCACGGGCTCGCTCGCCGCCCCCGAACAGCCCAGGACCAGCAGGGACACCGCACCGATGAGACCCAGCGAACGCCGCATACGACTCATCTTCCCAGCAACCGGTGAAATCGCCGTTCGACGCCGAGCGCGTCACCCGGCGGAGTCCTGCCGAAGCGCTCACGAACCCGGCCGCACCAGCCCGGACTCATAGGCGAAGACCACGGCGTGCACCCGGTCCCGCAGGCCCAGCTTGCCGAGCACCCGCCCGACGTGCGTCTTCACCGTCGTCTCGCCGATGTACAGCTTCCCGGCGATTTCGGTGTTCGACAGCCCGCGCGCGACGAGGCCCAGGACGTCCTTCTCCCGTTCGGTCAGCACCCCGAGCTTCGCGATGTCGACCGGATCGCGGTCGTCGGCGAGGTACCGGTCGAGCAGCCGCCGCGTGACCGAGGGGGAGACCATGGCGTCGCCGCGCAGCACGCCGCGGATCGCGACCAGCATCTCCTCGGCCGGTGCGTCCTTGACGAGGAACCCGCTCGCCCCGCCGCGAAGGGCGGCGTAGGCGTATTCGTCGAGGTCGAAGGTGGTGATGACGAGGACGCGCACGTCGGGGAGCTCGGCGCAGATCCGCGCGGTCGCGGCGACGCCGTCGAGGACCGGCATCCGCACGTCCATCAGGACGAGGTCGGGCCGGAGCTCCCGGGCCAGGGTGACGGCCTCTTCGCCGTTGGCGGCCTCGCCGACGACGGCGAAGAGGCCGTCCTGGCTTTCGACGATCATGCGCAGGCCGACGCGGACGAGCTGCTGGTCGTCGCAGAGCAGGATCCGGGTGGTCACGGGGTCACCACCAGGCTGGCGCGCACCCGGTACCCGCCGTCCGGCAGCGGCCCGGTCGTCAGCTCGCCGTGGTACATCTCGACCCGCTGGCGCATCCCGGCCAGCCCCCGACCCGAGGACGGCAGCGCCGCCGCCGGTGGCGCGTGGCCGCCCGTGTTCGTCACCTCGATCCGCACCTCGGGCGGCTCGAAAGCGACGCCGACGTGAGCGGTGGCGTCGGCAGGAGCGTGTTTGATCATGTTGGTCAGTGCCTCCTGGACTATCCGGTACGCCTGCAGCGCCGCGCTCGCGGGCAGCTCGCCCGGGTCGCCGGTCACGTCGAGGGTGACCTCGCGGCCGGACTGCCCGACCAGCTCCCGCAGCTCGGCGAGCGTCGGCTGGGGGCTTCGAGCCGCGCGGCCGGCGTGCAGGACCTCGAGGAGCCGGCGGAGCTCGGCCAGCGCGTCCCGTCCCGTGTGGACGATCGTGTCCAGCGTGCGGTCGACCGCCGCCGGGTCGCGGTGGCGGGCCAGCTTGGCCCCTTCGGCGTTCAGCACGATCACGCTGATGCTGTGCGCCAGGACGTCGTGCAGCTCGCGGGCGATCCGCGTGCGCTCCTCCGCGACCGCCGCGCGGGTCTGGGCGTCGTCACGCTTCTTCTCCTCGGCGGCGAGTTCCTCCTGCTTGCGGAAGAACTCGCCGAGCGCCCACGCCGCGATGTGCAGCGGCAGGATGCCGACCAGGGCCAAGGTCGGGTTCGCCGTCTCCGGCGCGTAGAGGACGTACCACTGCGTGCCGAGCACGGCGATCGCCACCGCGATCACCGCGGCGAACCCCCGGTCCCGCCGTTTCACCAGGTTGAACAGCACCACCGCCATCGCCAGCTCGGTGCGGCCGCGGTCGTAGGCCCAGATCTCGTTGAAGTACACCACCGCCGCGCCGGCGATGGTCAGCACCGCGACCGTGCGCGGGTACCGGCGGCGCACCAGCAGCGGGAGCAGGAACAGCAGCGGGATCGCCCGCGCGATCCACGGCTCCGGGCCCGTCCAGCTCGGCGCGAGGAAGACGAAGACGCCGTACAGCGGCAGGTCCACCGTCCACCGGTGCCGGCGCACCCACACGACGAGACGCTCCATGGCGTCGAACGTAGCGCCGGGAACGGCTCGGGTCGTCATCCCCGCGGTCCGATCGGAGTCCTCCCGGGGGAGGACCAAGCCGATCGACGCAACGGATTCGCGGCCACCGTGGTCGTTCCTAGCGTCGGGGCCATGTCGATCACCAGGGAATTCCTTCGCCACCCCGTGCTGACGGGCGCGATCGCGCCGAGTTCGTCGCGGCTGGCCGAAGAGATGACGGCGGGCCTCGGCCTGGAACGCGCGTCGTGCGTCGCGGAGCTCGGCCCGGGCACGGGCGTGTTCACCGAAGCGGTTCTCACCCTGCTTGGCCCCGAAGCACGCTTCACGGCTGTAGAGATCAACCCGCGTTTCGCGACGGCCTTGAGCGAGCGCTTTCCCCGCGTCGAGGTCGTCACCGGTTCGGCGGAACACCTGGCGACCGGGACCGGCTTCGACGTGGTGGTCTCCGGCCTGCCGTGGACGGCCATGCCCGCGGGCCGCCGGCAACGCATCCTCGACGCGGTCATCGCGGCACTGGCTTCGAACGGGCGGTTCACGACGTTCGCGTACGCCCACGCGGCCTGGACGCCGCCTGCACGTCGCTTCGCCGCGTTGCTGCGAAGCCGGTTCGCCGTCGTGGAGCGCACGAAGGTCGTTTGGGGCAATCTGCCGCCCGCGTTCGTCTACCGCGCGGCGCTGCCGGTGGCGGTGGGGAGGCCTCGGCGTGGCCAGCCTGCTGCGGCCCCTGCTTGACGCGCCGGCGGTGGTCGTCTACCTGGTCTGCGCGCTGGTCATCACGGCGGAAACCGCCCTGTTGCCGGGGGTCGTGCTGCCGACGTTGTCGACGCTGCTGCTGATGGGCTTCCTCGCCGAGCGGGGCACGCTCGACCTCGGGCTCGCTTGGTTGGTGGCGGTCGCTGCGGCCGTCTCGGGCGACCAGCTCGCGTACCTCGAAGGGCGCCGCTGGGGACCGCGGTTGTCCCACCGGAACGGGTGGCGGCGGGTGGAAACGGCGGTCGCGCGCTACGGCGTCCCGGCGGTGATCGCGGGCCGCTGCCTGGCCGGCGTCCGCACGCTGGTGCCCCGCGTCGCGGGCTCGGCGGCGATGCCGTACCCGCGGTTCTTGGCGGGCAGCGTGTGCGCGGCGGTGCTGTGGGCGGGCGCGGAGCTGCTGGCGGGTCACACGACGGCGCTGCTGCTCTGAAGGCGGTCCGCGGTCTCGGCGTCCGCGGGCAGGAACGTCTCCAGCTTGAGCTCCGACACGGTGACGTCGGCAGCGGTCGCGAACGTCGTGATCGCCGTGATCAGCCGCAGCTCGCCGATCGACGTGGCCAGCCGGACCGGGACCGCGAACCCCAGGTGCTCCGGGCCGGGCGGGGCCGCGGGTGGCAGGTACCCCTCCAGCTCGGCGAGCTGGGCGGCCAGCCGCTCGTCCGGCGTGCGGGCCAGGTCGTTGCGGAGGCGTTCGAGGATGTGCCGGGCCCAGTCGTCGAGGTTGGCCACGCGCGGCGCCATCCCCTGCGGGTGCAACGCCAGGCGCAGCGTGTCGAGAGGCTCGCGCAGCAGCTCCGGCGCGACACCCTCGGTGAGCAGCCGGAACCCGTCGTTCGCCGCGACCAGCACGCCGTAGCGGTCGACGACGATCGCCGGGTACGGGCGGTGGCCGTCGAGCAGCCGCCGCAGGCCGTCGAGCACCGGCCGGATCGCCGGGTCGTCGAGCCGCGTTTCGGGGTACGTCGGCGCGTAGCCGGCGGCGTGCAGCAGGCCGTTTCGCTCGCGCAGGGGCAGCTCGAGGGACTCGGCGACGCGCAGCACCATGCCGCGGCCGGGCACCGAGCGGCCGCTCTCCATGAAGCTGACGTGCCGCTGGGTCGTGCCCGCGCGCAGGGCGAGGTCGAGCTGGCTGATCCGACGGCGGGTGCGCCAGTCCTTGAGCGCCGTTCCGAAGTCCACGGGTCCATCCTGCTCGGCGCGTCCATTCCCCGCGGGGAATTGAGGGCATACCCCGGTTCCGGCGACGCTACGGCCATGACGAACTACGGCCTGGTCATCCCGACCTACCAGCCCATCCTCGACGCCGGGCGGACCGCAACCGAGCTGGTCGGCACCGCCGTCTCCGCGGAGGAGCTCGGCCTCGACTCGGTCTGGGTGGGCGACACCCTCGCGCGGGCGCCGCTGGACGCCTTGACGATGCTCGCGGCCTTCGCCGCGCGGACCTCGCGGGTCACCCTGGGGACTGCGGCGCTGCTCCCGGCCCTGCGCAACCCCATCCTGACGGCCAACCAGCTGTTGTCACTCGACCTGCTGAGCGGCGGCCGCGTCACGGTGGCGGTCGGCGCCGGGTTCGCCGGGCGCAGCGAGCCGGAGTTCGCGTTCGCGGGAGTGCCGTGGGAGCGCCGCCGGGCCCGGCTGGACGACATCGTGGCGCTTTGGCGGGCGATCTGGAGCGGCGCTGGTTCGTTCCACGGCTCGGTGCTGCACCACGACTCCCTGCCGGTGTTCCCGGCCCCGGCCAGGGCGGGCGGCCCCCCGGTGTGGCTGGCGGCGTACACGCCGGGAGCGCTGGAGCGCGTCGGCCGCCTGTACGACGGCTGGCTGCCCTACCCGCCGAACCCCGCGGACTACGGCTCGGGCCTGGCGTCGATCCGGGCGTCCGCGACCCGCCCGGTGACGCCGGCGCTGTTCGCGACGGTGCTGGTCGAGGACGATCCGGTCCGCGGCCAGGCCCTGTTGGAGGAGTACTGCGAGAGGAACTACGGCCGACCGGCGGCGTTCGTCCAGGGGATCCAGATGCAGGTCACCGGCAGTGCTGCCGAGGTGGCGGCGGAGCTGCGGAAGTACGAGGGTGCGGAGCACTTCCTGCTGCGGATCGCGAGCACTGACCCGAAGGTGTTCGACGAGCAGCTGCCGCGCGTTGCCGAGGTGGTGAATCTGCTGCGCGACCAGCCGTGATCGGAAACCTGTCGGGGGTGGCACGTAGGCTGGGACCGTGACCGACGCTCCACTGTCCGGACTCCTCACCGCCATCCTTCCCGACCCGGCCCTGCGCGGCGTGGTCGAGCGCGCCGGTGCGCCGCTGCTCGAGCTGCAGGGCCCGGTTGCCGCCCGGCAGCTCGTCGCGGCCGCCATTGCCGCCGACACCGGCGCCGGCCGTCCCGTACTGGCCGTCACCGCCACCGGGCGGGAGGCCGACGAGCTGACCGCGTCGCTCAGCGCCCTCCTGGGCAAAGGCAGAGTCGCCGACTTCCCGAGCTGGGAGACCCTCCCGCACGAACGCCTGTCCCCGCGGGCGGACACCGTCGGGCGGCGGCTCGAGGTGCTGCACCGGCTGAAGACCGGCGATGACGAGCTGCGCGTGGTCGTCGCCACCGTCCGCAGCCTGATCCAGCCCATGGCGCCCGGGCTCGGCTCGCTGCAGCCCATCGACCTGGTCGTCGGCGAGGAGACGCCGTTCGAAGAGCTCCTCGAACGGCTCGTCGAGCTCGCGTACACCCGCGTCGACATGGTCGAGAAGCGCGGCGAGTTCGCCGTCCGCGGCGGCATCCTCGACCTGTTCGGGCCCACCGCGCAGCACCCCGTCCGGGTGGAGTTCTGGGGTGACGAGGTCAGCGAGATCCGCGCGTTCGCCGTCTCCGACCAGCGGTCGCTGCCCGGCGAGATCCCGCGGGTCACCGCGCCGCCGTGCCGGGAACTGCTGCTGACCCGGCCGGTCAAGGAGAAGGCCGCGGAGCTGGCGAAGACCTACGAAGCCGACGCGCACCTGGCCGAGATGCTCACCAAGCTCGCCGACGGCATCCCCGTCGAGGGCATGGAGGCCCTCATCCCGGTGCTCTGCGAAGGCGAGCTGGAGCTGCTCACCGACGCGATGCCGGCCGGCACCCACGTCCTGCTCACCGACCCCGAGAAGATCCGCGCCCGCGCCGCCGACCTCGTCCGCACCGGCCAGGAGTTCCTCGAAGCCTCCTGGACGACGGCCGCGGCGGGCGGGCAGGCCCCGATCGACCTCGGTGCGTCCGCCTATCGCGGGCTCGACGAGATCGCCTCCCACGCGCAGGACACCAAGCGCGCCTGGTGGACGATCACCCAGCTGACCAGCGAAGACCCCGACGTCTACCGCGTCTCGGTCGAGGCCGCGCCCGCCTACCGCGGGGAGATCGAGCGCGCGACGGCGGACCTGCGCGCCCACACCGCGTCGGGCGGCACGGCGGTGCTCGTCGTCGCCGGCCACGGCACCGCGGCGCGCGCGGTCGAGCAGCTCACGAGCGCCGAAGTCCCGGCCACCCAGGCCGGTGACGGCCTCACCGGGCCGCCGGCCGCGGGCATGGTCACGGTCACCTGCGGCGGCCTCACCGACGGCTTCGTCTCGCCCGAGCGCGCGCTGGTCGTGCTCAGCGAAGCGGACCTCACCGGCCGCGGTGCCGGCGCCGGAACGTCCACAAAGGACTTCAACACCAAGATGCCGTCCCGGCGGCGCAACGCGGTCGACCCGCTCGCGCTCAAGGCCGGCGACTACGTGGTGCACGACCAGCACGGCATCGGCCGGTTCGTCGAAATGGTCCAGCGGACGGTCGCCGGCGCCACCCGCGAGTACCTGCTGCTGGAGTACGCCTCCTCGAAGCGCGGCCACCCGGGCGACCGGCTGTTCGTGCCCACCGACCAGCTCGACGAGGTCTCCCGGTACGTCGGCGGCGAGCTGCCCACGCTCAACAAGCTGGGCGGCTCCGACTGGAAGAACACCAAGGCCAAGGCCAAGAGGGCGGTCAAGGAGATCGCCGCCGAGCTCGTCCAGCTGTACGCGGCGCGCCAGTCCGCGCCCGGGCACGCCTTCGGGCCGGACACGCCGTGGCAGCACGAGCTGGAAGACGCCTTCCCGTTCACCGAGACCAACGACCAGCTCGCCGCGATCGACGAGGTCAAGGCGGACATGGAGCGAGGCGTCCCGATGGACCGCGTGATCTGCGGTGACGTCGGCTACGGCAAGACGGAGATCGCCGTGCGCGCGGCGTTCAAGGCGGTCCAGGACGGCAAGCAGGTCGCGGTCCTGGTGCCGACGACGCTGCTCGCCCAGCAGCACCTGAACACCTTCACCGAGCGCATGCGGTCGTTCCCGGTGACGATCAAGGGCCTGTCCCGCTTCACGAACAAGGCGGAGTCCGACGCGATCCTCGAGCAGCTCGCCGGCGGCGAGGTCGACATCGTCATCGGCACGCACCGCCTGCTGCAGACCGGCATCCGCTACAAGGACCTCGGCCTGGTGATCGTCGACGAGGAGCAGCGGTTCGGCGTCGAGCACAAGGAACACATCAAGGCACTGCGCACGCACGTCGACGTCCTCACGATGTCGGCGACACCGATCCCGCGCACCCTGGAGATGTCGCTGGCGGGCATCCGCGAGATGTCGACGATCCTGACCCCGCCGGAGGACAGGCACCCGATCCTGACGTACGTCGGCGCGTACGACGACAAGCAGGTGGGCGCGGCGATCCGCCGTGAGCTGCTCCGCGACGGCCAGGTCTTCTACGTCCACAACCGGGTGTCGTCGATCGAGAAGGCGGCGCGGCGGATCCGCGAGCTGGTGCCGGAGGCGCGGGTCGTCACCGCGCACGGCCAGATGAACGAGGAAAAGCTCGAGAAGATCATCCAGGGCTTCTGGGAGAACGAGTACGACGTGCTCGTCTGCACGACGATCGTCGAGACCGGCCTGGACATCTCGAACGCCAACACGCTGCTGGTCGAGCGCGGTGACCTGCTGGGGCTGGCCCAGCTGCACCAGCTGCGCGGCCGGGTCGGGCGCGGGCGCGAGCGCGGGTACGCGTACTTCCTGTACCCGCCGGAGGCGCCGCTGACGGAGACGGCGCACGACCGCCTGGCGACGATCGCCCAGAACACCGAGCTCGGCGCGGGCATGGCGGTCGCGATGAAGGACCTCGAGATCCGCGGCGCGGGCAACATCCTGGGTGCGGAGCAGTCGGGGCACATCGCGGGCGTCGGGTTCGACCTGTACGTGCGGTTGGTCGGCGAGGCGGTCGACGCGTTCCGCCGGCACGCGGGCGCCGAGCCGGCGGAGGAGGAGGAATTGGCGGAAGTCCGCGTCGACCTCCCGATCGACGCCCACATCCCGCACGACTACGTCCCGGGGGAGAGGCTGCGCCTGGAGGCGTACCGCAAGATCGCGGCGGCGCCGGACACGGAGGGGCTCGACGCGGTCCGCGAAGAGCTCATCGACCGCTACGGCCAGCCGCCGGCGCCGGTGAACAGGCTGCTGGCGGTGGCGCGGTTCCGGCACACGTGCCGCGAGGCGGGCGTGACGGAAGTGGCGGTCCAGGGCAACACGATCCGCTTCGCGCCGCTGCCGCTGCTGGATTCGCAGATGGTCCGCCTGAAGCGGCTGTACCCGAAGGCGGTGTTCAAGGCGGTGACGAACACGGTCTCGGTGCCCAAGCCGACGGAAGGCCCGGCCGGCGGCCGGATCGGCGCGCCGACGCTGCGGGACGAAGAACTGCTGGAGTGGTGCACGAAACTGCTGGTCCAGCTGACGAAGAAGCCTGCGGCCGTGTAAAGAGGGTTGGACACCGGCGCCATTTCGGGGGACTTTCCGTTGTGGCGCCTGGGTTTCGCTCGGCGGAGGTTTTAGGTTCCGCGCATGGCGGAATATCGCGAGCCGAACATCCGGGCCCGGCAGCTGGGGGAACGGCTCCTCGAGAGGATGGCGGAGAAGGGCTGGGGAGTCCGGGAAATGTCCCGGCGCCTGGAGATGAGTGCGCAGTGGGTTTCGTCGGTGACCCGCGGCCGCGCCCGCCCGGACCCGGTGAACCTGGCCAGGCTCCTGACGGTGCTGGGGGTGAAGGGTGCGGAATACCACGAGCTGATGGCCCTGGCCGACGAGATGCGCAAGCCGGGCCTGCTCGAAAACCCTGGAAACCTCCGCACCCTGATCGCGCACGAGCAGCAGGCCACCGCCATTTCTTCGTTCCACGGCGTGGTCATCCCGGGCTTGCTCCAGACCGCTGACTACGCCCGGTCGCTCGCGCACGAAATGGGCAATCCACCCGATCCCGACCGGGTGGATGAGCAGGTCTTCACCCGGCTGTCCCGCCAAGCAATCCTCGCCCGCCCCCAGTCGCGGTTCACGTTCTACCTCCACGAATTCGCGCTGCGCCTGCCGGTCGGCCCCACTCCGGCGGTGATGCGCGCCCAGCTCCACCAACTGGCGAAGGTTCGCGACAACGCCACGATCCGGGTGGTACCGGCAACCGGCGGGCATGCCGGGCTCGCCGGGGACTTCCAGCTGGTCGAGTCGGCTTCGTTCCGGCCGTTGATCTATCTGGAGAGTGAAGTTTCCGCGCTCTATCTGGAGGACCCCCGCGAAATTTCGGCTTACCGCCGCATTCTCCGCGCGCTCGCGAAGACCGCTCTCGATGAGGCAGAATCACGCATGCTCATCACCCGACTCGCGCGAGACCTCCCGGGAGTGAACATGCCCGAAAAATGGCGAAAGAGCACCCACAGCAGTCAAGCCGATTGTGTCGAGGTGGCCATCGATCGGCCGGTCCTGATCCGGGACACCAAGGACCGTGAAGGCGGCACCCTCACCGCCTCCACCCCCGCCTGGCGCGAGCTCCTTACCCGACTTCGCTGAACATCGGCGGCAGAGCCTCCGCCAGCCCCATCCGCACCGACTCGACCGGCACCGGAACCGCTCCGGCGCCCGACATCGGCTGCGGCCGGGGCCGTCGCGGCTTGCGGGACCCCGCTCCTCCGCCCCGCCCCGGGTACACCAGCAACCCGCGCACCGGGTCCGGGACCGCGTCCAGGGCCGCCGTCACGACCGGCAACGCTCGGAACGCGTCCCTTCTCTCCTCCGTCGTGAACTCGATCTCCAGCACCACACCCCAGCGGTGCTCGTGCCAAACCCACTGCTCAGCGCCGTTCGTCAGCGCCGCTTCGGTGAGTGCGTCCCCTCGTTCCAGGCGCCACAGCGAAGCCGAATGCTCCCCGTCGAACACTTCGATGGTCAGCCAATGGTCCATATGTCGACATTACCGCCGCCGCGACCTCATGGGTGTTGCGTTTCGGGGGCGATGATGTGAGAGGGTATGGCCTGTGATGCGGATCATGGGGCGCCCTCGCGCGCTGGTCGCGGTCGTTGCCGGTGCTCTTCTGCTCGCCGGGTGCGGTTCCGGTCCGAGTCAGGTCGGCAGCGCCGTCATCGTCGGCGACCGGTCGGTTTCCCTGGACAGCGTGCAGTCGATGATCGACCAGGCCGTCCGCGACCACCCGTACGCGCGCAAGCTCGCCGCCGAGCACAAGCTCGACCTGCTGGGCCGCGAGATCGTCCGGCAGACCGTCATCCACGAGCTGACCGTGCGCGCGAGCGAGTCGGAAAACCTCGTCGCCGACCAGGCGAAGGTCGCCGGTCTGGCCGCGCAGGTGCGCAACGTGCCCGTCGCCGACACCGGGCAGGGCGACCAGGTCGCGCTCACCCAGATCGTCTCGCAGCTGCGTGACCACAACGAGGTCGCGAGCGACGTCGTCCTCGAGCAGCAGCTCGCGCAGAAGCAGCTGCCGAAGCTGTCCGTCGGCGCGGACTACGTCGGCATCAGCGCCACCGCCGACAACGACCAGGCCGCCCGCACCCGCGCCTTCGACCTCGCGAAGGAGTTCGCCGACGACCCCGGCAAGGTCCAGGGCGTCGTCCAGCAGGCGCAGAAGGAAGGCCAGCAGGCCCAGCAGACCGGCATGCCCGGCCCCAGCGGCTACTCCGCCGGCCAGTCCGCCGAGCTCTTCAGCGCCGCCCAGTACGTCGGCCTGGCGTCGACCGCGCTCTTCGGCACCGAGACGAACCACGTCGTCGTCTTCCAGGCGCAGAAGCCGCAGAGCCCCGACTGGTTCGTCTTCTTCATCCGCGCCCGCGGCACCGACAAGGCCGTCCCGGCCGACCAGGAAGCCCAGAAGCCGACCGACGCGCAGCTGACCGCGGTCGGCACCCGGCTGCTGCAGCCGTACCTCGGCCAGAGCGGCCTGCGGGTCAACCCGCGGTACGGCGTGTGGGATGTTGTGGGCATGAACCTCGTGCCGAACAAGGACGCCGTCCAGGGCGTCGTGCTGCCCGCTCGCGGTGCCGCGCCCGCGCAGCAGTGAGCACGGGTGTCGTCGTAGTCGTCCGCGGGACGACGCTGCCCGGTGCGGCGCTGAAGATCCTGCGTGAGTCACCCGCCGTCTACGCGGCCACGGACGTCGATCCCGCCGCGTTCGGCGTCCCGGCCGTCACCGAGGCGCCGTCGCTGAAGGACGTCGTCCTGCTCGCCGGGTCGCGGGACGAGCCGGCCGCGGCGCTGCTCATCGCGACCGGTGCCGACGTCATCGAGACGCCGGTGCCGCCACTGGTCGAGGCGGCCGAGGTGATGGACCGGCTGCGTTCGCCGGGCGGCTGCCCGTGGGACGCCGTCCAGACGCACGAGTCGCTGCGGCAGTACCTGGTCGAGGAGACCTACGAGCTGCTCGACGCCATCGAAGAGGGCGACCGCGAGGCGCTGCGCGAAGAACTCGGCGACGTCCTGCTGCAGGTCCTCTTCCACGCACGGGTGGCGGCCGAGGACACCGACGACCCGTTCGGCATCGACGAGGTCGCCGCCGCGCTGGTCGCGAAGCTGGTCGGGCGGCACCCGCACGTCTTCGCCGACGACGGCCCGGTGCACACCGTCGAGCACCAGAACCTCAAGTGGGAAGAGCTGAAGCAGCGCGAGAAGCAGCGCCGGTCCATTGTGGACGGCGTGGCGCTCGGGCAGCCCGCCGTCGCGCTGGCGGGCAAGCTGGGGCAGCGCTCCGGGCGCGCGGGCATTCCGCTCGACCTGTTCCCCGACGGCGTCGGGGCGGCCGCCCAGCTGTTCCGCATCGCGGCCACCGCGCGCCGGGCGGGGGTCGACGCCGAGGGTGAGCTGCGGGCGGTGGCGAAGCAGTTCGCCAAGGACATCCGGGCCGCCGAGCAGGCCGCCCGCGACGCCGGGCTGGAGCCGACCACCCTGGAGGCCGACGGCTGGCGGAAGTTCTGGCCGTCCCGTTCGTTGTGATGCAGCACACATCCGGGTGAGAACCGTTTCGGCTCACCCGGCGTCTTGCTTGGTGTGAGACACCCGTCACTGGAAGTCGCGGATGAGGAGCACCTCGTCCGGCGCACGGCCATGGGCGATCGCGCGGCGTTCGAGGAGCTCTACCGCCGCACGGCGCCCTGGCTCGCCGTGCGCCTGCGCCGCCGGTGCGCGGACGAGCAGATCGTCGCTGAGGTCATGCAGGAGACGTTCCTGGCCGTCTGGCGGGCGGCGGGGTCGTTCGCGGGCGCGGCCACCGGCGGCAGCGCGGTCGGGTGGGTCTGGACGATCGCGGCGCGCCGTCTGGTCGACGCGTTCCGCCGCCGGGCGCACCACGCCCAGCCACCGCCGGAGGTCGCGCTCGACGTGGCACCGGTGGCGGGAGCGGAGGAGGAACTGCTCGCCTCGACGATGGGCGACGAGGTCGGCGCCGCGTTGCGCGACCTGGCGCCGGAGCTGCGGGCGGTGCTGCAGGCGATGGTGCTCGACGGGCTGACGGTCCGGGAGACGGCCGTCCTGCTGGGCTTGCCGGAGGGAACGGTCAAGACCCGCGCACGCCGGGCGCGGATCGCATTGCGGGAGGCACTGTCATGAACCACGCGCCGGAGCAGCTCATCGTCGCGTACGTGGCGGGCGAAGACCTCCCGGGTGATCAGCTCTGGGGCCTCGAAGCGCACCTCGAGGCCTGCCGGGTCTGCCGGGAGCGGCTGGCCGAAATCGCGCCGGTCGAGCCGGTGGTGGACCTGGTCTGGAGCCGGCTCTCGGTCGAGGTCCGGCTGCCGTCCGGCCCGTTCCACGAGCCCGCCCCCGCGCCACGGCCGCAGCGGCGACGCCGGCGGTGGCGGTGGCTCGGCACCTGGGTCACCCCCGCGATGGCGCCGTGGCTGGCGATGATCGCGGCCGTCACGCTGGCGGCGATCCTGCTCGACAGCGTCTGGCGCGCGGCGCTGGACGTGACAGCGGTGCAGCTCTTCGCGCCGGTGCTGCCGGTGCTCGGCGTCGCCGTCTCGTGGGCGCGGGGGCTCGATCCGGCGTACGAGGTCGTCACCGCGACCCCGCGCGCGGGGCTGTACCTGGTCGTCCGGCGGACGGTCGCGGTGCTCGCCGTCGTCCTGCCGGTGCTGGCGGTTTCCGGGTGGCTGACCGGCACGCAGCCGGCGCTCTGGCTGCTGCCGAGCCTGGCCTTCACCACCGGCACGCTCGCGCTCGGCGGGCTGGTCGGTGTCGGCCGGGCGGCGTACGCGCTGGTCGTGGTGTGGGTGGCGATCGTCGTGCTGCCGGCGTTCATCCAGCGGGGAGAAGCGTTTTCGCTCGGCACCGGCGCGCTGCCGGTGTGGGCCGGGGTCTTCGTGCTGACCACGGTGGTCGTTGCCCTGCGCGGGCCGGCGTTCACCCGGCTCGGCGCACGTCACTAGCTCTTCAGGGGAGGAAAGCATGCGGGCAGTAGGGGCCGCCGAGGTCGCACCGTCGACGTACGCCTGGGAAATCCGGGCGGAGGCGCTGAAGGTGCGGGTGGGACGGCGGAAGATGGCCGTGGACGGGCTGGACCTGTCCCTCGGCAAGGGCGTGCACGGGCTGCTCGGCCCGAACGGCGCCGGCAAGACGACGCTGATCCGGGCGCTGGCCACGGTGCTGCGGCCGGCGTCGGGCAGCCTGTCGCTGCTCGGCACCCCGGTCGGCGGGCACACCGGCCAGCGCGAGCTGCGCCGCCGGATCGGGTACCTGCCGCAGGACTTCGGGTACTACAAGCGGTTCACCGTCCGCGAGTTCGTCGAATACCTGGCCTGGCTCAAGGAAATGTCCAAAGAGGACATCCCGGGGGCGGTCCAGCGGGCCGTCGAGCGGGTGGGCCTGGCCGACCGCGCCGACGACCGGATGAAGACCCTGTCGGGCGGCATGGTCCGCCGGGTGGGCATCGCCCAGGCGATCGTCAACGACCCGGACATCCTGCTGCTCGACGAGCCGACGGCCGGCCTCGACCCGGCGCAGCGGCTCCGGTTCCGCGAACTGGTCCAGGACCTGGGCCGCGACTCGTGCGTGCTGATCTCGACGCACCTGGTGGAGGACGTCGCCACGGCGTGCACGGACGTGGTGCTGTTCGCGGCGGGCAAGCTGGTGTTCCAGGGGACGCCGGAGGGGCTGGCCGCGGCGGGCACGCTCGAGCACGGGGAGACAGCCCGATCGAGCGTGGGTATTCGGCGCTGCTGAACCACGAGCCGGGCCGGGGGGCGTGGTGATCTTCCGCATCGAACTGCGGCGCTCGATCGCGCCCTGGGTGGGCCTCGCGCTGGTCGTCCTCGCGCTCGCGTACCTCTTCCTGCTCACCGGACCGTGGTGGAAGAACCCGGGCGCCTGGTTCGCGAACACCACCACGACCGCGCTGTGGATCCGGTACCTGCTGCAGTTCCTCTGGCCCGTCGTGGTCGGCGCCGGCGCCATCCAGGGCATGCGCGACAGCCGCTCCGGCATGGTCGAACTGCTGGCGACGACACCGCGGCCGGCGTGGCAGCGGGCGATCCGGCTGGCCGGCGCGCTCGGCGCGCTGACCGCACTCGGCTACCTGGCCGTGTTCGGCGTCGGCGTCGGCGAAGTACTGGCCCACGACGGGTTCGTCTCGGCCGTCTTCGTTCCCGTCCTCGGCATCGGGGTGCTCGCGGTGGTCGCCGGCGGCTGGCTCGGCCTGGCGGTCGGGCGGCTGCTGCCGCACCCGCTGACCGCGCCCGGGCTGGCCGTGGTGGCCTTCGCCGGGACGATCCTCTGCTGGATTTCGCTCGAGCCGGGGCTGGACGCGGTGCTGCCGCACCGGGTCGGCACGCTGACGCCGTCGCTGGCCGAGCCGCGGGGCTCGATGGTGACGACGGCTGCGGCGGTCGACGCCGGGCAGGTGGCGTGGTTCCTCGGCCTCGCCGTCACCGGATTTCTGCTGCTGTCGGTGCAGTCCGTGCGCGCGCGGCTGCTGAGCCTGCTGCCGCTGGCCGCCGGGGTCGCCCTCGCGCTGCCGCTGTTCCCCGCGGAGGTCTTCGCCGCCGACGACGTCGCCGCCCGGAAGGTCTGCGACGGGCCGGTCTGTGTGGCGGAGATGCACCGGGACCGCCTGGCCGCGTTGGCCGGTCCGGGCCGCGAAGCCCTCGCCCTGCTGGCGAAGCTGCCGGGCGCGCCGACGCGGGTGGAGGAGGAGGTCCTGCCCGACTCCCCGACCGCGCCCGCCCGGCGCGACCCCGGCGTGGTCTACCTCGACTTCCAGCGCAACGACGTCCTGCTCCGGGCGGACGCGAGCGACCTGCGGCTGGCGGTGCTGTCCGGCGCGGGGGTGCCGCCGTGCGTGCCGCCGAGCCACGCGGACGTGTCCGACATGGGCGCCCGGATGATCGCGGCGGCGTACTTCACCGGGGAGCTGAAGCTGCTGCCCGAGTTCACCCGGAACTGGTTCAGCTCGAAACGGGACGTGTTCGAGCAGCTGTGGGCGAAGTTCCGGGCTTTGCCCGAAGACGTGCAGTTCACTCGGGTGGTCGCGCTGCGCCGGGCGTTGCTGACGTGCCAGGGCGACCCGCTGGAAACGCTGGTGTCGCGATGAGGTGGGCGGTGCTGTACGCGCGTTCGCGGCAGCTGCCGGCAGCCTTCGCGGCCTTGCTGGTGGCGACGTCCGCGGTGTGGTTGCTGGGCCGGGACGGGTGGAACGGGGTCCTCGTCGCGCTGGCGCTGACCACCGCGGTCGCGGTGACGGCGATCGGGCTCAGCGGCCAGGACCCCGAGCTCGACCGGACGGCGGCCCGGCCGTGGCCGGTCCGGCGGTTCGCCCACCTGGCGCTGATCGCGGTGGTGGCCGGGGCGGTGGTGCTGGGGATCCAGCAGCTCGGGCCGGCCCAGGTGGCCGCGTCGGTCATCATCCGCGACGCGGCGGGCCTGGCGGGGCTGGCGGGCTTGGCGGCCACGGTCGCGGGCGGCCAGTTCGGCTGGACGCTCCCGCTGGTGTGGTGCGCGATCGCGCCGTTCGTCCGCGACAACGGATCGACGGCCGAGCGAGTACTGGCGTGGCTGCTGCAACCACCGCAAACGGCGGCCGCCACCTGGACGGCGGCGGTCCTGGCGGTTGCGGGGGCCGTGGCGTACACCGCCTGGGGTGGCCGCCGGTAGCTCGTGGGAGCCTGGGCGGGTGATGGGCGGACGGGCCGAGCACCCGCAGCTGTGGGCGTTCCTCGAGGCACTGCACCCGGGGGAGCTCCTCACCGGCACCGTGGCGGCGATCGAGCGGTTCGGCGTGTTCGTGGCCCTGGACGACGGCCCCGCGCACCCGGTCTTCCCCGGCGTCGGGTTCGTCGTCTACCCCGAGCTTTCGTGGCGGCGGTTCGCCGCCGCCACCGACGTCGTGCAGGTCGGTGCGCGTGTGTCCGGCGAGTTCCTCGCGTTCGACACGACGAACCTGGAAGCCCGGCTGTCCCTGCGGGCGACCCAGCCGGACCCGTTCCAGGCGTTCGCCGACACCACCACAACCGGACGGCAACTGCGTGGCCGGGTCACCCTGCTGAGCCCGGTCGGCGTCTTCGTCGAGGTCGCCGACGGAGTCGAAGGACTGGTCAGGGAGCCCATCGGCGAGATCCGGGTCGGCGACGAGCTCACGGTGGTCGTGACCGGGATGGACCGCGTGGGGCGCAAACTCACCCTCGCGCCGGGGCCGCCGGAGTGCTCCCGCGCTTGACCGATCACACGTTCCGGATGTTCGACTCCAGTGGTTCGCGGTCCCAGTCCTCGACGGAGTCGGAGGGCTGGCCAGGGAGCCCATCGGCGAAAGCCGGGTCGGCGACCAGATCTCGGTCGTCGTGGCCGGGATCGACCGGGTGGGGCGCAAACTCACCCTCGCGCCAGGGCCGCAGGAGCGCTCCCACGGCCCCGTCTGACCGATCACACGTTGCGGATGTTCGACTCCAGTGATTCGCGGTCCCAGGCCCCGACGGAGTCGAAGGACTGGTCAGGGAGCCCACCGGAGAAAGCCGGGTCGGCGACGAGCTCTCGGTGGTGGTGACCGGAATCGACCGCGTGGGGCGCAAGCTCACCCTCGCGCCGGGGCCGCAGGAGCACCTCCGCGGCCCCGCCTGATCGATCACACGTTCCGGATGTTCGACTCCAGTTCCAACGGCTCGCGGTCCCAGTCCTCGACGCCGAAGGCCAGAATCCGCTCCGGGTGGATGCGGATCACCGCGTCGTCGAAGTGGTTGTCCGGGAGGTTCACGCCCACCAGGGCCTCCGCGCGGCCGCGGATCTCCAGGCAGCGCACGCGCCACGGGTTCGTCGATGGCAGGTCGTCGACCACGAACGCCACGCGGTCGTGCGTGGCTATGTTGCGGAACTTCTTGCTGTTCCGCAGGTTGTGGCCGGTGACGTCGATCGTCTGCTCGTCCGGGTTGTAGCGGAAGCCGACCGGGTTGGCCTGGAGCGTTCCGTCCGGCTGCTGGGTCGCCAGCCGGCCCAGTGGCTGGGCGGCGAGGTAGGCGAGTTCTGCTTCGGTGAACATGACCGAAGCCTCCAACTTCAAGCTCTGTTGAAGTCAAGGACCAGCGAGGCGAACCTCGCCCCGATCCGGTGGTGGGCCGCCGGGGACGGGTGGAGGGCGTCCGGCAGCGGCAGGTCCGCGAAGTCCTCCTCGCCGTAGAGCGCCAAGCCGTCGAGGTAGCTCAGGTTCGGGTCCTCGCGCTGCGCCACGATCCGGGCCAGCTCCTCCCGGATGACCTCCAGCGTCAGCTTGCCCGGGCCCGGCTCGCCGGTCGCCCGGAAACGCACGAAACCGGAAGCCAGTGCCTCGTGGTCGAAGTCGCCCGGGCCCGGCGTGCGCTCGTGGATCGGGCAGTACAGGGGCGAGACGACCAGGAGCGGCGTGTCCGGGTGGCCGTCGCGGATCGTGTCGAGGAACCCGTGCACCGCGGGCCCGAACGCGCGCAGGCGCATCAGGTCCGCGTTGACCACGTTGATGCCCAGCTTGACGCTGATCAGGTCGGCCGGGGTGTCCCGCAGCGCCCGCGCGGTGAACGGGTCGAGCAGCGCGTTGCCGCTGAAGCCCAGGTTGACCAGCTCGACCCCGGCGGCGAGCGCGGCCACCGCGGTCCACGTCGTCGACGGGCTGATCGCGTTCGAGCCCTGGCTGATCGAACTGCCGTGGTGCAGCCACACCCGGTCCGCCCGGGGCGACGGCGAAACCGGCGCGTCGGTGCGCAAGGCCACCAACGTCGTCAGTTCGTTGTGCGGCAACCAGATCTCGATGTCCTTGTCGTGCCCGGGGAGGTCCGCGAACCGGACGCCGGCGGGTGCGGTCGCCTGGGCGGCGAGCTTGCCGTCGACCAGCAGGTCGTAAACGCCGTCGGGCCGTGGCGGCGCGCCCGGGTACTCGACCTTCGTCGCCAGCGTGTCGAGTTCGATCACGCGGGCGCTCGTCCGGAACCGCAGCCGCACGCCCGCGGGCTGGGCCTCCGCCATGGCGAGCCGCGGGTCGGTGTTCTGCGCCCGCGCGCGGGCCGGGAGCCGGTGCGGCACCAGGCCGCCTTCGGTGCGTTCGAGTTCGAGGGCGCCGCGGACGAGCTCCGCGGTCAGGGGGATGTCGATCACGATCGTGGCCAATCACGCAGGAGGGAGTCGAGGACGGCGAGGATGCGCACCCAGCTGTCCGCCGCCGCGGGCGCGCTGTGGTCGAACCCGCCCTGGGTTTCGAGGCTGACGAACCCGTGGAAGACGCTGCCCAGCAGCCGCACCGCGTGCGTTTCGTCCGGCCCGGTCAGGTCGTAGCCGCGCAGGATCGCGCGCATCAGCTCGGCGTGCCGGGGACCGGCGCTCGCGGCGGCGGTCTCCGGGTCGAGCCGCAGCTGGGCGGCGGCGTACCGGCCGGGGTGCTCCCGGGCGTAGTTGCGGTAGACGTCGGCGAAGGCGACGAGCGCGTCCCGTCCGGCCCGGCCCGCGAGGGCGGCGGCCGCCCGGACGGCGAGCTCGTCCAGCGCCAGCAGCGCGACCTTGGTCCGCAGGTCGTGCGCGTTCTTGACGTGCGAATACAGGCTGGCGACCTGCACGCCCAGCCGCCGGGCCAGCTCCGACGGCGTCAGCCGGTCGAAGCCGAGCTCGTCGGCCAGCTCCGCGCCGGCGCGCACCACGCTCTCCGTGGTCAGTCCCGCTCGAACCATTAACCTTCTCCTGTTCGCCTAAAGCCAGGGTAGATCAACCTAAAGGCTTTAGGCAAACGGGTCAGGAGAACAGCGCGTCCGCCCAGCTCGCATCGCGGGTCACACCCGGCGGGACCGCGAAGTGCGCCGACCCGGTGTGCTGGACGTACTCCATCATCGCGTCCTTCGACGACAGCGCCTGCTGCATCGGCACGTACTGCTTGCGGGTGTCGCGGTTGAACGCCAGGAAGAACAGCCCGGCCTCCAGATGGCCGACGCCGTCGGAACCGTCGACGAAGTTGTAGCCGCGGCGCAGGATCCGGACGCCGTTGAGCGCCTGGTGCGAGGCCAGCCGGACGTGCGCGTCCTCCGGGATCAGCTTCTCGCCGCCCGCGCCGCCGACGTCGAGGTCCAGCTCGTCGAACTCCGCGGTCTGGCCCAGCGGGGCGCCGG
Organism: Amycolatopsis sp. Hca4; assembly: GCF_013364075.1. GTDB lineage: Bacteria > Actinomycetota > Actinomycetes > Mycobacteriales > Pseudonocardiaceae > Amycolatopsis. The sequence goes on from NZ_CP054925.1 coordinate 7,386,577, forward strand.
TGCCCTTCGTGCGGCCGATGATCTTCTCCTGGCCGTCGAGGGTCTCGCGGTCCCACGTCTCGATGTGCATCCGGATCCGGCGCGCCACCAGGTACGTGCCGCCCGCCATCCAGGCCTGGCCGTCGCCGGCCTCGGCCCAGACCTGGTCGCGCAGCACGTCGGGTTCCTCGGCCTTGATGTTGTTCGTGCCGTCCTTGAAGCCGAACAGGTTCCGCGGGGTCTGCTGTTCGCGCGAAGTCGACGAGCTGCGGCCGAAGCCGAGCTGCGACCAGCGGACCTCGGTGACGCCGAAGCCGAGCCGGACCAGGTTGCGGACCGCGTGCACCGCCACCTGCGGGTCGTCCGCGCAGGCCTGGATGCACAGGTCGCCGCCGCTGCGGGCCGGGTCGAGCTTGTCCTTCGGGAACAGCGGCAGGTCGATCAGCTGCGGCGGGCGCTTGCCCGCGAGGCCGAACCGGCCGTCGAACAGCGACGGCCCGAACCCGATGGTCAGGGTCAGGTTCGACGCCGGCAGGTCGAGCGCCTCGCCGGTGTCGCCGGGCGGGGCGTAGGCGCCGCTGCCGACCGCGCCGTTCGCCACGACCTCCTGGCCCGCCGTCATCCGGCGGGCCGCTTCGGTCCACGTCTTGAGCAGGGCCCGCAGCTTCTCGCGGTCCTTCGTCGTGACGTCGAGGGCCGCGAAGTGCAGGTTGGCCTGCGCCGGGGTGGCGATGCCGGCCTGGTGTTCGCCGTGGAAGTCGACGACGTTCGTCGACGCCTCGGCGTTGCCGCTCGTCGCCTTGTCGATCCCGATGCCGGCGGCGGCCCCGGCCCCGGCGAGCGCGACCCCCGCGCCCGCCAGGCCGAACAGCTTCCGCCGCGAGACGCGCGTGCCCTCGGTGGACGTCACTTCGACACGACCTCCGCAACCTTGCTCAGCGGTTCGCTCAGCGCGTCGACGGCCGAGGCGAACTCCTTGACCTGGTCCTGGGAAAGCTCGGTGTACGACTTGAAGCCGTCACCGGCCCGCTGCTTGTCGAGCAGGCCCTGCACGTTCGCGAACTCCTTGTCCAGAGTGGACACCAGGGCGGGGTCCTTGGCCTGCAGGACCGGCCGCAGCGAGGCGATCGCGCCCTTCGAACCGTCCACATTGGCCTGGAAGTCCCAGAGGTCGGTGTGCGAGAAGGCCTCTTCCTCGCCGGTGATCTTGCCGGTGGCGACCTCGTCGAGCAGGCCCTTGGCGCCGTTCGCGAGGTCCAGTGCGGACAGCTCCAGGGTCTTGGTCTTGCCGACCAGGGTCTTGACGTCGGTCACCAGCTTGTCGGCGATCTGCGCGCTGTCGGGCTGCAGGCCGGTCTTGAACAGGTCCTTCTCCAGCCGGTGGAAGCCGGTGAACTGCTGGTTCGGCTCGAGGTCGGCCTCGCGGACGTCGATGGCCGGGTCGAGGTCGCCGAACTTCTCGGCGACGGGCTCGATGCGCTCGTAGTAGGTGCGGGTGCGCGCGTAGGCGGCCTTCGCCTCGTCGACCTTGCCTGCCTTCACGAGGTCGGCGAACTTCACCGTCTCGTCCTGCAGCGCGGAGGTGTTGTTCGCGATGTAGCCGGCGTAGCTCTTGGTCGCCTCCGCCTTCTGCGCGTTGGTGTCGTTCTGCTTCGCGACGCCGCCGGTCACGGTGAAGTCGCCGCGGATGCCGTCACCGGCCATGCCCGGCTTGCACGCGGTCTGGTACTTGCCGGCGTCGGCGACCTCGACGATCAGCCGCCGGTTGAGCCCGGGCGCGATGTTCTCGACCTCGCCCATGATCCGGTCGCCCTCGGCGTAGAGGTAGAACTCGGTGACCTTGGTGCCCTTGTTGGTGATCTCGAAGGTCAGGTTGCCGGCGTTCGCCGTGGTCGCGGAGACCTCGCACGCGGTGTCGGACGCGGCGACCTTGATCGGGCCGCCGGCCGCCGCGGGCTGGCTCTTGCTGTCGCACGCGGCCAGCGTCACCAGGGCGGCGGCGCCGGCCAGTACGGCCAGCGAGGGGGTCTTGCGCACGGTCACTCCTTCGAGGCGGCCGCGACGGCGGGCGCCGGCGTGGTCTTCTTGCTGGGCTTGAGGAACAGGGGCAGCACGACGGCGACGTAGGCCAGCCAGGCGACGGCCTGCAGCACGGTCGTCTGCTGCGAGTAGTTGAAGATGCCCTTGAGCAGGGCGCCGTACCAGGACGTCTCGGGCAGCGTGCTCGACGCGTCGAACGCCAGGGTGTTGATGCCCGGCAGGAACGCGGCCTCCTGGAGGTCGTGCAGGCCGTAGCCCAGCACGCCGGCGGCGACGAACACCAGCAGGACGCCGGTGATCGTGAAGAACTTCGTCAGGTTGAACCGGACCGCGCCCTTGTAGAGCAGCCAGGCGAGCACGACGGCGGCGGCGATGCCGATGGCGAAGCCGATCAGCGGCTCGACGGTGTCGGACTGCGCGGCCTGGACGGTCGAGTAGAAGAACACCGCCGTCTCCAGGCCCTCGCGCCCGACGGCGAGGAACGACAGCAGCAGCACGGCCGCCGGGCCGACGTCCAGCGCGTCGTCCATCTTCCCGCGCAGCTCGGCGGCGATGCTCTTCGACGCCTTGCGCATCCAGAAGATCATCGCGGTGACGAACACGACGGCGACGATCGACAGGCTCCCGCCGAGCAGCTCCTGGTGCTCGAAGGACAGCTGGGCGGTGGTGTAGGTCAGGACCGCGCCGACGGCGACCGACAGCAGCACCGCGGCACCGACGCCGGGCCAGACCCAGCGCAGCGCGTGCCGCCGTTCGGTCTTGACCAGGAAGGCCACCAGGATGCTGACGACCAGCGCCGCTTCCAGGCCTTCGCGCAGGCCGATCAGCGCGCTCGAGAACAACACGGGTCCGCCTCCCTGAGTTTCTGCTTCCGTGATGGTTTTAGGTAAGGCTCACCTGTAAGTCCAGTGGGCGGTCGCTCCCTCGAAACGATGCAACCGGACAAACAGGACACGGATCCGAAGTTAGGTTAGGGTAACCGCAGGTCAGAGGCTTGCGCGTCGACTCCATAACGAATTCTGTGATTTCGCAGGCAGCGGGCCTGGTTTTACCTGCCGCTTGCCTGGTCAGCCGCTTGGGTGACCCTCTTGAGTGGCTCCGTAACCTGTTCGGGTGGCCGAAACCGCTCAGCCGACCGTCACGCCTCCGTCACCGCCTTCGGGCGGGCCGCCCAGGCGGTACGTCGGGCGGATCGCCCTCGCGCTCGGGCTGGTGGTCACCGGCGTGGTCCTCGTCGTCACCATCGGTGTCCGGAACCCGGACGCCCCGGTGGCCTCACCGCCGGTCCAGCCGGCGCTCGCCATCCCGGAGCAGAGGCCGCAGCCGGGCGCCGAAGCACCGCGGGCCGGCCTCGCCGCGCCGGTCGACCGGCCGCAGGTGTCCGACCGCGTGGAGCTGGACGCGTGGGCGGCCCGGGTCGCGGGCAAGACGCACGTCCCGGCGCGCGTGCTCTCGGCGTACGGCCGGGCGGAGATGTGGATGCAGCGCCAGAAGCCGACGTGCCACCTCTCGTGGGCGACCCTGGCGGGCATCGGCCGCGTCGAGAACGAACGCGGCGACTTCGACCTCTCGGCGATCGGCTCGGACGGCCGGGTGGCGAAGCCGGTGGTCGGCCCGCCGCTGGACGGCTCGCCGGGCGTCCCGGCGGTGCACGACAGCGACGGCGGCAGGCTCGACGGCGACAAGTCGTGGGACCACCTGATCGGCCCGATGCAGTTCCTGCCGTCGACGTGGAAGAAGTACCAGGAGCGCGCGAACGGCGACGGCGGCGCACCGGACCCGCAGAACGTGGACGACGCGGCCTTCACGGCGGCGCGGTTCCTGTGCTCCGGTGGCGACGACCTGGGGACGCCGGCGGGCTGGTGGCGGGCGATCCTGTTCTACAACCAGGCCGTTTCGTACGGACAAGACGTGTTCAGCGCGGCGGACGCCTACGCGGAGGCGAGTGTCGCGCCCTGAGTCACAGCTCGCGGTCGGCGACGAACGGCGTGACGGCCATCAGCACGAGCAGCAGCAGCCCGGCGTACGCACCCAGCGTGGCGAAGATCGACATTTCCGGTTCCTTCCTGGTTTCGGTCTGGAACCAGCTTCGCCCGAAAACCCCGCCAGGACATCGGTCGACGGGCCCGGCCTGGTCGGCCGAAAGGCTGAGGAACCCCGGGCCGTTCGGCCCTGGTCAGGTCACGGTTCGCGCAGCGCGATGTGCGCCTTGACCTCGCTGATCGCTTCCAGGTACTCCGGCACCGGGTGCATCGCCGAGGCGATCTTCATCTGGCCCAGCGCCTCGACGAACCGGCCGAGCCGCTGGAGCGTGCGGCCCAGGATGAACCGTGCGTAGTGGTCCGTCGGGTCCAGTTCCAGCACGCGGGTGAACGCCTCCTCGGCGCGCCGCAACTGAGCGGAGTGGAAGTACGCGCGCCCGGCCAGCAGGTGGACCGACGGCTTGTCCGTTTCGGATTCCAGCAGGGGCTGCAACGCCTTCAGCGCGTCGAGCGGACGGCGGCGGCCCACCAGGTCTTCGGCCTGGCGGAAGGCATGGAACCGCGACTCCTCGGGAGGCTGCGAAGCAGCTGCGGCGTCCGTCATGGTCGCTCCCACGTTACCCCCGGGGAGGGGGATGCACACGCCTCCGAACGGGACGTGATGGACTGTGCCGCCATGAGCAGCGGGTACCGGGGCCTGGCGCCCTACCTCTACTACTCCGACGCGACGGAAGCGCTCGCCTGGCTGACCAGGGTCTTCGGGTTCACCGAGGAGGTCCGCTTCTGCGACGGCGCGGGCGAGGTCTTCCAGGCGACCCTGCGGGCCGGCGACGCGCGGATCCAGCTCGCCGGCGTCGGGCCGGACTACTGGCAGGCCAAGGGCGTCGACGGGCCGGTCGGCCAGCTCAACATCCTCTACGTCGACGACGTGGACGCCGCCTACGCGCGGGTCGAGGCCGCCCTCGGGGACGAGGGCGAGCTGGAGCCGCCGCAGGACCAGCCGTACGGCGCCCGGGTGTTCACCGTCGCCGATCTCGGGGGCAACAGCTGGACGTTCTGGCAGCAGACGTCCGAGGTCGTCGAGCTGCCGCCGGGCTGGCAGGAGGTCCGTGCGGGCGGTGAGTCCTCCAACGGGTGAACTGCGGCGACGGCTAGGCTGGCGGCGTTACCGCAGGCAGAAATGACGCACCGAGGAGCATGGCGTGGCTCTCATCGAGCAGGTAGGCGCGCGCGAGATTCTGGACTCGCGCGGCAACCCGACGGTCGAGGTGGAGGTGGCTCTCGACGACGGCACCCTGGCGCGGGCCGCGGTCCCGTCGGGGGCGTCGACCGGTGAGCACGAAGCGGTCGAGCTGCGTGACGGCGACACCGGCCGCTACAACGGCAAGGGCGTCGAGCGCGCGGTCGCCGCGGTGCTCGACGAGATCGGGCCGGAGATGGTCGGCATCGAGGCCGTCGACCAGCGGATCGTCGACCAGAAGCTGGTCGACCTCGACGGCACGCCGGCGAAGTCCCGCCTCGGCGCGAACGCCATCCTCGGCGTCTCGCTGGCCGTCGCGAAGGCCGCCGCGGAGTCGGCCGAGCTGGAGCTCTTCCGCTACCTGGGCGGCCCGAACGCGCACGTGCTGCCGGTGCCGATGCTGAACATCCTCAACGGTGGTTCGCACGCCGACAGCAACGTCGACGTCCAGGAGTTCATGATCGCGCCGATCGGCGCGGAGACCTTCCGCGAGGCCCTGCGCTGGGGCACGGAGGTCTACCACTCGCTGAAGTCGGTGCTGAAGGGCCGCGGCCTGTCGACCGGTCTCGGCGACGAAGGCGGCTTCGCGCCCAACCTCGGCAACAACCGTGAGGCGCTCGACCTGATCCTGCAGGCCATCGAGAAGGCCGGCTACACCCCGGGCCGCGACGTCGCGCTGGCCCTCGACGTCGCCGCGACGGAGTTCTTCGCCGACGGCGTGTACACCTTCGAGGGCGCGAAGAAGAGCGCCGAGCAGATGTCGGCCTACTACGCCGAGCTGCTGGCGAACTACCCGCTGGTGTCGATCGAGGACCCGCTGAGCGAGGACGACTGGGACGGCTGGGTCACCCTGACCGCCGAGGTCGGCGAGAAGGTCCAGATCGTCGGCGACGACCTGTTCGTCACCAACCCGGACCGCCTGGAGGAGGGCATCACCCGCCGCGCCGCCAACGCGCTGCTGGTGAAGGTCAACCAGATCGGCACCCTGTCCGAGACGCTCGACGCGATCTCGCTGGCCACGTCGTTCGGCTACAAGTCGATGATGAGCCACCGCTCGGGCGAGACCGAGGACACGTTCATCGCGGACCTGGCGGTCGCCACCGGCGTCGGCCAGATCAAGACCGGTGCCCCGGCCCGCGGCGAGCGGATCGCCAAGTACAACCAGCTGCTGCGCATCGAGGAGACCCTCGGTGACGCCGCCCGGTACGCCGGCGAGCTGGCCTTCCCGCGGTTCAGCGCCGAGGCCTGACGCCGATGGCGGACCGGGGGAGGACACGTGGCCGCCGCGGCGGTGGCGGCGGTTCGGCGCGGGTCGGCGGACCCGCGCGGACCCGCCGCCCGGAAGCCGGTCGTGCGGGGAGCCCGGGATCCCGGTCGCCCCGGACCGACGGCACCGCGGCGGCGCGCCGCCGCACCGGCGACGCGGAGACCACCAGGGCCCGGCTGCGCCGGGGCCTGGCGGCGAAGCGGGCCTCAGGCGCGGCGAAGGTGCTCGGCATGTCCACCACCCGCCGCGCGGCGGTGGTGGCGATCGTGGTGTGCGCGCTGGCGTTCACCATCGCCGTGCCCCTGCGCACGTACCTCTCCCAGCGGACCGAGGTCCGCGAACAGCAGGCGCAGCAGGCCCAGCTGCAGCAGGAGGTCGCTCAGCTCCAAGGCCGCAAGGCGGAGCTGAGCGACCCCGCGCAGATCGAGGCCGAGGCCCGGCGGCGGCTGCGGTACGTCAAGCCGGGCGAGACGCCGTACATCGTCCAGCTGCCGGAGGACAAGGCGCCGGACGCGGCCCCGCCACCCGGTCAGCAGCAGGCCGCGGCCGGCTCCTGGTACGAGAACCTGTGGAACCAGGTCTCGGGCGGCTGAGGGCCACGCTCTAACCTGGACGGTGTGAACAGCACGCAGCAGCACCGGTTCGAGCCCGTCACCGAAGCCGACCGCGAGATCATCGCGGAGCAGCTCGGACGGCCGCCGCGGGCGCTGCGCGCGATCGCCGCGCGGTGCCCGAGCGGGCACCCGTCCGTGGTGCAGACCAGCCCGCGGCTGGAGAACGGCACCCCGTTCCCGACGCTCTACTACCTGACCTGCCCGAAGCTCAATTCGATGATCGGCACCATCGAGGCGTCCGGGATCATGAAGGAGATGACCGAGCGGCTCACCACCGATCCCGAGCTCGCCGCGCAGTACCAGCGCACCCACGAGGCCTACCTCGCCGAGCGGGACGCCATCGAGCCGCTGGGTCACCAGGTCACCGCGGGCGGCATGCCCGGGCGGGTCAAGTGCCTGCACGTGCACGTCGCGCACTCCCTTGCCGTCGGCCCGGGCGTGAATCCGTTCGGTGACGAGACGCTGGCCCTGCTTAAGGCCAACGGGTGGCCCACGGGTGACTGTGCCGCGTAACGCTCGCGCCTTGTGAACAGATAACTGGTCTGGGTGAGCGAAAACCTCGATCGCGACTCTCGATGGGCTGAAACTCGGCCGCGCTTGCGGCAGGCTGTCCCCCGGGAACGGCGATCGATCCGGCCAGGAGGACTCCGATCATGCGTGTGCGGCGGCTGCCAGACGCAGTCGGGAGCTACGCGCGGAGATTCGACATCCGCCACCGCACCGCTTACCCGCTGATCACCGGCATCCTGGCCGTGGTCCCGGCGCTGGTCGCCGGCGGCGGCACCCTCGGCTGGCTCGGCGGCAGCGGTGCGCACACCCGTGACGCCGCCCTGGCCCAGGGCTACGACCCGGGGAACGCGGCCCTCCAGCAGATCGCCGTCGACGGCACCCTCCCCGGCGCGCCCACCCCGCTGCCGCTGCCGGCCTACGAGCTGCCCGACGGCCCGCTCGGCATCCCGGCCACCGCGCTGAAGGCGTACCGCAACGCCGCCGACATCCTCGGCCGCGAGCTGCCCGCGTGCCACATCGACTGGGCACTGATCGCCAGCATCGGCCGGATCGAGTCCAACCACGCGCGCGGCGGGTACGTCGACGCGTCCGGGACCACCCGCGAGCCGATCCTCGGGCCGCAGCTCAACGGCCAGGGCGGGTTCGCCGCGATCCCGGACACCGACCAGGGCCTGCTCGACACCGACCCGGTGTGGGACCGCGCGGTCGGGCCGACCCAGTTCATCCCGGGGACGTGGAAGGGCTACGCCTCCGACGGCAACGGCGACGGCAAGTCCGACCCGAACAACATCTTCGACGCGGCCCTGGCCACCGGCCGGTACCTGTGCTCCGGCGGGTTCGACCTGGCGAAGCCGGACCAGCTGCGCGGGGCGATCTACCGGTACAACAACTCGGACACCTACGTGAACACGGTGATCCTGTGGGCGGACGCCTACCGCAACGGGATCATGCAGGTGCCGGACAGCACGGTCCCGGTCGGCGCGCCGAACGCGGCGGCGCTTCCCGCTCCGCCGCCGATCCCGCCACCCCCGGTCCCGACGACGACGGTCGCCACCCCGCCGCCGACCACGTCGGGCACCTCGAAGCCGCCGACGTCGACGCCCACGTGCGCGCCGCCGACGACGACGGTGATCCCGACGACGGTCATCAGCATCACGACCGAGCCGGCGCCGTCCTCCACGCCGACCGGGGACACGTCCTCGCCGAACCCGAACCCGACCACGACCCCGACACCGACGTGCGGACAGGTCGTCACTCAGATCAGCACGACGGTCATCCCGACCACGACCACGCTGCCGCAAACCACCACCGGAGCGGGTGCCGGTTAGGGTGGCGGCATGCCTCGTGTTGCCGCGATCGACTGTGGGACCAACTCCATCCGTCTGCTCGTCGCCGAGCTGACGCCGCGCCACGACGGCACGGTCGACCTGCGCGACCTGCACCGCGAGATGCGGATCGTCCGGCTCGGCCAAGGCGTCGACGCCACCGGCGAGCTGGCCCCCGAAGCGCTCGAACGCACCCGCGCCGCGCTCGCCGACTACACGATCGCCGCGCGGCGCAAGGGCGTGGAGAAGGTGCGCATGGTCGCGACCTCGGCGACCCGCGACGCGAAGAACCGCGACGAGTTCTTCCGCATGACCCGCGAAACCCTCGGCGTCGAGGCCGAGGTGATCACCGGCGACGAAGAGGCGCGGCTGTCGTTCACCGGCGCGGTGGGCGAGCAGGACCCGGACGACGGCCCGTTCGTGGTGGTCGACGTCGGCGGCGGCTCGACCGAGCTGGTCCTCGGCACCTGGGACGGCCGCCGGGCCGAGGTGACCGCGGCGAAGTCGGTCGACATCGGCTGCGTGCGGATCACCGAGCGCGCGCTCAAGAGCGACCCGCCGACGGCCGAGGAGATCGCCGCCGCCCGTGACCTGGCGGGCAAGGTGCTGACGGACGCGTTCGACGTGGTCGACGTTTCCCGCGCCCGGACCTGGATCGGCGTCGCGGGCACGGTCACGACGCTGTCGGCGATCGCGCTGGGCCTGCCGGAGTACGACAGCGACCGGGTGCACCTGTCCACATTGAGCGCGGCGGACATCGACCGGCTCGCCTCGGAGCTGCTGCACAGCGACCACGCCGGCCGCGCGGCCAACCCGGTGATCCACCCGGGCCGGGTGGACGTGATCGGCGGCGGCGCGGTGGTGGTCCAGACCCTCGCGGAACAGCTGGCCGCTCGGGGCGGTCCGACCGAGCTGGTGGTCAGCGAACACGACATCCTCGACGGCATCGCCCTCTCCCTCGCCTGACCGACCGTTCGGCCGCCCCAAAGGGCTTGGGGCGCAAGCGAACCGTGGGTGATCGCGCCATGACCTGCTGTCCGCGCTGGGCCGTCCGGAGTATCCGGATTCCTACGTTGGTCGTGCTCCAACCAGGTGGTCCCGACGGTCGTCACACATTTGCAACACCGCAGTCCTGTGATCGGCTTCATCGCCCCCGATAGCGTGCGTCTCACCTTTCGGACACACCGGATATGGAGGGGATCATGCGTCGTTCGCGCAGGCTCTGGGGACCCACGGTGGTGATGACTTCGCTGGCGCTCGTGCTCGCCGCGTGCGGTGGCGGGTCGGGCAGCTCCGCGGGCGCCGGCGAGACGAACCCGGACGGCGCGGTCAGCGTCTACGGCACCGAACCGCAGAACGCGCTGGTCCCGACCAACATCAACGACCTCGGCGGCACCAAGGCGATCCAGGTCATGTTCGCCACGCTCGTCGGCTTCAAGGGCGCGGACGCCAAGCCGTTCAACCTGATGGCCGACTCGATCACGACGACCGACTCCAAGGTCTACGACATCAAGATCAAGCAGGGCTGGAAGTTCCACGACGGCACCGAGGTGAAGGCGCACAACTTCATCGACGCCTGGAACTACGGCGCCTACGCCCCGAACGGCCAGCTCAACACCGACTTCTTCTCGAACATCCAGGGGTACACCGACGTCCACCCCGCGGACGAGAACGCCAAGCCGGCCACGGACAAGATGTCGGGCCTGGTGCAGAAGGGCGACTACGAGTTCCAGGTCACCCTGGACGCGCCGTTCTCCGTGTTCGACATCAAGGTCGGCTACCAGGCGTTCGCGCCGCTGCCCGACGCGTTCTTCAAGGACCCCAAGGGCTTCGAGCAGCACCCCATCGGCAACGGCCCGATGAAATTCGTCTCGCGGACGCCGAACCAGGACATCAAGCTCACCCGCAACGACGACTACAAGGGTGACGACAAGGTCCACTTCAAGGACCTCGACATCAAGATCTACTCCAGCCAGGAGACCGCCTACCAGGACCTGCTGAGCGGGCGGCTCGACTTCATGGAGGCGCTGCCGCCGTCGGCCGTCGCGGGTGGCAAGTACAAGAACGACCTGGGCGACCGGCTCGTCACCGGCCACCTGCTCGGGATCAGCACCATCGCCGTGCCGTACTACGTGCCCGGCTACAACAACCTCGAGCTACGCAAGGCCATCTCGATGGCGATCGACCGCGCGCAGATCACCAAGACCGTCATGAACGACACCTACGTGCCGGCGGATGGCTACATCTCGCAGGGCATCCCGGGGTACCGGCCGGGCGTCTGCCAGTTCTGCAAGTACGACCCGGCGGCGGCCAAGGAGGCGTTCGCGAAGTCCGGGTTCAAGGGCAAGCTGACCATCGCGTCCAACGCGGACGGTGGCCGCAAGGAACCGCTGGTCGCGGCGTGCAACAGCATCAAGAACACCCTCGGCGTCGAGTGCGACTTCGTGCCCGCGACCGACTTCGGGCAGTGGCGCAGCATCGTGACCGGCCACAAGCTCACCGGCATGGGCCGCTCGGACTGGTCGGCGGACTACCCGTCCATCGAGGACTTCCTCAACCCGATCTACAAGACCGGTGGCTCCTCGAACGACTCGACCTACTCGAACCCGCAGGTCGACGCGCTGCTCGAGAAGGCGGACGCCACCGCCGACAAGGACGCCGCGGTCAAGCTGTACCAGCAGGCCGAGGACCTGATCGCGAAGGACCTGCCGTCGATCCCGACGTGGGACGAGAAGGGTGTCGCGGCGAAGTCGAAGAACCTCAAGTCGGCGGCGCTGGACTTCCGCCGGATGCCGGACTACCCGTCCATCGAGGTCCTGAAGAAGTAGCCGCGGCTCCCACCACCACGCCGTCGTGGGTGGCGAGGCGGCACCCGCCTCGCCACCCACGACGGCCGGCGCGCACTAGGAACTCTTGATGACCCGCTATGTCCTGCGACGGCTGCTCCAGCTGATCCCGGTGTTCTTCGGCACCACGTTCCTCATCTACGTCCTGGTCTGGGCCGTGCCCGGCGACCCGTTCTCCGGCAAGTGCGGCCAGGTCGCCTGCCCGCCGGCCTACATCGCGCAGATGACCGAGAAGTTCCACCTCGACGACAACATCTTCGTCCAGTACTTCAAGTACCTCGGGAGCCTGTTCACCGGCGACTGGGGCGAAACCTTCAACGGCACGTCCGTCGGCGAGCTGATCGCCACGTCCTACCCGATCACCCTGCGCCTCGCGGTGATCGCGGTGGCCATCGAAGCGGTCATCGGGCTGACCGCCGGCGTGCTGACCGGCCTGCGCGGCAAGGGCTTCCTCGACAACCTCGTGCTGGTCTCGACCACGTTCCTGATCTCGCTGCCGGTGTTCGTCACCGCGATCGTGCTGCAGCTGGCCCTGGGCGCCAACGGCCTCGGCTGGATCGAAGCGAGCGTCTCGGACAACCCGAGCGTCGGCGAGCTCATCGTGCCGGGCATCGCGCTCGGCAGCCTGTCCATGGCCTACGTGGCCCGGTTGTCGAGAACGAGCATCGCCGAGAACCGCCGCGCCGACTACGTCCGGACGGCGATCGCGAAGGGCCAGCCGCAGAGCCGGGTCGTGCTCGTGCACCTGCTGCGCAACTCGGTGATCCCGGTGCTCACCTTCCTCGGCACCGACCTCGGCGCCCTGATGGGTGGCGCGATCGTCACCGAAGGCGTGTTCAACATCAACGGCCTCGGCGGCCTCATCTTCCGCGGCATCCAGAACCGGGAGAGCGCGACGGTCGTCGGCGTCGTCGTCCTGCTGGTGCTGGTGTACCTGCTGATGAGCCTGGTCGTCGACCTCCTCTACGCCGTTCTCGACCCGAGGATCCGCTATGACTGACCCGAACCTGATCGGCGGCGGCGGAGCCGACGCGGCCGAGCTGTCCCGTGTGGACGATTCGGCCACCGGTCCGCAGAAGCCACGCAGCCTGTGGAGCGACGCCTGGCGCCAGCTGCGGCGCAAGCCCGCGGTGATCGCCTCGGCGGTGATCATCCTGTTCATCGTGCTGATCGCGGTCGCCCCCGGCCTGTTCAGCTCGCGGGACGCCGGCTTCAGCGACCTCACGCACGCGAACGAGGGGCCGTCCGCGGACGCCTGGTTCGGCTACGACAACCAGGGCCAGGACGTCTACGCCCGCACCATCTACGGCACCCGCGCGTCGGTGCTGGTCGGCGTGTTCGCGACGCTGCTGACCGTCCTCATCGGCTCGGTGGTCGGCATCATCGCCGGCTACTACGGCCGGCTCGTGGACAGCCTCCTGTCGCGCTTCGGCGACATCTTCGCCGGCCTGCCGTTCGTGCTCGGCGCGATCGTCATCCTGACGACGTTCAACGCGCCCGGCACCAACCCCGGCGCGGTCACCATCATCGTCCAGGTGGTCTGCTCCATCGCGGTGCTGAGCTGGCCGGTCGGCATGCGGATCATGCGCTCGGCCACGCTGGTGGCCAAGCAGCTCGACTACGTCAAGGCCGCGCGCGGCCTCGGCGCGAGCACCCCGCGCATCATCTTCCGGCACCTGCTGCCCAACACGATCGCGCCGGTGCTGGTGTACGCCACCATCGCGCTCGGCGCGTTCATCGGCGCCGAGGCGACCCTGGCCTACCTCGGCATCGGCGTGCGCGCACCGGTCATCTCGTGGGGCGTGCTCATCGCCGACTCGCGGGACTACTTCCGGAACGACCCGCACATGCTGCTGTTCCCCGGTGCCTTCGTCACCCTGACCGTGCTGGCCTTCGTGATGCTCGGCGACGGCATCCGCGACGCGCTCGATCCGAAGTCGAGGTAGCTCCCTTGTCCGACAACGAACTCCTCCTCGAAGTCGAAGACCTGCACGTCGAGTTCCGGACGTCCGACGGCGTGGCGAACGTCCTCAACGGCGTCAGCTACTCGGTGCACGCCGGGGAAACCCTGGCCGTGCTCGGCGAATCCGGGTCCGGCAAGAGCGTCACCGCCCAGACGGTGATGGGGATCCTCGACATGCCACCCGGCGTGATCACCGCCGGCGCCGTTCGCTGGCGCGGCGAGGACCTGCTGACCGCGACCGAGGACCGCCGCCGCGAGGTGCGCGGCAGCGAGATCGCGATGATCTTCCAGGACGCGCTGTCCGCGCTGAACCCGGTGTTCACCGTGGGCTTCCAGATCGAGGAACAGCTGCGCGTCCGGCTCGGGATGTCCAAGAAGGACGCCCGGAAGCGTGCGATCGAGCTGCTCGACACCGTCCGCATCCCCGCCGCGGAACGCCGGATCAAGGACTACCCGCACCAGTTCTCCGGCGGCATGCGCCAGCGCGCGATGATCGCGATGTCACTGGCCCTCGACCCGGACCTGCTCATCGCCGACGAGCCCACCACCGCCCTCGACGTCACCGTCCAGGCCCAGATCATGGACCTGCTGGCCGAGATCCAGGCCGAACGCAAGATGGGCCTGGTGCTCATCACGCACGACCTCGGCGTGGTCGCCGAGGTCGCCGACCGGATCGCGGTGATGTACGCGGGCCGGATCGTCGAACAGGCCGACGCCGTCGAGCTGTTCCGCGCGCCCGCCCACCCCTACACCGCCGCGCTGATGGACTCCCTGCCCCGGCTCGACCTCAAAGGACAGACGCTGGAAACCATCAAGGGCCTGCCGCCCAGCCTGCTCGACATCCCGCCCGGCTGCCCGTTCCACCCGAGGTGCAAACGAGCCGAAGCGAAGTGTTCGGCAGAAGTCCCGCCGCAGCACGCGATCGGGTTCGGCCGCACCAGCGCGTGCCACTTCGCCGAAGAGGTGGTGAGCTCCCGTGGCAGTATCTGATTCCGCCTCCGCTGGGAAAAGCACGTCGGCGGACCCGATTCTCTCGGTCACCGATCTGCGGAAGTACTTCCCGGTGCGCACCGGGATCCTCTTCAAGCGCACGATCGGCCAGGTCAAAGCGGTCGACGGCGTCTCGTTCGACCTGATGCCGGGCGAGACGCTCGGCGTCGTCGGCGAGTCCGGCTGCGGCAAGTCGACCCTCGCCCAGGTCCTGATGCGCCTGGAGGAACCGACCGGCGGCACCGCGGAGTTCGAGGGCCGTGACATCTTCGCCATGCGCGGCGCCGAGCTGCGCAAGCTGCGGCGCGAAATCCAGATCGTGCTGCAGGACCCGTACACCTCCCTCAACCCGCGGATGACCGTCGGCGACATCGTCGGCGAGCCGTTCGAAATTCACTCCGAAGTCGCCCCCAAGGGGTCGCGGGCGGGCAAGGTCCGGGAACTGCTGGAGGTGGTCGGGCTCAACCCCGAACACCTCAACCGCTACCCGCACCAGTTCTCCGGCGGCCAGCGCCAGCGCATCGGCATCGCCCGGGCGCTCGCGCTGCGGCCCAAGGTGATCATCTGCGACGAGCCGGTGTCCGCTTTGGACGTCTCGATCCAGGCGCAGGTGATGAACCTGCTCGGCGACCTGCAGGGCGAGTTCGGCCTGTCCTACGTCTTCATCGCGCACGACCTTTCGGTGGTGCGGCACCTGTCGAACCGGGTCGCGGTGATGTACCTCGGCAAGATCGTCGAGCTCGGCACCGACGAGGAGATCTACGAACGACCGTCCCACCCGTACACCCAGGCGCTGCTGTCCGCGGTGCCGGTGGCGGACCCGTCGGTGCGCGGTCGCCGCCAGGTGATCCGGCTGACCGGCGACGTGCCGAGCCCGCTGGATCCCCCGTCCGGGTGCCGGTTCCGCACGCGGTGCTGGAAGGCGCAGGACCGCTGCGCGACCGAGGTGCCCGAGCTGGTGCCCAGGACTGACGGGCACTTGTCAGCTTGTCACTTCGCCGAGCAGAAGTCGGTTGTTCCATAACGTACTTTTTGCCGTTGTACGCGCTATGTCCGATCTATACGGTGCAGGAACCGCTTTCCGCGAGGAGGAGAAACGTGAAGAGACCCAGGCTTCTGGCCGCGGTGCTGGCCGTGCCGCTGTTCGGCGCGGTGTCCGCCGTCGCGGTCCCGGCCGCGTCGGCGCAGCCCGCGCTGTCCGGCCCGGCGACCGAGTTCACCGTGCTCGCCAAGGACGTCCAGAGCATCGGCAGCGCCCAGCAGGCGATCAAGGCCGCGGGCGGCACGGTACTGGAGACCAACACCGCGGTCGGCCTGATCCGGGCCAGCGCGCCCGCCACCGGCTTCACCGAGCGCGTGGCCACCAACCGCGCGGTCTTCGGCGCAGCCAAGGCGCAGGTCATCGGCTCGGTGCCGAAGAACGGCAAGAAGACCAAGGGTGACGCCGGGGTCGAGAAGGAGGGCCGCGGCGGCGCCTCCAAGAAGGCGGCGGCGAACAAGGCCGTCGGGATGGACCCGCTGGACGACCAGCTCTGGGGCCTCAAGTCCGTCCGCTCGGACCTCTCGCGCACCAAGCAGCCGGGCAGCAAGCAGGTCAAGGTCGGCGTCATCGACACCGGCATCGACGGCACGCACCCCGACATCGCGCCGAACTTCGACGAAGCCGACTCGCGCAACTTCACCCGTGACATCCCGACCGACGTCAACGGCGTCGAGGTGGACGGCCCGTGTGAGTTCCGCGGCTGCGTCGACCCGGCCAACCACGACGACGGCGGCCACGGCACGCACGTCGCCGGCACCATCGCCGCCGCGGCCAACGGCTTCGGCGTCTCCGGTGTCGCGCCGAACGTGACGCTGGTGAACATCCGCGCCGGCCAGGACTCGGGCTACTTCTTCCTGCAGCCGACGGTCGACGCGCTGACCTACGCCGGTGACGCGGGCATCGACGTCGTCAACATGTCGTTCTACACCGACCCGTGGCTGTACAACTGCACGGCGAACCCGGCGGACTCGCCAGCCGAGCAGGCCGAGCAGCGGACGATCATCGAGGCCACCCAGCGCGCGCTGAACTACGCGCACCGCAAGGGCGTCACGATGCTGGTCGCGCTGGGCAACCAGCACACCGACCTCGGCAAGCCGCTGCCGGACACCACGAGCCCCGACTACCCGGCGAACACCACGCACCCGCGCACGGTGGACAACGCGAGCTGCCTCAACCTGCCGGTCGAGGGCAACCACACGATCGGCGTCAGCTCGTTCGGGCCGTCGCAGAAGAAGGCGGACTACTCGAACTACGGCCTCGAGCAGATCTCGGTCTCGGGCCCCGGCGGGTACTTCCGCGACTACTTCGGCACGCCGTGGTACCGCACGGTCCAGAACGAAATCCTCTCGACGTACCCGAAGAACGTGGGTGTCGCGGAGGGCAACATCGACGCGGACGGCAACATCACCGAAGCGGGCCTGGCCGCGGGCGTCCAGAAGGCCACGGCCGCGGACGGCCGCGTCGGCTACTACCAGTGGCTGCAGGGCACGTCGATGGCCACTCCGCACGCGACCGGCGTCGCGGCGCTGATCGTCTCGCAGTACGGCAAGAAGTCGCACGGCGAGTTCGGGCTGGACCCGGACAAGGTCCAGCGCGTCCTGGAGGGCACCGCGGCGAAGATCGCCTGCCCGGTGCCGCGCACGGTGGACTACCTGAACGAAGGCCGCCCGGCCGAGTTCACGGCCACCTGCGAAGGTGACCCGTCGTTCAACGGCTTCTACGGCCACGGCGCGGTCGACGCCTACTCGGCGGTGACCCACGGGTCGCAGTACCTGAAGTAGCACCGATCCGGCAAGAAACCGCCCCGGGAAGGCAACCTTCCCGGGGCGGTTCGCGTGTACGGGGGACACGGGGGGAGTGTTTTCGTTGATCGTTCGCGAACCGGCGCTGCCGGTGGACCCGAGGCTGCCGGGCGAGCCCACGGTGCTCGAGGTCGGCTGGACGCGGCTGTGGCTGGGCAAGCGCGGGGTCATGGTGTGGCTGCCGACGCGGCTGCTCGCACTGCGCGTGGGCGGGCGCGCCATCGGCGGCCGGGGAACACCGGCGTACGCGATCGTCTTCGCGGCGCTGTGGTCGTTCAGCGCGCCGTTCTTCGAGGAGGTCGACCTGCCGGGAAAGGCCGCGAGCATGGTCCTGCTCTTCGCCGCGTTCCAGGTGGTGCGCTGGCGCCGGACGCAGAGCCGTGAACAGCTCGCGGAGCGCCTGACGGGTGCCGGGCCCCCGCTCCCGCTCCGCGTGGCGGCGCAGCAGGTCGGCTGGTGGTACCTGAGCTCGACGGCCTTCACGTTCGTCGGCGGGGCGGCGCTGTGCGCGGCCTCGTTCCTGACCCAGCCGCAGTTCACCGGGAAGCACTGGTACCCGCCGTCGGTCGAGATCGGCGTGCACACGTTCGCGCTGGCGGCCGGCGCCGGCGCGACCGTGCTGGTGCTGGGCCGGGTGCTCCGCGCACCGGTCCTCGCGGAGGACGAGGCGTCGCGCGCGGTCGACCAGGTGCTGCGCGCCGAGGACGTCTACCGGTTCGCCCCGTGCGCGGTCTACGCCGTGCTGGCGCTGCCGGTCTTCGTCGTCGACTGGGCGTTCCCGGGGTGGCTGGGGTGGTCGGCGCTGGTGTACCTGGTCACGGCGGTCGTCCTGCAGCTGCTGGGGTGGGCGGCGGTCCGCCACCGGTACCGCCGGCTGCCGCCCGGCTTCTACGGCCGGTAAACCTTTTCGCCGCTTCGGGCGGGTAAATCGGACAGGGGGAGGTTCGATGGTGGAGACAGCGTGGACGACGCTCGCCGAAAGACAGGGGGCGCGGGCGTGGCTGGCCAGGCACGGCGTGGCGGTGGACGAGCCGACGCCGCTGCTCGCGGTGCGGGTGGGGGCCCGGGTGCTGGCCACGCGGTCATACCCGGTGCACGCCGTGCTTTCCGGCGTGGTCTGGATGGTCGCCCTGCTCCCACCGGTCCCGGTGCTCGCGCGGTTCCTCGTGTTCACCTTGGCCAGCGCTGCCTACCCGCTGCTGCAGTGGCGCCGGGCGCGTGCGGCCGACCGCGCCGCCGCCCGCCTGGTACCGCCGGGCGCCCGGCCGCCGCTGCGGGTGGCGGCCGCACAGGTGGGCCCGTGGTACCTGGCCGGGGTGGCGGCGACGTTCGCCGGCGGTGCGGTGCTGTGTGCCGTGTCCGCGGCGAACCCGGTGGCCTGGGCGGTGGCACTGGTCATCGGCGGGGCGTGCTCGGCGCCGGTTTTCGAGCGGGCGCTGCGCGCCCCGGTGATCGCCGAGGACAAGGCATCGGCGGCTGTCGACGCGGCCTTGCGGGCCTACGACACCCGGGCGTTCGTGGTGCCGTTCCTGTTCACGTTCCTGCCCTGGATCGATCTGTCCACGAGCTGGCCCTGGCCCCCGGCGCGGCTCGTGCCGCCGCTGGCGTACTTCGTGCTGGTGGTGGTCTTCTACGCCCGAGCTGCGACCGGTTTCCGGCGCCTGCGGTTGCCGCCCGGCCGCTACGGGACGGTGACCCCGTGACCGCCGCGGTGACGGAGGCGGAGCGGACGGCGGCCGGGCGCTGGCTGGTCAAGCACCGCGTCGACGTGCCGACGATGACCGACCTGCTGGCCATGCGGCTCGGCTTCCGCGCCGGTGCGCGGCCGCCGGGGACGTGGCGGTGGGTCATCGTGGCCGTCCTGGCCTACGTGGCCGCCACGATCGGGTACTTGACCCTGGCTTTCCTGCCCGGCGTCCGCGGCGGGCAGCTGGCGGGCGGCTCGTTCGTCTACTTCATCGTCATCGGCCAGCAGCTCGGCTACTGGCTTCCGGCGCGGGTCCGCGACCGCCAGGCGCTGGCGCGGTTCGGCACGCTCGCCGGCCCGCCGCGGACCGAACTGGCCGGCTGGTTCCTCGCCGTGGAGCTGGTCACCTTCGGCGGCGGCGCGGCGCTCGCGGTGACGATGTTCGCCACGACGCCGTACCGCACCTACGCGGGCAGCTGGCTCCTCCTGCTGGCTCTGGGGGCGGCGGTCACGACCGCGATGGCGGCCGGCGTCTTCCGGCGTCCCGTCATCGCGGAGGACGCGACGTCCCGGGCCGTCGACTCCGCCCTGCGGCTGCACGACCTGCTCATGACGATGCCGGGGTTCTACGCCGTTCCCCTGCTGCTCGAACCGCTGGCCGGCCAGCCGCAGCAGCCACCGGAGTGGCGGCCGTGGCTGGCCGGCTACGCGCTGCTCGCGGTGGCGCTGCAGGTCGTCGTGGGCGTCCTGCAGTGGCGGCGGCTGCGGGCCGTGCTCAGCGGTTCGACGCCCTCTTGACGAACTTCGCCAGGTCCTTCGACTGCTGCACCCGCGTCGGCTCGTGGATGTACATCATGTGGCCTGCCGGGTAGTACGCCGTGTCGATGTTCTCCCGCAGCTCCTCGGGGATCTGCAGGTGGGCCAGCACGTGCTCCGCCGCGTAGTAGGCCGTCGCGCCGTCGTAGTGGCCGAACGCCACGTGCACCTTCAGGTGCGGGTTCGCCCGCATCGCCGCGCTCAGCGAGTCCACCACCGAGACCGACCGGCCCTCGAAGTCCGCGTACGACCAGGCCCTGTTCGTGTCCTCGTTGATCAGCTCGTACGGCAGGTCGTTGGCGTAGCCGAGCTCCGCCCGCACGTAGTGGTTGAACGCCGCCGCGTACGCGCCGATCACCCGCGAGATCGACGGGTCGTCGCTCATGTGCTCGCGGCCGCCGTCCGGCTCCCACGTCGTGAAGCGGCCATCCATGCGGCCGACCACCAGGCCGCGGTCGCGCAGCAGCTCCGTGAAGAACCGGACGTGCTCGATCCGCAGGTTCACCCGGTCCACATAGGACTCGCTGAGGCCGGTCAGCGACGCCAGCGTGGCCACCGCCTCCGTCCGGTCCTGAGTGGACAGCCGGGCGCCGCGGGACAGCGCCCACGGCAGGTCCTTCGCCGCGAAGTCCTCCGCGTCGGCGAGGACGTCGTCGAGCGGGCGCTCGCCGTGCAGGCCGTGGTAGTGCGCGATCGCCGCGTACGTCGGCACGAACAGCGAGTACGGCAGGTCGTTGCCCTCGGTGAACCGCAGCGTGCCCAGGTCGAGCACCGAGGAGATGAGCAGCAGGCCGTTCAGGTAGAGCCCGTGCCGGTCCTGCAGGTGCGCGGCCAGCCCGGCGGCGCGCAGCGTGCCGTACGACTCGCCGGCCAGGAACTTCGGCGACAGCCAGCGCTCGTGCCGCGACACCCACAGCCGGATGATCTCGCCGACCGACTCGATGTCGCCCTTGAACCCGTGGAAGTCCTTGGTCTCGCCGCCTTCGGAGGCGCGCGAGTAGCCGGTCGACACCGGGTCGATGAAGACGAGGTCGCTGTGCACCAGCAGCGTCTCGGGGTTGTCGGCCAGCCCGTAGGGCGGCGGCACCAGGTCGTCGACGTCGCCGGAGAGCACCCGGCGCGGCCCGAGCAGGCCCATGTGCAGCCAGATGCTCGACGAGCCGGGCCCGCCGTTGAAGGCGAAGGTCACCGGCCGCGTCCCCGGGTCGGCGTCGTCGAGGGTGTAGGAGGTGATGAACACCTCGGCCTTCGCCTTGAAGCCCTCTGACTTGCCGTCCTTGACGATCTCCTTGCGCAGGACGATCCGGCCCGCCTTCGCCGTGTACGCGAGCTTCTTGCGCTTCACGGTGAGCGTGTGCTGGGTGGTGACGATGTCATCGGTCGGCTCGGCCGCGATCTCGGTCGGCGCCGCGGCCGTCGGCTCGGGGGCCTCTTCGGGGGTGCTGTCCGCCATGGACCCAACTTAGCCGGGCCTGTGGCAGGGTGATCCGGTGCCCATCGAGGACTGGCCGTCGACGGTCGAGGAGGCGCTGGCGGTGCAGGACCGGCTGCGCGGCCGGGTCGAGCCGGCGGACGACTGCCCGGAGCTCCCTCCGACGGTGACGAGTCTCGACGAGTTCTCCATGTGTGTGGGCCTGCGGGAGCCGGCGGCGCGGGCGCGAGCCGGCTGCCACGAACGGCCCGGTCTGCTCGCTCCTCACCCGTCCTCACGCGTGCCGATCGCGCTGAGCCGGGTGTTCGATGAACTCGTCGCCGCCGGCCGCCGGCCGTCGCACCCTCGGTGCTCCGGTGCGCTGACCGGGCGGCGGCCGGCGTCCGGCTGCACCGCACCTCGGGTCGGCGAATCGCGCGCCGAGCCTGGCGCCCACCGCTCGCGGATGCGGTCGGAGAACCCGGAGGAGAGCGAGCCGGGTTACCCCTCCGAGGGGCGCCCGAGCGCCCTGGCCCCGCGCTACCGGCTGCCGGAGACCACGCGGCAGGCCGACCGGCTGTCCCGGGAGGCACTGCGATGAGGTCCCTGGCCGACCTCGACGCCGCCGTCGCCGGTTGCCGTGCCTGCCCGCGGCTGGTGGCCTGGCGCGAAGGCGTCGCCGGCACGAAGGCGGCCTTCCGCGGCGAGGAGTACTGGGCGCGTCCGGTACCCGGCTTCGGCCCGCCGGACGCGTCGCTGGCCGTCGTCGGGCTGGCGCCCTCCGCGCACGGCGCCAACCGCACCGGCCGGATGTTCACCGGCGACCCATCGGGTGATTTCCTGTTCCGCGTCCTGCACGAGGTCGGGCTCGCTTCGCAGCCGACGTCGACGGCCATCGGCGACGGCCTCGAGCTGTACGGCACCCGGCTCGTCTCGCCCGTCCGGTGCGCGCCGCCGGAGAACAAGCCGACGCCCGCCGAGCGGGACACGTGCCGTCCGTGGCTGGCGGAGGAGCTGGCGCTGTTACGTCCGACACTGCGCGCGATCGTGGTGCTCGGCGCGTTCGGCTGGCAGGCGTTACTGCCCGTGCTGGAGGCGGCGGGCTGGCCGGTGCCGCAGCCGCGCCCGGCGTTCGGGCACGGCGCCGTCGTGGAGCTGGGCGACCTGCGGCTTTTCGGCTGTTATCACGTCTCGCCGCGCAATGTCCAGACACGCCGCGTGACCCACGCCATGGTTGCCGACGTCTTCCGCGCCGCGACCTCGGTGACAGCGCCGGACTGAATCGTTACGGAAACCGCAGCGACGCTGGTCACAGCGGGATGGGGCCCCCGAGCGGGGTCGCGGCGGAGGTGTCACCATGAGGACATGGCTGCTGCGAAGTCGAAGTCGGAACCGACTCGGATCCTCGTCCTCGGTGGTGGGTACGTCGGGCTCTACACGGCGTACGGCCTCCAGAAGATGCTCCGGGCCAACGAGGCCTCCGTGACCGTCGTTGACCCGCAGCCCCACATGACCTACGCGCCGTTCCTCCCGGAGGCCGCGGCCGGCGCGATCGAGCCCCGGCACGTGGTCGTGCCGCTGCGGCGGGTGCTGAAGCGCTGCCACGTGCTGACCGCGCGCGTCACCAAGATCGAGAACGACAAGAAGTCCGTCACCGTCGAGGCGGCGGACGGCCACATCGAGCAGCTGGGCTACGACGTCCTGGTCGTCGCCCTCGGCGCGGTGGCGCGCATCCTGCCGATCCCGGGCCTGGTCGAGGAGGGCATCGCCTTCAAGACCATCGGCGAGGCGATCTACCTGCGCAACCACATCATGACCAAGCTCGACGAGGCGGCCAGCACGCTCGACCCCGAGCTGCGCAAGCGCCTCCTGACGTTCACGGTGGTCGGCGGTGGCTTCGCCGGCATCGAGGCGCTGGCCGAGCTCGAGGACATGACCCGGTTCGCGGTGGAGAACTACTACCCGAACATCAAGACCTCCGACATCCGCTGGGTGCTCGTCGAGGCGGCCGGCCGCATCCTTCCCGAGGTCCGCGAGACGCTCGGCGTGTACACGGTCGAGCAGCTGGAGAAGCGCGGCATCGAGGTCTACCTGTCGACGGCGGCGAAGTCGTTCGAAAACGGCCACGTGGTCCTGTCGGACGGCACGGAGTTCGACACGGACACGATCATCTGGACGGCGGGTGTGAAGGCCAACCCGGTGCTGGCCAACTCGGACCTGCCCCTGGACAAGCGGGGCCGCCTCGAAGCCACGGCGGCGATGCAGGTGGTGGGCCACCCGGACGTCTGGACGGCGGGCGACAACGCGGCGATCCCGGACCTGTCCCGCACGGAAGAGGACCCGACGGCGACGTGCCCGCCGAACGCCCAGCACGCGGTCCGCCAGGCCCGCTTGCTGGCGAAGAACATCATCAAGGTCCTGCGCGGCGGCAAGCCGAAGGACTACTTCCACAAGAACCTGGGAGCGGTGGCGAGCCTGGGCCTCCACAAGGGTGTCGCGGACGCGCTGAACCTGAAGATCAAGGGCTTCCCGGCCTGGCTGTTCCACCGCGCGTACCACCTGAAGGCGATGCCGACGTGGAACCGCCGAATCCGCATCCTGTTCGACTGGATCCTCGGCGGGCTGTTCCGGCGTGAGGTGATCTCGCTGGGGCAGATCAACAACCCGAAGGACGAGTTCGCCCGGGTTTCGAAGTCCTGACGCTCTTTCGCTGAATGCCCCCGGCCTGTCTTGGCCGGGGGCATTCGTCGTTTTCGGGGCTATTGCAGGGAAATGACCGGCTGTGTGCCGGTGAGTGACATGGTCTGGACAACTGGGCCGGTGAGCGGGTAAACCCTTTCTTCACAACGCGGAATAAGTCCGCTCCGGCTCCCTCCCACGGTCCCCTCCTTGGAGCTCGCATGCGCGTTTCCCGTGCGCTCGCCGCGGCACTGCCCGCTGTCGTGAGTGCTGCCGTCCTCGCCACGACCCCCTCGACCGCCGCCGCGGCCGGTGGTGCCTTCCCCGCCCACTACGCGGCGCCCTACCTGCAGATCAGCGACGCCGACGCCGGCCAGATGGCCGCCGACATGAACGCGACCGGCACGAAGTTCTACACGCTGGCGTTCCTGACCCCGCAGTCCGGCTGCACGCCGGTGTGGGAGGCGAACGGCACCGGCGTCGGCTCGTTCAAGTCCCAGATCAGCGCACTGCAGGCGGCGGGCGGCAACGTCATCCCGTCGTTCGGCGGCGCCGAAGGCGGTGAGCTGGCCCAGACCTGCACGAACACGGCCAGCCTGACCGCGGCGTACGCGAACGTGGTGAACACCTACGGCACGCCCCGCCTCGACTTCGACATCGAGGGCGGCGTCCTCGGCGACACGGCGTCCAACCAGCGCCGCAACTCGGCACTGGCGGCGCTGCAGCAGCAGAACAGCGCGGTCCAGGTCGACTACACGCTGGCGGTCGACCCGACGGGCATTCCCGGCAACGAGCTCGACCTCCTGCGCGACGCGAAGAACAAGGGCGTCAAGGTCAGCGTGGTCAACCTGATGGTGATGGACTTCTACGACGGCCAGCCGGTCCTGGGCGACGCCCTGTCGGCAGCCCGGGCATCGGCGTCGCAGCTGGCGAGCCTGTACGGGATTTCGACCGCGGCGGCGTACGCGATGATGGGCCTGACCCCGATCGCGGGCCGCAACGACGACGGCGCCCAGTTCAGCCAGTCGGACGCCCAGCAGCTGGAGAGCTTCGCGGCTGCGAACGGCGTGGCGGAGCTGTCGTTCTGGGAGCTCCAGGACTACGACCGGGCGACCGGGTACGCGTACTCGAGGATCTTCAACGCGATCACGGGCGGCACGACCACCCCGCCGCCGTCATCGGGCGGAACGATCACGGGCTACGGCGGCAAGTGCGTGGACGTGGCGGGTGCTGCCACTGCCAACGGAACAACGGTGGACCTGTACACCTGCAACGGGACGAACGCCCAGCAGTGGACAGCTTCCACGGGCACTTTGCGCGCCCTCGGAAAGTGCCTGGACGTCGCGGCCGCGGGCACGGCGAACGGGTCTCGCGTGCAGCTGTACGACTGCAACGGAACGGGCGCCCAGCAGTGGACCCGCTCCGGCACCCAGCTGCTGAACCCGGCCTCGGGCAAATGCCTGGACGCAACCGGCCCCAGTTCGGCGGACGGAACACCCCTGCAGATCTGGACGTGCACGGGCGCGGCGAACCAGTCCTGGACGTTCAACTGAGGCGATCGCCTAGAGTGTGCGGTGCCCCCGTAGCCCAATCGGCAGAGGCAGTCGACTTAAAATCGATTCAGTGCGGGTTCGAGTCCCGTCGGGGGCACCACGCAGACCATCATCACCCTGAACGGCCCCGGCTGACCGGCACGCTGGTCATCGAGGGCACGTACGACCTCTCGTCGATGCGCGGGAGGTCGTGATGGGCTCCTCCGACGGCGTGACCAGGTTCGTGACCACGGTTATGGGCATCGTCATCGGGCTGACCTTCCTCTTCGGTTTCGGAAATGTCCTTGCCTTGGCGCTGCGGATCGGTGTCCCTGCCTACGTCGCTCCGTTGATAGCCCCGGCGCTTGACCTGACCGTCCTAGGCCTGCTCGTAGGGACCAGACACCTAGCCATGCATGGCGCTTCGGAAGCCGTGCTGCGGCCAGCGCGTCGCCTCCTGCTGACGGCCAGCATCGCGACGCTTGCCCTGAACGTCGCTGACCCGCTCTGCGCCGGTCACAGGGGTAAGGCCAGCTTCGACGCGGTTGGGCCGCTGCTGCTCATCGGCTGAGCTGAGGTCGGCTCTGAATTACTTCATGGCTTGCAGGCCACTGGGGCCCCGTTGAAGATCCTCGAGACGGTCGAGCGCGAGACGGCTGTTGAGACCGAAGAACAGAATAGGCCTTGTCGACAAGGTAATCCTGCGACAGTGAACTCTGCATCGAATCTGAATCAGGGGATGAACCGAGAAGAGCTAGAGCGTGCTCGTAGCCTTAATCATGAGCACTGGAGGGCACGCAAGCGGCCGATCTCCGCGGAAACGCTGCGACGCAAGCTTGGAGTTGGCGCCGCGAAATCACGTCGGCTGTGCGCAATTGTGCGGGAGGAGCCGGCTTCGGCTATCACCTGGCCTCGATGACGGCCTGGTGACGGAGGCTGATCCATCGTCGCGAGATAAGCGCGACTCGTCTCGGTATCGTCGGCTTCGACTGCCGAGTCTGGAACTGTTGGTGGCCGGGGCAAAGCACCCGCGAGAAGCCCGGCGGTCACCGAGTCGTGGCCTGAGGGACCTCCGTCCGTCTGGCGCTTGCTTCGCGTTAAGGCTGGCCACCGGCGCTGATCTGTACTGCTGGATTGGCTGTACGAAGTTCATAGCTGGACGCGCGGCCGTTCGCTGACATCTCGGTCGAGCAATGTCGTTACATCCGCTTCCGGAAGGCCTGCGCGTCGGAGGAACTCAGAGTAGGAAACCCCAGTTGTTGTTTCCAGCAATTTCAAAGCTCTCTGTAAGAGAACCGGCACCTCCGGATTGCCCAGCGGGCCCGGCTCGATCTTTCGCCACCCTCGGGCTGACAATGCTTTCCAGGCCTGTGTGTAAACGTGTTCGCTCATAACCCCTAAGGTCTTCGCTCGCACCAGGAGGGCGGCCAGTGAAACATGCCACTTTGCTTTGAGTTGCAGTAATGTTGGCCAATCGAGCTTGGTTGGCAGTTCGTGCTTGATATCGCTGGCCGGCATCAGGAACGCGGCGGCGAACGCGTGGGCTTGTCCTTCGGTGACCTTGTCGCCTATTTGACTTTGATTGCCATGCAATATCAGGTGGCCAAGTTCGTGGGCTGCGTCGAAGCGTGATCGATCACGCAGTCCCTTGTCTGCCCCCAATGCGACGACTGGCCGGTCTGGGAAATTAACACAAAACGCGTCGACTTTCTCGATGCTCACCTTAAAGCGGACGACGATCATGCCGTTTATTTCGAGCATTCTCACGACATCCGGTATTGGGCCGTCGGGAATGTTCCAGTGGCGACGTACTTGGGTTGCGGCTTGTTCTATGTCGGTCGCCTGCAGGGACGGCCCTTCTCCGAGCGGAACACGGGGAAGGTCGAGAGTAGGCAATGCGACGTACTTTTCGAGTTCGAGTGCGAGTTCCCGGGCCAAGTGGACGTAGGCCAATGCCTGTTGGCGGTCGCGGGGAGAAGTCGACCGTAGGCTCCGGAAGAACCCCGCCAGCTCTTCCTGAGCAGGTGGGCGAGCCGGTGCCGCGAAGAAGCTCAGCGGCACGCGTAGCGCAACAGCGAGTCGCTGCAGGGTGGCTGTGGCCGGCCTGGTGTGCCCCTTTTCGAACTGGCTGACTGAGGCCGCCGTAACCGAGCCCGCTTCGCGGGCCAGCTGCACTTGAGTAAGCCCGCGCAACTCGCGCGCCATGCGAAGCCTGCTGCGATCGAACAGGGCCGCGATGTCGCCCGGGTCCAGTTGCGGGTTGTTCACGTCGGCCGTCTCCGCGCCAGTCCGCGTCCGCTCGTGAGCGGACGACTCTCGATCTTGGTCAGTCCGTTCGCATCTTAGGCGCACCTTGGTTACTGCTGGGTCAAACCGGGCTGTGCCGCCGGACACGCCCGGGTGGAGTGTACCGACTAAGCTGTTGGATCCGTCGTGTACTGTGTCAAATCACAGAAGATCGTGTACGAATCTGAGGTTCCCGCCCGCGGGAGACAGGAGCTGCGATGTCACCGAAGGTCACGCATGCTGACGTGGCGGAGTTCGCGGGACGCGCGGTGAACCTGCCTCGCGACACAGCGGACGCCAAGCGCAAGCAAGTGAACACGCTCCGTGAGCGCGTGAAGGGGCACGTCGCGACCAATCCCGGGTTCTCGCTGGTGAAGATGCTGCACGCGGGTTCGGTGGCCAAGGGGACGGCGCTGCGCACCGTCAACGACTTCGACGTGGCCATCTACGTCAAGCGCGACGACGCCCCCGTCGAAGAGGCCGAGTTGGTCGCGTGGACCGCTGACCGCCTCCGCGAGGCGTATAAGGGGCTGCTCGACCCGTCCCAGATCACCCCTGGGACCCACTGCGTGAACGTGCACTTCAAGTCCACCGGCACCGACGTCGACGTCGTGCCGGTGCTCTACGAGGGTGACCCGGACGACCGGGGCTACCTGATCGCCAAGGACGCGGCCGACCGGACGCACTGGTTGCTCACCAGCGTCCGCTTGCACCTCGACTTCATCCGGGACCGAAAGAACGCGTGCAAGCACGACTGGGCGCAGGTCGTGCGGCTGGTGAAGTGGTGGGTCCGCGAACAACGCATGAGCAGCGGCCCGGGCGACGAGTTCCGGTTCAAGTCCTTCATGGTCGAGCTGCTGTGCGCGCACCTGCTGGACACCTCACGCGTCGACTTCACCGACTACGTGACCGCGCTCGACGGGGTCTTCGACTACATCGTGCGGACCGAGCTGCGGGAGCGAATCGCGTTCGACACGTACTACCCGGCGTCGGCCCTGCCGCGCGAGCGGGTCGGGGAGATCGAGATCTTCGACCCGGTCAACCCGAAGAACAACACCGCCCGCTCGTACGAGGAGCGGGACCGCGTCCGGATCGTCGAGGCGGCCGAGGCCGCGCTCGACGCGATCACCGAGGCGAGCTACGCCACGACGAAGGAGCAGGCCTTGAAGTGCTGGCAGGTCGTCCTCGGCAGCCGGTTCCGGGGATAGCAGTCATGACGACGTCCTACACCCGCTCCGAGTCCGGGACCTACAGCTTGGCATCGGCGAAGTATGTTGCCTCGAAGATCGCCACCGACCTGCGGCAGGTCCAGCGCTACTACGACCGCCCGTCCGACAGCGCCATCACGGACTACGCCCTGGAGGCCGCGCTCCTGTCCCACGGCGGCTACGTCGACAAGGTCATCTACGGCTTCCAGCGGGACGGCGACTGGATCCTCGCCCTGGAGTACACGGCCGCGAACGGCACCTTGGTCGCCGACGATCGCGCGGGCGGGATCTACCGCCACGCCGACACCGACGGCGCCGTGTTCACCAGCTTCCTGCATTACAGCTTGAAGTGGTCGTTGCTGCCCAGCACCGACCGGGACGAGTTCACCGAACTGCTGCCGTTCAGCCGCGCCGATGCCCCCGTCCCTGGTTACACGGGCGGCTACCACACCTTTGACCGGACCTACTCGTCCAGCGGGACGGGTTTCACGAGGAGCACGTACCGACCGCGATGACCACCACTCTCAACGACCTGTTCGAGGACGACCTCGACCTCCCCGACCCCGTCGCCCAGCAGCGCTACGCACGTCTGGTCGGGCTCGACCACGTCAAGGCCCGGCTGGCCAGAGAGGCCGAGCTGATCATGCAGCCCGACTTGCTGCGCGAGTGGAGCCTCCGGGCCCACGGCACCGTGCTGCCCGCGGTCGAACGGCTGGCCGACCGGCCACCGCTGATCATCTTCGCCGGCGACGTGGGCACGGGGAAGACTACTCTCGCGGAGACGTTCGCCGACGTCATCGCCCGCAGGCACGGCATCGACGTGCGGGTGAAGCGGCTCAGCCTGCGGGCACGCGGCACAGGGGCGGTCGGCGAGATGACGCGGCTGATCGGTACGGCGTTCGACGTCGTGCTCGATGAGGCTCGCGCGGTCGGCTCGGCACGGCCTACGATCCTCGTCATCGACGAGGCCGACGCTCTGGCACAGTCCCGAGAAGCGAGCCAGATGCACCACGAGGACCGAGCGGGAGTGAACGCCCTGATCCGCGGCATCAGCCAGCTTGCCACCGAGGCGCCGGGAGCCCTGGTGATCATGTGCACCAACCGCATCGGCGCACTCGACCCCGCGATCCGCCGCAGGGCCGCGGCCGAGTTCGACTTCGCCCGGCCCGACGAGGCCCAGCGCGCCGCCCTCCTGCAGTCCCTCTTCGAAGGGATCACCCTCAGCTCTGAGGACTTGGCGCTCCTGGTCGACCTCACCGGCCCGAACGGGCGTGGGTACGGCCACACCTACTCCGACCTGGTCGACCGGGTGCTCGCCGCCGCCTGCATGGCCGCCTACCCGGAACACCCCATCACGGCCGAGCTCATCGCAGAGCAGGTCCGCAGCTGCCCGCCGACGCCTCCGTTCACGACACGGCCGTGAACGTGAACGGCACGTCCGCCGCTGGTCGACCTAGCGCAAGCGGCGCCCGGCTGACGGGCGACGACGTCCAGCACGCCGTCGCCTGGCACGCTGCCCTCCGCACCCTGGTCCCGAATACCGGAGTCCGAGGTGTCACCGTCGAAGCCGTCGAGGCCGGCAACGTCGACGACGTCGTGATCACCAAGGCCCACGGCCCGAACGAGTACGTCCAGGTGAAGGCGACCGTGTCCGCGGAGCGGGCCGCGACACTCGACTGGCTGTGCGAACCGACCAGAGCCGGCGGGGCAAGTATCCTGCAACGGTTCTACCGCGCCTGGATCGACCTCTCCCGGAACGAGACGCGCCCCCAGCTGACGTTGGTCACCACGCGTTCCATCGACCCCGCCGACCCGGTTCTGACCTTGCGCGATCGCCACGACCGCCTCGACGGGCGGCTCCGGCACGCGACATCGGCCCACGCACTCGAAGCCCGGGCACGTCTCGCTCAGCACCTGAACTGCACCGATGATGAACTACTCCGCTTCCTCGCCGACCTACGCTTCCGTACCGACGCCTCCGAAGCCGTTTGGAGGGATCACGTCGCCGAGATCAGCTACGCGGCGGGGGTCCGAGCCGACGAAGCGGCCTTTCGCCTGGGGATCGCCGAAGTCCGGGAATGGGTCAAGACCAACCGGGTAGAGAGGTCGGCCGACGACATCCGTGACGCGATCGACCGGCTCGGGCTTCAGGCCACCGAGCCGTTCACCGTCCTGGCCATCAACGCCCTCGACGACCACGTCGTCCACCCTGACGCGGCGGTCACCCTGGACTGGGTGGACCGCTTTCGGGGAACCGAAGCACGGAACCGCAGGGGATTGAAGAGCCCGCAGGAGTGGGAGACGGTCCTCCGGCCCCAGCTTCTTGATGCGCAGCGCGAACTCCGTCGTCTTGGAGCACGCCGCATCCTGATCACCGGCACTATGCGGCTTCCCACCTGGTTCACCGCTGGAGTGATCTTCCAGGAGACTGCAGGGTTCACCGTCGCGAAGGTTAAAGACGGAGAACTGTGGGTTGCGCCGACCGGTGTCCCGCCCGCGGCGATCTCCTTGTCCGGCTCCGTTTCCGATCTTCCGGTCGGGCGGGACGTGGCGTTGGCCCTCGCGATCTCCGCAGATCTCACCGCCGATGTTCGCGGGTACCTCGCCTCAACCGGCCGGGACATCCCGTTGCTGACGGTCCGCCCTGCCGCGGGCACATCGAACGCGAGCATCGCCGGCCTGGAGCACGCCTTCGGGGTTGCGGTTGCCGTGCGGGATATCGCTCGTGAGATCGGCCGCAAGGTCCGGCCTCCGGTGCTGCATCTCTTTCTTGCCACGCCCGCCGGATTTGCGGTTCTCCTCGGCGGGATCTGGGACAGGGTTCCCGCAACCCAGACCTACGAAGACCTCACTATCGACGGTTACGAGCCTGCTTTCGTCATACCCAACTAGAGGTCGTGGTGGAATAACCGGCCTAGCCTCCCAGTCTTCTGAGTCGTGCGGGGCAATAACCGCGGCTGATTTTAGTGGACGGTTGCCGCCACCAACGTCGGAGATCGGCCTGCAAATCGTGTTCGGTGTTTCCGAGGTGCAAGAGTCGGCAGATTCCCGGAGATTCCGGCGTTATTGCGAATTTCGACCGGGAAGCGAGGAGTTGAAGGTCCCGTGGATCGGTGCTCTCCCAAAGGACGGGCCCCCGATCCATCTCGCCTTCCAACAGGTGCCAGTCGTTACTCGTGCAGCGAATCGCCAGTTCGTCCGCCAGCGGCCAAGGGGCCTTCCACTTGGCCGTGAGGGTCTGGTCAAGTTGTCGTGCGGTCGGTGCGGCGACGAATTTGTGCGTTGCGTGGGTGATGGCGTGCCGAAGGTACCGGACCAGTTCCGGTAGCGCGGTGGTCCCGTTCAGGCGCGCACCAACTTCGATGCCGGATCCGGGCTCGAGGCCGTGTGTGGCGTCGAAGTTGGCGGAGAACAGCAGGCCGGTTCGATCGTCTGCAACGACGGCCTTGGCGTGGTTGAGGTCGTCGGCCACGAGCCGGACGCCGAGGTCGTGGAGTGCGCGGGCGTCCATGACGTGGTCATCCCGGTTGTTGCGAGCGCGGACGATCAGGTCGACGGTTACGCCACGCGCAATGGCAGACTCCAGGGGCTTGAGCAGTAGTTCGGGACTCGCGCGAAGGCCAGTGAGGGAGAAACTGGCGAGCAGCAGTGAATCTTGCGCTTCATCGATGGTCGCGTGGATCCCGCGAAGGATGTGGTCCTCGGCGCGGGTCCAGATGATCGCCGCGTCGGGCTCCGGCGGGGGTGCGGGCACGGTGAAGGTGACTTCATCAGCGGTGCGCCGGCGCGCGACGTAGTCGCCTGGCGTGTTGGGCATCTCTCTGTTGCATCCGGCTTTCCACATCGTGGCGAACAGTCGCGCGAGGCGGTCGACTTCGGCGTGGTCCGTGGTCGTTACGCCGACTTCGCCAACAACGGTGAGTGCCCGCGTGTCGAGGTTGGCACTACCGACCCAGGCGACGCTGTCGTCCACAACCACAAATTTGGCGTGGCAGTTCTCGTGTCCGCGTACCGCCACGCCATTGCGAGTGAGTACCTCGAATCGCTTCTTGGCAGTTTCGACGTCGGGACCGAATTTCTTGCCCTGTTGTTCGCGTTCAGCCAGTTCGGCGAGGCCCTGGCGGAGGCTGCGATCGCTGAGTTCGCTGATGACATAGACCCCGCCGGTGAGCCGTCGAGCGGCGTCGGTCAGCGCATTCAGCACTTCGTCGTCGCCGATGATGAAGCTGGTTACGAAGATTTTGCGGCGCGCGCTGCGGATGAGCTCTAATACAGCGGAGCGTAGGGTCTTCGGTGATTCGCGGTAGGTACTGCAGAATCGCCAAGGGGCACGGTCTCCACCTCCAGTGCCGATGAAGGGTTGCTGCGGTGCGTCGGTGAGCAGGAAGTACCCCGTGCGGGATTCGAGTGCACCGAGATCGAGTACACCATTGATGTGGCTAGACATAGTTGAAGTCCTCGTCTTCCCGTAGCGCGTGGACCAGCCAACGGTGTCCGAGTTCCCACACCCGGCGACGGAGTGCTTGTGCGCCGCCGGAACGGTTGATTGGTTCAGGACTGGCGGCTGCGGTCGCCGCGGCAGAGTGTGGGTTGGCGAGCATCGCGGTGATCAGCTCGTCGCGGTCGAACCAGGCCTTCGCGCCGCGATCGGCAGGTACGAAGCGCACGGCTGTCGTCAAATGGGTGTGGCGGTCGCTGATCTGCAGACCCGCGGGTTCGGTAAGAAGCCTCTGATCGGCGACGGCTTTGGCTTGCTCGGCAGTCAGGGCCAGCGTCCACTGAGCTTGCAAGCCGGGCTGCAGGAGGTGGGGACTCAGTGTTCCGAGGGCGAGCGCGGTGACGGCGGCGTCGCGGTTCTCCAGTTGTCTGGCCTGGTGCAGAAGCTGCTGCCAGGCGGTCACAAGGCCGCGAGCCCCGCTCAGGTCGAGCGTCGCCGTCTTGGGTTCACCGCCTCCGTTCCGGCGCCGGGACGCATTCACCGTGAACATCACGGTGGGTCGGTCGGTGTCCCATACGACGGTTGCTGAACCCGACACGCTCACCGCGACGGGAATGGGCAACGTTCGATCCGTGCTCGCCATGGCAGCGACCGCTTCGCTTCCGAAGGGCTCGTCGTCCGCCAGTCCGACCACTGACGAAGGGAGGCCCGCGATCCGGTTGGCTCGAATCCGCTCCGTGAGCAGGTCGCGAGCGGGCATCGCCCCGATCTCGGGGGCGAGGGGTGCGGGCAATGCGTGCTTGCCGACAGCGCGCTCGAAGTCACCCAATCCGCCGTCCACGGCGAGCAAGTCGTCCGTTTCGGGGAGCAACAGGAAATCCATCGTGGTCGTCCGGCGTCGCGTCACGTCGTCGTCATCCGCACCGGACGTCCTCGTAAGTCTGAGCACCTCAGAGTCCCAGGTGACCAGCTCGAGTGCAGCGAGCCGGCGGGCGAGCGCGGCGAACACGAATTTCGGCAGGCCGGTGATGTCGGCGAATGTGGTGGCGTCCAGCGGGCTGAGGTGTGCTGTGGCCTCGATGACGAACCTGTCGAGTTCGTTGAGCTCGACAGGATCAAGCACGACGACCGGCACGTCGCGCCACCAGATCGCGGGCAACAGCACTTTGTCGACGATGAGTGTGGGTGGTTGCGTGGCCGGGGCTGTCGGGACCCGCTGGAACGCGATCACCGTGGTGTCCCCTCTTGTCCGGGCACCCAGTCGTCGCGGAGAGTGAATCCGTCGTTGACGGACAGGGAAAACATTGAATGGTAGAAGCGCTCCGCGCCGGCGACGCCGTTGAGTGCTTGTAAAGTCGGTCGGTGGCCTAGTAGTACCAGCGACCGCCGGGCGCGGGTGCATGCGACGTTGAGTCGGTTAATGTTTTGCACCCAAGCCCCGTATTCCGGCGGTGCTTTGAGGTCGGTGCGCGGTCGGCGCGATCGGTTCTTCGGCTTGCCGTAAGTGCGGCAGAACGAAACGATGACAATGTCGCTTTGCTGGCCTTGAATGCGGTCGACGGAATCGACCAGTTTGAACTCCAGCCGACTGAATCCCTGATAATGAGGGTATCCCAGCTCGGTACGAATGAGCTTGGCCTGTGCAGCATAGAGCGACAGTACGCTGATCGACACCCTCCCGTGTGGGTGTATGGTTCGCAGGTCTTCCTCCCACTGGCGGCACAGGCTGGCGACCCACCGTGCTTCGAGGGGGTTGACGAAACTGGTTCCCAGGTTCTCGTCCCACGGATCCGGCTGTGCCGAAGTGTCAACGAACACCACAGGTGTTGGGAAGGCGGCGCTCAGCAGAGGGCCTGGGTGGTGGTTCATCAAATCAGGGGTGAGGTACTTGTCGTCGTAGACGGGGCCCTTAACGAGTAGTGCAATTTCGGCGGGCATGCGCTGTTGGTAGAGAAGGCGGCTGCGCAGCTCTGGCACTACTTCGGCGACTGCGCGTTCGAACAGGCTCGTGACCAGGTGTTCGCGCATCGAACGCAGCAAGGTCGGTTCTGGTTGTGCGGTGCCGTGGGCGATGTGCCGAATCTGCTCTGCGTACGTCGGACGGTAGATGTGGGGCCAGCTGCCGTCTTGAATCATCCTGGTCGCGATGTCATCGACGTTGCGGATCCGGAACGGATGAAGGCCGGCATCGTCGTCATCCTTCCACAAATTCGCTAGCTGGCTCACCGCGTCGCTGATGGTGGTCTGTGAATCGCGTTCGGCGAGATGGAGTGCGGCTAAGGCGTGAATGTGGTGTTCGTCCGCGGACTCGACATAAGGTGGCAGCTGTTTCTCATCTCCGATCAAGATCCAGCGGCGCGCTGCACGGGCCGGGATGAGGAACTCCGCGCCGGTGACCTTGCTTGCTTCGTCGACGATCAGCGTGTCGTAGTCCAGGCCACGGAAATGCGGGTCGCCGCCGAACCCGGTGGTAGTACTGCACACCAGGTTGACCGCACTGAACAAGGCCCGACGCAGTACTCTCTCGGCCTGCTCTTGGTCGGTTCGTTCATCCTGCCCGGTCAGGCCAAGCAGATTGAACCAGCGGTACTGGGCGGCCAGGAGGGGACGTAACCGAGTACACTCGCGGTCTATGTCCATGATGCGAGCTTCCGCCGTCGAAAGGTCGGCAGGTGGTACGCCCGGCCCATGTCGGGCGAGGTTCTGCTCGGCTCGTTCCCGACTTGCGCGAAGCTCCCGAGCGCGCTCTGCGGCAGCTATGACGGAGTCCTCGTCGCGGCGAGCCGCCTGTGTCAGCTGTGACATTGCTTCGTGGTAGGAGCGAAGCTCGATGTCGTATCGTTCGGCGGCCGCCGTGTATGCAACGGTGGCATGGTGTAAGCGTCTCCGGATTGAGCGCAGCCGGTGCTGGAGCCGGGCGGCAGGTCCGATACCTAGCCAGCCGAGCAATGGCGCGATCGAGCTTCCGTTGTGCGATCCAGCGGCGAGCCGATAGCTGACACCAATCTCGGCGATTCGCAACTGGTCAATAGCCGTCGCACATTCGGATACTGCGCTGCGAACCTGCTGCATCCGGACTGATCGTTGGTGATGTTCCTGTGCGCGGCCGCGGTTGTTGGCCGTCTGCGATGCCTCGGCGGCGTGGTGTCGTTCCTCAGCTTGTCTCAGCTGCGTCGCGACGGTTCGCCATTCGACCAGGGCTGCGCGTTCGCCGACTGCGTGGTCAAGTTGCGACTGCCACTGCGCGGCCTTGCTGCGGTGCGGGGTGTGTATCGAACCGGTCAGCAGCGCGTCGTACCCGCGTTTGGTGAACCGCTGAGCTTCGGTGGCCACCAGGCTGTCCTTATAGGATAGCCGCAGCGGCAGTACGCCCGGTTCGCTGGCCAGCCGGCTGAGGACCTCGTCGACAGCAACGTGGGTCGGGGCTGTCAGCAGCACCCGCTGGCCTTGTTCGACCAGCCGACTGACCACATCGGTGATGACTTGGGTCTTCCCGGTGCCCGGTGGTCCCTGGACGAAGTACGCGTGTGGTGCCACCATTCCACCGGCGACGGCGCGGAGTTGCTGGTCGTTCAGGGAGCGGTTCGCTTTGGGAGAGATGACGGGCAGTCCGGCTGGCGCGGCGAGATTGCCGACGTCGCACAGCAGCGAAGCGAGGCTGGTCCAGTTGCCTACGACTTCTTCGTCCATAAAGGCTCGTACGGCCATCAGGTGTCGCTGGTAGCGGAACGCGTTGGCCTCCTCGGCCCGGATTTCGCGTCCGGGGAAGAATCGACGGCGCAGGCCCGCGAGCTGACTCGGTTCGGTAGGCCAAGCGAGGACCATAACGTCGTCGACGACTTCGAGCAGAATCAAACGGACGGCGTCGCTGTCCCCCTCGTCTGCGCCACGGATGGTGATGAGGCTGCCTGCGCTACCGCCCAGTCGCGCGGCGACGTTCCCGCGGAGGACCAGTTCTCGGGCGCGGGCATCGTCTGCGCCGAACCAGGCTTCCCCGTCGATCACCACCGCCGGCCCGGCTGCCTTGTTCTCTTCCGCGCGTTGGCGGCTCAGTTCGAGTAATGCACGCAAAGCCCCGTACTGCTTGCGCACCTTCCCGCGCAACTCCGTATGACGACGGGGTGTCAGCGTGACACGGGTCAGTGTGCGAGCGGCCTCTTCGTACCGCCGACGATCCCGGACCTGCTTACCCAAGGGCGTAAGGTCGTAGATCACCTTGCGATCGGGGGTGTGAAGGGTTACTTCCGAGGGCAACGTCGGGAAACGCCACTCCGACGGTGGGCCGGATTTGTGCCACCTGGCCGAATCCAGTACCGCCAGCTCCCCGGGCGATCGTTCACCACGACATGGCTCTTGGTGCAGCATGATCTGCATGTTCTTGGTGATCATGCGGAACCTTGCGTGACCACGGCGGTCGACTTCGGTCATGCTGACGTTGAAGATGCCTTGCTGTAGCAGCTCGTCGATGACCGTCTGCCTGGTCATCCCGACGCCGGCGAGCCGGTTGTCGAGCTCGGAAAATGCGGTCAGGGCGAGGACCGGGCCGGAGCGGGGAACGCCGCACTTCGTGCGCAACAACTCGCGAAGCTCATGCGACCACGGGTTTCTCGCGCGCTGGTTTGTATCGGTCATCAGTTCAGCTCAGTCGCCCGTAGGAACCTCAGTTCGTTGCGTTGGCGGTCGATGTCCTGGTCGGTGTGCTGCAGGTTCCAGTAGGCTGACAGAACCACCGTCGCCTTGTCGTTCAACCAGGCCGACGCTTCGACGTCGACTGCTTGGTATCCATGTGCGAGAACAGACTTGTTGCGCGCTTGCGCGCCGTTGCGCAACAAACGCAACGAGTCCGCGTCGTCGAGTTCCGCAGCCGACGCCAGTGGATCAGTGAGAACGTGTAGCAGAACCGCGCCGGCGAAGACCCCTACGCTCGGCGGTAGAGATCGAGATTTGACCTGGCCGTCGACTTCGTTGACCACGCTCCGGTACCGGCCACGCAGGCCAGGCACGTCGGAGGTCAACAGGTCGTAGTCCGGATTCTCGCCGTCGAAACCCGGGTGAGTGTTCGCCAGCCGGTTGAGCAGGCATCCCTCAATAGTGCGGTAGGAGAACAGGGCCGCGAAATCTAGTCGTCCCAGCCGACGGTAGTGATCGTCCAGCAAGTGAAATCCGAGCAGTAGCGCCGACCGGTCACCGTCTGCCAGTCGCTGAAGGAAGTTCAACTGGGCCTCGATGGCCGAGAGGAACCGGCTAGACGCCGTAGTCCGTAACGGCCGTAGGTTTTCTTCGACGGCGCTGATCGCGGCCGGCAAAGCCAGCAAGTCCAGATCGCACCAGGCGCGGTACAAGGCCGAGAGAGCCATCATGAACCGAGCGCGGGCTGGTTGCGCCAGGCGGGCGGCTAGCTGTTCAAAACGGAGGCGCGCCGCTTCGAACGCACCCCCATCGAAGGTGTTCTCCGCGGCTCGCATCTCCTGCTCACCGAAGAGCGACGTCGGGTTGTCGAGTAACAGCAACCGGTCCGACCCTGGTATCGCCTGCTTCAGGCCGGGGTCGTAGTCTCCGTCGAGGTAACAGAGCCCGAGATTGAGCTGCCAGGCGGCCAGTGCGGCGGTCGCGCTCATCACCTTGCGGCCGCCCGTGATGTCGATGTACGCGACACCCGAGCTGCCGTTAAGACGAGTATGGTTCTCCAGCTCATCCT
The DNA here is from genome assembly GCF_013364075.1 of Amycolatopsis sp. Hca4. Taxonomy (GTDB): domain Bacteria; phylum Actinomycetota; class Actinomycetes; order Mycobacteriales; family Pseudonocardiaceae; genus Amycolatopsis. The sequence continues at coordinate 7,425,932 of NZ_CP054925.1, forward strand.
TGACTATGCGGTAGATGCTTAACGGGTCGGTAGGTATGCACACCCTAGACGTGACGTCCGCCAGCTCCAGGCCATCCCGGTGCACATAGGCCGCGATCGTGTTGTAGCTGCTGCGAGCGTTCTCGGACGGGATCACCACCAAGCGCCGCGGTCGTAGGGTCTTGTAGGCCAGAATGGTGGTGCGCGGGGAGAAGCCTGCCATGCTGATCAGCAAGTCCACCGACCTCGGAAGACCGCGCACCGCGCGTCGCGCCAGCTCGGCGCAGTCATCGATGAGGTGCGTTAGATAATACCGAGTTGCCTGCTCGTAGGCGGACCCATCGCCGAAACTCTCGTTGCCTTCACTGATGTGCCGCATGTGCTGCACGTGCTCGTCGAACGTCGTGGAACCGCTCGCCATCAACCGCGCCTTCCTGACTGGCCTCCCCCGAGAGGCAGCACTATAGCCAAGAGCGGAGAGCAAGTGGCAGTAACCGCCAATCTCACCGAACACGGTTAGTTGACTGGAGGACAATAAGGAGAAGGTGTCCGGGAGTCGTTGGATCGGACCAGGGGCGTCGGTTCGCGGGCTGCCGCTCTGTCGAAGGCGCTAAATCCGCCCTTCACCCCCTAGTGCCCCGATCTGGCGTAGGCTTCTACCTGGGCGGTGTACGGCTGCGCTGTGGCAGGACGATGCGCCTCCTGCGATCGATATCTAAAGCGCGGGGGTGCTGCGCCCGGCCACTTCGGCCAGTCCGGGCGCGGCGAACGAGCGCCTGAGCCAGCGTTCGCGGTTACATCGTGCACAGCTTGGCCACTGTATTGTGAAAACGTTTCCTGCACCGCGATGTCGACCTCGTCGGGATGTAACCGGGCAATCAGCTGAAGAAGCTTCACGAAGGTGACGAAGCCCCTGAAGCACGCGGCTGAGCAACACTTACAGAGCCAGGTCTTCCTCGTTCGGCCATTCGGGACCGCACAATGGCTCGTCTTCTGATTTCGGTTTCGAGGTCATGGTTTTCAGTCGCCGCCGGCCTTGGGCGGCACCCCTGGTGACCGGGGCTCACATCGGAGGGGAAGCGAGGTGGTCGACCAGCCACCGGGGTGCCGAAATCGACCTTCGCGGGTCGTCCAGCTCCAGGTCGCACAGCACCACGTCGAACGTGGTCTCACCCGCGATGGCCAGTGCGTCGTCCGCGTTGGTGGCCACCGTGACCGTTTCCCCGGCGGCTCAGCACGATTGCGGTCATCTCGGCCAAGTCGGCGTTGTCGTCCATGAGGAGGATCCGCCTCGGCTGGTACTTGGCGTTCTTCTTGGCCGGCGCGACCGTCTTGGTCGTCAGCGGGGATTGCCGACGGTGAACGTCGCACCGGTCCCCGTCGTGGCCCGGTGAACGGGTTGAACAGAGTGGCCGCCGGCGCCGGGTCGAAGCCGGGGCCGGTGTCGCTGACGTCCAGTTCCGCGTGGCCGTCGCGCACCCTGAGGTGCACGCTCACCTCGGTCGTGTCGTCCGTGTGCTTGCGCGCGTTGTCCAGCAGGTTGGTCAGGACCTGGCCGAGGCGGACGGGGTCGTCAGCAGGTCGTCGAGTGCCGCGTGGCCCAGGGGGCAGAGGTCCAGCGGGTCCGGGTGGCGCAGAGGTTGCCGGTGGCGTCGAGCAGGTCGCCGGTGAGCCTGCTGAGGGCGGTGAGCCGGTGCTCCAGGACCGCCTGGGCCGGGTGGCCGGTGACGTCGAGCCCCAGCACGTCCAGCGCCGCGCTCGCGGACGCGGGTTGCGCCGCTCGTGCGACATGGTCGCGATGAACCGGACGGTCACCCTTTCAAAGGATCTTCCGGTTTTGCGCATTGCTCCGTTTGCGGACCCCCGGAGCGGGTAAAGCTTGGGCACAACCCGTCACCAAGGGGCCACTCGCCGGTGGCGGCGAGTGGGGCAGTCCTCGCCGGTCAAGCAGCTGGCCGGCGAGGATTGCCGCCATGTCACAGCTCGTGGCGGTTTTCGACGAGCCACGCCGCGACCTGGTGCAGCTTCATGTTGGTGTTCTGCGAGCTCTCCACGAGCAGCCGGAACGCCCCGACGGCGTCGATGTCGTGGCGCTGCATCAGGATGCCCTTGGCCATGCCGATGACGTCGCGGGTTTCGATCGCGGCGGTGAGCTGGGCTTCGGTCTGGGCGCCGACCAGCGCGATCGCCGCGTGCGTGGCGAACAGCGTGCCGTCTTCCACGGTCTGCCTGCTGAACGCGTCACGAGCGCGGGAGTAGAGGTTCAGCGCGCCGAGCGTGGTGTCCGTGACGAACAGCCGGTAGGACAGCATCGAGTGCACCCCGAACTCGGCCGCCGCGGGCGCGAAGGCGGGCCAGCGCTCCTCCGTGGCGAGGTCGCCGGTGGTGTACACCTGGTGCTCGGCGACGGCGTCGAGGCACGGCCCCTGGCCGACCCGGTACTGCACCTCGTCGATCCCCGAGACGACATCGCCGGTCGCGGCCACGGTGCGGATCGGGCGGCCGCGTTCGACCAGGGAGATCCCCGCGTACTCGGCGCCCTCGACGTGGTCGAGCGCGGCCTTGACGATCGCCGCGAGGGTGGTGTCGACGTCGGGCTCGGCTTGGAGGGTCCGGGCGATCGCGCTCAGCGTGGCACTCAAGCTCGTGCCCGTCTTGTCCGAATCGTCCTGCATCAGGGGGACCCCCTCCGTGCCTGCCCTTCGTCGAGAATTTCAGCTTAGCGAGGCGGCGCTCGTCCGCATTTCGGAGCCTTGAACTGCTGATTCACCGCTTCCTAAAGCCCAAGCATGGCTGCTCCACTCCGCCGATCGGCTGTCACACTTGCGCCGTTTGTCCCGACTCATCCGGGTACGGGCGCAACCGGCGTCCGTGCCCGAAAGGATGTGGACGACGATGTCCCCTGGCCCCCACCCGCGAAAGAGACCGCGCGCCCTCGCCGCCGCGGTCGCCGGTCTGCTCGTTCTCCCCGCGGTCGCCGCCGTGGGCGGCCCGGCCTCCGCCGCGCCGTCCGGGTGCAGCACCCGGACCAACAACACCGTGCAGCTGGTGCTCGAGTGCGTCACGGTCGGCGGTGTCCGCGCCCACCAGCAGGCGCTGCAGGGCGCCGCCGACGCCAACGGCGGCACCCGGGCCTCGGGTACGCCCGGCTTCACCGCGTCGGCGGCCTACGTGGAGGGCCAGGCGCGCGCCGCGGGCCTCAAGGTCACCACGCAGGACTTCGACTTCCCGTTCTTCCAGCTCGACAGCGAGACCATGGAACAGGTCGCGCCGCTCTTCCGGCTGTTCGCGCCGGGCACCGACTTCAGCACCATGACCTACTCGGGCAGCGGGAACGTCACCGCGGCCACGCAGGCGGTCGACCTGGTGGTGCCGCCGGCGCCGGTGCCGTCGTCGACGAGCGGGTGCGAGGCGGCCGACTTCGCCGGGTTCGTCCCGGGGAAGATCGCGCTGATCCAGCGCGGCAGCTGCGCCTTCGCCGTCAAGGCGGCCAACGCGCAGGCCGCCGGCGCGAGCGGCGTGATCATCTTCAACGAGGGCCAGCCGGGGCGCACCGACGCCTTCGGCGGCACGCTGGGCGCGCCGGGCATCACCATCCCGGTGGTCGCCACCAGCTTCGACATCGGCGTCAGCCTGCAGGGGGCGACGGTCCACCTGGCGACGAGCACGGTCAGCCAGATCCGGCAGACCCGCAACGTGCTCGCCGAGCTGCCCGGAGCGCGCACCAACGGGAACGTCGTGATGGTGGGGGCGCACCTGGACTCGGTGCTCGCCGGCCCGGGAATCAACGACAACGGCAGCGGCAGCGCGGCCATCCTCGAGGTGGCCAGGGTGTTCGCCAAGGCGAAGCCCACCAACACGGTGCGGTTCGCCTGGTGGGGCGCGGAGGAGCTGAACCTGCTCGGTTCGGCGCACTACGTGCAGAGCCTGAGCCAGGCGGAGCTGAACCGGATCGGGCTGTACCTGAACTTCGACATGGTGGCCTCGCCGAACTTCGCGAGGTTCGTGTACGACGGCGACGGTTCGGCGGGCCTCAGCAACCCGGGGCCGGCCGGTTCGGGCCCGATCGAGAGCGTGTTCCTGAGGTACTTCGCCGACCGGGGCCTGCCGACGGAACCGACGGCCTTCGACGGCCGAAGCGACTACGGCCCCTTCATCGCGGCCGGAATACCGGCGGGCGGACTGTTCACCGGAGCCGAGGGAGTGAAGACGCCGGCCCAGGCGGCCAGTTACGGCGGCACGGCGGGCGTCGCCTACGACAGCTGCTACCACCAGGCGTGTGACACGTTCGCGAACAACAACCTGGTGGCACTGGACCAGAACGCCGACGCCATCGCCTACGCAACGGTCACGTTGGCGTACAGCACGGAGGTGGTGAACGGAGTGCCGGGCCGGACGCCGCCGGGCGCGGGGCGCAACCCGACCGCCGGCCAGTCCGGCGATGTTGCCAAGTAGGAAGTGCTGAGCGTTCCGGGCGGTTCGGGCCGCCCGGAACGAAACACCGGCCGGCAGTCAGGTCGACAGAACCGGGTGGGCGCGGATCCGCTCCGCGAGCTCCCGCGCCTCGCGCGAGTTCCGGTAAGGCGGGCCGTCCAGCGTTGCGCAGATCCCCGACAGCCGGGTCGCCAGGTGGGCGACGCCGGTGGTCGCCGCCGTGCCGATCACCGGGGCCAGCGCGGCGTCCGCGGCGTCCAGTTCGCGGGCGGCCAGGTAGCCGTCCGTCATCTCCAGGCGGGTGGACGGCTCGCCGCCGTAACGGCGGTTGCGCTCGGCTTCCGTTGCGTACAGCCGCAACGCGCGCTCGGCCGCTTCGATCGCCAGGCCCGGCTTGCCCACCTGGACCCACGCACCCGCGTTGCAGAACGACTGCCGTGCCTCGTCGAAGCCGAACTCGCCGCCCACGAGGTCGTGCAGCTCGTCGGGCTCGGTGACGTGGTCGCGGGCGTGGTGACCCATGCCGATCACCTTCTGGGTCTCGCGGACGTCTCCCAGGTGGGCCCAGGCGCGGCTTTCGATGTTGCACAGCCGCACGAAACCCGTGCCGTGCCTCAGGTATTCGCGGCCGGCCCGGGCCAGGTGGGCTGCTTCACGCGGGTTTCCCGACCAGAACGCGATGAGCGCCTGTGTGCCGCGCAGCCACGCCTTGAGTCCATTGTGGCCGATGAGTTCCGCGTAGACCCAGGCGGCGCGCGACTGTTCGGCCGCCGCGCCGTGGCAGCCCAGCTCCATGCTCGCGTTGGCCAGCAACCCGCACGTCTGGCCGGCCAGCAGGTACAGGTGCGACTGCTGGGCCGGGTGGGCACGCCGCTGCAGCAGCCGGAAGACGCGGTCGCGCACGCGGACCAGCTCGTCGAAGATCTCCTCCGGCCGGGTCCGGATGGAGGCGCGCGCGAGCTCGACGACGTCGTGGTCCAGCTGTTCGAGCGTGATCGCGCCGACCTCGGTGACCTCGGCCCGTTCGGCGTGCGCTCCGGACGCGTGGGCCGCGGCGCGGATCGCGGCGGCGTCGAGGCGGCCGGAGCCGGCCGCCGGGACGGTGACGGGGTCCGACGGGAGCTGGTCGAGCACGAGCCTCTCCGGCTCGGGCAGCAGCGGCAGCTCGTCCTCGGCGAGCAAGGCGCGGGGCACCGTGCCGTAGACCCGGGCGAGCAACGTGAGGACGTGCACCGTGGGCCGGATGCCCCGCTGCGGCCACGCCTCGTACTCGCTGATCCGCTTGCCGGTCATCGGGGCACGGCCGTCGCCGAGCAGGTCGTTGCAGCGCGCCGCCACCGCCGTTTGGGACAGGCCGTGGGTGTACCGCCACGCCTGGCGCGGGTTGAACTGCCAGCGGCCGGCCATCTCGGCGGCGATCCGGGCGGGGCTGCTGCCGACGGCGAGCAGCTGGTGCCGGAGCCGTTCGCGCTCGGGCTTGCTCCCGGGCTTCGCCCCGCTGGTTCCCATGACGCCGCTCCCGACCCCGAGTACCCGGACGGTCGGTCACCGTAGCGCATCACCGCGGCCCGCCACAGCGCCCGAGAGCCCGCGGAAACTCCGGGGAAAACTCCCATCCGGCGGGAATCCGCCCGGCCGGTCCGGTCCGGAACGCTGGTCCGCCTGCGTCGAGCCACCTGGAGGTTCTGTGTCCCGTCCTCGCGTCACCGCCGGTTCCGGCCCGCGGAGGCGGTCATGACCGTGCGCTGGGTCGAACGGGCCCGCGCCGGCCGGACACCGCACGAGCGCGCCCGGCCGGAGCAGGACGCGCGGGTGGCCACCTCGGCCGGCCGTGAGGCCGCCGGCGCCGCCCGGCGAGCCGAGGAGGAACGAGGCCGCCGGTGACCACCTGGCCCGGGTGCGGTGACCGCACCGAGATCCATGGCGCACCAGGCGTCGGCGACCCGCACGAGAGCCGGCTCGGCGGAGGAAACCGAGGGCAGCGGGTCAGGGTGACCGGTTCACGAAGCCGGACACGCGATCAGCCCGGCCCCGACGACCAGGGCGACCGCCACGGCCGGGGGCGCCAGCACCGCGGCCACGCCACCGACGACCGCCTTGACCCCGGCGGTGAACCGCGGTTCCGCGGTGGCGTCCAGGTGGTCCAGCCGGATCGCCGTGTCGGCCCCGGCCATCGACAACGCCCCGCGCGGGCCGCCGGTGGTGCGCACCCGGCGCAAGGCCGAGCGCAGGGGCTCGGTCCCGCAGCGGGCCGCGGCCGTCCGGTCGGCGGCCAGCTCGACCAGCAGCCTCATCGCGGACGGCAGCTCGCGCATCAGCGGGACGAACCGCAACGTCCGGCCGAGCACCTCCGCCACGCCGGTCAGCAGGTGGTGGTGACCGCGGACGTGCGCCCGCTCGTGCTCCAGCACCGCGCGCAGTTCCGCCCCGGTGAGCCGGTCGGCCAAGCCCGTGCTGGCGACGACCAGCGGGCGGCGCCCACCCATGCTGTAGGCGATCGGCTGGTCGTCCGGGAGCCACAACGTCGGCAGCGGCCGGCGGTCACCGGTCAGGCGCAGAGCCGTCAGGTGCCGGCGGTGCACCACCGTCCGGTGCCGTCGGCGGAGCAGGCCGTTGCGGGCCAGGCCCACGACGGCGGCACCCAGCACCGCGGCCGAGCCGGCGGCCGCGATCGGGTCCAGTGCGGGGAAGCCGTCGTGGCCGGCCGTGGCCCAGCAGTCGTGGAGGACGCGCAGCACCGCGCCGGCCGGGCCGTGGCCCGGGAGCACCAGCAGCAGGACGCTGCCGAGGACGCCTGCCACGACCCCGGCCGCCGCGAGCAGCCACCACGCGATGACCGTGCCCGGGGCCGTTCCGGCGGCGGCCAGGCGGCTCAGCGCCCGTGGTGACCACCAGCCGGTCACCACCGCGCCGAGGAACAGGGCCGCGGCCGGGATCACCGCTTGCGGGCCTTCCGGCGCAGCGCGCGGCGGAGGATGTCCGACTCCTCTTCCGAAGCCGAGCCGACGAAATGCAGGAGGACGGACTCGCGGTCGCCGGCGGCGTCGAGGAGGTCGTGCAACGTCTGCGCCGTGGCCTCCTCGCGGGTGGTCACCGGCCGGTAGCGGTACGCGCGGTCCTCCAGCTCGCGGTCCACCCAGCCCTTGCGGTGCAGGTTGGTCAGGACGGTCATCACCGTGGTGTACGCCAGATCCCGCTCCAGCCCGTCGAGGACGTCACGGACCCGCATGGGCGCCGCCGCGGTCCAGAGCACGTCCATGATCGCCGCTTCGAGTTCGCCGAGCTGCCGCATGAGACCTCCGCGGCCGAGGGTACCGGGCACGGCCATCCCCCGTGCCCGGTCCCGACGGCGTCAGCTCTGCCGCAGCAGGCCCTGCATTTCGGTGATCTCCGCCTGCTGGGCGTCGGCGATCTTCCGCGCCAGCGCCTTGGCATCGGCGTTGGCGCCCTTGTCCAGCTCGGTGCGGGCCATGTCGACCGCACCCTGGTGGTGCTTGACCATCATGTCCAGCCACCTGCGGTCGAACTCGGTGCCCTTGGCGGCTTCGAGCTCCGCCACGTCCCCGGCCGGCATCATCCCGGGCATCGAGTCGTGGTCCATCCCCGGCATGCTCGACGCCGAGGTCGCGCCCCAGGCCGACAGCCAGCCCCGCATCTGCCGGATCTCGGGGTCCTGCGCCTTTTCGATGCGCGAGGCGAGGTCGACGACCTTCGGGTTGCTGCTGCGCGAGGGCACCAGCTTCGCCATTTCGAGCGCCTGTTCGTGGTGCGGGATCATCTGCTGCGCGAACATGACGTCGTCCGCGTTGTTGCTGCTGCTGTTGTTGCTTCCGCCGCACGCGCCGAGGGCGAGGGTCAAGACGACGGCGAGCGCGCCGAGGAACGGTTTTTTGCGCATGACAAAACCTTCTCTGGGAGTGTGGGAGTGATGGGGCCGGTGTTCCGGCCGGTCACACCCGCAGCACGCAGAGAGAGGTCAAGACGGTCCGCCCGGGTCTGTCCGGTGGCCGCTCCGGGGCCGGTGAGCCCCGCGGCCACGTCCGCCGGGCCGGATTCGCGCGGCCCGGGCGCCCCACCAGGAGCAGGACGCACACCAGCAGGAGCGCGGTCAGGACGGCGAGGCACAGGTGGAGCACGTCGTGCCCACCGGCGGGGCCGTGGTGCCCACCGGGGGCCGGGCCGGCGACGTCCATGGCCGAAACCGAAACGGTCGCCATCGGTTCGCCGGCGGACGGGACGTGGTGCATCGCGGTCACGCACAGCGCGAGCAGGCACAGCAGGACCACCTGCTGCACCCGGCCGACGCGCTCCGCCATGGCTCCCACCGTACCGGAGTACTACGGAGGTTAGTAGTGAGCGGGGGCGGCACCGCGGGAAAGCGGTGCCGCCCCGGACGGAACGGTCAGGCGGTGGGCCGGGTCGCTCCGGCGTACTGGCTCTGCAGCGGCGAGATCTTCACGACGTCCCCACTGGTCGGCGCGTGCACCATCTTGCCGTCGCCGATGTACATCCCGATGTGGGACACGGGTGAGTAGTAGGCGACCAGGTCGCCGGGCTGCAGCTGGTCACGCGGCACCGGCGTGCCGAACTGGGCCTGCGCCGCGCTGTTTCGGGGCAACGTGATGCCGGCCTTTCCGTAGGCCCACAGCATCAACCCCGAGCAGTCGAACGTGCTCGGCCCGGTGGCGCCCCAGACGTAGGCGCTGCCCAGCTTGCTCAGCGCCGCGTTCACCGCCGTCTGCGCGGCCGCCGTGGGAGCCTTGACGTTCGGTGCCGCGCCGCCCGTGTCGCGCTGGGCGGCCTTGTCCGCGGTGCTCAGGTTGCGGTTGGCTGCCTTGAGCTGCTCGATCTGGTCGTCGAGCGTCTTCTGCTTGGCCTTGATGTCCTCGGTCAGCTTGGCCGCGGCGTCCCGCGCGTCCTGCGCGCGCTTCGCGGCGTCGCCGGCCTTGGCGGCCGCGTCGGTGGCCTGCTGGACGGCGCCGGTGAGGTTGCCCAGCGCGGCGCTCTTGTCCGTGGCGAGGACTTCCAGTGCCGAGGAGCGGTCGAGGAAGTCCTGTGTGGACGTCCCGGACAGCAGCGCGGACAGCTTGTTCAGCTGCACGCCGCTGGTGAAGGACGCGCCGGCGAACTTGTTGACCTCGGTCTGGTACTTCTTCTGGTTCTCCGACGCCGTGGCGGCCTGGTCCTTCGCGGCCTTGACGTCGTTGGTGGCCTTGTCGAGCTCGCCCTGCTTGGCGTCGAGGTCGCCCTGGGCCTTGAGGAGGTCCTCGTTGAGCTTTTCCGCCTGTGCGGCCAGTTCGCGGTACTTCGCGAGGGCTTCGGAGCCGGTGGGCGGGGCCTGGAGGACGGGGACGGGGGCGGCGGTGGCCGCGGGCTGGGCCACGGTGACGAGGGTGATCACCGAAGCCGCGGCGAGGATGCCGGATACCACACGCCTGATCGGATGCGACTGCACGGTCGCGGAATTCTCCTTTTCCTTCGGGCTGCCGGCCGGTGGGGAGTCCGGTCGCCGGAGCCGGGCCGCGCGGTACCGCACCAGGTGAAGCGCGCGTTCGGTGATCCGGCGTCCCGGCAGCGATCCCGCGTCGCCATCGGGTGAACGGCGTCGGCCGCGAGATCTCGGCCAGATTACGAACGGAACGGGCCGCCGTCCACCTTTCGGGGGAAGAAAAACCGGCCGCCGGCGGGTGACCTGGTCAAACCCGGAAAAGAAAAACCGGGCTCCTCACGATCAGTCATGGCCGTTCTTACTAAGAGCGATAGTAGGGCGCGGGCGACGTCCACTTTGTACTGGCCGTTGACTTGCACGTCCAGCCCGGCCGGACCTCGGCCGGGCTGGACGTGCTCTGCTCGGAACGGTGTGCGGTCAGAGACCGGCCTGGCAGTAGACCTCCCGGGTCAGCTCGGTGATCCGCGCGGCGGAGTCCTTCCAGGACAACGTCGTCGGCTCCAGGGTCAGCACCACCACGATCGTGCCGCCCACCGTGCCGCTCGTGTGCATCGCGCGGCTGGTGAGGTCGATGTCCTGGACGCCGAGCGGGGCGGCCGTGCCCTCGCCGCTGGAGGCGACCGCGGTCGCGGCCCGGACCTCCGGCGAGCTCAGCACCCGCCGGGCGGCGGGGCCGGGCTCGGTGCACTGCTCGCCGGGTGCCGGGGCGGCGCCGAACCCGGACCAGCCCTGCTTGACCGCCTTCGGCCCCGGGACGGCGCTGGGGAGGCCGAAGGACTGGTCGAAACCGTCCGAACCGCACTTGGTCGACTGCGCCAGGTTGCCCATGATGAAGTCGCGGTACTTCGGGTCCGCCTCGTGCTGGATGTACTGGTACGTCCGGACGATGTCCGCGGCGCTGATCGCGGTGTACCCCCACTTCCCGCGGGCGGCGGGCGGCGCGGTGTCGGTGAGGCCGAGCTTGACGACCATCCGCTTGACGATCTCGTCCCAGCCGTCGCGGACCCACAGCGTGCTGGCCGCGTCGTCGTTGCTGGAGCGCAGCATCGGCTCGAGCAGGGCCAGGTCGTCGGCCGGGATCTCGTAGTCGGGCCCGTGCGATTCGAGGTAGTCGAGGGCGATGAACAGCTTGACCAGCGAGGCCGAGCGGTACTGCTGGTGCTCGCCGGAGCCGAAGGTCGCCCCCGTCTCCTGGTCGACGACGAGGTAGCCGGCCGTCATCCCCTCGGGGAGCTCGATCGCCGGTGTTGCCGCGGCCGGCCCGGCCGCCAGGGCCACCCCGGTCACGATTCCGGTCGCGATCGTCGCCAGCCGCCGGATTTTCCGCATTCTCCGCATGTTGACCACCCCAGTACCTCGAGATCGACTTCGGTGCGCGCCACCGTATCGAGTCGATCACCCGGTGTCCGGCTCCGGCCGATCTATTCGGCCTCAACGGAAAAGAACCAGCGCCGCACGGCTTCCTCGAACGCACCGCGGTCGGGTTCCCGGCCGCCTGCCCACGCGACGATCCCGTCCGGCCGGACCAGCACCGCACCGAATCCCAGGTCGTCGCGGGCGGGACCGGCGACGTACCGGATCCGGTCGTCGTACCGCTGCGCCACTTCCCGCAAGCCGCCGCCGAAGTCGAGGGCGACGCCGTGGCCGTCCTGCAGCAGGTCCGCGAGGCTGGTCCCGTCCGTCAGCACGAACTCCGGCGCGTTGTGCCCGATCAGCGGTTCTTCGCTGCCCAGGTCGTAGCGCAACGACGTGCCGGACGTGCGCTCGAAGACGTACGTCGTGCCGTCGCGGGTGGCCAGGAGGTCGGTGAGCACCGACTTGACCGCCCGGGCGTGCGGGTCCGGGCCCATCGCCGCCACCTGGGCCCGCGACCAGTCGAGGACCCGCTCGCCGACCGGGTGGCGTTCCGCCGAATACGTGTCGAGCAGGCCGGCCGGTGCCGTCCCGGCCACCGTGGCCGCCAGCTTCCAGCCCAGGTTCAGCGCGTCGCCGAGGCCGAGGTTCAGGCCCTGGCCACCCAGCGGCGAATGGATGTGGGCCGCGTCGCCGGCCAGCAGGACGCGGCCGCGGCGGTAGGTGGTCACCTGCTTCGCGCGGTCGGTGAAGCTGGACGCGAACTGCACCTCCGTGAGCGTGGCATCCGTGCCGGACACGCGGCGCAGCACCGACTGCAGGTGCTCGAGGGTCGGCGGCCGGGTGCGGTCGTACGTCCCGCCGTCGAAGTCCAGCACGCCCAGGTGACCCGGCTCCGACATCGTCACGTACATGCCCTGCGGGGTCGGCGTGAAGCCCGGCCGGAGGAGACCGGGGTCGGCGAGCGTGACGAGCGCCAGGTAACCGGTGAGCCGCGGCTCGGTGCCGTCGAAGTCGAAGCCCGCCAGCCGCCGGACCGTGCTGCGGCCGCCGTCGCAGCCGACCAGCCACTTCGCCGGGTACTCCTGCTCGCCGGCCCGGGCGACGACCGCCGAACCGTCCTGGGTGACGTCGGTGACCGCGACGCCACGGCGGATCTCGACGCCGAGCTTGACCGCCCGCTCGGCCAGCACCGACTCGACCGCTTCGAGGCTGGTCATGAGGCCGTCGACTGCCGGGCTCGGCAGCCGGTGGGGCAGCCGGGCCAGGTCGACGTCCGCCGGGTCGAGCGGGGTGCCGGCGAAGTGGCCGGCCGACCGCGGTGGCGCCGGCTGGTCCGGGACCGGCCGCTCGGGCGCCCCGGAGGCGGCCAGCAGCGGCGACAGCAGCCCGCGGCGGTGGAACGCCTCGACCGACCCGGCCGACAGGCCCCGCATGCCGAGCGGGAAGCTCCGCCACGGCGACCCCGGCTCCGTCTCGCGTTCGAGCACCAGCACCGAACGGCCCGCGAGGCCGAGTTCGCAGGCCAGGAACAAGCCGACCGGGCCGGCGCCGACGATCACCACGTCATGCATGACAAACCGCTTTCTCGAGGACTTCACCGTGCCCCGAGACTGACCGTCGTCACGCACACGGCGCGCACACCGCGCTCACAGCGCGAGGCGGGCCGGATCGGCCGCGGCCAGTGCGGCCTGCGCGTCCAGCTCCCAGCCTGCCGCGTACGCCGCGGCGAACCCGGCCTCGCCCAGCGCGGCCCGGCCCCGGCCGGTGAGCGCGCGGACCTGCGGATCGGTGTGGTCGTGAGCACCGCGCAGCCGAGCCGCCGCACCGAGCAGCACGGCCGACTCGCGTGGCCGCCCGAGCGCTTCGGCGAGCGCGGCCGTGTGCACCGTCACCAGCGACAGGATCGGCAGGTCCTGTGCGGCCAGTGCGGCCGCGTACGCCGCGCGCGCGGACTTGTCCGCGCCGGTCAGGTCGCCCCGGGCCAGCAACAGCGCGGACCGCGCGCCGGCGACGAGCGTCCTGGCGTGGTCGGAGGGGAACCCGGTGTCGCCGAGCAGCCGGCGTTCCGCGTCGTCGAGCAGGACGCCGGCTTCGGCCAGCTCACCGCGGACCACCCGCAGGCCTGCTTCCCAGCCGTCGATCAGGATCGGCAGCTCCGCCGGTGACGTCCGCAGCACCCGCTCACGGGCCGCGTCGATGATCGCCAGCGCCTGGCCGGTTTCGCCGCGCCGGATGTGCAGGTCGATCCAGCGCAGGTCGTTGTAGAGCTGGTCGCCGAGGCCCGGTGAGCCGAATCCGGCGGCCAGCGCCCTGGCTTCGTCCAGGTCCGCCCACGCGCCGTCGAGGTCGTCGTAGCGGCGCAGCTGGGCCCGCATCGGCAGCGTCGCCGCCTGGCCCCACCGGTCGCCTGCCCGCCGGAAGGCCGCCAGTGCCGCGTCCACGTGGACGCGTACGCGGTCCAGCTCGCCCGCGTTCTCGGCGATCTCGGCCTGGAACGTGTGGGCCAGCCCGGCCAGCCACTCGTCGTCGCCATCGGCCAGCTCCCGCAGGACCGGGAGCGCGGCCTTGTCGCCGAGCTGGAAGAGCAGCATCGGGCCGAAGACCCGGTAGTGGCCCGGCAACCCCGGCCGCGTGATCAGCCGTCCGGCCAGCTCCCGCATCTCCGCCCGGTCCCCTTCGGCTTCCTCGGCGGTGATCCCGGAGAGGATGTCCGCCCGGCCGAGCAGGTGGGCGGCCCGCGCGCAGTCCCGCTCGGGCGACGGCGCGCCGCCCGGGACCGCCAGTGCCTCGGCCAGCCAGTAGGCGGCGTCGGAGTCGCGGCCGAACATCTGCCAGTACCAGGTCAGCGCCAGGGCCATGCCGATCGCGCCGTCGGCGTCGCCGGTCGCACACCGGTGCCGGAGGGCGGCGAGCGCGTTGTCGTACTCGGCGCCGATGGCGGCCATCGCCGCCGGTTGCCCGGGCCCGCGCAGCTCGGCGTCCCGGCGGGCGATCAGGGCGGCGAAGTGCGCGGCCGCCAGGTCGCGGACCGCATCGAGGGTGCCGGCGCCGGTCAGGCGGTCGATCCCGTACTCGCGCAGGGTTTCGAGCATGCGGTAGCGGCCGGTGCCGGGCGCCAGCTGCAGCAGCGACCGGTCGACGAGGGCGGCGAGCAGGTCGGGGACGTCGGAGGCGGGCACGGCGGTGCCGGCGCAGACGGCCGCGGCCGAGGCGGCCGTGACACCGCCGGGCAGCACCGAAATCCGGTCCGCGACCGTGCGTTCGCGGTCGTCGAGCAGCTCCCAGCTCCACGCGATGACCGCCCGCAGCGTCCGGTGCCGCGGCGGCGCGGTCCGGCTGCCCGTGGTGAGCAGCCGGAACCGGTCGGCGAGCCCGTCGGCCAGGTCGGGCAGCGACAGCGTCCGCAGCCGGGCGGCGGCCAGCTCGAGGGCCAGCGGCAGGCCGTCCAGGCCGCGGACCACGCGCACGACGTCGCCGCTCGTGGTTTCGTCGACGCGGAAACCGGGCCGCACGGCCGCCGCCCGCTCGGTGAACAACCGCACCGACGCCACCGCGGAGACGTCGTCGTCCGGGCCGGGCAAGGCGAGCGGACCGAGCGGCACGAGCGTTTCGCCGTCCACGGCCAGCGGTTCGCGGCTGGTGGCCAGCACCCGCAGCCCGGGACACCGCGGCAGCAGCGTCGCGACCAGGTGGGCCACGGCGTCGATCAGGTGCTCGCAGTTGTCGAGCAGCAGCAGGCTTTCCCGGCCGCCGAGCTCGCTGACGAGCAGGTCGACCTCGGAGCTTCCGGCGCGCCTGCGGGCGTCGAACAGGGCGCTGCCGCGCAGCCCGATCCCGGCGAGCACGGCCTGCGCGACCTTCGCCGGCTCGGTGACGGCCGCGAGGTCGACGAGCCGGACGTCGTGGCCGTGGCGGCGGGCCGCCTCCAGCGCGAGCCGGGTCTTGCCGGCGCCACCGGGCCCGAGGACGGTGACCAGCCGCCCGGACGTGAGCAGGGCGTCGATGCGCGCGAGGTCGTCGTCGCGGCCGATGAAGCTGGTCAACGGCGCGGGCAGGGGTGCGGGCCGGGCCGGTTCCGGCGCGGGCTCGGCGGGCTGCAGCAGCCGCAAGTGGCGGTCGCGCAGCGCGGTGCCGGGATCGGCACCGAGGTTGTCGGCCAGCGCCCGGCGGACCCGCTCGTAGACGGTCAGCGCCTCGGCCTGACGTCCCTGCGCGGCGAGCGCGTCCATCAGCAGCGCCGCCGCCCGCTCGTGCGCCGGGTGCTCGGCCAGCAACCCGGTCAGCCGGGCGGCGGCCGGTTCGGCGCGGCCCAGCGCCAGTTCCGCGTCGGCGAGGTCCGTGACGGCTTCGACCGACAGCCCGGCCAGCCGGGTCGCCACCGCGGGGGCGACGGCGGCGATCAGCGCGGGTTCGCCCCACAACGCCACGGCTTCGGCGAGCGCGGTGCCCGCGGCGATCGCGTCGCCGGCCCGCAGCCGCTCCCGGCCGGCCGCGGCCAGCTCTTCGAAGGCCACCGCGTCCACGGTGTCCACCGCCAGCCGGTAGCCGCCCGCGACCTGCGCGAGCTCGCCGTCGGCCGCGGCGAGGGCGCGGCGCAACCGGGAAACGAGGGTCTGCAGGGCCGAGGCGGTGCCGGACGGCGGCTCGTCGCCCCACACCGCGTCGACCAGCACACCCGGCTCGACCGCGTGCCCGCCGGCGAGCGCCAGCCGGACGAGCAGGCTCCGCAACCGTGCGCCCGGCACCGGCAGGACCGCGTCGCCCCTGGTCACCCGGAACGTGCCCAGCAGCGTGATGCGAAGCCCGTCCATGCGTCGATCGTGTCAGCGCCGCGTGCGTCTCGTGTGAGCGGCCCGCCGCAGCCTTCGCCGGTCGGTTCGACCAAAGGAGCAACAGATGACCATCGGCTGGGTTCGCAGCTGGGGCGCGGCGCCCCAATCCGCGCACGACGGGCTGGGCTCGCTCGACGACCACCCGCCGCTCGACGACGTGACCGTCCGCCAGGTGGTCCGGCTCAGCGGCGGCGGCAGCCGGGTGCGCGTCCGCCTCACCAACGAGTTCGGGACGGCGCCGGTGACCATCGGCGCGGCCCGGGTGGGCCTGGCGACGCCCGGAGGCGGGGTGCGGGAGGGACGGGTGCTGACGTTCTCGGGTGCTCCGGCCGGCACCATCCCGGTGGGCGCGCCGCTGCTGAGCGATCCGGTCGACCTGCCCGCCGCGGCGCTCGCCGAGCTGTCGATCAGCTTCCACCTGCCCGGCCGCGTGGAGACCTGCACGTGCCACGACCCCGTTCTGGACACCGGCTGGACGATCCCGGGCGACGCCGTCGCCGCGGCCGAGCTGCCGCCGCAGGCCACGGTGCTGCCGGTGCGGGCCCTGCTGTCCGCGGTCGACGTGCTCCCCGAAGCACCGGCCTCGGCGATCGTCGTGGTCGGCGACTCGCGCACCGACGGCGCCGGGTCCACTCCGGACACCCACCACAGCTGGCCGGAACTGCTGGCCGCGCGCGGCGCCGGTTTCGTCGTCAACCAGGGCATCAGCGGCAACCGGATGCTCAACGACGGCGTCGGCACCGGGGTGCTGGCCCGCTTCGACCGGGATGTGCTGGCGACGCCGGGCCTCGGCGGCGTCGTGTTGTCCGTCGGCGCCAACGACATCGCGATCTCCTTCGCCCCGCGTGACGACGGACGGCTCGCCGGCCTGCTGGAGATGTTCCCGGGCGCCCCGGTCACGACCGGCGACGTCATCGCCGGGTTCCGGCAGCTGGCCGCGCGGACGCGGGAACACGGCGTGCCGGTCCACGCCACCACGATCGCGCCCTTCGAAGGCTCGGAGGCCTACTCGGCGGAAGGCGAGAAGGCCCGCTTGGCGGTCAACGAGTGGATCCGCACCGGCGGCGCGTTCGACGCGGTACTGGACTTCGACGCCGTCTGGCGCGATCCGGAGCACCCGGGCCGGATCCGGGCGGACTTCCACTCCGGCGACCACCTCCACGGCAGCGACGCCGGCTACCGGGCGCTGGCCGACTCCATCGATCTGTCGCTTTTCGGTGGAGCACGAACCAGTGGCCAACTCGCCGAAACCGGGACACGCGCCGGGTGAACGCGGCCACCATGGCGGCATGGCCTTCACCGAAGCACCCGATCCCGGTCGCGCGCACACGCTGGCCGAGCTGATCGCGCAGCTGCGGCTGCTCAAGGAGTGGGCGGGCGGCCCGTCGTACGCGCAGATCGCCGAGCGGGTCAACCGGCTCTGGACGGCCGCCGGGCGCCCGGCGGGGGAGCGGACCGCGCGCACCACCGTCGCCGACTGCTTCAAGACCGGCCGGGCGCGGCCCAACACCGACCTGCTGCTGGCCGTGGTCGAGGCGCTGCACCCGGATCCGGCGTACGTCGCCGGCTGGCAGGACGTGCTGCGGGCGGTCCGCGGCCGGGCGGAGGCGGCGACCTTCGTGCAGGCGCAGCTCGGCCTGCCGGAGGCCGTCCCGCACTTCACCGGGCGCCGGGCCGAGCTCGCGCGGCTCGGCGAGGTGCTGGGCGGGCGCGCGCCGGTGGCGGCGATCGCGGGCATGGCCGGGGTCGGCAAGACCGGGCTGGCCGTCCACATCGGTCACGAGCTGGTGCGGACCGGCCGGTGCGACACCGCGCTCTTCGTGAACCTGCGCGGGTTCCACCCCGACCCCGGCCGGCCGCCGGTGGACCCGGCCGCGGTGCTCGACTCGTTCCTGCGCCTGCTCGGCGTGCCCGGGCACGCCGTCCCGGCCGACCTGGCCGGCAAGACCCGGCTCTACCAGGAGCGTTCGGCCGGGCGGCGGCTGCTGGTCGTGCTGGACAACGCGGCGGGCGAGGACCAGGTCCGGCCGCTGCTGCCCGGCGAGCGCGGCGGCCCGGTGCTCGTCACCAGCCGCCGGGCGCTCACCGGGCTCCCGGGTGTCACGCACGTGCCGCTGGACGTGCTGAGCCCGGACGACGCGTTCGCGTACCTGCGGCGCACGGTCGGCGCCGAGCGGGTCGACCGGGCGCCCGGCGTGGCCCGGCGGATCACCGCCGAGCTCGGCAGGCTGCCGCTCGCGCTGAGCCTCGCCGCGCTCTGGATGACCGCGCCCGCCCACCGGTCGTGGGTGCTGGCCGACCACCTGGAGCGGCTCGAGCAGCGGCGTGCGCACCTGCGGCTCGACAACGCCGTGGACGCGTCGATCAGCCTGTCCTACGAGCAGCTCGCCGAGCCGGAGCGGCGGGTCCTGCGGCTGCTCGCCCTGCACCCGGGTGCGGACCTGGACGCCTACGGCGTCGCCGCGCTCGCCGGGACCGGCCTGGCGGAAGCGACGCGGGCGGCGGACCGGCTCGTCGCGGCGAGCCTGGTGCGCCGGGGCGAGGCGGGCCGGTTCGAGCTGCACGACCTCATCCGCGCGTTCGGGATGGCGCGGGCCCAGGACGAGGACGCCCCGGCCGGCCGCAAGGCCGCGCTGACCCGGCTGCTCGACTACTACGCCTTCGCCACCGCGACGGCGATGGACCAGTACGCGCCGAGGATGCGGGCCTACCGGCCGCGTGTCCCCGACCCCGGCCTGCCGCTCCCGCCGCTGGACGACCGCGAACCGGCCACCGAGTGGCTGGCCGCCGAACGGGCCAACCTCGTCGGTGCCGGCGTGCACGGGGTGGCGTCCGGCCACGCGGGACTGCTGTCCCGGCTGCTGTTCCGGTACCTGCAGACCGGCGGCTACCTCAGCGAGGCCCTGGTCCTGCACACGAGCGCGGCGGAGTCGGCGGACGTCGTCGCCCGCGGGCACGCGCTGGTGAGCCTGGGGGCGACGCACAGCCAGGTCGGCCGCTACGAAGTGGCGAAGCGGCACGTCGAGGAGGCACTGGACTGCTTCCGCCGCGCGGGCGACCGGTCCGGCGAGTGCCGGGCACTCGGCACGCTGGGCGCGATCACGTCCTGGAACGCCGATTTCGCGCGCTCGGCGGGCTACCTGCGGGAGGCGCTGGCCCTGGCGCGCGAGCTGCGCGACCGGGCGGCCGAGCGGACCGCACTGACGAACCTGGGCTTCGTCCACGGCCGGCTGGGCCGGTACGCCGAGGCGCTGGAGATCCACCTGCAGGCACTGGCCATCGACCAGCAGACCGGCGACCTGTGCGACACCGGCCGCACGCTGCTCAACATCGGCGACACGCACCTGAGATCGGGCGACCACGCGCAGGCCTGCGGCTACTTCCACCGCGCGACGGCGATCGCCGAGCGGGCGGGCGACCGCGACCTGCACGTGGAAGCGTTGCTCTGCCTCGCGGACGCGTCCCTGGAGCTCGGCCGGATCGACCACGCCCGGACGACGCACGAGTGCGCGCTGGCGATCGCGGCGGAGCTCGGGAGCCTGCACGCGGCGGCGCGGGCCCACGCGGGCCTGGCCCGCGCGCTGACCGCGTCGGGAGACCGGGAGAACGCCCGGCACCACTGGCTCGCGGCCCGGGAGCACCACCGTGAGCTGGGGCTGCCGGAATCGGCGGAGATCACGGAGGGGCTGGCGTGCTCGGTGGCGGCGGGTGGCTGAACACCGCGGCGCCGGGTGTCCGGGTTCGTCCGGGATTGCTGCTCGCGGACCGCGCCGGGAGCGATGCTCGCAGCCGGTGCGGGACAGCGGAAGCGCGTCCCACACCTCGGACACCCACCGTCGAAGGGAGACACCATGGGGCGCCTGATCGATCGCGTGCTGAACCGGATCGTGCCCACCGCCGAGGCTTCCGCGTGCAGCGGCACCTACTTCTGCAACGCGCAGGGCCACCCCGGCTACTGGTACCGGTTCTGCTGCCCGCAGACCGGCTGCGAGTGGTCCAAGGTCCGCAGCAGCTGCTGATCGGCCGGTGAACGTACCGGGCGGTGTCCGCCACCTTCCCCGCGGACACCGCCCGGCGTGGATGGAGTTGCCATGGAGTACCTGCGGGCCGTGGCCACGGCGCTGATCGCCGTGGTGTTCGCCGCCTCGGCGTTCTCGAAGCTGCGGGACTTCCGCGGCTTCGCGCGCTCGGTGCCCGCCCTCGCGCCGGTGCCCGCGAGGTGGGTCACTCCGGTGTCGGTGACCGTCGTGGCCGCCGAGCCGGCCTCCGCCGGGCTCGTCCTGGTCACCGCGGTGGCCGGCTTCGTCCTGGCCACGGCGTTGCTGCTGGCCTTCACCGTCGCCATCGCCGCTTCGCTGCGCCGCGGACGGCGTGCCCCGTGCCGCTGCTTCGGCGCGACCGAAACCCCGGTCGGCCCGCGCCACCTGGTCCGCAACGCCCTGCTGATCTGCTTCGCCGTCCTCGGCGCCTTCGCACCGGACCACCTGCCGCCCGCCGCCGGGGCCGTCGTCGCCTTCGCCGCCGGGGTGGTGCTGGCCGTGCTCGTCGTCGCCATGGACGACATCGCCGTCGTGTTCGCAAGGAGTTCCTGATGCTCTACGTCGTCGCCGCACTGGTGCTGCTCGGGCTGGTGTGCCTGCTGAACCTGCTCCTGACCGTCGGCATCCTGCGCCGGATGCGGGCCCAGCCCCCTGCGCAGGCCGAGCTGCCGTTCGCGCTGCGGCCCGGTTCGGCCGTCGGCGAGTTCGCCGTCACCACGACCGACGGCGAGCCGCTGACCCTCGCCTCGCTCGAGGGCACGGTGGCGTTCTTCTCCGCCGACTGCGCCGCCTGCCACGAAACCCTGCCGGACTTTCTCGCCTACGCCCGCGCGCAGGGCCGGGACAACGTCTTCGCCGTCTTCGGTGGCGACGAGCCGGAGACCGTGCGCGCGCTCGCCGAGGTCGCCCACGTGGTGACGGCCGAGCTCGACGGCGGCCCGGTCGCCGCCGCGTTCCTCAACACCTGGACGCCCGCGCTGTACGTGGTCGGTGGCGGGCGGGTGGTCGCGACCGCGGGCCGGGTGCACGAGCTGCCCGTGCCCGCCGGCCGGTGACCGTGCGCCTGGCGGACCCGCGGACCGGCGCCGGCCGGGTGCGGGCCGCGGCTGTGGCGGCGGCCGCGCTGCTGTGGCGGTCCGGCCCCGCGCGGCTGGTGGCGCTGCTGGCCATGACGGCGGCCGCGGCCACCGCCCCGATCGCCACCGCCTGGCTGACCAAGCTCGTCCTCGACCGGCTCGTCGAGCGCACCGGCGCGGTCGGCGGCCTGGCACTGGCCCTGGTGTTCGCCGGGCTCGCCGCCGCCGCGCTGCCGGTGGTCGCCCACTACGTCCGCGCGCAGATCGGCCGGGCGGCGAGCACGATCGCCACCGACCGGTTGTTCGCCGCGCTGGGCCGTCAGGTCGGGTTGCGCACCTTCGAGAACCCCGCATACCAGGACCGGCTGCGGCTGGCCCAGGAGAGCTGCGGCCGGATGCCGGAGATCGTCGACGGCGTCGGCGGGGTGCTCAGCGGGACGCTCTCGCTGGCCGGGTTCCTCGGTTCGCTGCTCCTGCTGAGCCCGGCGATGACCGGCGTCGTGCTGGCCGCCGCGATCCCGGCGCTGCTCGCCGAGCTGCTGCTGGCCCGCAGCCGCGCCGCGGTCGAGTGGCGGATCGAGCGGTTCGCCCGGCGCGAGTTCTTCTACAGCCAGCTGCTCACCGGCATCCCGGCCGCCACCGAGATCCGGCTGTTCGGCATCGGGGCGTTCCTGCGCGCCCGGCTGATGGAGGAACGCCGCAGCGCCAACGAAGCCCAGCGCCGCATGGACACCCGCGAGCTGTGGACCATGGGCGGGCTGACCGCGTTGAGCGCGGCCGTCGCCGGTGCGGGGCTCTGGTGGGCGATCACCTCGGCGCGCGGCGGGTCGCTCAGCGCCGGCGACGTCTCGATGTTCGTCGCCGCCGTCGCCGGGGTGCAGGCCGCGCTGGGGACGCTGGCGTCGTCGATCGCCAACGGCCAGGCCCGGCTGCTGTCGTTCGGGCACTACGTCGCCGTGGTGCGGGCGGAGCCCGACCTGCCGAGCGGGACCCGAGACGCGGTTCCCCCGCTGCGGCACGGGATCGAGCTGCGTGACGTCTGGTTCCGGTACAGCGACGAACACCCGTGGGTGCTGCGCGGGGTGGACCTGACGATCCCGCACGGCACCGCCGTCGCCCTCGTCGGGCTCAACGGCGCGGGCAAGAGCACCCTCGTGAAGCTGTTGTGCCGCATGTACGACCCGACGCGGGGGCAGATCCTCTGGGACGGCGTCGACCTGCGGGACGTGCCGCACGCCCTGCTGCGCGACCGGATCAGCGCCGTCTTCCAGGACCACATGAACTACGACATGACCGCGGCCGAGAACATCGGGCTCGGTGAACTGTCCGCAATGGACGATCGGGCGCGGCTGGAGGCGGCCGCGGTCCGGGCCGGGGCGCACGAGCGGATCGCCGCGCTGCCGAGGGGGTACGACACGCCGCTCACCCGCATCTTCGAGATCGGCACCGAGGACACCTCGACCGGGGTGGTGCTCTCCGGCGGGCAGTGGCAGCGGCTGGCGCTGGCCCGCTCGCTCGTGCGGGAGGGCCGGGACCTGATGATCCTCGACGAGCCGAGCTCCGGCCTCGACCCGGAAGCCGAGCACGAGGTGCACGCCCGCATCCGCGAGCACCGGCAGGACCGCACGAGCCTGCTCATCTCGCACCGGCTGAGCGCGGTGCGCGACGCCGACCGCATCGCCATGCTCGAGGACGGCCGCGTCACCGAGCTGGGCACGCACGACGGCCTGCTGGCCGCCGACGGCGGCTACGCGCGCCTGTTCCGCCTGCAGGCCGACGGTTACCAGGCCGTGTCGTGAACGGCCCGGTGCTGCTCGGGTTGCTGGCCGCCGGCTCGGTGTACGTCACCCGCCGCCGGCTGATCCTGACCACAGTGGACGGTTCGAGCATGGCGCCCGAGCTGGCGTCCGGCGACCGGGTCCTGGTGCGCCGGACCCGCCGCCCGCGCCGGGGCCGGGTGGCCCTGCTGCGGTTCCCGCCGCTGCCGAGCGGGGCGCCGTCCGGCGGCCAGCTGCTGCTCAAGCGCGTGGTGGCGGTGGCAGGCGACCGGCTCCCGCCCGGCTGGGCCGAACCGGACGTGCACGGCCTCGGCGGGCAGCGGGTGCCGGCCGGCTGCGCCGTCGTCCTCGGCGACAACCGGCCGGCCAGCTGGGACTCGCGGCACTACGGGTTCGTGCCGCGGGAGCGGATCGTCGGGGTCGTGGTGCGGCACGTCCCCCGGCCGTAGCTCGTGTCAGCGGCGGCCGCTGATCGTGCTCGCGCCCGCGTACCGCGCCTCGGCGCCCAGCTCCTCTTCGATGCGGATGAGCTGGTTGTACTTGGCGGTGCGGTCGGCGCGGGACAGCGAGCCGGTCTTGATCTGGCCGCAGTTGGTGGCCACCGCGAGGTCGGCGATCGTGGTGTCCTCGGTTTCGCCGGAGCGGTGGGACATGACGGCGGAGTAGCCTGCCTTGTGTGCCGTTTCGACCGTGGTCAGCGTCTCGGTGAGCGTCCCGATCTGGTTGACCTTGACCAGGATCGAGTTGCCGATGCCGCGTTCGATGCCGTCGGTGAGCAGGTTCACGTTGGTGCAGAAGACGTCGTCGCCGACGAGCTGGACGCGCTCGCCGATGGTGTCGGTGAGCTGCTTCCACCCGGCGAAGTCGTCCTGGGCGACACCGTCCTCGATGGACACGATGGGGTAGCGCGCGGTGAGGTCGGCGAGGTAGGCGACGTGCTCCTCGACGCTGCGCTTGCGGCCTTCGCCGGTGTAGTCGTAGACCTCGCCGGTGTAGAACTCCGACGCGGCCGGGTCGAGCAGCAGGGCGATGTCCTCGCCGGGGGTGTAGCCGGACTGTTCGATGGCCCGCAGCACGAACTCCAGCGCCTCGTCGGCCGAGCTGAGGTTCGGCGCGAACCCGCCTTCGTCGCCGACGTTGGTGCCGTGCCCGGCGTCGTGGAGCGACTTGCGCAGGGTGTGGAACACCTCGGAGCCCATCCGCACCGCTTCGGCGAACGTCGTCGCGCCGATCGGGCCGATCATGAACTCCTGGAAGTCGATCGGGTTGTCGGCGTGCGCACCACCGTTGATGATGTTCATCATCGGCATCGGCAGCAGGTGCGCGAAAACCCCGCCGACGTACCGGTAGAGCGGCAGCCGGTTGGCGGCGGCGGCCGCCTTGACGACGGCGAGCGAGACGCCGAGGGTGGCGTTCGCGCCGAGCCGCGCCTTGTTCGGGGTGCCGTCCAGTTCGATCAGCGTGCGGTCGACGGTCGCCTGCGCCTCGGCGTCCAGGCCCACGACGGCCTCGGCGATCTCGGTGTTGACCGCGTCGACGGCCTTGCGCACGCCCTTGCCGTGGAAGCGGGCCTTGTCCCCGTCGCGCAGTTCGACCGCTTCCTTGGTACCGGTCGAGGCACCGGAGGGCACCGCGGCCCGGCCTCGCGAACCGTCCGCCAGCGCGACGTCGACCTCGACGGTCGGGTTCCCCCGGCTGTCCAGCACTTCGCGGGCCTTGACTCCGACGATGGCGGTCATTGCACTCCTCGGTGAGTTCGTCGAGCGGGCAGCGGCGCCACGGTGAGCCGCGAGACGAGGCGAGGCTAGCAGAGTTTTACTGAATCGATCCTGAACTTTTGGTGCGGCCTTCGGTGGGCGCACTGGGAACGCCACCGCTTCTCGGCTTCGCGTTGCCACCGCGGCCTTCGCCGGCGGTGAGGGACCGTTGCCGAACCCTCGGCCCGGGCGAGTGCCGCGCCATGGCGCTGATCGCGACCGGACCTCTCCGGCGCCGAGGTCGGGCCTGCGCAAACCGCGCCGAGGTCCGGCCGCCCGGCTGACCTCGCCTCCGGCCCGCGCGGCGACCGGCCTTCGGTGCGGGCACTACCGCTGCGCGGGTAGGCGGACCGTGGCCAGCAGGCCGCCACCTTCCCGGGCCGCCAGCTCCAGCATCCCGTCGTGCGCCCGGACGATGCTGTGCACGATCGCCAGCCCGAGGCCGACCCCGTCGTGCTCGTCGCTCCGCGTTCGGGACGTCCCGCGCTGGAACGGCTCGGTCAACGTCGGGACCAGCTCCGCCGGCAGCGGTCGGCCCGTGTTCTCCACCCGCAGCACGCTCGCGTAGCGGCGGCGTTCCGTGTGCACCGTGACCTTCCCGTCCGGGACGTTGTGCACGATCGCGTTCTGGACCAGGTTCGTCACCACGCGCAGCAGCAGTGCGGCGGAACCCGACGCGTGCACCTGCTCCCCGCCGACGTCCAGGGTGATCCCGCGCTGCTCGGCCAGCGGCAACAGCGTTTCCGCCGCTTCCTCGGCGACCAGGGAGAGGTCCACCGGCTCGTGGGTGAAGTGCCGCCGGTCGCTGCGGCTGAGCAGCAGCAACGCCTCCGTGACGTCGATCGCCCGCGTGTTCACCTCGCGGAGCCGGTCGACGAGCCGGTCGCGGTCGTAAGCCGGGTCTTTGCCCGCGACGTCGAGGATCGCCTGCGAAACCGCCAGCGGCGTGCGCAGTTCGTGGGAGGCGTTCGCCGCGAAGCGCTGTTGCTCGCCCACCTGGGATTCGAGGCGTTCGAGCATCGTGTCGAAGACGTCGGCGAGCTCGCGGAACTCGTCGGCCGGGCCGGTCAGGCGGATGCGGTGCGACAGCGAGCCGTGCGCGGCCAGCCGGGCGGCGTCCGCGATCCGGGTGAGCGGGGCCAGCATCCGGCCGGCGAGGAGCCAGCCGCCGAGGACGCCGAACACCAGCAGGAACCCGAGCGCGGTGGCCGCGGCGGGGGCGAACGTGTGCGTCAGCAGGTACCGGTTCGGCGAGATCCCGAGCAGGCCCTGGTCGTTGTCGGGCACGTAGCGCAGCAGGGACACCTGCACCACGGCGAGCAGCACCGCCCCGGCGAGCACGAGGAACGCGGCGTAGCTGATGGTCAGCTTCAGCCGCGCGCTGAGCCCGGGGCGCCTGTTCACGCGGAAAAGCGTAGGCGGCGGCGGTTATCGCGGGCATATGCTCGACCGCCGTGATCAACCCGGAGAAAAGCAGCGTCCCCGATCTCGGCCCG
The DNA here is from genome assembly GCF_013364075.1 of Amycolatopsis sp. Hca4. Classification (GTDB taxonomy): domain Bacteria; phylum Actinomycetota; class Actinomycetes; order Mycobacteriales; family Pseudonocardiaceae; genus Amycolatopsis. Next base: position 7,452,129 of record NZ_CP054925.1, read on the forward strand.
GTGCCGCAGCGCGTGACCGTCGACGCCGGACTCGTGCGACGGCTGATCGGCGCGCAGTTCCCGCGGTGGGCCGCACTCCCCGTCCGTCCCGTTGCCCACGGCGGCTGGGACAACTTCACCTTCCACGTCGGCGACCGGATGGTGGCCCGGCTGCCGAGCGCGGCCGAATACGCGCTCGCGGTCGAGAAGGAACGGCGGTGGCTCCCGGTGTTCGCGGCCAGGCTGCCGCTGCCTGTTCCGGTTCCGCTGGCCGAGGGGAATCCCGGTGCCGGCTACCCCTTCCCGTGGTCGGTCCAGCCCTGGCTCGACGGCGAACCCGCGAGCCTCGACCGGATCGCCGATCCCGTCCGCTTCGCGCTCGACCTGGCCGGTTTCCTGGCCGCCCTGCAGGACGTCGAGGCCGATGACGGTCCCCAGCCGGGCAAGCACAACTGGTTCCGGGGCGCCACCCTGCGCACCTACGAGCCCGCGGCCGAGCGCGCGCTCGCGGCGCTGGACGGCCGGATCGACACCGGGCTCGCCCGCGAGATCTGGACGGCCGCCCTCGACGCGCGGTGGGACGGCCGGGACGTCTGGTTCCACGGCGACGTCGCCGCCGGGAACCTCCTGCTCGGCGAGGGGAACCTGACCGCCGTCATCGACTTCGGGACCTGCGGCGTCGGCGACCCGTCCTGTGACACGGCCGTCGCCTGGACACTGCTGACCGGCGAAGGCCGGCGGGCGTTCCGCGAACGCCTGGCCGTCGACGACGGCACCTGGGCGCGCGGCCGGGGCTGGGCGCTGTGGAAGACGCTCGTTTCCGCCGCCCGGCCCGATGCCGGAGACGCCCATCGCGTCCTCGGCGAAATCTTCGCCGAATACCGCACCGGCCGTTAATCCGTTGGCGTCGCGCCGGGCTCCCGGTTACCGTCGGGCCGCTCTGATCGATCCGCGAGGAGGGCAGCATGCGCCAGTTCCGCAACACCGCCGAATTCCCAGCAACCGTTGCGGCCCCTGGAGCCTTCTTTGCCCGAAACCCCTTTCAACATCGGGATCCTCGCCCACGTCGACGCCGGTAAGACCAGCCTGACCGAGCGGCTGCTGTTCGACACCGGCGCGGTCGGTGTCCTCGGCCGCGTCGACGACGGCACCACCCGGACCGACACCCTCGCCGTCGAACGGCGCCGCGGCATCACGATCAGCACCGGCGTGGTCTCCTTCCGGGCGGGCGACCGGACGGTCAACGTCATCGACACGCCGGGCCACGCCGATTTCGTCGCCGAGGTCGAACGCGCGCTCGGCGTGCTCGACGGTGTCGTCCTGGTCGTCTCCGGGCCCGCCGGGGTCCAGGCGAGCACCCGCATCCTCTGGCGCATCCTGCGCCGGCTGCGCGTGCCGACGCTGGTCTTCGTCAACAAGCTCGACCAGCCCGGCGTCGATCCGGCCGGGGTGCTCGACGACCTGCGGCGGAAACTGTCGAGCGCGGTGGTGCCGCCCGCCGAAGCCGTCCGCGACCAGGTGGCGGCGGGCGAGGCGTACCCGGTGTTCTTCGGCTCGGCCATGACCGGCGACGGCGTGCCCGAGCTCGTCGCCGGGATCGTCGGCTTCCTGCCCGCCGCGCCACCGGGCGCCGGGTTCCGCGCGACCGTCTTCAAGGTCGAACGCGGCCGCGGCGGCGACCGGATCGCCTACGCCCGCCTGCACGGCGGGACGGCGAAGGTGCGCGACCGGGTGGAGCTCTTCCGGCGGGCCGGAGACGGCACGGTCGAGCGAAGCCGGCGAAGGATCACGGCCATGACGCGCGCGGGCGCCAAGGTCACCGCCGCCGGCGCGGGCGACCTGGTCCGGCTCTCGGGGCTCGGCGACGTCCGCGTCGACGACCGGCTCGGGTCTCCGGACGGCCTGGCGGAGGCCGGGTTGTTCCCGCCGCCGGGGCTCGTCTCGGTCGTCACCGCGCGGCCGGGCGAGGAAACCCGGCTGCACCAGGCGTTGCGGGAGCTGTGCGACCAGGACCCGCTGCTCGGCCTCCGCGCCGACCGCGGCGTCCTGTCGGTCCGGACCTACGGCGAAGTGCAGATCGAGGTGCTCCTGGAACGGCTGCGCGAGGACTTCGGGCTCGGCGCCCGGTTCGCCGCGCCGCAGCCGGTGCACGTCGAGAAGCCGGTGGGCGTGGGGGAAGCGGTCCAGTTCCTGGACCGGCTCGGCCCCACGGACCCGGTCGCGACGGTCGGGCTGCGGGTGGCCCCCGGCGAGACCGGCAGCGGCGTCCGGTACGCGCTGGCCGTCGAACGCGGCTCGCTGCCGCGGGCCTTCCACACCGCCATCGAGCAGACGGTGTACCGCGCGGCGGGGTGCGGCCCGCACGGCTGGGAGGTCACCGACTGCGTCGTCACCCTGACGCATTCGGGCTTCCAGCCGCCGATGAGCACGGCAGGCGGGTTTCGCGAAGTGACCGCGCGGCTGCTCGCGCAGGCGTTCGCGCGGGCGCGGACCCGCGTGTACGAGCCGGTGGACCGGTTCGACCTCGAAGTGCCGGAGCACGCGGCCGGGGCGGCGCTGATCGCGCTGGTCAAGCTGGAGGCGGTCTGCGAGCCGCCGGTCGTCGAAGACGGTGTCGCCCGGGTGCGCGGCTCGCTGCCGTCGGCCGCGACCGCGGGTTTCCGGCGCCGGCTGCCTGCCCTCGGCCAGGGCGAAGCCGTCTTCACGGCCGAGCCGGGCGGTCACCGCCCGTGGCGGCCGTAGGGGACTCCGGCCGGGCGAGGCGGCTGCGTTCGATGGGCGAACGCCCCGGGCGCTGTTCGCCGGAATCGGCCGCGATCTCGCCGTTGGTGATTGACAACCCGGGGCCGGGAAGCGACGGTGTGACGGGCTTCTGGGAACGCTCCCAGAAGCGGTCGCCGTCAGCGTGCACAAGGGAGTGCCGATGTGGGGAAGAGCCGGAAAACGTCCTGCCGCGCTGGCGGTTGCGGGACTCGCGGTCGCCGCCGGGGTCGTCACGTCGACGACGGCGGTGTCGTCCGCGCGTGAGACGAGCGCGGCGTTCGCGTGCAAGGTGACCTACTCGGCCAACGACTGGGGAAGCGGTTTCAGCCTCACCGTCGGGATCGCCAACCTCGGCTCCGCGCCGGTCGACGGCTGGACGCTGACCTACACCTACGCCGGCAACCAGACCCTCCAGCAGGGCTGGATGGGCAACTGGACGCAGTCCGGCAAGCGGGTCACCGTGACCAACGCGAGCTGGAACGGCACCATCGCCGCCGGCGGCTCCGTCAGCACCGGCGCGAACTTCTCCTACAGCGGCACGAACGCCACGCCCACCGACTTCGCGGTCAACGGCGCCACCTGCACCGGCGTGCCGCCGACCACCGAGACGACCCCGATCACGAAGCCGACGACCACGACCACCACGCCACCGCCGCCCGGCCCGGCGCCGGCGTTGCACGTCTCGGGCAACAAGCTGCTCACCGCCGACGGGAAGACCTACCGGCTGCTCGGCGTCAACCGCTCCAGCGGCGAGTTCGCCTGCGTGCAGGGCAAGGGCATGTGGGACAGCGGCCCGGTCGACCAGGCTTCGGTCGACGCGATGAAGGCGTGGAACATCCACGCGGTCCGGATCCCGCTGAACGAGGACTGCTGGCTCGGCCTGTCCGGCTCGCCCAGCGGTCCCGCCTACCAGCAGGCCGTCAAGGACTACGCGAAGCTGCTGGAGGCCAACGGGATCAACCCGATCCTCGACCTGCACTGGACGCACGGCCAGTACACCGGGAACTCCTCCGCCTGCACCGACGTCAACGCGACCTGCCAGAAGCCGATGCCGAGCCGGCAGTACACGCCCACGTTCTGGAGCCAGGTGGCCACCGCGTTCAAGGGCGACAACGCCGTGGTGTTCGACCTGTTCAACGAGCCCTACCCGGACGCGGCCGACGGCTGGGCCAACCCGGCCGCCGAGTGGAAGTGCCTGCGGGACGGCGGCACCTGCACGGGCATCGGCTATCCGGTGGCGGGGATGCAGGAGCTGCTCGACGCCGTCCGGGCGACGGGCGCCGTGAACGTGGTGATGTCGGCCGGCCTGACCTGGACGAACGACCTCACGCAGTGGCTGGCCTACAAGCCGGTGGACCCGGCGGGCAACCTGGTGGCGTCCTGGCACACGTACAACTTCAACGCCTGCGTCACGGTGTCCTGCTGGGACAGCCGGATCGGCACGGTCGCGGCCCAGGTCCCGGTGCAGGCCGGGGAGGTCGGCCAGAACAGCTGCGCCCACGACTACGTCGACCAGGTGCTGGCCTGGCTGGACGCGCACGACCTCGGGTACACGGCCTGGACGTGGAACCCGTGGGGCTGCAGCGGCGGCAACGTGCTCATCGAGGACTACGCCGGCACGCCGACGAAGACCTACGGCGAGGGCTTCCGCGCCCACCTCCTGACCGTCCACCCGTGACACCGGCGGGCTGAGCGGGGGTGCGGCGGTGCTCGCCGCACCCCCGCCGTCCGTGCGAGTCTTCGGGGCGCAACCACCCGCTCCGGACCCGGGGGACCCCCATGGGCAAGCTCCTGCTCACCGCGCTGCTGGCGGCCTTCGCGCTGGGGCCGTCGGCGTCGCCCTCGCCCCGGCCGGCGCCGCACGTCAGCGAGAGCGACCCCTTCGGCCCGGGCCTGCGCGCCCGGATCACGCGGGCGCAGGCCTACGCCGACAGCCGGCCCGGGGTGACCGGGATCGTCCTGCGGGACCGCTCGACCGGCGCCGTCTACCGCAGCCCGGCCGCCGGCAGGCTGATCTGGGCGTGCTCGACGCCGAAGCTCGCGATGGCCGTCGACCTGCTGTTGCGGGAGGATTCCGGTGCGATCAAGTTGTCCGCCCAAGATCGCGATCTGCTACACCGGATGCTCCATTCGAGTGACGACGCCGCCGCGCACGTGTTGTGGACGCGTTATGGCGGCGAAACCGAATTCGGCAGTCGTTTTCCGGCATACGGAATGAGCGACATGCGGTTCAGCGACCGGCACCCGCACCACTGGGGCTGGATCCGCACCACGGCGGACGATCTGGACCGGTTGATCGAGTACGTCCTGACCCGCCTGCCCGACCGGCACCGCGACTACCTCGTGCGGGAACTGCGCACGGTGGACGGCAACCAGCAGTGGGGTGTCTGGGGTGCCGGTGCGGCCGCGCACCCGGGTAACAAGAACGGCTGGTCCGATGACAACGACGACGGGTCCTGGATCATGAACTCGGTCGGTTTCGCGGGACCGGGCGAGCGGTACGCCCTCGCCCTGATGAACGACACCGGGGTCGTCGCCGGCGGCGAAGAGACCGGCAGGGAGACGACGACGAGGATCGCCGGAATCCTGTTCGCCGGGTATTTCGGTTCCTGAAATCTGTGCCTCTTTCAGGGGATTTCCAAGAGGAATCGTGTTTATGGGGGCACCGTGCGTAGCCCTTGTGTGGTCTGTGTATGCTCCGATATCGCTTGACCGGGTGATCACTCACCCGAATCGTGGCTGCCGTGGTCGGGGCTGGTGATCCCACGGCGCCGCCAACGGCGTGGTTCGGGCTCGGATAGGAGATTTATGCAGGTCAGGTCAGCTCTCGTGCGTGGCGGGATCGCGGTGCTCGCCGCGGCCGCCGCCGTCATGGTCAGCGCTCCCTCGGCCCTCGCGGACGACGGCGCCGCGCGCGGCCGCGTCGTCGAGGACGCGGGCACGGTCGGCTACCGGATCAACCTCGAAGGCGGCGGTGACTACATCGCCAAGCTGTTCGGGTTCAAGCTGTCGGACGGCAAGACGCTCAAGCTCTACTGCGTGCAGATCACCGTCGGCATGCGCACCGACGTCGACATGGTCGAGACGCCGTGGAACAAGTACCCGGCCGCCGACTCGCCGTTCAACAAGAACAGCGACAAGATCAACTGGGTGCTGCACCACGGCTACCCGGGCGTCAAGCTCGACGCGATCGAGGCCGCCCTCGCCAAGCAGGGCGTGAAGGTCCACGACGGCGTCTCCGAGCGCGAGGCCATCGCCGCCACGCAGGCCGCGGTGTGGCACTTCAGCGACGGCGTCAACCTGAACCTGACCAAGCCGCTGGCCGAGAACAACCCGGCCGAGGCCAACGCCGACGTCGCCGCGCTGTACAGCTACCTGGTCGGCGACCAGAACAAGGGCATCGGCGAGCAGCCGAAGCCGACGCTGAACATCGCCGGGCCGAAGACCGAGGGCAAGGCCGGCACCAAGATCGGCCCGTTCCAGGTCGCCACCTCCGGTGACATCACGTCGCTGACCACCGAGCTGCCCGACGGCGTCAAGGTCACCGACGCCGACGGCAAGGAGCTGAAGACCGGCGACGTCAAGGACGGCAGCAAGCTGTTCGTCGACGTCCCGGCCGGCGCCAAGCCGGGCAACGGCTCGTTCTCCCTGAAGGCCTCCGGCGAGCTGGACACCGGCCGCCTGTTCGTCGCGGAGAACTACGCGAAGAAGCCGGCGCAGTCGCTGATCGTCGCCGACTCGGAGAAGACCCAGGTGGCCGCCAAGGCGACCGCGTCCTGGACCGAGGCGGGTGCCGTCCCGAGCACCGCGCCGAGCACGCCCGGTGGCGCTCCCTCCGGTGGCGGCGAGCTCGCCAACACCGGTGTCGACGCCGCGGTTCCGTTCGGCATCGGCGGCCTGCTGCTCGGCGGCGGCGCGCTGATGCTGCTGGTCAACCGGCGCCGCAGCCGCGCGTAGTACGTACCACCGAACGGGGCTGGTCCACTGTGGACCAGCCCCGTTCTGCTGTCCGGAACCCGACGATCGGATTGCGATCATCGGGGCAAACCCGGCGAATCGCCGCCGAATTGGTCTAGACTTTTCGGTCATGCGCGGTACGACCGTTCCGCCAGGGACACCCTGCCGGACCCCGCGGCCGGGCGAGCTGCCGATGCACCGCCTGGAGGTGCCCGCCCCGCACGCGCCGCCGTTCACCGTCGGCACGTTCGACGCGATCGGGCCGCTGTCCCGCGCGGACTTCCCGCACCGGCACACCTTCCACGAGCTCGTCCACGTCACCGGCGGCACCGGCGCGCACGTCGTGGACACCGCGCGCTGGCCGCTGCGGCCGCCGCACTTCGGCGTCATCGCGCCCGGGCAGGTGCACCAGTGGGACGGCGTCCGGGGCCTCACCGGGCACGTCGTGCTGTTCACCGACGACTTCCTCCTCGACCACCCGGCCGACCGGGAACTCCTGCGGCGGCTGAGCGAACGGCCGTGGCTGCACCTGGACGACCACGCCGATGCGGCGGTCACCCGGCTCATCGCCGACCTCGAAGACGAGTACCGCCGCGGCGGCGACGGCGCGGAATCGGTGCTGCGCGCGCTCGTGCACGTCCTGGTCGTGCGGGCGGGACGGCTGCTGGGAACGCCGCCGCCCGCACCCGCCGGCGCGGTCGCCGCCGAGTTCGTCCGGCTCGCCGGCCGTCCCGGACCCGGGTTGTGGTCGGTGCGCGCCTACGCCGACCGCCTCGGCGTCACCCCTGGTCACCTCACCGAAGCGGTGAAGGCCGCGACCGGCCGCACGGCCGCGCAGCTGCTGCGCGAGGCCAGGATCCGGGAGGCGCAACGGTTCCTGCTCCGGACGGACCTCACCGTCCGGCAGGTCGCGAGCCGGGTCGGGTTCGCCGACCCGGCCTACTTCTGCCGGTTCTTCCGCCGCGAAACCGGGCTGAGCCCCGGCGGCTTCCGGCGCGGCGGGGAGAAGCACCACGACTGACCGGTCCAGTCCATCGCCGCCCACCCGTGCGCTGCCTACGTTCGAGGGGATCCCCGACCTCCTCCCCCCACCAGGAGCACGGCAATGGACGAAGAAACCCAGCTGAGCCGCAAGACGGTGCTGAAAGCGGCGCTCGCCGCGGGCGTCGCCGCGCCGGTCGCCCTGATCGGCGGCCCGGCGCTGGCCCGCGCGAACGCCGTCGGCGGCACGGCACCGGAACTGACCCCCACCTGCCACGACGACGACGATCCGACGATCGAGCAGACCGAGGGACCGTACTTCAAGCCGAACTCGCCGGAGCGGACCAACCTCGTCACCCCCGGCACGCAAGGCACCCGGCTGACCGTGACCGGCTACGTCTTCGGCCGGGCCTGCCTGCCGGTCAACCGCGCGCTGCTGGACTTCTGGCAGGCGGACGTCAACGGCGCCTACGACAACACCGGCTACACCTTCCGCGGGCACCAGTACACCAACGCCCAAGGCGCGTTCACGCTGTCCACCATCGTGCCGGGCCTCTACCCGGGCCGGACCCGGCACATCCACGTCAAGGTGCAGGCACCCGGACGGCCGATCCTGACCACGCAGCTGTACTTCCCGAACGAGCCGCGCAACAACACCGACACGATCTTCGACGCGCGGCTGCTGATGACCGTGCGTGACAACGGATCGGCGAAGGAAGCCGCCTTCGACTTCGTGCTCGACGTCCCCCAGACACCGACGTCGACGCGGCCGACGTCGTCCACGCCGACCTCCACGCCGACGTCGTCCACGCCGCCCGGGGGCACGACCTGGGCGGCGGGCACCGCGTACGCGGCGGGTGCCCGGGTCACCTACGGCGGCCGCGGGTACGTCTGCCTGCAGGCGCACACTGCGCAGCCGGGCTGGGAGCCGCCGGCGGTCCCGGCGCTGTGGCGGGCCGAGTAGCGGTCGACGGCCCGGCAGGCCACGCGGCCTGCCGGGCCCCAGGCTGCGCACGTTAGGGGTCGACGCCGGCCCGGCGGCCTGCCAGATTGGGGGCCATGACGATTTCCCTCGACGCGTCGGAGTGGGTCCGGCGGTTCCACCCGGCTCCGGCCGCCGCGGCGCGGCTCGTGTGCTTCCCGCACGCCGGGGGAGCGGCGAGCTACTTCCACCCGGTTTCGGCGGCGCTGGCGCCGTCGGTGGAGGTGCTGGCCGTGCAGTACCCGGGCCGGCAGGACCGGCATGCCGAAGCGCCGGTGGACGACCTGTTCGTGCTGGCCGACCGGCTGGCGGACGTGCTCGCGCCGGAGATGGGCGGGCCGGTGGCGTTCTTCGGCCACAGCATGGGCGCCAGCCTGGCCTTCGAGGTCGCCCGGCGGCTCGAACCGCGGGGGACGAAGCTGCTCACGCTGTTCGTGTCCGGCCGCCGCGGGCCCTCGGTGCACCGCGACGAGCGGATCCACGAAAAGGGCGACGAAGAGCTGCTGGCCGAGGTCAAACGGCTCGGCGGCACCGACTCCGCGGTGCTCGACGACGAGGACATCCGCACCCTGGTGCTGCCCGCGTTGCGCAGCGACTACAAGGCCGCGGAGCTCTACCACTACCGCCCGGGCCCCGACGTCGGCTGCCCGATCGTGGCGCTGGTCGGCGACCGGGACCCCAAGGTGACCGAGGCCGAGGCGCGGCAATGGGCGGAGCGGACGTCGGGGGACTTCGAGCTGAAGACCTACCCGGGCGGCCACTTCTTTGTGAACGACCACGCGGCGGCGATCATCCGGCTGATCGCCGGACGGCTCGCCGGCTGAGCGGGCGGGCGGGGTTCACCCGCCCGCCCACCGGTTCAGCAGTACAGGTTCGCGCCGGGGTCCACGCCGAGGATCGAGGTGATCTGGCGGTACTTGTCGACGCGGCTCTGCACCTGGGCGGGGTTGCCGCCGTTGCACTCGATGGAGCCGTTGATGCTGCGGATGGTCTCGCCGAAGCCGCGGCTGTTGACCATGGCGTTGTGCGGGGTCATGGAGCCGGGGCCGCTCTGGGTGTTCCAGTACCAGAGCCCGGTCTTCCACGCGACGGCCGAGTTCTGCTCCACCTGCCAGGGGTTGCCGAGCAGGTCGATGCCGAGCGCGTCACCCGCCGCCTTGTAGTTGAAGTTCCAGCTCAGCTGGATCGGGCCGCGGCCGTAGTAGGCGGACTGGCCCGCCGGGCAGCCGTAGGGCTGGTTCCAGTCGCAGTAGTGCGGGTAGTTGGCGGTGTTCTGCTCGACGATGTAGACGAGCCCGCCGGTTTCGTGGTTGACGTTCGCGAGGAACGCGGCGGCTTCCTGCTTCTTGACGGTGTCGCTGCCGGTGGTCGCGAAGCCGGGGTAGGCCGACAGGGCCGCGGTGAGGCCGCTGTAGCTGTAGAAGGAGTTCCTGCTCGGGAAGATCTGGTTGAACTGCGCTTCGCTCACCACGAACGAGCCGGGGTTGCCGGGATCGGTGCCGCCACCGCAGCTGTAGGGCTCCCAGTACCAGGTGCTGATGACGGGGTCGTAGCCCGGGTTGGCGTTCTTGGCGCGGTAGTAGCCGCCGTTGGTGTAGCGGACGATCGCGCCGACGTCGTACCACTGGCCGGCGACCCAGTTCGGGTAGCTGCAGGTGTTCCCGCCGCCGCCGTCACAGCTGTAGGGCTCCCAGTACCAGGTACTGATCACCGGGTCGTAGCCCGGGTTGGCGTTCTTGGCGCGGTAGTAGCCGCCGTTGGTGTACCGCACGACAGCGCCGACGTCGTACCACTGCCCGGCAACCCAGTTCGGCGCACTGCACGCGGCGGCGGCCGCCTGGGAGGCCTGCCCGGTGACGGCGGGCACGCCGAACACGAGCCCGGCAACGGCGGCGACGGCGGACAGGACCGCGACAAGACGTCTTCTCAAGATTCGCTCACTCCTTCGGCCACGACGGAAACCCGGGCGCGCAGGCGCCCGGCGTCGAAGGTGGGGGTGCTCATCCGGCCGAGACGAGGGGTGACAACGGTCACTAGAGCAGATTGGTCTAGTCCAGTCAAGAACGCCGGGTGGGGCGGGCAAGGGGTGTGCGCGAACGTCCCTGCCGGTGAACCACCGGGGGTGCCGGCCCCGTTTCCCTGCTGACGCGGGCATCGAGTGGCCGCAGTCCTGCCGCGTTGCTGCCGCGGGGCGGGCGACGCGGCGCTGCGTGACCCGCCCGGCACGTCACCGCGCTTGCGGGATCCTCAGCTGTGCCGTCGCCGGGGAGACGTGCAGGATGCGCTGCAGCCTCGCCCGGCCCAGCCGGTGGAGCATCTCCCCGAGCTCCTCCGGCGCAATGCTCCCCTCGAGGTCGAGCCGCGTCGTCCGGACGACGCGGTCGATCTCCGATGCGGGGAGCCGCCCCGCGAACTCCCCGGCCAGCCACACCCCGACCTCGTCCACGACGTCGTCCGCCCGGTGGCTCCGTACGGTCATCGCTCTCCTCGTTTCCGGATCGCCTTTTCTCCAGGTCGAGGCGGAAAAATCCGACCCGACGCCAGTCCGACGGGCGAGCCGGGGAGCCATGACGCGGAATCGGCCAAGTTCGCGGCAAAAAGCTTTCCGTGGTCGGGCGGGTGAAATGCGTGACCGCCGCCGTCACTCACATGGGCTGTTTGCCCTCGGAAGTTGTCGGCCGTTCGGGTAGAAATCCGCGGAACTCCGCCGGTGGCGCGTCCTTCTCAGGACTCTGGAGGCATCGGGTAGTGCGGGCGTTCCCCTCGCGGGGACGCGGAACGGAGACGCGATCCATGGGCCGGTACGACCGGACCGACCTCGGGGCGTACAGCCTGGGGTTGCTCGACGCCGCCGAGGCGGCCCGGGTCGAGCGGCACCTCGCGGCGTGCCCGGACTGCCGCCAGGAGGTCCGGGAGTTCGAAGCCGTCCGCGGCATGCTCGACCACCTGGTCGAGGTCAAGTCCGGTTAGTCCTCAGCGCGAGGCGGCCGCCTTGACCGTCCGCAGCACCGGCGCCGTCTCCAGCGTCCGGATGGCCTCCAGCGCCCCCAGCCGATGCGTCAGGTAGTGGTGTAGCGCGGCCGCGTCCGGGCACAACGCCAGCGCGACCAGGTTCGCCGGGCCGGTCGTCGCCGCCACCAGCGCCAGCTCTTCGTGGGTCGCCAGCGTCCGGGCCACCCAGTCGAGCTGCGCGGGCGCGACGGCCATCCAGAGCAGCGCCTGCGTCGTCACGCCCAGGGCCTCCGGGGCGATCTCGAGGTCGAAGAACACCGTCCCGCCCGCCTGGAGGTCGGCCAGCCGGCGCGCGACGGTCGCCGCCGCCCAGCCGGTCGCCGCCGCCAGATCGGCCAAGGCGGTGCGGCCGTCACGCTGCAGCTCCGCCAGCAAGGCGGCGTCGTCGCCGGTCAAGGGCTTGCCCGGGCCGTCGTGCACGGGAGTGAGGGCGGCGATCTGGGCCGCGTCGAGGGCGTTGGCCCGGCCCAGCCAGGCCGTCGGGCCGCCGAGGTAGCGGTGCAGCAGCTGGTGCGCCGAGACCGCCGTGATGCTCGCCGTGCGCGGGATGTCCCGCAGCAGCAGCGCGTGGTCGCTCGCCGCGGGCATCTGCACGTTCACGCAGATCTCCGTGCCGCCCGACATCAGCTTGATCCACGCCGTGTCGGCGCGGCGGGCCAGTGACCGGGCGAGGTCCTGCGCCGTGTGCGGGGCCGCCGTCAGCCGGACCATCCACTCGGCCTGCCCGGCCCGCTGCGGATCCGGCAGGCCCACGACGCGAAGCGACGCTTCGGCCCGAAGCCGGCGATACCGCCGCGTCACCGTCTGCGTCGAGACGTCGAGGACGTCGCCGATCTTCGTGAAAGGTGCCCGCCCGTCGAGGTGCAGCGCGTGGATCAACGCTCGATCGACCGCGTCCAGGGTGGTCATATCCCTCATTCAACCGCAATTCATGGAAGAAAACTGCAACTCCACGGCCATAGCTGGAACGCATTGCGTCGGTGAGGTCAGGGTGGTGCCGACCGAAAGGAGCCACCCGTGCCCACCCTGACCCGATACCGGCGGCGCTGGGCCGCACTCGCCGTGCTGCTCGTGGCGGAGGCGATGAACCTGCTGGACGCCACGATCGTCCAGGTCGCCGGTCCGGCGATCCACGCCGAGCTGCCCGGCCCGGCCGCCGACGTCCCGTGGTTCAGCGCCGCCTACACGCTGCCGTTCGCCGCCTTCCTCATCACCGGCGGGCGGCTCGGCGACATCCTCGGCCGGGCCAGGGTGTTCAAGCTCGGCGTGGCGGGTTTCGTGCTCGCGTCGCTCGGCTGCGCGGCCGCCCAGGACGCCGGGCTGCTGATCGGGGCCCGCGCGGTGCAGGGCGCGGCGGCCGCGCTGATCATCCCGCAGACCATCGGCCTGATCCGCGCCCTCTTCGACGGCGACGAGCTCGCGAAGGCCCTGGGCACCATCGGGCCGGTGATGGGCTTGTCCGCGGTCACCGGGCCGCTGCTCGGCGGCCTGCTCACGCAGGCGGTGTCGTGGCGGGCGGCGTTCCTCGTGAACGTCCCGCTCGGGCTCGCGGTGCTGCTCGCCGCCCGGCTGCTGCGGGAGGACCGGGCCGCCACCCGGCCGCGGCTCGACCTCACCGGCACCGCGCTCGTCGTCGCCGGCTCCGGGCTGCTCGTCTACCCGCTGATCGACCCGGCGGGCACGAACTGGGTCCTCCTCGCGGCCGGCGTCGTGCTGCTGGCCGGGTTCGGCTTTCACCAGCGTCGCGCGGCCGCGCCGCTGGTCGAGCCGAGCCTGTTTTCGAACCGCGGGTTCCCGGCCGCACTCGCCGGGTCACTGCTGTTCTTCGCGGTGATGACCGGCCTGATGCAGGTCGTGCCGATGCAGCTCCAGCTGGGCCTCGGCGCCGACGTCCGCACCGCCGGCCTGACGCTGCTGCCGCTGTCGGCCGGGCTCGCGGTGTCGTCGTACCTCGCCGGTGCCCGGCTGGTGCCGAAGTTCGGCGCCCGCGTGATGTTCGCCGGGCTCGCCCTGCTGGCCGCGGGCCTGCTCGCCGCCCTCGCCGCGGGGGTGCGGGCGTACCCGTGGGCGCTGGCGCTGTGCGGGCTCGGGATGGGGACGTTCACGGTGCCGTTCTTCACCGCGGCCCTGCACCGGGTCCGGCCGCACGAGACGGGCTCGGCCGCCGGGCTGCTCAACGCCGTGCAGCAGCTCGGCGGCACCCTGGGCGTAGCCCTCCTCGGCGGGCTCTACCTCGGCACCGGCACGGCGACCGCGGCGCTCGGCGTGGGTGTCGCCCTCGCCGTGGCCGCCGCGGTGGCCGTGCTTCCGCTCAGTAGTCGTCCCGGCCGGTGAACTGCTGCTCCAGCAGTTCGGCCGCGCCGGCGACCAGTTCGAGGGGGTCGGTGAACTCGTTGATGTCGAGGTTGATCAGCGGCAGCGAGTGGCGGAGCACGATGTGGTCGCCCATCACCGCCAGCCCGCCCACCACGATCGCGTCGCCGACCTCGGTCAGCACCTCGAGGAGGTCGACCTCGTCGTGCCGGGCGAACGGCGTGGCGATCTGCACCCAGTCCTCGCGCTGGTCGAGGATCTCCCGGGCGATGACGACGATCTGCGCGCGTTCCTCGGTGTCCGGGTCGGAGCCGAACACCAGGCGGATGCGCAGCTCGTCGGGCTCGTCGCGCACCACCCGGTACGACTGCCTGATGTAAGCGACCAGATCGCCCCACTCCGCCACGGCTGCTCCGTTCTCGTGCCTGTCCGGGCGCCCAGCGTAGCGATCAGGCGCCGCCGATCCGGTCCAGATCGGCCAGCACGTCGCCGGGGAGTTCGAGCTCGGCGGCGGCGAGGTTCTCCCTCAGGTGCTCCGGCGACGAAGTCCCGGGGATCAGCAGCATCGACGGCGACCGCTGCAGCAGCCAGGCGAGCGCAACCTGCATCGGCGTGGCCCCGACCCGCGCGGCGCAGTCGTCGAGCAGGCCCGACTGCAGCGGGCTGAACCCGCCGAGGGGGAAGTAGGGCACGAAGGCGATCCCCTCGGCGGCGCACTTGTCGACGAGGTCGTCGTTTTCCCGGTGGGCCAGGTTGTATTGGTTCTGCACGCAGACGACGGGCGCGATGGCCCGCGCCTCGTCGAGTTGTCCGGCGCTGACGTGGCTGACCCCGAGGTGCCGGATCAGCCCCTGCTCCCGCAGCTCGGCGAGCACCCCGAACGGTTCGGCGAGCGACATCGGAACGGGATAGTCACCGGCGGCGTTGCTGAGCCGCAGGTTGACGACATCGAGCGCGTCGACACCGAGGTTCCGCAGGTTGTCGTGCACGGCTTCGGTGAGGTCGGAGGCCGACAAGGCGGGCGGCCAGCCTTTGTCGGAGCTCCGCCGCGCGCCCACCTTCGTGACGATGACGAGGTCATCGGGGTAGGGGTACAGGGCTTCGTTGATCAGGGCGTTCACGGTGTGGGGGCCGTAGTAGTCACTGGTGTCGAGGTGGGTGACCCCGAGGTCGACGGCATCCCGCAGAACGGCAACGGCGGCATCGTGGTCCTTCGGCGGCCCCCAGACCCCGGGCCCGGCCAGTTGCATGGCGCCGTAACCCATGCGCTTCACGGGGAGTTCGCCGCCGAGGGTGAAGGTACCGCCGAGATCCGCCATGCCGCTCCTTGGTCCGGGTGCTGTGCCGCGAAGTCTAGGCGCGATCGGCTCGGTTTTCCGGCTGTGGCTTCGGTATCGCCGTTTTGTCGGTGGTCTCGGGTAGCGTGGATCTCGGGGGCTTCTCGCGTCGGTGTGCTGCTGTTTTCCTTACGCTGCAACGGAAATCTTGGTCCGGGTCGCGCCTTGAGATTCACCCGATTCAGCGGTGACGGTCGAACTTGTGTTCGGTAACGTCGTTGGTGTGACCGCGACGATTCCTTTTGTGAAGCCGAAAACGTCCCTCCGCCCGGCTGGTGGGGCGTTATCCCTCTGTCAGCCGGGCGACGCACTCGCGGGCCGGCGAAGACCCGGGCTGCGCGTCGGCTGTGGCCGGTTCCGGCCGCCTGGGGAAGCGGTTCCGGGTGCGTCTGGTGAGCGCGGGAAGGCGGGGATCTTTCGGCGCCCCACCGTGAGGAGGAATGCGCTCGGGGGAGCGGACGAGCCGCTGGTCTGTCGCGGCGGCCACGTGCCGGTGGTGGCGCGCGATGAGCCGCAGGGGCGGCCCGGAGGCGGTGCGCTGGAGGGGGCGCGGGACGAGCTGGGCTGTTCCGAAGGCGGTGTGCTTGAGGCCGGACCGCTGGGCTGCCTCGGCGCCGCCGTGGTCGAGGCGGCGCGTGCGGAACTCGTGGCCGAACCCAGAAACCCAATCAGCCGCGCAACGGGCGGCGACCAGTTCCCGAGCATCGGTAGTGCGCAGCAACGAGACTCAGCAGAGCCCCTTACCCCGCAGCACCCGCGACACCGACTCCTGCACCCGCGCCTTCGGCAGCTCCCCGCCCTGCACCGCCTTCACCAGCCGGTCCAGCACCTCGTCCACCCGGCCCCCGGAAGACCACAGCGCCTGGTCCGCCCCCGCCTGCAGCGCCTTCAGCACCGCCTCCGGCAATGGATACTGCGCGGTGATCGCCTTCATCGCCCCGAGGTCGTCCGTCACCACAGGGCCGGTGAACGCGAACTCGCCGCGCAGCAGCTGGTACGCCGCCGGGGACAGCGAGGCCGGGATGCCTCCGGTCAGGTCCGGCACGTCGAGGTGGCCGACCATCACCGCGACCGGGCCGTAGTCGGCCAGGCCTCGGTAGGGCACCAGGTCGACCGCGCGCAGCCGATCCAGCGGCGGCGTGACGACCGTGCCCTTGTGCGAGTCGCCCGAGCCGTGGCCGTGACCGGGGAAGTGCTTCAGCACGGGCTGGATCCCCGCGGAGCGGAGGCCCTCCGCGAACGCCTTCGCGTACGTCTTCACGCGGACCGGGTCCGGGCTGAAGGAGCGGTCGCCGATCACGTCGTCGTCCGGGGCGTCCGTGACGTCGGTGTCCGGGGCGAAGTCCACTGTCACCCCGCGGGCACGCAGCTGCCGGCCGCGCTCGGCGGCCAGCGCCCTGACCTGGTCCGGGGACTTCGTCGCGGCCATCGTGCGGGCCGAGGGCAGGTCGCCGTCGAGGTCGTCGATGCGCTGGACGCGGCCGCCCTCCTCGTCGACCGACACCGCCACCGGCACCTTGGCCACGGCCTGGACCGCGGCCAGCGAACGGTCTTTCAACAACGCTGTTGCGTTACCCCCGATGAAGATCCCGCCGACCTGGTGGTCGCGGACCAGGGCCACCGTCGAAGCCGGGTTGTCACCGGAGACACCCACGACGACCAGCTGCGCGACCTGGGCCCGGACGTCGAGCCCGGCCGCCAGCGACGCGCAGTCGCCCGGCCGCGCGAGCCGGGAGGTGGGTGGCGAAGAGACCGCCGCCGGTGGCGGAGCCGGCCGGGTGGAGGTCAGTGGCACCGCCAGGCCCGAGACGGTCCGCGGTTGCAGGCCTGCGACCAGCAGACATCCGGCCACGATGGAGAACGCCACCCCGAAGGCGGCAAGACGTCGGCGGTTCATCGGTCCCTTCACTCGTCTGTGTGCCCCCCGACGGTAGTCGACGGTGAAACTTCACGGCGTGAAGAAGGGGTTGGTCAACCTTAGAGAATTCGTGAAGGCCGCCTCAGCACACTGGCCGCAGTCAGGATTCGTCGTGGGCGGGGAGGGTTCGATGGACCAGGTGCGAGTGGCGGCGTGGGCGTCCGATCCGATCGCTTTGACCGGGCTGATCAACCACCTGAAGGCCCGCCCGGAGCTGCTGGTCGTGCCGCGCGCCCGCCGGGGCGAGGCGGCGGTGCTGGTGTTCGCCGTCGGCGAGGTCGACCGGGAGGCCGTTGCCGCTCTGCGGGCCGCGGCCGTCGAGTCGCCGGCTGCGATCGTGCTGGTGGCCGGGCACGTCGACCCCGCGCACGTCGGGCTGCTCGCCGACTGCCACGTCTCCGCGGTGCTGCCGCGGACCGCACTCGACCAGCTCACCGCGACCGTGGTCGCCGCGGCGCGGGGACGCACCTCCCCGCTGCGCGAGCAGGTCGAGGCCCTGGCCGGCGCCGGCGGCGGGGCGGCACTCACGCCGCGCGAGGTGGATGTGCTTCGCCTGATGGCCGAAGGCTGGGACACTGCCGAGATCGCGGGCAAGCTCTGCTACTCGGAGCGGACCGTGAAGAACGTCATCTACGCCATGACCAACCGGCTCAACCTGCGCAACCGGCCGCACGCGGTCGCGTACGCCGTGCGGGCCGGTGTGATCTGAGGAAGCCTGTTGCGAACGATCGTCCGCCGGACCGCCATCGTGGTCGCCGCGTTGATCCCGCTCGCCGCCTGCAGCCCGGGTGACGCCGGGGAGAAGACGAAACTCACCATCGCGACCTTCGGCGAGTTCGGCTACGCGCCCCTGATCGCCGAGTACGAAAAACTGCACCCGGACATCACGGTGCAGAACCGCGTCACCGACTTCGACACCCACCACAAGGGGCTCGCGACGCAACTGGCCACCGGGCACGGTGCCGCCGACGTCGTCGCGATCGAAGAGCAGTACATGCCGCAGTACCGCAAGGTGAAGGACAAGTTCGCCGACCTCGCCGCGTACGGCGCGCGCGACCTGGAAAAGCAGTGGGTGCCGTGGAAGTGGGCGCAGGGCACCGACGGCGGCTTCGTGCTGGGCCTCGGCACCGACATGGGCAGCCTCGCCCTCTGCTACCGGCGCGACCTGTTCCAGGACGCGGGCCTGCCGGTCGACCGCGACGAAGTCGCGAAGCTGATGCCCGACTGGGAGGCCTACGCCGCCACCGCCGAGCGGTTCACCGCCAAGACGCCGAACGTCAAGTTCGCCGACTCCGCCGGCACCGTCTACACGGCGATGCTGAACCAGTCGCCGGAGAACTACTTCTCCCAGCGTGACGACTCGTTCATCGCCGACCGCAACCCGAGCGTGCGCGCGGCTTTCTTCCTCTCCGGCGGCATCGCCGCCAAGGGGGAGACGGCGGCGGCGACCACGTTCACCCAGGCGTGGAACGTGGCGATCAAGCAGGGCTCCTTCGCCACCGTCGCCTGTCCGGCGTGGATGCTCAGCCAGATCAAGGAAGCCGGCGGGGACGCCAACCGCGGCAAGTGGGACGTCACCACCGTGCCCGGCAAGAGCGGCAACCAGGGCGGTTCCTTCCTGACCGTGCCGAAGCAGGGCGCACACCAGAAGGAGGCGTACGAGCTCGCCCGCTGGCTGACCGCCCCGGAACAGCAGAAGAAGCTCTTCCTGTCCGACGGCATCCTGCCCAGCGAACCCGCCGTCTACGAAGACCCGCAGGTCGTCGCGCACACCGATCCGTACTTCGGTGACGCGCCGATCGGGCGGATCTTCGCCGCCTCGGCCCAGCAGCTGCGCCCCAACTACCGCGGCCTGCGTGACGCCGACGTCCGGCCGGAGTTCGGCCGCGCGCTCGGGCGGATCGAGGAAAAGACCGACACCGTCGAGCAGGCCTGGGCGAAAGCCGTCCAGCAAGCCCAAGCCGCGCTGAAGTAGCCGCGCGTGCAGCACCGGCTCGCCCGCCTCGACCGCAAGCTCACGCCGCTGCTGTTCGTCGCGCCCTTCTTCGCCCTGTTCGTCGGCTTCGGCGCCTTTCCGCTGCTGTACACGGCGTGGGTTTCGCTGCACGACTGGGACCTCCTCGAAGGCGACCGGGGCGGCTTCGGCCTCGCCAACTACGGCGCCCTGCTCACGGATCCGCACTTCTACAACGCGCTCGCCAACACGGTGAGCATCTTCCTGCTCGCCGCCGTCCCGGAATTCCTGCTGGCGCTGGGCATCGCGGCGCTGCTCGACCGGCCGCTGCGGGCCGCGACCTGGTGGCGCACCGGGGTGCTGCTGCCGAACGTCGTGTCCGTCGTCGCCGTCGGGCTGGTCTTCGGGCAGCTGTTCAGCCGTGACTACGGTGTCGTCAACGAAGTCCTCGGCTGGTTCGGCGTCGCGCCGGTCAACTGGCGGGCGAGCACCTGGACGTCGCACTTCGCCGTGGCCAGCATGGTGCTCTGGCGCTGGACCGGCTACAACGCCCTGATCTACCTGGCCGCGATGCAGGCCGTCCCCGGCGATCTCTACGAGGCCGCCGAGCTCGACGGTGCCTCGCGGTGGCGGACGTTCTGGTCGATCACCGTGCCGGGCATCCGGCCCGCACTGGCCTTCACGGCCATTGCCGGCACGGTCAACGGCCTGCAGCTGTTCGCCGAGCCGCAGCTGTTCGACGCCGGCGGCTCGGCAGGCACCGGCGGCAACGACCGCCAGTTCCAGACGCTGGTCATGTACCTGTACGAGAAGGGCTTCACCCACCTCGACGCCGGTTACGCGGCCGCGCTGACCTGGGTGATGTTCGTGATCTGCGCGCTGTTCGCGCTGGTCGACTACCGGCTGGTGCGCCGGTTCGTGAGGTCGGCGTGACGGCGCGGCGGCGGCCGGGCGGCTGGGTGTACGCCGTGCTGACCGGGGTGCTCGGCGCGTCGATGTTCCCGCTGTACTGGTCGTTCGTCGTGGCCACGCGGGACAACTCGGCGATCGGGGAGACGTCGCCGCTGCTGCTGCCGGGCGGGCACCTGGCCGAGAACGTGCGGCGGGTCTTCGACACCGTCGACTTCTGGCTGGCCATCGGGAACTCGCTGATCGTCGCGGGCACCGTCACGGTGGCCAACGTCGTGCTCGCCAGCCTCGCCGGGTTCGCCTTCGCGCGCCTGCGGTTCCGCGGCCGCAACACGCTGTTCCTGCTGGTCCTCGGCTCGGCGATGGTGCCGGCGCAGCTCGGTGTCATCCCGCTCTACCTGGTCGTCGGCGACCTCGGCTGGTACGGGCGGCTGGAAGCGGTGATCGTGCCGGCGCTGGTCAGCGCGTTCAGCGTGTTCTGGATGCGCCAGGCGTGCGAAAACGCGATCAGCCCGGACCTCGTCGACGCCGCGACCGTCGACGGCTGCTCGATCCTGCGCACGTACCGGCACGTCGCCGTGCCCGCGCTGCGGGCGCCGGCCGTGGTGCTCGCGATGCTGACGTTCATGGCCACCTGGAACGACTACTTCTGGCCGCTGGTGGTCCTCGACCCCAACGAGACGCCGACCGTGCAGGTCGCCCTCTCGCAGCTGGCCAGCGGCTACTACACCGACTACGCACTGATGCTCACCGGTGCCACCGTCGCCGTCGTGCCGGTCATCGCGTTGTTCCTGCTGCTGGGCCGCCACCTCGTGCGGGGCATCCTGAAAGGGGCACCGGTATGACCTTCCCGACCGGCTTCCTGTGGGGCGCGGCGACCGCGTCCTACCAGGTCGAGGGCGCGGTGGCCGAGGGCGGCCGCGGACCGTCCATCTGGGACGAGTTCGCGGCGACCGAAGGCAAGGTGCTCGACGGTGCGACCGGTGACGTCGCCTGCGACCACTACCACCGCTACCCCGAGGACATCGGCCTGCTGGCCGACCTGGGGCTGAACGCCTACCGGTTCTCCGTCGCCTGGCCGCGGGTGATGCCGGACGGCAAGACGGAGTCGGCGGCCGGGCTCGCCTTCTACGACCGCCTGGTCGACGAGCTGCTGAGCCGGAACGTCGTGCCGGTGCTGACGCTCTACCACTGGGACCTGCCGCAGGCGCTGGAAGACGCGGGCGGCTGGCCGTCGCGTGACACGGCGTCGCGGTTCGCCGACTACGCGGCGGTGGTGCACGCCGCACTCGGCGACCGCGTGTGCCAGTGGACGACGATCAACGAGCCGTTCTGCGCCGCGTTCCTCGGCTACGGCAGCGGCGTGCACGCACCCGGCGTCCAGGACCACGCCACGGCGCTGGTGGCGGCCCACCACCTGCTGCTGGCGCACGGCCTGGCCACCCGTGCGCTGGCCGGGCCGCAGCACGAGTTTTCGCTGGCGCTGAACTTCGCACCGGCGATCGCGGACGGCGACACCCCGGCCCACGCGGAGGCGGCCCGGCAGTTCGACGGCATCCACAACCGGTTCTTCCTGGACCCGGTGCTGGGCCGCGGCTACCCGGCGGACGTGGTGGCGGCCGCGGGCCGGTTCGCCGAGTGCGTCCGCGACGGCGACACGGACGTCATCGCGGCCCCGATCGACTGGCTGGGCGTGAACTACTACGCGCCGGCCCGCGTCACGCCGCTCGAGGACCCGCAGGCGCCGAGCAACTGCCCGCTGCCGACGTTGCGGGGCATGGACGTCCTGCCGGCCCGGCCGCCGCTGACGGCGTTCGGCTGGGAACAGGCCCCCGGCTCGCTGACCGGCCTGCTGCGGTGGATCGACGACCGGTCCGGCGGCCTCCCGCTCGTGGTGGCCGAGAACGGAGCGTCCTTTGTGGACACGGTGGTCGACGGCCGCGTGTACGACGCGGCCCGGGTGAACTACTTCATGGAGCACCTGCAGGCGGTCCACGACGCCATCCGGGCCGGCGTCGACGTCCGCGGGTACTTCGCCTGGTCGCTGCTGGACAACTTCGAGTGGGCGATGGGGTACACGCAGCGGTTCGGCCTGGTGCACGTCGACTTCGAGACCCAGCGGCGGACGGTCAAGGAGTCGGGCCGCTACCTGGGCCGGGTCGCCAAGGCCAACGCGCTAGGGACGCCGCCGGACGGCGTCGGCGACGCCCGAGCGTGACGGCGTCTCCAGCTTGCCCAGCAGCCGGGCCACGTGGGCCTGGACCGTCCGCCGCGGCAGGGACAGCTCGGCCGCGATTTCCGGGTTGGACCGGCCGTCGGCGACCAGCCCGGCGATGCGGACCTCGATCGGCGTCAGCGACTCCCAGCCGTGGCCCGGCCGGATCGGCGAGAACAGCGCTCCCCGGCGGACACCGAGGCGGCGCAACCGGGTCTCCGCGCGCCGCAGGTCCCAGCGGGCCGCCAGCACCGTGTACAGGTCGGCGGCCTCCTCGAACGCCGCGTGCGCCGCGTCGAGACGGCCCGCACGGGCGAGCAGCACGGCCGCGTCCTCCAGCGCCGAGGCCAGTTCCGGGCGGCGGCCGACCGCGCGGAAATGCTCGGCCGTGGCCAGCACCGGCGCCGGGTCCTCCTCGATCAGCCCGCGGCACCACGACACGGCCGCGTGCGCCCGCGCCGGACGCCGCTCCTTCGCCGCCTCCTCCTCGCACACCGCCAGCGCGCGGCGGGCGCGGGCGACGTCGTCCTGCTCCATCGCCAGCCGCACGAACGACGGTAGCCACTGGTGGCGCAGCATCATCTGCGCGTACGTCGGGTTAAGGATCGGCTCCAGCACCGCCAGCGCGCGGACGCGGTCGCCGCGCTGCTCGGCGGCGAGGGCGTCGGCGACCAGCAGGAAGTCGAAGCTCTCGCGCTCGGCTCCGGTCGCCGGGGCGTACTCCTCCGCCGCGTCGAGGTGGGCCGCGGCCTGGGCCCGGTCGTCGCGGCGGCCCGCGATCAGCGCCGCGACCCCGTGCAGCAGCAGCGCGGCCGGGCCGGGCTCGCGCAGGCCGTAGAAGGTGATCGCCGGGCCGTCCTCGATGACCGTGTCCAGCTCGACGAGCGCCTCGTCCCAGCGGCCTTCCCAGTACCGGTGCACCGCGGCGGACACCTGCAGCCCGACCGGCAACGCGTGCCGCGCCGCGACTTCACCCGCCGCGCGCAGGGCCTCACCCGCCTCGGCCAGCCGGTCGAGGTTCTGCAGCGTGAAGACGCGGTTGTCGAGCAGGTCGAGGTGCAGGTCGGCCAGCTCGTGCTCGTCGCCGACGGCCTCGATCGCGGCGTCGATGTGGGCGAGCGCGCGGTCGTGCTCGCGGCGCACCGAATCGACCAGCCACAACGACTGCAGCGCGTGCGCGGTCAGGTAGCGGTCGCCGCCGGCCAGCGCCTTCGTCTCGTGCGCCGTCCGCTCCGCGGCGTCCAAATCGGACAGGCTGCCGCGGCGGAAGTTCGCCAGCAGCTGCCGGTGCTTGACCCGCCAGAGCTCCGGCACGGCCGGGTCGTCGACCCACGCCGCGAGCGTCGCGACGGCGCCTTCGGTGTCACCGCGGCGGTGCCGCAGCGCCGCGAGCACGTGCCGCATCTCCTCGGCGGCGTCCGGGTCGGTGGCGACCTCGAGCGCCTGCCGCGCCAGGGCTTCCGGGCTGCGTTCCAGCCGGAACAGCACCTTCACCAGCGCGACCAGCAGCGTCTCGCGGCGCGGGTCGGTGCCGTCGCAGGCGGTCAGCGCGCGTTCGAGCAGCTCGACGGCGATCAGCGGCGCCCGGGTCGAGACGGCGGCGTGGTGCGCGGCGAGCCAGTCCAGCACCCATTCGTCCACAGTGGCCGGTGCGGCCACCAGCTGCTCGGCGACGCGCTTCACCGGCGCGCCGATCCCCGCGAGCGCTTCGGCGGCCTGCCGGTGCAGCGCCGCCCGCGTCCCGGCCAGCAGCCGGTCGTACAACGCCTGGCGCAGCAACGGGTGCCGGAACGCCAGCTGCGTCCCGGTGTCGATCAGCACGTTCGCCGTGACGGCTTCCTCCAGCGGCGCCAGCAGGTCCGACGGCCGGGTGCCGAGCACCGCGGCGACGTCGCCGACGGCGAACTCCATGCCCAGCAACGCGCCCCAGCGCAGCACTTCCTGCGTCCGCGCCGTGAGGAAGTCCAGCCGCCGGTCGACCGCGGCGACCAGCGACCGCGGTGCCTCGAACTCGGCCGGGTCGTCGACGTCGGCCCGGCCGCCGCTCACCTCGACCGCACCGGCGCGCCGCAGGACGTCGACCATCTCCTTGACGTACAAGGGGTTCCCGGCGCCACGGGCGGCCAGCTCGCGCAGCCCCGGCCCGGGTGGCGCACCGAGCTGGTCCTCGATCAGCCGTCCGACGTCGGCGCCGGTCAGCGGCGCGAGGTCGAGGACGACGCCGTCCCGCGCCTGGACGCCGCGGCGGAGCTGGGCGAGCTCGGCGCGGTCCGGCGCCGGCCGGGTCGCGGCCACCAGCAGCAGCGGCAGCTGCCGGGTCGCCGCGCAGAGCCGGTGCCAGACCAGCACCGAAGCCTCGTCGGCCCACTGCAGGTCGTCGAGCACCAGCACCTGCGGCGACTGCGCGCACAGCTCGTCGACCAGCGCCAGCAGCCGGTCGACCGCGCCGAGCACCGGGTCGGCCGGGCCCCAGCTGCGCTGCGCCGGGCTCTCGCCCGCGAGTTCCTTCGCCACCCGCGCGCGCCGCGGGTCGGGTGAATGCCCGTCGATGGCCAGGCACTCCAGCACGACCTGCAGCGGGAACCGGGTGCTCAGCTCGTCGGCGGCCGCCCAGAGCCGCTGGAAGCCGGGGCCGTCCGGCAGCGAGGAGGTGAGCAGCGCGGACTTGCCGATCCCGGCGTCCCCCTCGATCCAGACCGCCCGGCCCCGGCCGGCGCGGACGTCGGCGACGAGCTCGGCGAGCTTCGCCGTCTCCGCCTCGCGGCCGAACAACCGGTGCCCGGTGACGACGACCGGCGGCGCGGGCGCGTCGAGGGCGGGGTCCTGGGCGAGGATCTGCTGCTGGAGCCGCTGCAGCGCCGCGCCGGGTTCGACGCCGAGTTCCGCGACGAGCGTGGCGCGGGCGTCGCGGAAGACGTCGAGGGCGTCCGCGGGCCGTCCGCTGCGGTAGAGGGCGAGCATGAGCGACTCCCGCAGCGATTCCCGCAGCGGGTGTTCGCCGGCCAGCACGGCCAGTTCCGGCGCGAGGTCGAGGTGCCCGCCGAGGGCGAGCACGGCCTCGGCGCGCCGTTCGAGCGTGTTCAGCCGGAGCTCGGCGAGGTATTCGCGGTGGCGTTCGGCGAACCCGCCAGGCACCCCGGAAAGCGCTTCGCCCTGCCAGAGCGCGAGAGCGGCGTCGAGTTCGGTCACGGCGGCCCGCGGATCGCCGTGCTCGAGGTGCTGCTGCGCGCGTTCGCGGTGCCGTTCGAACAGGGCCGCGTCGAGCGCGTCTTCGCCGAGGATCAGGGAGTACCCGGCGGGATCCGAGACGAGCACGCTGGCCGCCGACCAGCGCGACCGGTCCGGTTCGAGGGCGCGGCGCAGCCCGGACACGTAGGTGTGCACGCTGCCTTCCACGCTCGCCGGCGCCGAGTCGCCCCAGACACCGGCGATCAGCTCGGCGCGGGGGACGGGCCGGCCGGCGTTGACGGCGAGCACCGCGAAGATGGCGCGCTGGCGCGCGGGGCCGAGGCCGATTTCGGCCGCCCCGCGCCAGGCCCGCAGCGGGCCGAGCACACCCACCCGCAGGCCGGTGTCCGCATCCGCTGGCATGTCGTTGCCGTCCCCTCTGGGGCGTGCGCCCCAGACCCCTTCCCCCAGGGACATCTCGGTACCGACTATTCGGTGACCTTACCGACGTGGCAACCCCCGGAAGGTTGCTTGTTCAACTCGCGAAGACCGTCATTCGCCCGCGACGGCCCGCGAACGCACCGAAGGCGCCCGCCGGATGCCGAACGGCCCCATCCGGGCCTCCGCGCGCCGGACGTCCCACACGGCGCCCATCTCGGTGTACGCGGTCAGCGCGCCCCGGAACGCCGTGCGGGCCTCGGCCAGCTCGCCCGACTCCGCCAGCAGGATCGCGGCGTCCTCGGTGGCCTTCGCGTGCTTGAGCACCCGGCCGGCCGCGCGGTAGTGCCCGGCCGCGGTCAGGACCGGCCGCGGATCCCCGGTCGCCAGGCCCCGGCAGTGCGCGGCGGCGGCCGCGTGGGCGGGCGGGACGTCGCCCGCCGGCTCCAGCAGGCGCAGGGCGTCCTGCAGGCGGCCGCGGTCGCCGAGCTGCAGCGCGAGGCGGACCAGGTCCGGCAGCCACTGGTGGCGGGCCGCCGGCGGGTAGGTGTCCTCCAGCAGCGGCAGCAACGCCGTCAGCGCCGCCTCCGGCCTGCCCTCCTGCTCGGCCAGCAGGGCACGGGCCGCAAGCAGGAAGTCGCCGCCGTCGGGCTCGAGGCCCGGCGGCCACTGCTGCCGGTCGGCCGCGTCGAGGTGGGTGCGGGCCTGGCCCGGTTCGCCGCGGTGGCCCGCGATCAGCGCGCCGACGCCGTGGACCAGCAACGCCGAACCCGGGCTGCGCAGCACGTAGGACGCCGTCTCGGCGCCGCCGCGGATCACCGCGTCCAGCTCGGCCAGTGCCTCCGGCCAGCGGCCCAGCCAGTAGTAGTGCACCGCGCCGGCCAGGTGCATCTCGCCCGGCACCGCGCGCGTCGCGGCGATCCGGCGGGCGGCGTCCAGCGGCTCGGCGGCGTCGTCGAGGCTGTCGAGGTTCGGCACGGCCAGTGCCGCGTCGTCGAGCGGGTGCAGCCCGGCGGGCGCCAGCGCCGTCTCCTCGCCCAGCTTCTCCAGCGTGGCCAGCAGCGACTCGTGGCGCCCGCGCCACATCTCCGGCACGTCGGCGTCGTCGAGCGTCCGCTTCAGCTCGGCGGTCGCCTCGGCGAAGTCACCGCGGCGGTAGTAGACGTAGGCCAGGATCCAGCGCATTTCGGCCGCGCGCCTGCTGTCGGACGTGCGCGCGACCACCGAGCGGGCCTCGGCTTCGGGCTCCCGGCCGAGCCAGAACAGCAGCCGCGCCAGCGTCGCGGTCAGCGTCTCCCGCGCGTCCGGCGGCAGCGTGCCCTGGGTGACGGCGTGGCGCAGCAGGTCCACCGCGGTCCGCGGGGCCTCGGTGGCGACCGTGCCGATGTGCTCCAGCAGCCACCCGGTGACCCACGGGTCCACCTGCGCGGGCGCGGCCGCGAGCTGCTCGGCGACGCGTTCCGCGGGCGCGCCGGCGGCGGCGAAGGCCTCGGCCAGCTGGCGGTGCAGCGCGACCCGCATCGCGGCGGGCGACTTTTCGTAGAGCACCCGGCGCACGAGCGGGTGCCGGAACGCCAGCCGGGCCCCCGATTCGACGAGCACCCCGGACGCGATCGCCTCGTCGACCGCGCCGACCAGCGCCGTCGGGGGCCGCTCGGTGGCGACGGCGATGTCGGCCGGGGAGAACTCGCGGCCCAGCAGTGCGGCCCAGCGCAGCGTGTCGCGGGTCCCGCTGGAGAGGAAGCTCAGGAACTGCGTGATCCGCGCACCGAGCGGCGACGGGATCGTCTGGCACGAGTTGCCGTCCAGGTGCGCGTGGACGCCGTCGAGCACGATCATCGACTGCGCGAGCAGCGTCTCGACGATCTCCCGGACGTAGCGGGGGTTGCCGGCCCCGTAGGAGACCAGCTGCTGCAGCCCGGGCCCGGGTGGCGCGCCTGCCAGCTGGGCGGCCAGCTCGTGCGTCTCGTCCTCGGCCAGCGGCGGCAGCGTCAGGACGCTGATGTCATCGTTGTCGAGCAGGTCGTCGAGCGCCGCCGGGCGGGGTACCGGCCGGCACGCCCCGACGAGCAGCAGCGGCAGCCGGCGCGTCTCCCGGCTCAGGTAGCGCCAGACGCGCAGCGTCGCGTCGTCGGCCCACTGCAGGTCGTCGACCACGAGCACGAGCGGCGCCTCCGCGCACAGCTCCCGGACCAGCCCGAGCACGTCGTCGACGGGGTCCTCGCCGGGCTGTCCGGCCAGCCGCGCGGCCAGCGCGGCCCGGCGGGGGTCGGTGGCGCGCGGGTGCACGCCCAGCGCGTCGAGCAGCGGCCGCAGGGCGAACCGCTGGTCCAGCGCGTCCGCGGCGGCGAAGGCCGGGTGGAAGTCGCGCGCCGCGGCGAGGACTTCGGCGAGCAGCGCGGTCCGGCCGCTGCCCGGCTCGCCGTCCAGCCACACCGACCGGCCCGCCCCGGTGCCGAGTCCGACGACGGCTTCGTGCAGCCGGTCGAGTTCCGCCTCCCGGCCGACGAAGATCTCCGCCCGCTCCGGCAGCGCCGCGGCCGGCACCCGCGGCGCGGCCCGGACGGACGGCGCCGCCGGCCGCGGTTCCGGTGCCGGGGCGGGCTTCTCCAGCAGTTCGTCGTGCAGCCGCCGCAGGGCCGGGCCGGGTTCGGTGCCCGAGGACTCGACGAGCCGGTCGCGGACGTCGGCGTAGACCGCGATCGCCTCGGTCCGCCGCCCGGCCTGGACCAGGGCCCGCATGAGCAGCCCGCGCAGCGTTTCGCGGAACGGGTGTTCGCGGGTCAGCGCGGTCAGTTCGGCGACGAGCTCGGTGTGCCCGCCCGAGTCCAGCACGACTTCGGCGCGCCGCTCGACGGTCGCCAGCCGCACTTCGGTGAGCCGGGCCCGCTGGGCGGCGGCGAACGGCCCGGGCAGGCCGGACAGCGGGACGCCGTGCCAGAGCGCCAACGCCTCGTCGAAGGCTTCGCGGGCCCCGCGGAGGTCACCGGCGGCGTACTGGCGTTGCGCCTGCTCGCGCAAGGCTTCGAAGCGGTGGACGTCGATCGCTTCGGCGTCCAGGCGCAGTGAGTAGCCGGACCCGATCGACGCGAGCAGCTGCGGGCCTTCACCCTTGGCCCGGCCGGGTTCCAGCGCGCGCCGCAGCCCGGAGACGTAGGTGTAGATGGAGCCCTGCGCGCTCTGCGGCGGCGCGTCGCCCCAGACGGCGTCGATCAGCTCTTCGCGCGAGACCGTGCGGTTCGGGTGCATCGCCAGCGCGGCGAGGACCGTGCGGCGGTGCGCGGAACCGAGGTCCAGCTCCGTTTCGCCTTGCCAGGCCTTGAGGGGGCCGAGCAGCTGGAGTCTCGGTGCGGAGCCGTCCGCGGCCGACATCGGTCTCCCTTCGTGCGTGAACGAATCGTCACGCGCCGGATGCCTGCCGTGAGCATACGCGGACGTCGTGAACCGGCAGGCAAGGATGGCGGACATTCGGGCAAGGGCCCCCGGCGCGGGGTTCCGCGCCGCCACTGCGTGCGTCACCCTCGGGGGCCGGAGAGGAGCCCCGGATGCCGACCGAAGACATGCAGCGGGCCGCCGCCTGTTTCGCGTCCGCCCTCGATGGTGCCCGGTCCCGCCTGCGTGACGTCAACAGCGAGATGGCGACGGTGCAGGCGTCGTGGCGCGGGGAGGCTTCGGTGCGGTTCGGCCAGGCGATGAGCGACTGGGAGCAGGAGTTCGACGTCATCCTGTCGCGGCTGGCGGAGCTGCTGGAGACGACCGGCGGCACGATGCCCCGGCCGCGCCTGCCGTGACCCGCCTCGACTTCAGCTTCGCCGACCTGGTGCTCGACCGGATGGGCACCATCACCGGCGACCTCGGTGCCCTGCTGGCCGACCTGGAGGCCCGGGTCGAGCCGGAATTGGCGGGCTGGTCCCCGGAGGCGCAAGAGGCGTACTGGCGCGCCAAGCGCGACTGGACCCGCGCGGCCGGGCGGATGCCCGGGTGCCTGGAGCGGGCGCGGGCGGCGTTCGGGGAGCTGTCTTCACGGGCGTGAAGACGGAATAGGGAAGGCGTGAAGACGCGCCGTCCACACTGCCACCATGAAGCCCGTCGAAGTGAGCGTCCTCGCCTCGGACCCGATCACGTACGCCGGCGCGGTGAGCCTGCTGGACAACCATCCCGACGTCCGGCTGACGGACCTCGTGCCGGACGTGCTGCTGGTGATGGAGGACCACGTCACCGAGAGCGTCCTCGGCGAGATCCGGGCGGCCAAGGCGTCCCACGTCGTGCTGGTCGTCGAGCACTTCCGCGAAAGCGACCTGATGGCGGCGCTGGAGTGCGGTGTGGTGGCGATCCTGCCGCGCCGCGAAACCGGGGGCGCCGAGCTGGTCACGGCGGTGCTCGCCGCGGGTGACGGCACGGCCAACCTGCCGCCGCGGCTGCAGGGCGCGCTGCTGGCGCAGGTGCAGCGGATGCGCAAGGACGTCCTGGAGCCGAACGGGCTCACGCTGTCCGGGCTGGCGGCCCGCGAGTGCGACGTGCTGCGGCTGGTCGCCGAGGGCTTCGGCACCGAGGAGATCGCCGCGAAGCTGTGCTACTCGGAGCGGACCGTGAAGAACGTCCTCTACGGGCTCATGACGCGCTGCGGCTTGAACAACCGCGCCCACGCCGTCGCCTACGCGCTTCGGGCCGGAGCAATCTGAGACGTTTTCTCTGCCACTGTCACCTTTCCGTGGGCTAGGGTCCGATCATGGTGCTCACGGCAGTGGAGATCGCGGCCTCCGTCCGCGCCGGGCAGCTCGATCCGGTCCAGGTCACCGAGGAGGCCCTCGAGCGGATCGCCGCGGCGGACGGCGTCATCGGCGCCTTCCGGCGGGTGCGCGCCGAGGAGGCGCTCAAGGAGGCCGCGGAGGTCGCCGCGCGGCCGGATCTCGCGTCGCTGCCGCTCGCCGGGGTGCCGGTCGCGGTCAAGGACGTCACGGAGGTGGCCGGCGAGTACGCGTCGCACGGTTCGCTGGCGGGCCCGGCCACCCGGGCGGACGCGGACGGCGTGATCGCGGCCCGGCTGCGCGCGGCGGGCGCGGTGCTCGTCGGGCTGACCCGGGTGCCGGAGCTGTGCATCTGGCCGATGAGCGACACCCCGGACGGCATCGCCCGCAACCCCTGGGACCCCACGTACGCGGCGGGCGGCTCCTCGGGCGGCAGCGCGGCGGCGGTGGCGGCCGGGCTGGTCCCGCTGGCCCACGGCTCGGACGGCATGGGCTCGGTCCGCCTCCCGGCGGCGATGTGCGGCCTGGTGGGGCTGAAGCCGGGCGCGGACCTGCTGGCGGAGGGCGGCTGGTTCGGCATGTCGGTCCACGGCCCGCTGGCCACGACGGTCGCCGACACGGCGTTGCTGCTCTCGGTGCTGGCCGACGCGCCTTCGCTGGCTTCGGTGGCTCCGCCGTCCCCGGTCCGCATCGGCATGACGACGACGGTGCCGCTGCTGCGCACCCCGGTCCCGAAGGAGCTGGTGGCGGCGGTCTCGACGGCGGCGGGCCACCTGGCGGCGGCGGGCCACGCAATCGACCCGGCCGCACCCCGCTACCCGGCGACGATGGTCCTGGGCATGACGGCCCGCTGGCTCGCGGGCCCGGCGGTCCAGGCCCGCGAATTCGACGCCTCGCGACTGCAGCGCCGCACGCGCGCGCACGTCCGAGCGGGGCGCCTGGTCGAGCGGGCCGGGCTGCTCCGCCCGCGGACGCGCGATCGGTGGGTGGAACGGGCGGAGGAGTTCTTCGCGTCGCACGAGGTGCTGCTGACGCCGACGCTGTCGCACTGGCCGGTCAAGGCCGGGCGCTGGCACGAGCGGGGGTGGCTGGCGAACGTCCTGCCGTCGACGCGGCTGGCGGGCTTCACCGGTCAGTGGAACTTCGCGGGCTATCCGGCGATCACGGTCCCGGCGGGTCGTTCGGTGGTGTCCGGGTTGCCGACTTCGGTGCAGCTGGTGGCTCGGCCGGGTGGGGAATCGCTGCTGCTGGGCTTGGCGGCCCAGCTGGAAGCGGCGAACCCGTGGCCCCGCACGGCCCGCAACTGAGACCTCGGCCGGCCAGCAGCGGTTCGATCTCCGGGGCACGGCCGCGGAAGGCGCCCGCACTGCTGTGCACAACTGAAAGCGCGCTGCTCCCGGGCGCCGGAAACTGTCGGTGCCTGCCGGTAGCGTAAAAACCGGGGGTGTCCCTATGTGGTTGTCAAGCCGCGGCGGAGCGGGTTGGCGATAAGGGGTGCCGTTGCGGAGCATCGCGTAGAGGACGTCGCAGCGGCGGCGGGCCAGGCAGAGAGGGCGGCGTTGTGCTTCTTGCCCTCGGCGCGTTTGCGGTCCTAGTAGGCCCGGCTGGTCGGATCCGACAGGGCAGCGAAGGCGGCGAGGAAGAACGCCCGTTTCAGCTGCCGGTTGCCGGTCCGGGCGGGGTGCTCCCCCTTGATGCTGGTGCCGGAGCTGCGGGTGACCGGCGCGATGCTGGCGTAGGCAGCCAGATGCGCCGAGGATGCAAAATTGGAGGCGTCGCCGACCTCGAGCAGGATGCGGGCGGCGGTCCTGACCCCGATGCCGGGCATCGAAGTCAGGACCCCGGCAAGAGGGTGCGCATCAAGTATCCCCTCGACCTGCTCAGCAACCTGCTTCCGCTGCAGGAGAACCGCTTTCAAGCTGTCGGCCAACCGCGGCAAGACCGTGTCCGCAGCGGCGGTGCCCGGGACGGTGACCGTCTGCTCGGCGAGGGCGGCCATGATCGCCTCGACCAGTTTGTCGCCGAGGCGGGGCGCGTGGACCTTGGCGATGGCGGTGAGTTTGCGGCGGCCGGCTTTGGCGATGCCGGTCGGTCCGCCGCAGCGGGAGAGGATTTCCAGCACCGCCGGGTGGCTGATCCGTGGTCGGATGGCCTGCTCCAGAGCGGGGTGGATGCCGGTGAGCAGGCCGCGGTTGCGGTTGCTGATGCGGGTGGCTTCGCCGGCGAGGTCGTCGTCGAACCCGATCAGCACCTCCAGTTCGGCCAGGGCGTCGTCGCCGACGTCGACCGGGTGCAGGGTGTGGGGCAGGGAGCGGGCGGCGTCGGCGATGACGAATGCGTCGCGGGCGTCGGTTTTGGCGCGGCCGGGGTAGAGGTCGGCGATGCGGCGCATCGCCAGCCCGGGCAGGTAGGCGACCTGGTGCCCGGCGGCGCGGGCGACCGCGACCGGCAACGCCCCCGATCGTGGCGGGTTGGTCGACCACGACCAGCAGTGGTCCGTGCGCGGCGAGCTTGTCGAACAGGGCTTTCAGCTTGGATTCGGTGTTGGGCAGAGGCCCGTCATGCAGTCGCTTGCCGTCGGGGTCGAGGCCGACGGCGTGGTGGTTGTCCTTGCCGACGTCCAGGCCGAGGAACACGCTGAAAGTGCTGCTCATCCACCTTGCCGTTCGTTCGCCGCCTCGTGGTCATCCGGTCAGGCATCGAGCGCCGGCACCCACGTTACGACGAGACCTACCTGGCGGTGGCCGTGTCCCTATCAGCGGTCGGTCGATGCCACCAGGCCCGGTGACTCCACCCCCCCGGAGCATGGGTTCGCCTGGGGGCGCAAGTCATGCCAGGCCTGGTGACCACAACTCCCTGGTCGGGAGCCAGGAAAAAGGTAACGGGGCCCTCCACGCGCGCGCGGGTTGTGGGCTTCGCAGCGCGCGCTCGGCTGGAGGCTCCTCACACGATGAAGGCCGCGCCGGGGACCCAGGAGTCCCGCAACGCGGCCTTCACGGATGTTCGGTGGCTCAGGCGCCCGGCTTGCTCCCCGTCGGCGAGAGCGGCTTCGCCGCGTTGCCGTTCGCGCCGTTGCCGTTCGCCGGCTTGGTTGCCGGGCCGTTCGAGTTCGCCGGCTTGGCGGCCTGCGGGGCCGGCTTCGGCGCGGGTTTCGGAGCCGACTTCGGGATCGACGGCTGCACCACCGGCACGACCGGCGCCGACGGCGTGGTCGCCGACTCCGCGTCGCCGCCGACCAGCTTCGATGCCTGCGGGATCACCGCCTCCTCCGGCAGCGTCGCCAGCTGCGTCTCGCTGCGGTTGAGGATGTCCTCGGCCAGCGCCAGGCTCTTGCGCGCCTGCTCCCGGATCTCGGCCAGCCGCTCGACCTTGCGGTTGGCCGCCGTCGTGCGCTGGGCCGCCTGGGTGGTCGCCTCGTCGAGACGGCGCTTGGCCTCGGCCGTCGCCTCGTCGAGACGGCGCTTGGCCTCCGCCGTCGCCTCGGCGATCCGGCGCTCCGCCTGGTTCTTGCTCGCCGTGCGCTGGTCCGCGATGTGCTTCTCCAGCGCCGCCTTCTGGGCCGCCTGGGACGCCTCGAACTCGCGCTCCAGCTTCCGGCGCTTGCGCTCGGCCTCGTTGTCCAGCAGCTCGCGCCGCTGGGCCGCCTCGATCGTCAGCCGCTGGACCTCGGCGCGCGTCTCCGCCAGCGCGTTCTCGTGCTCGGAGTGCAGCAGGTCGGCCTGCTTGTCCAGCTCCGCGACCAGCTTCGAGTACCGCTCGCGCAGCTTCGTCGACGCCTCCGTCGAGGACGCCCACGTCTTCTCCGCGGCCACCTCGGCGCGCTTGATGATCTCGTCGGCGCGGGCCTGCGCGAGCGTCACCGTGCGCTGCATGCGCTCGTCGAGGTCCTCGAGCCGCTCCGGCGGCTTCTTCAGCTCTTCGATGCGCGCTTCCAGCGCCGCGACCTGCTGCCGCACGGTCTCGGCCTCGCGGGTCGCGGCGGCGGCCTGCGCGGCGGCGGCGTCGCGTTCGCTGAGGACCCGGCGCAGCTGGGCTTCGATGTGGTCGAGGTACTGCCGCACCTCGTTGCGGTCGAAACCGTGCCAAGCCTGGGTGTACTCACGACGGAGGGGGAGGAGGCCGTTGAGGGCGGTTGCGGCGGGGTCGCGCTCAGGAACCATGGGCCCGACCGTACCCGGGCACCCGCCGCCTCCGCCCTCCGGCTTCACGAATCACCAACACGTGTCGCGGTGTCGCCGGAACGGCCGCACCCGAGAAACGCTCAGTTACCAGTGGAACCCGCGCGAAAGCCGGGCCAGCGTCATCGCCGCACGGGACAGGTGTTTCTCGCCACGTCCGATCTTGAGTTCGCCCGAACCGCCCGCCGCGGTCGAATCCGGGAAGATCCGGTAACCCTGGTACGCGATCGCGTCGGTCAGGCCCGGCGTGAGCGTGTAGGCCAGCCCGATCGCCTGCCCCGCCGGGGTGCCGATGTGCTTCGGCCGCTCGACGAGCGCCTTCATCACCATGTCCGCCGCCTGCTCCGGCGACTTCGTCGGGAACGCGTCGTAGATCTTCGTCGGCCGGATCATCGGCGTGCGCACCAGCGGCATGTGGATGGTGGTGAAGGTGATCCCGTCGCCGTGGGTCTCGGTCGCCGCGATGCGCGAGAAGTAGTCCAGCGCCGCCTTCGACGCCGCGTACGCCGAGAAGCGCGGCGCGATGCCCTGGACGCCGATCGACGACACGTTCACGATGTGCCCGAACTTCCGCTCCGACATGTGCGGCAGCACCGCGAGGATCAGCCGGACCGCGCCGAAGTAGTTGATCGCCATCGCGCGCTCGTAGTCGTGCATCCGGTCGTACGACAGCTTGATCGACCGGCGGATCGACCGGCCGGCGTTGTTGACCAGCATGTCGATCCGGCCGTGCTCGGCCAGCATCGCGTCGACGGCCTTGTGCACCGAGTCCTCGTCGGTCAGGTCGGCCGGGTACACCGACGCCGTGCCGCCGGCGGCCACGATCTCGTCGCGGACCTCCTCCAGCTCGTGCCGGCGGCGCGCGACGAGCAGCGGGACGCCGCCCGCGGCCGCCACCTTCAGCGCGGTCGCGCGGCCGATGCCCGACGACGCGCCGGTGATGATCACGCGGCGGCCGTCCAGCTCGCCGCGCGGGCCGTGCTTGCGCGCGCGGAACGGGTCGAGGTGCTCGCGCCAGTAGCGCCACAGCGTCGGCGCGTACTCCTCGAGCCGCGGGACCTCGACGGTGCCGGCCAGCGCCTTGCGCGTCTCGGCCGAGGAGAACACCGACGGGAACGCCATCGTGTCCAGCAGCACCGGCGGGATGCCGAACCGCTCCATCACCGCGTCGCGCGCGATGGTGACGCCGGGGATGTGCTCGGTCAGCTTGACCAGCCCGACGATCCGCTTCGAGAGGCCCTCGCCCAGCTGCACGGTGATCGTCGGCGCGCCCGCGGCCCGCGCGAAGGCGTTGTACACCGAGACGACCGGCTGCGGCTCCGGGTTGACCAGGTGGAAGGCGTGCCCGTCCAGCCCCGGCTTGACCACCAGCTCCAGCAGCGCCTTGGCGACGTAGTCGACCGGCACGATGTTCGTGTCACCCAGGTCGGGGCCGACGATCGGCAGCACGTCCGGCAGCCCGGCGAGCCGGTTGATCGCCGGGAAGAGGTAGTACGGGCCGTCGATCTTGTCCATTTCGCCGGTCTCGGAGTGCCCGACGACGACGGCAGGCCGGTACACCCGCCACGGCACCTCGGTCTGCTCGCGGACGATCTTCTCGGCTTCGAACTTCGTCCGGTGGTACGGCGTCACCAGCCGCTGCCCGGCGTCGAACATCTCCTCGGTGAACACGCCTTCGTGGTCGCCCGCGACGGCGACCGACGAGACGTGGTGCAGGCAGCCGGCGCGCAGGTCCGCGGCGAGGTCGACGACGGCCCGCGTACCGTCCACATTGGCCTTGATGCTGGCTTCGTCGTCGGCGGTGAGGTCGTAGAGCGCGGCGAGGTGCACGATGTGGTCGACGCTGCCGCGCAGCTGCTCGCGGTCCGCTTCGGACACGCCGAGCAGCGGCTCGCCGAGGTCCCCGGTCACGAGCGTGACGCGGTCGGAGTGCGGCCACTGGTCGACCAGCGCGGCCAGCTTGGCCCGCGAGGACGCGCGCACCACGAGCGCGACCCGGTCGTCGTCGGGGCGGGAGAGCAGCAACCGGGTGAAGTGACGCCCGATCAGTCCGGTCGCCCCGGTCACCAAGAACGTCGCCATCTCACTCACACCTCTCGCCGCACCGCCCTGACCCTGGGCATTCTGCTGCATGGCGCTGCCCAGGACCACCGTGCCGAAACGTGATGTTACCCACGAGTAACTTAGCTCGGGTCCGCGATGACGACGCGGTTCTCCTCGTAGCCGTCCGATCCGCCGACCCAGCGGCCCCCGCACGTCACCAGCACCACGCGGTGCGGGCCGGACGGGCCGAACAGGGCGTCCGCGCGGGCCGGCAGGTCGCTCTTGTGCACCGTGACCAGCTGCGAGATCCGGTACCGCCACGTCCGGCCCGCACTGTCCACAATGGTCACGTCGGTGCCGATCCTGGCCGTCCACAGCTCGGCGAACGGCCCGGTCGCGCCCCGCCAGTTCACGTGGCCGGCGAACACGCTCGCCCCGCTCGCCGCGTCGAGTGACGCACCCCACCACGTCGCCTGCCCGAGGTCGGTGGGCACCGGCAGCTCGCCGCCGGGCCCGAGGTCCGTGCGGACCAGCGTCGCCGTCCCGCCGGCGGGCAGCCGGACGGTGCCCCGCGGCTGCGGTGGCGGGGACGGCGGCGGCGCGGCCGACGACGGCGTCTGCGCGGCGGGCGCGGCCGGAGTCGTGGCGGCGGTGGCCGCCGGGGATGGCGACGGCACCGCGGCCGCGGCTCCCGCCGCACCCGCGGCGGGCAGCGCCGTGCCGGCCACGACGGACACCGGCGGCGCCTTCAGCACGGGGACGCCGAACTGCACCGCGAGCACCGTGGCCGCGCCGAGCACGAAGCCGATCAGCAGCCGGCCCCGGCCGGGCTTCCGCGCGGGCGGATCCCACTCGTCGCGGGGCGGCTCGTCGTCGGGGGCGGCCCAGCCGGTGCCCCGGTGCCACTCGTCGACGAACCAGTCCTCGCCCTGCCAGCGGTCCCCCACGCCGTTACCGCCGGGACGCCCGCCGTGCGGCGACGCCGATCAGCCCCGCCGTCAGCAGCACGAGCAGGCCGAACCCGGCCAGGCCCGGCACGGACCAGCTCGTCTCGACGACCCCGCGGGCCTGCGCGACCGGCTGGTCGCCTGCCGGGATCGCGCGCGGGACCTCGTTCGGCTTGTTCGACACGGTCAGCGCGAGCGTCTCGCCCGGCTGCACGGTGCCGCACGCCGACGGCGGGTTGTTCGGGTCGAAGGCGTTCGTGTAGCCCGGCGGCGGGCTCGCCTCGACGACGCAGATCTCCTGCGGCGCGCGGAGGTTCTCGACCGTCACGCCGCCGGTCTTGCCGTCGGTGGTGACGACCGCCGGCTTGCCGTCCGCGCCGACGAGCGGCTTGCCGTCCTGGCCGAGCGCGGCCGACGTCCGGTCCTTGCCGGTGATCCGCAGGACGGCGCCGCCGACGCCGTTGCCGGTGTTCGCGTCCGTCTTGGTCACCTGGACCTTGCCGGGCTTGGCCACGTTGACCACGCCCTGCGCGGTCAGCTCCTTCTCGCCGCCGGTGGAGACCACCCGCTGCACGCCGGTGTCGACCGGCAGCCGGACGTAGGGCCGGTCCGCGGGTGCGGTCAGCGAGGCCACCAGCTTCGGCTTCTCGCCGGTCGGGGTCAGCTTCACGGTCACGGTGCCGTCGGCGCCGGTCTTCAGCGTGACGTCCTTCGCCGCCGACTGCGGGCTCGCGTTGCCCTTGGCGGCGTCGGCTTTCCCGTCGCCGAGGGTGGCGTCGGTCGCCGTCAGCTTCACCGGGACGTCCGGGATGCCCTTGCCCTGCGCGTTCTTCACGGTGGCGGTCCACTCGGCCGCCTCGCCGAGGTGCTGGTCGCCCTTCGGCGTGGTCATCGAGGCGGTCCACGGGCCGCGGTTGGCTTCGGCCTCCGTCTTCAGCCGGTCGACGGCGTCGGCCGCGGCCGCGAAGTTCTTGCGCATCTCGGCCAGGTGCCCCGGCGCGTCGTAGGCGACCTTGTCCTTGGGGAGGCCCGCCTTGAGGTCGTCCGGCGTGCGCGGCGCCGCGGTCCACGAGTGCAGCAGGTGCGCGAGCGCGGTCGCCTCGTCCGCGTTCTTGGTGTCGCCGTAGCGCAGCAGCAGGTACGAGATGTTCGCGGCCTGGTCGGCCGGGAGCTTCGTGCCCCACTTCGTGAGCAGTTCGTCGCCGGGCTTATACTGCTCGTCGGTGTCCGGTGCCTTGAGCAGGAAGCTCACGCAGAACACCTGCTGGCCGCCGACGAGGTACGAACCGAGCCAGACCGTGCCGAAGCCCGCCTGGCCGCCGACGTCGTGCCCGATGCCCTCCTGGCTCGCGGCCGAGGCGGCGGGCGCGCCGGCGGTCGCCGACAGCGTGCCGAGCAGGGCCGCGGCGACGAGGCCGGTGAGCGCGCGAACACCCGCGCGTGGGCGTGCTGACCACCCCATGTGTCAATGCTCCTTCGTCGCCACGCTCGGCAGCGGCTCCGCGTATCTGCAGGTCACACGACTGATCAAATCCCCGACGCGCGTTCGGTGAAGATCCGGGCACGCCAGGTGAGCGTTGCGCCACGGAAGGAAACTGTGTACCGCTCTTCGGGTGGCTGTCGCCGAACGGTCGTGACGTTCGTCGCTTACCGTGTCGTCCGAGGCAGCGCGGCCGTCGTCGAGTAAAGTCGTCTTTACTCGACGGGAACCCCGCGCCCGCGGCGGTCGTTGAACCCGATGCAGCGATGATCCACGAAGCAGCAGATCCAGGAGGATCAGGTGCGTTCCAGTAGCAACCCGGCGTTCCGCAACCTGCCCGGCGGCGGAACCCAGACATACGGGCAGTACGGGCCCCCGGTGGGCTTCAACCAACCCCAGGGCGGCGTGCCCGGGTACGGCCCGGGCCGGGCCGCGTCGGGCGAGGGCGACCGCCCGATGACCGTCGACGACGTCGTCGTCAAGACCGGGATGTCCCTCGGCGTCGCGCTGCTCGTCGGGGTGGTCACGGCGATCTGGGCCCAGGTGCAGATCACCGAGACCGGCCGGCTCCCCGGTGCGCTCATCGGCGCGATGCTCGGCGGCCTGGTCGTCGGCCTCGTCATCTCGCTGGTGATCATCTTCAAGCAGAAGCCCAGTGGCGCGCTGACGCTGACGTACTCGGCGGCCGAAGGCCTGTTCCTGGGTGCGCTGAGCGGCGTGTTCGAGGCGATCTACCCCGGCATCGCGCTGCAGGCGATCATCGGCACGGCGGGCGTGTTCATCGGCATGCTGGTCGTCTACAAGACCGGCGCGGTCAAGGTCACGCCGAAGCTGACCAAGTGGATCGTCGGCGCCACCGTCGGCGTCGCGATCCTGATGCTGTTCAACCTGATCAGCACGTTCGCCTTCGGCTTCAACCCGCTGCGCGGCGGCGGCACGATCGCCATCCTGTTCAGCCTGCTCTGCATCGGCATCGCGGCCTTCAGCTTCCTGCTCGACTTCGACCAGGCGGACCGGATGATCCGCGAAGGCATGCCGTCGAAGTGGGCCTGGTACACCGCGTTCGGCCTGATGACCACCCTGGTCTGGCTGTACCTCGAGATCCTCCGGTTGCTCTCGTACTTCCGCGAGTAACCTGGCTCACAGTCCCTCAGTGAAGGCGCTCCGTAATCGGCGGGGCGCCTTTTCTGTGGGTAATTAATGCATACAGGGACCCCGCTGCGGACGACGCTCACCCTGCGTGTTTGATAACCCGGTCGGTTCTCATTTCACATGTGTGAGGTTCACAGTGAGCGTTCCCCCTCCGGCCCCCGGGGGCCAGCAGCCGGTGGGTCAGCCCGATCCCTACGGACCGCCTCCCGGCGGCCAGCCGCAGCAGCCTTACGGCCAGCCGCAGCAGCCGTACGGCCAGCCGGGCCCGTACGGCCAGCCGCCGCAGGGCCAGCCGGGTCAGTTCGGCCCGCCGCCCGGCCAGCCGGGCTTCCCGCCCGCGCCGCCGGCCCCGCCGAAGCGCTCGAAGGGCCCCCGGCTGATCCTCGCCGGCATCGGCGCCCTCGTGCTGGTCGCGATCGTGGTCATCGGGATCGTCTCGTTCATGAAGTCGCCTGCCACCTCGAACGCCGGTGACTGCCTCACCATCACCGAGTTCACCCAGGGCGGCGACGACCCGGTGAAGGCCGACTGCAACGACCCGAAGGCGAACGTCAAGATCGCCAAGAAGCTGGAGACGGCTTCCGACACCTGTCCCGGCGGCTCCGACGCCGGTTACGACACCTACTCGGTCAGCGGCCGCAGCTCGTACAAGCTGTGCCTGATGATCAACGCGAAGCAGGGCGACTGCCTGGCGAACTTCACGTCCCAGACCAAGGGCTACCTGAAGGTCCCGTGCACCGACCCGACCAAGGACGGCGAGCTCGTCAAGGTCGTGACGGGCCAGGCGGACAAGAACGTCTGCGAAGGCACCGACGCCACCCGCGTCGCGGTCTACCCGGAGCCGGCGACCACGATGTGCGTCAAGACGAACGAATAGCGCAAGTCCACGAAGGCCCCTTCGCCGCGTCGGCGAGGGGGCCTTTTGCGTACCCGGATTGCTCCGTTCGTCCCACACTGTGCGACGGGCTGCGACCGGACCGTCACCCGATCTAGCTTTGATCGTCCTGCCCGCCCGAGCCTGGAGTAGCCGGTGGCGACGACCGAATCCCCGATCGGTGAAAAGAAGTTCCTCGAATTCCCCACGTCCTGCGCCGCGCCGGTGCCGCGGCCGGAGGACCCGGTCAAGATCGGCCCGCTGGCCGTCGCCGGTGTGCTGGCGGCCGGCCTGACCT
Source organism: Amycolatopsis sp. Hca4 (assembly GCF_013364075.1). GTDB lineage: Bacteria > Actinomycetota > Actinomycetes > Mycobacteriales > Pseudonocardiaceae > Amycolatopsis. Next base: position 7,493,775 of record NZ_CP054925.1, read on the forward strand.
GGTACGTCTGGGCCACCCAAGGCGCGAAGTTCGGCGTCCTGCTGCTGCTCGGCCTCGGGCTCGGGCTCGCGCTGTTCCACTCGCGGTTCGGCTTCACCTCGGCGTGGCGGCAGCTGATCGCGGTCGGCAACGGGCAGGGGCTGCGCGCCCACACCGTCCTGCTCGGCACCGCCGCGACGCTCGTCGCGCTGATCGCGGGCACCGGCAGCGGCCTCTTCGGCAGCAAGCCGGCGCCGGCCGCGGGTGCGCTCGGCCTCGCCCTCTTCGTCGGCGCGACCCTCTTCGCGATCGGCATGCAGCTCGGCGGCGCCTGCGCGTCCGGGACGCTGTTCGCCGTCGGCTCCGGCCAGTCCGCCATCGTGCTTACCCTCGGCGGGTTCATCGCCGGCTCGGTGCTCTACACCTGGGCGTACCCGGTGCTGTCCGGCTGGCCCGAGCTCAAGGGCGTGCTGCTCGCCGACCACGTCGGCTGGTTCGGCTCGTGGTCGATCACCATCGCCGTCCTCGCCGGGATCGTCCTCGTGACCCGGGCGGTGCAACGCCGCCGGACGCCGCCGCCGGTCGACGTCGTCCCGACCGCCCGTGGCTTCGCCCGGGTCTTCCGCGGCTCGTGGCCGATGCTCGTCGGCGCCGTCGTGCTCGGCGTGCTGGCCGCCGCGGTCTTCCTCGTCTCCGGCGGGATCTGGGGCATCACCAGCGCCTTCGCGCTCTGGGGCGCCAAGCTCCTGCAGGTCTTCGGGCTGCACCCGGAGTCGTGGGAGTTCTGGCGGCTGAAGGCCAACGCGACGTCGCTGGCCGGCCCGATCTGGCGCGACAAGACCAGTCTGACCGACATCGGGATCATGATCGGCGCCGCGGTGGCCGCCGCGGCCGCGGGCGCGTGGAAGATCCACAGCTCGATCCCGTGGCGCACCGCGGTGGCCGCCCTCCTCGGCGGCGTCCTGATGGGCGTCGGCGCGCGCATGGCGGGCGGCTGCAACATCGGCGCCTACCTCGGCGGCATCTCCACGGGCAGCCTGCACGGCTGGCTGTGGGGCGTGTTCGCCCTCGGCGGCACCTGGATCGGCCTCAAGCTGCGGCCGCTGTTCGGGCTGGCGAACCCGGAGCCGTCCGACAGCGTGTGCTGACGGCGAAGGCCCCCACCCGCGCCGGGTGGGGGCTTCGCTTCACGACGTCAGGAAAGGCGCTCGATGATCAGCGCCATGCCCTGGCCGCCGCCGACGCACATCGTCTCGAGGCCGAACTGCTTGTCGTGGTGCTGCAGGGAGTTGATCAGCGTCGAGGTGATCCGGGCGCCGGTCATGCCGAACGGGTGGCCGACCGCGATCGCGCCGCCGTTGACGTTCAGCCGGTCCAGGTCGATGCCCAGGTCGCGGTAGGACGGGATGACCTGCGCCGCGAACGCCTCGTTGATCTCGACCAGGTCGATGTCGCCGATCGACAGCCCCGCGCGCGAAAGCGCCTGCTTGGACGCCTCGACCGGGCCGTAGCCCATGATCTCCGGCGAAAGCCCGGTGACGCCGGTGGAGACGATCCGCGCCAGCGGCGTCAGGCCCAGCTCACGCGCCTTCGTGTCGGACATGATCACCAGCGCCGCCGCGCCGTCGTTGAGCGCGCAGCAGTTGCCCGCCGTGACGCGGCCGTCCGGGCGGAACACCGGCTTCAGGCCGGAGACGCCTTCCACGGTCACGCCGGCGCGCGGGCCGTCGTCCTTCGACACGACCGTGCCGTCCGGCAGGGTCACCGGGGTGATGTCCTTGGCCCAGAAGCCGTCCGCGATGGCCTTCTCGGCCAGGTTCTGCGAGCGGACGCCGAACTCGTCCATCTCCTCGCGCGTGACGCCCTTCAGCCGGGCCAGGTTCTCCGCGGTCTGGCCCATCGCGATGTAGACGTCGGGGACGTCCCCGGTGGTGCGCGGGTCGGTCCAGGTGTCGGTGCCGGACTCGGCGGTCGCCTTGGTGCGCGCCTCGGCGTCGGCGAACAGCGGGTTGTGCGTGTCGGGCCAGGAGTCCGAGCTGCCCTTGCCGAACCGCGAGACGGTCTCGACGCCGGCCGAGATGAAGACGTCGCCCTCGCCTGCCTTGATCGCGTGGAAGGCCATCCGGGTGGTCTGCAAGCTCGAAGAGCAGTACCGGGTGATGGTGCAGCCGGGCAGGTGGTCGTAGCCCAGCTCGACGGCGACCGCGCGGCCCATGTTGAACCCGGACTCGCCGCCCGGCAGGCCGCAGCCCAGCATCAGGTCGTCGATGTCGGCCGGGTCGAGCTGCGGGACCTTGTCCAGGGCGGCGCGGACCATCTGCACCGTCAGGTCGTCGGGCCGCATGCCGACCAGCGAGCCCTTGTTGGCGCGCCCGATCGGCGAGCGCGCGGTGGAGACGATGACGGCTTCGGGCATGGCGGACACATCCTCGTATCGGCGTGCTAAGCGGTTGCTCACCATACTGCCGTCTCCGCCGTCCCGGTCAAAGCCGAACGCGACCAAGGCAACACTGGCATCATCCGGTGCCGTGCCGAACGACCTCGAACGGGTGCTGCGGACCAGGACGATCGTGCTGTGGGGCGCCGGGCTGCTGGTGACGGCCGGGGCCGCCGCAGCGGTGCTGCTGACGCTGCTCGGCGGTGGCCGCCCGGAGGACTCGGCCCGGCTGGACGCGCTGAAGACCGCCGCCAACATCGTCGTCGGCACCGGCGGCGCGGCCGCCCTGCTGCTCGCCGCCCGGCGGCAGCGGTCGGCCGAGCTGGAGCTGGTGCAGAAGGACCACGACGCCACCGAGCGCCGGATCACCGAGATGTACGGCAAGGCCGCCGATCAGCTCGGCAGCGACAAGGCGCCGGTCCGGCTGGCCGGGCTGTACGCGCTCGAACGGCTCGCCGCCGGGCACCCGGAGCACCGGCAGACGATCGTCAACGTCTTCTGCGCCTACCTGCGGATGCCGTTCAACCCCAAGAAGGACAAGGAGGAGCTGCAGGTCCGGAAGGCCGCGCAGCGCATCCTCATGCTGCACCTTCGCCGCGGTCGTGCCGAGCAGCCGAGCGGGGACTTCTGGCCGGACACCGACCTCGACTTCTCCGGCGCGAAGCTGGTCGGGCTGACCCTCACGCACTGCACGATCCGTTCGATCACCTGCTACGGCGCGACTTTTCTCGAACTGGCGTCGTTCCGCGGCACCGAATTCCGCACCAAAGCGGACTTCAACAAGGCTCGTTTCGCCGACCGCGTCGATTTCCGCGGAACCGTTTTCGGCGGCGAGCGCGAAAGCTTCCACGGTGCCGTCTTCGCAGGTCCGGCCGATTTCGGCACGAAGTCCGCGGCCCGGCTCGCGGGCGCGGAAGCGGACGGGGGCTTTCCGAGAACGTGGCCGCCGGGCTGGGAAGAACGGCCGATCGCCGACCGTCCCGGCCGTGCGGAATTGACACGAAAGGGCGAACCCGGGCAACCGGCGAGCCGATAGGATCGTCGCACCAAGGAGACAGTCGCCATGCCACAGGAGGTGAACCGGCGATGATCACCACTCGGGCCGCCTACTGGGCGTCCGCGGGCCCACGGACGGGCTGCCGCAGCGTCATCGACGCCGGGTGGAACCTCCGGGACGGGATGACGGCTCAGTGTGCAGCGGCCCTCGGGCCGGTACCGGTGCGGACGAGCGGCTTGGTGGCTGCCTGAGGTCCGGGCCGGGCGGCCCGACCTCGCGCGCACTGCCCACCATCGCCGACGCGCACCCGGAGTCCGCTCGGGCCTCGATCGTGCACGACTGGACAACCTCATCGGTGGGCCGTTTAGGCTGGCCCTGTGGAGTACGCAGAGCACATCGCAGACCTCGTGGGCAACACCCCGCTGGTCAAGCTGAACTCGTTGACCAAGGGGCTCAAGCCGCTCGTGCTGGCCAAGGTCGAGTACCTGAACCCGGGTGGCTCGGTCAAGGACCGCATCGCGCTGCGCATGATCGAGGCCGCCGAAGCCTCCGGTGAGCTGCGCCCGGGCGGCACGATCGTGGAGCCGACGTCCGGCAACACCGGCGTCGGGCTGGCCATGGTCGCCCAGCGCAAGGGCTACCAGTGCGTGTTCGTCTGCCCGGACAAGGTCAGCGAGGACAAGCGCAACGTGCTCAAGGCTTACGGCGCCCGCGTCGTGGTGTGCCCGACGGCCGTCGCGCCCGAGCACCCGGACTCCTACTACAACGTCTCCGACCGCCTGGTCCGTGAGATCGACGGCGCCTGGAAGCCCAACCAGTACGCCAACCCGCAGAACCCGGAGAGCCACTACCTCTCCACCGGTCCCGAGCTGTGGAAGCAGACCGACGGCAAGCTCACGCACTTCGTCGCGGGCGTCGGCACCGGCGGCACGATCTCCGGCACCGGCAAGTACCTCAAGGAGGTCAGCGACGGCCGCGTGCAGGTGGTCGGCGCCGACCCGGAGGGCTCGGTCTACTCCGGCGGCAGCGGCCGCCCGTACCTGGTCGAAGGCGTCGGCGAGGACTTCTGGCCGGACACCTACGACCGCACCATCGCCGACGAGATCATCCCGGTCTCCGACGCCGACTCCTTCCAGATCACCCGCCGGCTCGCGCTCGAGGAGGGCCTGCTGGTCGGCGGCTCCTGCGGGATGGCCGTCGCCGCGGCGCTCAAGCTCGCCGAGCGGCTCACCGAGGACGACGTCGTGGTCGTGCTGCTGCCCGACGGCGGCCGCGGGTACATGACGAAGGTGTTCAACGACACCTGGATGTCCTCCTACGGCTTCCTGCCGCCCGACTCCTCCGGCGCGACGGTCGCCGACGTGCTCACGAAGAAGAGCGGCCACCTGCCGGCGCTGGTGCACTCGCACCCGAACGAGACCGTCGCCGAGGCCATCGCGATCCTCTCCGAGTTCGGCGTGAGCCAGATGCCCGTCGTGAGCGCGGAGCCGCCGGTGATGGCGGCCGAGGTCGTCGGCGCCGTCAACGAGCGTGACCTGCTCGACGCGCTGTTCACCGGCAAGGCGCAGCTGGCCGACCGGCTCGAGCGGCACATGTCACCGCCGCTGCCGACGATCGGCGGCAGCGAGCAGGTGGGCGCGGCGATGACCGCGCTGGAAGGCGCCGACGGCGCGCTCGTGCTGGTCGACGGCAAGCCCGCCGGGGTCGTCACCCGGCACGACCTGCTGGGCTTCCTGGCCGGTCGCTGACCGAGCCGGAAAGGGATAGATCGGCGGACCCGGCAGGGGCGTTACGAGCGCCCTGCCGGGCGATCCGATAGCGTGGGCGCGAGTAGAACACTTTCGCGTCCTCGTCAAGGGGGTTCAAGACCCACATGAGTGCACCGCAGCCACCGAACCAGCCGTGGGGTGGCGGCCAGCCACCTCAGGGCCCGCCGAGTGGCCCCCAGCCGCAGCAGGACCCGTTCGGCAGCCCGGAACCGACCCAGGTCGTCCAGCCCGCCCAGCACCAGGGTGGTTCCCCGTTCGGGGAGACGCCGGAGCCGACCCAGGTCGTCCAGCCGGGCCGGCCGGGTGACGGCGGGGCGGGCGCGACCCAGGCGATGCCGCCGGTCGACGCGAACGCGACCCAGATGGTGAACCCGGCGGGCGGCGGCGACGCCCCGGTCGCGGACTCGACGCAGCTGGTGCCCCCGGGCTCCCAGCCGCCGCCGGCCATCCCGTACACCCCGCCGCCGAGCGCGGCCGACAACCCGGCCGCCGCCTTCGGCCAGCAGCCCGGTGGGTTCGGGCAGCAGCCGGGCGGGTTCGGGCAGCCGGGCCAGCAGCAGGGCGGCTTCGGGCAGCAGCCGGGCTACGGCCAGCCGGGTCAGCCGCAGGGGTTCGGCGCGCCCGGTTTCGGTGGCCAGCAGCAGCCCGGCTTCGGCGGGCCGCAGCAGCCGTTCGGTGCGCCGGCCGCGGGTGGCAACGCCCTCTTCGGCTACATCGCCGGTGGCATCGTGGCCCTGCTGGGCCTGATCGCGCTGATCATCTCGTTCAACTACATGGGTGACGCGAGCGACTACTCGACGCTCGTCAACGACACCGCGAGCCAGGAGATCATCCAGAAGGCGCTCGACGCCGCCGGGATCATCGGCCCGGGGCTCGTCTGGTTCTACGTGGTGATGATCCTGCTGGGGTCGCTGATCTCCCTCGCCGGTGGCATCGGGCTGGCGCTCGTGGGCAAGCTGGGCGGGCTCCGGAAGTTCGTCCCGATCGCGATCGTCGCGGGCGGCGCGATCCTCGCGGTCTTCGCCCTGCTGCTCAAGATCGGCATGACGCCGAGCGGCGGCGTGGTCGGCGCGTCCAGCCGGGACACGTTCGGGATCGGGCTGCCGCCGCTGATCCTGGGTGTCCTCATCCTGATCGTGGGCGTGCTCGGGCTTGTCCCGGCGACGCAGCAGTTCGTCGGCCTCGGTGGCGGCGGTGCCACGCCGGGCGGGCCGCAGGGCTTCGGCGGGCCGCCGCCGGGCTTCGGTGGCCCGCAGCAGCAGCCGGGCTTCGGCCAGCCGGGCGGTTACGGGCAGCCCGGTGGCTACGGCCAGCCGGGGCAGCCCGGTCCGGGTTACGGCCAGCCGGGTCAGCCGGGTCAGCCCGGCGGTTACGGGCAGCCGGGCGGGCCCAACCCGTCCAGCGGCGGGTTCCCGCAGCCGGGTCAGCCGGGCGGGTACGGCCAGCCGGGGCAGCCCGGTGGCTACGGCCAGCCGGGACAGCCCGGGCAGCCGGGGCACCCCGGGCAGCCGGGTCAGCCGCCGCAGGGCTGGGGCCAGCAGCCGGGTCACCAGGGCCCGCCGAGCGGCGGGTTCGGCCAGCCCGGCCAGCCCCCGCAGCAGCAGTGGTGAGCTAGCACGCGCCTTCGTGCCCCGGAGCCGATTCGGCTCCGGGGCACGCTGCATTTCCGCCGGTCCACAATTGTCCGAAGAGGACGACAAAGCGCCGTTCGGCACTGCGCGTGATCGCGTGACGGCATTTCCGCCACTACCGCACAAAAATGATCTTGGGTTCCGCCGTCCGGCCGAATTCCGTTCACATTTCGGTTTGGTTCCCCCGATTCCGGTTAGGGTGAGCGCCGTCGTCCAGCGCTCGGCTGATGGGGGAGTTGTGACCGGTCCGCACCGATACCCGGTGGCGCATTCGCATTCGTATTCATCGGCTCGGCCATCCGGAGTAACGGCGGTTCTCGCCGGCCTGCTCGGCATTCCGGCCGCGGTCGCCGCGGGATATGTGCCGGTCAAGATCTTCCTCGACATGCCTGCCGAATTCAGCCTCGACGCGCTGCCGGGCTGGGTGCTGGTGGACCTCGCCGCGTACGTCGTGGCGGGCCTGGTGCTCCTCCTCGGCTCGCTGGCCACGCTGTTCCGCGCGACGGCGGGCGCGGTCCTGCTCGGCCTGGGCGCCCTCCTGGCCATCGGCGCCCTGCTCACCGAGCCGATGTCGGTCGGCGTGCCCCCGGCCCGCTTCGCCGACGCGATGTTCACCCACGGCGGGTTCGCGATGGTGGACCGCGTCGGCCTGGCCGGGCTCGCGGTGCTCGTCCTGGTGCTGGCGTTCCTGCCGCCGACGTTCCGCTACCTGCGCTACCGCACGTCGGTGGTCCCGGTGCTGTCCGGCCAGGGTGCGTATTCGTCCCGGAGCTGGTGAGTGACGGTCACGGCCCCGCCCCGGCCGGCCCCGGCGATCGCCGCCGGCGTGCTCGCGGTGCTCGGCGGCCTGTGGTTCCTGCTGGGCACCTTCTGGTGGAGCCTCGTGCAGGGGCTGGGCCAAAGCGACCTGCTGGTCCCCGGCCAGATCGCCGACGCGGTGGTCGGCCTGCTCCTCGTCCTCGGCGGAGTGGCGCTGCTCGCGCGCGTCGAGGCGGGCCGGCTGTTGTGCCTGTTCGCGGCGGTGCTGGCGGTGGTCGCCGCGATCGCCGACACGGTGCTCCGCTACCGGCTCGTCGTGTTCGTCGTGGGCGGGCCGACGGGGATCGGCGTCCCCTGGTTGCGCGCGGTCGTCATCGCGGCGCCGTTCGTCGTGCTGCTGGTGCTGGCGGCCCGGCCGGCCACCCGCCGCTGGACGCGTCGCTGAGACCCATCCCACCTGTCGGGAATGTCAGGGGCGGCCCGTACGCTGAACCGATGGTGGACGACTACTCCGAATTGGGCTTCGAGACGCGCGCGATCCACGCCGGTCAGAAGCCCGACCCCCGCACCGGCGCGGTGATCGTGCCGATCTACCAGACCTCGACCTACGCGCAGGACGGCGTGGGCGGGACCCGCGAGGGCGACTACGAGTACTCGCGCACCGCGAACCCGACCCGGTCGGCGCTGGAAGAGGCGCTGGCCTCGCTGGAAGGCGGCCGGCACGCGCTGGCCTTCGCCTCCGGCATGGCCGCCTCCGACGTGGTGCTGCGCAGTACCCTGCGCCCCGGTGACCACCTCGTGCTCGGCAACGACGCCTACGGCGGCACGTTCCGCCTGATCGACAAGGTGCTCAGCCTGTGGGGCGTCGAGCACACCGTCGCCGACCTGGCGAACCTCGACGAGGTGCGCGCCGCGATCCGGCCGGAGACCAAGCTGATCTGGTGCGAGTCGCCGACCAACCCGATGCTCGGCGTCGCCGACATCGCGGCGCTGGCCGGGGTCGCGCACGACGCCGGCGCCCGCCTGGTGGTCGACAACACCTTCGCGACGCCGTACCTGCAGAACCCGCTGTCGCTGGGCGCGGACATCGTCCTGCACTCGACGACGAAGTACCTCGGCGGCCACTCCGACGTGGTCGGCGGCGCGATCATCACCAACGAGGACGAGCTGCGCGAGCAGTTCTTCTACCTGCGCAACGCCGCGGGCGCGGTGCCAGGGCCGTTCGACGCGTGGCTGACCCTGCGCGGCATCAAGACCCTCGCCCTGCGCATGGAGCGCCACAGCGACAACGCCGAGAAGATCGTCCAGGCCCTGGTCAAGCACCCCAAGGTGGCGAAGGTCTACTACCCCGGCCTGCCGGAGCACCCGGGCCACGAGACGGCGGCGAAGCAGATGCGCCGCTTCGGCGGGATGGTCTCCTTCAGCCACGTGGACGGCGAGGCGGCGGCCCTGGAAGTGGCGAGCCGCACGAAGCTGTTCATCCTCGCCGAGTCGCTCGGCGGCATCGAATCGCTGATCGAGCACCCGGGCAAGATGACCCACGCGAGCACGGCCGGCTCGACCCTCCAGGTCCCGGCCGACCTGCTCCGCCTGTCGGTCGGCATCGAGGACGGCCGCGACCTGGTCGCGGACCTGCTGGCGGCCCTGGGCTGAGCCTCAGGCACCGACGTCGAGGCCGCCGCCGTAGAGCCGCTCCACCCGGAGCCGGATGACCACGCGGCGGTCCTCGACCATGTTCCGCAGGAACGCCGCCTCCTGCTCGGGGTCGTCGAACGGCGCCTGCATCGCGAGCAGCTCCCGGCCGGTCTCGTCACCGGGCACCGCGCTGACCGGTGACACCTCGGCCACCCCTGCGGCGACCGCGAACGCCAGGTGGTCGTCACTGCCGACGTAGAGCGAAGCGTGCGGATCACGGGCCAGCTGGCGCACCTTGGCACGCCCCGCGGTGGACCCGATCCGCACCACGCGCGCCTCCGGATCCCAGGCGTAGGCGACCGTGGACAGGTGCGGGAAGCCGCCGCGGTTCACGGTGGCCAGTGCGCCCAGGCTGTGGGCGGCCAGCAGCCGGCTCGACGCTTCTTCGGTGGGCTTGGCGGGTCCGGGCCCGCGGCCCGGCTCGTAAACGGTGGTCACCCGATGATCATCGGTGACTGCTGCGGCCTGCGGAAGAAGGCACTTTCGTGTTCCCCGGGCACACCGGGGTAACACCCCAGGTCAGGGGTTGTAGTTCCCGTGCACGACGCCGCCGCTCGGTGCGGGGCCGGTGGCCGGCAGCTTCGCGCCGTCCACACAGCCGCCGACCAGCTCGACGTGGCTGTCGTGGCGGATGTACTGGGCCGGCGACCCGCACGAGGCGCTGTCCACCGTGATGTAGGCCGCCCCGGTGAGCGCGGCGGCCGAAGCGAGCCCGATGACGAGCGGGAGCAGGCCGGCCGAGCGGGTGGCGCGAGCCCGTCGGGCGGTGTCCGCGTCGTTCCCGGCTGCCATGCTCGCTCCTTGTTTACCGTGTGTTGACGCGACCCAGGGTACCCGGATAACGGTCCGGTCAACCTGTGGAGTTCCTGAGTGGCATAGTCCGGCCCATGGAACTCGTCACCCTCGAGCGGATCCAGGCCGCCCGGGAACTCCTCAAGGGAGTGACCCGGGTGACGCCGATGGAGCACGCGCGCGACCTGCGCAAACTCCACGGCGGTCCGGTGCACCTGAAGTGCGAAAACCTGCAGCGGACGGGGTCGTTCAAGATCCGCGGCGCCTACACGCGCATCCACGGCCTCACCCAGGCCGAACGAGATCGGGGCGTCGTCGCCGCCAGCGCCGGCAACCACGCGCAGGGCGTCGCGCTGGCGTCGTCGCTGCTCGGCGCCAAGTCCACCGTCTTCATGCCGCTGCGGGCCCCGCTGCCGAAGCTGGCCGCCACCCGCGGCTACGGCGCCGACGTCCACCTGCACGGCGCCCTCCTGGAGGAGACGCTCAGAGCCGCGATCGAGTTCGGCGAGCGGACCGGGGCGGTGTTCATCCACCCGTTCGACCACCCGGACGTCATCGCCGGCCAGGGCACGGTCGGCCTCGAGATCCTCGAGCAGGTGCCGGGGGTGAAGACCATCCTGGTCGCCACCGGCGGCGGCGGGCTGGTCGGCGGGGTCGCGTCGGCGGTGAAGGCGCTGCGCCCGGATGTCCGGGTCGTCGGCGTCCAGGCCGAGGAAGCCGCCGCCTACCCGCCGTCGCTGGCCGCGGGCGCGCCGGTGCGGCTGAGCACGACGTCGACGATGGCCGACGGGATCGCGGTCGGCGAGCCCGGCCTGGTCAGCTTCGCCCACGTCGAGTCGCTGGTCGACGACGTCGTGACGGTGTCGGAGCAGTTCCTGTCCCGCGCGGTGCTGCTGTGCCTGGAACGGCGGAAGCTGGTGGTCGAGCCGGCCGGTGCGGCGCCGGTCGCCGCGCTGCTGCAGCACCCCGGGATCTTCGAGCCCCCGGTCGTGGCCATCCTCTCCGGCGGCAACGTCGACCCGGTGCTCCTGCTGCAGATCATCCAGCACGGCATGACCGCGGGCGGCCGCTACCTGCACCTGCGGCTGCGGGTGCCGGACCGCCCGGGCTCGCTGGTCGGCGTGCTGAAGTGCGTCAGCGAGCTGGGCGCGAACGTGCTCGACGTCGAGCATTCGCGCATCTCCGGCAGCCTCGACCTCGGCGAGGCCGACGTCGTGCTCGCGCTGGAGACCCGCGGGCCCGAGCACTGCAAGGAAGTCGAGTTCGCCCTGTCCAACGCGGGCTACACGGTCGTCTGAGGGCTTTCGCCGGTGATGGCGGCCAAGGCCAGGTCCTTGGCAGGTTCGGGGACCTCCGACGGCGCGGTGAAGCGGCGGGCCCGGATGTGGGCGACCAGGTCCGGGTCCGGCGGCACGCCGTGCTCACGCAGGTAGTACGCCACCGCGCCGGGCCAGGCCCAGGCCCCGTCGGTGCGGAAGTTCATCGGGACGGCGTCCGTGCGGTCCGGCGCGAAGGCGTCCGGCCCGTTGCTGCGGGAGGCCAGGATGACCGGCGCCGCGTCGAGGTAGGCGAGCACCCGCTCGGCTTCCGCCGGGACGAGCGGTGCGCGCCGGACCAGCGGCTTTCCCGTCGCGTCGACGCCGTCGTAGATCCGCGGTGTGCGCACCTCGCCGGCCGCGGGCGCCGGGGCGAGCCCGGCGCGCTCCCGCAGCCACGCCGGGATGTGCTCGTCGGCGCGCGGGAAGAACCGCAGCTCGTCCTGGAACCCGATCGGCGGCGGCTGCTGCCGGAACGGCGGTTCGAGGTCGGGCCGCACGAAGTCGACGTCGGGTGGCTGCGCCGGCTCGAACACCAGGATCGCGCCCAGCCACGTGCCGAAGCCGGGCTGGTACATCCCCGAGCGCAGCACCCCCAGCAGCCGCACGGCTCCCGGGTGCGGCGGACCGGGCCGGGGCACGCCGTCCGGCCCGGTGACCAGCAGGTCGGCTTCGACGTGCCGCCCGGCGGCGCGGTACTCCACGCGCACCTGCCGCCACCCCGGCGGCACCTGCGACATCAGCACCGCCCCGATCTGGCGGACGATCTCCTGCTGCTGGTCCGGGCGCAGCGGACCCGGTGGCTGGGTCATGACGCTCGCCGCGCTTCACCGGGGTTCAATGTATTGCGCCCAATCCGGGATTCGTCGGCGACCCAGTTCCTGCATTACTTCCAGCCGTTCGCGATAACGCGCGACGTCGGGCGTTATCGCGCGGAACCACGAAGAAACGCTTTCCCATTGTTCTTCGGCCCCTTCGCCTTCGGTGACGAGCCAGACCGGGGGGTCGGGGAGGTCGGTTTTCGCGCCGTCGACGACGTGGAAGGTGTACGACTGGTGCTCGACCAGCACCAGCGCGCCCTCGGGGTCTTCCAGCGGATCGTTCATCGTGGTCAGGGTGGCCAGGAGGTGGTTCTTGGCGTCCCGCTGCACCGCGCCGACCCCGAGCGAGCTCCCGGCCAGCCACAACCCGTGGTCCCGGCCGATCAGCCGGAGGACTTCGCGAACGGCCTCCGGAACGGCGCGGGCGCCCTGCTCGGCGGCCCAGCCGTCGATTTCGGCGTCGGAAGCTCCTCGCACGGAATCCGCGCGGAGGCCGTCCGACACGGCTCCGGCGAAGATTTCGCGGATCCGCGCGGCGGGGTCGGTATTCGGCGTGGTCACCAGATCAGCTCCTCGCCCTTGAGGTTGACGACCTCGACGCGGACATTCGGGAACAGTTTCTCGAACTGCATGATGACATCCTGGCACGAGTCGCAGATCTGGTAGTCCACGGGGATGTTGTCGCGTTTCGTGGAAGGCAGGTCGACGACCATCCGCAGATCACCGTCCATGCCTTCCCGCGTGATCGGCGTGTAGGTTTCGCCGCGCGTGGCCGCGCGTTCGGCGGCCCGCCGGTTGATCTCGTCGAGTGCGCCGTCCATCCGGTCCTGGGCGCGGGCGATGTCGCCCTTGAGCCCGTTGTCGTAAGACCGGGCACCGGCGGCTTCTTCGCGCCGCAGGCGTTCGATCTGCTTCTTGACGATGTCGTCGACCTCTTCGCGGGGCAGCCCCGACCGCTCGGCGAAGTCGCGGCGGACCAGCTCCTCCATGAGCTTGGGCTCCGAGTCGTGGGTGCGCCCGAACTTGTTGGTCGGGTCCGGCTCCCCGAGTTCGGGCCGGTAGGTGCCGGCTTCCTTGGTCTCGAACAGGCGCTCGTGCTTCGGGTAGCTCGGGCCCTCGCTCGCGGGCGCCCAGTCGTGGGTCTTCCCGCTGAAGCTGTGGATGTCCTCCACCCCACCCTCGAGGCTGCGGTACCTCGAGGTGGTCAGGGCGCGGTCGTGCGGCCGCCGCAGGTCGTCCGTCGTCGGGTTGACGTTCCGGCCGTCGTGGTGGCGGACCGATTCGAGCCCTTCTTCGCGCAGATCCCGGTTCTCCCGGCGGAGATCCCGCATGTCCTGGTCGCGCTCGGCGGCGTCGTACGGCCGTTGCCCGCGGTCGACCGCGGAGTCGGCGTCGACGTCGTGCTGGTCGCCGTGGTGGCTGTCGGGCGCGAAGCCGTCGTCACCGGCCCGGTGCGTCGAGCCGTCCGGGTGGTGGGTGTTCCACTCGCCGTCCGGCGGGATCCGGGGGCGCATCCGCCCGTCGGGGCCGATTTCGTAGTCGGAGGAGAAGACCCGGCCGTGCGAGTCCGTCCAGGCGGGTTTGGTCGGGGCCATGACCTCGGTGTCGAGCTCGCGCGAGAGCCGGTGCGCGAAGTCGTTGGAGCCGGCATCACACCCGATCAACCGGATCGGGCGGCCGTCGTAGTCGCCGTTGCGGCGCAGGATGTCGGCGAATTCCTCGGGGGTGTAGAGGCGGTCGCCGATGCGGGCGTGGCCATCCGGGGTGACGTGCACGTCGACGGTGTAGCGGCCGCCGGGGTCGGGCTGGACGCGGTGGGGCAGGTCGCCCAGCTCGGGATCGCCGGCGTGGTAGGAGCTGCCCGACGGGGTGCTTTCGGCGTGGCGCGCGTTCACCTCGTCGGGGGTGAGGGTGCTGTCGTGGTGCGGGGTGGCGCCGTCCGGGTCGTGGTGGCCCGGGGTGCTGTCGTGCGGGCCGTTCTCGTGGGGAGTGTTCTGGTGCGGGCCGTTTTGGTGGGGGCCGGTTTCGTGCGGCCGGGTGCCGGGCGCGTGCGTGCCGGGCCGGGCATCGGGTGCGTGCGTCCCGGGCCCGAACCCGCGGGCGGCGGGCGCGGGAGCATCCGGAGTCCGCGGACGGCCACCGCCGGGCAGGTCACCGCCGGAGCGTGGCCTGCCGGGCGCGTCGACGTGCGCACCGGGGCTCCCGGGAGTACCGGTCCAGCCCGGCCCGCCACCGGCGCGCGGGGAACCGCCGCCGAGGCCACCACCGGGCCCGCCCGCGGGTGGCACGCCACCGCCGCCCATCAGCGGAGCGCCACCCTGCGCGGGGACGGAGGCACCGTCCCCGCCCCGAGCCGCCGGGACGGCCCCGGGCTCCCCGGTCCGCGGAGCGGCGGGAGCGGTCCCGCTGGCCGAGGTGGACCCGTCGTGCCGAGGAGGCGCGGAACTGCTCGGAGCTTCGCTGCCATCAGCAACACGCGACGGCGAGGAAGCATCCCCACCGCCCCGAGAGGGACTGCTGTCCCCGCCTCGGGTGGGAGAGGGACCGTTGTCGCCGGAGTGCGACGGGCTGCTGTCGCCGCCCCGGGTCGGCGAGGGAGCATTGTCGCCGGCGCCGCCTCGCGTGGGCGACGGGCTGGTGTCGCCGGTGTGCGACGGGCTGTTGTCGCTGCCCCTGGTCGGCGAGGGGTTGTTGTCGCTTGCGTGCGACGGCGTGCCGTCACCGCCTCGGGTTGGTGAGGGGCTGGTGTCGCCGGTGTGCGACGGGCTGCTGTCGCTGCCCCTGGTCGGCGAGGGGTTGTTGTCGCTTGCGTGCGACGGCGTGCCATCGCCGCCTCGGGTTGGTGAGGGGCTGGTGTCGCCGGTGTGCGACGGCGTGCCATCGCCGCCCCGTGTGGGTGAGGGGCCATTGTCGCCAGCGTGCGACGGGGTGGCGTCGCTGCCCCTGGTGGGCGAGGGGCTGGTGTGCGGCGGCGTGCCGTCGCCGCCCCGGGTGGGGGCGGGGTTGCTGTCGCCTGCTCGCGACGGTGTGTTCTCCCCGGCGTGCGTGGAAGTTCCGTCCCCGCGGGTGTGTGGCGAGCCGCTTTCGCCCGCAGGTGAGGAGCTCGAGTCGCCCGCGTGCGAACCCTCTCCGTCGCCGGTGTGTGGTGGTGAACCCTCTCCGTCCGGCGAACCCGAGCCCTCCCGGCTCGAACTCCGGCGGGCGCCCGGATCCGTATTCATCGGGTCGGAACTCGGCGAATCATCGCCGCCGTGCGAGCCGTCGCCGCTCGAGGAATCCCCGTCGCCGCCGTGGGAACCGTCCGAACCGCCGTCCCCGCCGTGGGCCCGGGTGTGGACCCCGCCGCCCTCCTTCGGGATCTTCCGGACGAACCCGCCCTCCTTGACCTTCAGCCCGTCGAGCCCGCTTACCTTGCCCAGCACCTTCCCGAAGACCTTCGCGATCTTCTCGAACAAGTCCACCAGCTTCGACAGCAGCGGCGACACTTTCCGGATCGTGTCCGTCAGCTTCTTGAGCAGCTCACCGATCTTCTTGCCCCACTTGGCGATCGCCGCCGTCGCCTGGGCCACCACCACCGGGGTGCCGAAGCCGAGGCTGAAGACCTCCTCCATCACCCACGCGATGAGCTTGCCGACCAGGTCCGCGATCAGCTGCCGCACGGTCTCGCGCACGAACGACACGACCTGGCCCATGATCATCGTGACCGTGCTGATCGCCCCGGCCACCGTCGCCGCGCCCGACAGGGCGTCCGAGTGCTCGGCGGCGAACTTCCGGTAGGCGTCCGCGCCCGCTCCGGTCCAGCCCGTCGTGCCGTTCTTGACCGCGTTGTCGAAGTCCGTCTTGCGCTCGCCCAGCGCCTTCGAGACGTTGCCCCAGGTGTCCGCATAGGACTGGATCACCGGAGGGTTGCCCGCCACCGAGTCCAGCATGTCCTTCAACGGCTGGATGTGCTCCATCAGGAACGACGCCACCGACGACATCAGGTACCCGAACGGGTCGATCGCCGCCCCGGCGACCTCGCCGGCCAGCGACAGCACGCCGAGGCCGCCGGAAACCCAGTCGCCGTCCTTGATGCCGTTGAACGCGTCCATCGAGGACTCGGCGATGCCGATGCCGCCGGCCCAGCCGTAGTCGCCGTTGCCCGCGGTGAACGCGCCCGGCCCGTCCGGGTCCTTCTTCGCGTCCGCGACGAGCGGGTTGCCCTCCGGCATCACGCACCGCCCGCGGAGGAGTTCAGGTCGTCGGCGACCCCGCTCTCGTACCGGCGGTAGGCCGCCGCGGCCTCGCGGACCTTGCCCGACACCGCGGTCATCGCCTGGACGGCGTCCTTCAACGCGTCGATCCCGTACTGCTCCACCGGATCCAGCATCATCCGGAACGGCTGGCAGAGGATGCCGTACGCGTCGGTCGGCATGCTCACCTGGTTCGCCGCGTCGACGGCCTGCTGCAGCCCGTCACCGATGGCGTCGAGCTGCTTCGCGTGCGCCGTCAGGTCGGTGCTGAGTTCCATGTCCGTCATCGGTTTCCCCCTCAGGAAAGGATCGGCCCGCCGAAGTCGTCGTCATCGTCGTCCACCGGACGACGGCGCCGCGGCGGCTGCGGCGGAGCAGGCGGCGCGGGTGGCGCTGGCGGGGTCCGCGGCGGCTCCTCGGTGTCCTCCGGCAGGAACCGGCGGACGCGGTCAGGCTCCGGGAACGCCGGCTCGGGCTCGGGCGGCGGCGCCGGGAACGTGCTCTGCGCCTCTCGGACGATCTCGGCCGCGGCCTGGTCGCCGGTGCCGGTGGTCTCGGTCATCGCCTGCTGCAGCAGCTCCGGGATCCGCGCCTGCGCCCGCTGCACCAGCTGCATGACCTGCGCCGACACCTCGGCCATCCGCTTCCCGGCCGCGGTCTCGGCGATGACGAGGTTCTTCAGCAGCCCGCGGGAGTCGACGGTCACCTGGACCGTGCCGTCCTTCGACCGCTCGGTGACCGTCTGCCCCTGCACGCGATCGGCCAGCGCCTGGTACCGGGCGGCGTTCTCCTCGAGCCGCTGGGTCCAGTTGTCGATCATCGCGTCGCTGGCGTCGATGCTGTCCGGCATGCCGCCCCCTTCCCTCCATCAGACAGACGGAGCCGGGACGCCGTCGGTTCCCGATTCACGTCAAAGGCCACCATAGGGGACCAGCAGGTCTCCTACGGTGGCCTTCGCCGAGACGAGATGTCAGAGGTTGCCTCGGCGCTCCTGCTCACGCTCGATCGCTTCGAACAGCGCCTTGAAGTTGCCCTTCCCGAAGCCCAGCGAGCCGTGCCGCTCGATCAGCTCGTAGAACACGGTCGGGCGGTCGCCGATCGGCTTGGTGAAGATCTGCAGCAGGTAGCCGTCCTCGTCGCGGTCGACCAGGATGCTGTGCTCCTTGAGCGTCTCGATCGGCACGCGCACGTTGCCGATCCGGGCGCGCAGCTCCGGGTCGTCGTAGTAGGAGTCCGGGGTGTCGAGGAACTCGACGCCGGCGGCGCGCATCGCCGTCACCGTGGCGATGATGTCGTTGGTGGCCAGCGCGATGTGCTGGCAGCCGGCACCGTCGTAGAACTCGAGGTACTCGTCGATCTGCGACTTCTTCTTCGCCACGGCCGGCTCGTTCAGCGGGAACTTCACCCGGTGGTTGCCGTTCGAGACGACCTTGCTCATCAGGGCCGAGTACTCGGTCGCGATGTCGTCGCCGACGAACTCCGCCATGTTCACGAAGCCCATGACGCGGTGGTACCAGTCGACCCAGTAGTCCATCTTGCCGAGCTCGACGTTGCCGACGCAGTGGTCGACGGCCTGGAACAGCCGCTTCGGCGCACCCTCGGGCCGCTTGATCGTGCTCTCGCGCGGCTCGTAGCCGGGCAGGTAGACGCCGTTGTAGCGCGACCGGTCGACCAGCGAGTGGCGGGTTTCGCCGTAGGTCGCGATGGCGGCGACGCGGACCGTGCCGTGCTCGTCGGAGACGTCGTGCGGCTCTTCGAGGATGGTCGCGCCCTGTGCCCGCGCGTGCTCGATGCACTTGTCGACGTCGGTGGTCTCCAGCGCCAGGTCGATGACGCCGTCGCCGTGCTTGCGGTGGTGGTCCAGCAGCGGGGAGTCCGGCTTCACGCCGCCGGTGATGACGAACCGGGCCGAGCCGGACTTCAGCACGTAGGACTTGCGCTCGAAGTCGCCGGTCTCGGGACCGGAGTAGGCGACGAGCTGCATCCCGAACGCGATCTGGTAGTACCAGGCGGTCTGGGTGGCGTTGCCGGCGATGAACACCACCGCGTCCATGGCCTTGACCGGGAACGGGTCGGTCGAGGCGTCGTGGTCGACGAGCCCGACCAGCTGACGCAGCTGGTCGTAGCTGACGTCGTCGAGGGCACCCTGGGGTTCGGCAGTCTGGGTCATACCTCGAAGGATCAACCCAGCGAGGCAATCTGGGCAATGGTCTCTGTTTTTACTGGTCAATCTGCCCGGTGCATGCCCGGCACCGGCCGTCATGATGGACAATCTGCGCATGCCCGAGAACCTCGATGCGCTGGACGCGCGGCTGCTGCTGTTGCTCACCGATTCGCCGCGCCTCGGGGTGCTGGAGTGCGCCCGCCGCCTCGGGGTGGCCCGCGGGACGGTCCAGGCGCGCCTCGACCGCCTGACCGAGCGCGGCATCCTCGGCGGCTTCCCGCCGGAGCTGGACCTGGCGGCGATGGGCTACGGCCTGACCGCGTTCGCGTGGCTGGAGATCGCCCAGGGCCGCCGCGCGGAGGTGACGGAAGCGCTTTCGGCGATCGACGAGGTGTGCGAGGTCCACGCGACCACCGGCCAGGGCGACCTGTTCGTCCGGATGGTGGCGCGGGGCAACGACGACCTGCAGCGGGTGATCGACGAGGTGGTCGGCGTCCCGGACGTGCTGCGGACGTCGACGTCGATCGCCCTGTCGACGCCGGTGCCGCCGCGGGTCCGCCCCCTGCTGGAGCGGACCGCGCGGGGCTGAGGGCTCAGACGACCTGGGCCAGGTAGCGCTTGGCCGACCGCTGGACGACCTCGAAGCCGTCGGTGCGGACGACCGCGTCCCACCAGGCGCCGTAGATCGCCTCGAAGCGGTAGCCCGCGAGCAGCTCGGCCGCGCGGCGGACGACGCTCGGCCGCTCCGGGATCAGGTTCGGGTAGCTGTACATGAAGCCCACGTGCGTCCGGTCGGGGATCACCTGCACGATGTCGCCGGACAGCAGCGCACCCCGGCCGTTTTCGCCGTCCGGCCAGTGCAGCACCGTGCCGCCGTCGAAGTGCACGCCCAGGTTGATCAGCCGCAGGTCGTCGGCGAGGTCCAGGGTGGTGCCGGACCACAGCTTCACCGCCGGGTCGGGCCTGCCGATCCACTGCTGGTCGGCTTCGTGCAGGTAGACCGGGACGTCGAACGCGCGCGCCCACTCGACCATCGTCGTGTAGTAGTGCGGGTGGCTGATCGCGATGCCGGTGATCCCGCCGAGGTCGCGGACCCGCTGGACCAGCGCGTCGTCGAGGTAGGCGGCGCAGTCCCAGAGGAAGTTGCCCGAGCGGGCCCGCACCAGCAGCGCGCGCTGGCCGATCGCGAAACCGGGGTTCGAGCCGACGCCGACGATGCCGGGACCCTGGTCTTCGATCCGCGGGGTGTAGGTGCCGCTTTCGCGGAGCGCGGACAGGTTCGTCCACTGCTGCCCGGACTGCGGGACGTACTGGCGTTCGTCTTCGCAGACCGGGCAGTTCTCCCGGGCCGCGGCGTACTGCATGCCGCAGGCCTGGCACATCGGTTCGGTGCTCACGGTGCTGTCCTCCCAGAATGTGGATCCTGGGAGGACACGCTATCCGCGTTATTTGTCGTCGGTGTACGGAACCGCCTTGACGAGCGTCACCTTCTGGACCTTGCCGTTGGGCAGCTCGTACTCGCGCGACTCGCCCTCCTTGGCGCCGAGCAGGGCCTTGCCCAGCGGCGACTCCGGGGAGTACACGTCGAGCTCGCCTTCGGCGCCCTCTTCACGGGTGGCCAGGAGGAACTTCTCGTCCTCGTCGTCGCCCTCGTAGCGGACGGTGAGCACCTTGCCCGGGCCGGCCGTGCCGTCGTTCGCGGGCGCTTCGCCGACCTTGGCCGAGCGGAGCAGCTCCTGCAGGTGCCGGATGCGCGCCTCGGCCTGGCCCTGCTCCTCACGAGCCGCGTGGTAACCCCCGTTTTCCTTGAGGTCACCCTCTTCGCGGCTGTCGTTGATGCGCGCGGCGATGACCGGCCGATTCTCGATCATTTCGTCGAGCTCGTGCTTGAGCCGGTCGTAGGCATCCTGGGTGAGCCAGGTCACCTTGGTGTCGCTCACGGTCACCATCTCCTCGTCGGGCCTGCCAGGCTTGCGTGTTCAAGCCGGCCCACGCGGGCGTAGGTGCCCGCGTGGCTGAGATAAAGGAAAAACACGGCCCGTCGCGGGCCGTGCTGAATGGTCAGACTATCACGGCGCAAGAGGTCGACGCCCGTTATTTCCCCGCGCTCCGGGCGTTGAGCGCGCGGTTCACCCCGTTGGCCGCTATGGGGTTGACAGATACCGTGGTATGTCGTACGAGCAGCCGAAGACATCTGCCGTAACCGGTTCCCCGATGCTCTTGATCGTCGTGCTGATCCGGTTGTACTTCGCGCCGGCCGGGATGAGGAGCTCCTTGCGGCCGCTCTCGGCGCCGGTCTTGTCGCGGACGCGGACCACGCACACGCCGGGCCTGCTGTCGTCGTCCCGGGTGACGTTGAGGGTGATTTCCATCGCGTTGCCCGGTTTTCCGCTGAACGCGATGCGCTCGGCGTCGATCGGCGCCGAACCGAGGTTCACGTACGCGACCCAGGCGATCAGGCCGCTGACCAGCAGGGCGATGGCCAGGAAGAGCCAGCGCCGCCAGCGCCGGGACGTCTTCGCGCGTCCGGCGCCGTAGCGGTCCGCGAGCAGCGCGGGCGCTGCCGTTTCCGCCGGTCCGCCTGCCAACCCGGGCCTCCTGCTCGTTCTTGTCGTACCCGTGGGGACAATGGTGCGGGTACATCCCGAGTATCCGCCCGCTGGGTGGGCGACCCGCAGGTGGGTCGCGGAATAAGGGCAGAAGGGGAGTCGTTCGGAGCATGGTGGACGCCGACGAGCAGAGGAAAACCGCCAACCCGCGCCTGCGCATGATGGCCGTGCACGCGCACCCGGACGACGAGTCGAGCAAGGGTGCGGCCACGATGGCCCGCTACGCCGCCGAGGGGCACGAGGTGCTGGTCGTCACGTGCACCGGGGGCGAAGCCGGCAGCATCCTCAACCCGGCCATGGACCGGCCGGAGGTGCTGGCCAACATGGCCGAGATCCGCCGGGAGGAGATGGCCCGCGCGGCCAAGATCCTCGGTGTGAGCCAGCGCTGGCTGGGCTTCGTCGACTCCGGCCTCCCGGAGGGCGACCCGCTGCCCCCGGTGCCCGAGGGGTCGTTCTCCGTCGTGCCCCTGGAGGAGTCCACCGAGGCGCTGGTGCGCGTGATCCGCGAGTTCCGCCCGCACGTGATCACCACGTACGACGAGAACGGCGGCTACCCGCACCCGGACCACATCCGCACCCACGAGGTCTCGATGGCGGCGTGGGACGCGGCACCCGACCCGGAGCGCTTCCCGGACGCCGGCGAGCCGTGGCAGCCGCTCAAGCTGTACTACGTGCACGGCTTCTCGCGGGCCCGGATGCTGCTGTTCGACGAAGCACTGAAGAAGGCCGGGCTCGAGTCGCCGTACACCGAGTGGCTGGCCAACTGGGACCCGGACCGGGGCGATGTGATGGAGCGGGTGACCACCCGCGTCGAGTGCAGTGAATACTTCGAGGCGCGGGACGAGGCGCTGAAGGCGCACGCCACGCAGATCGACCCGACCAGCCGCTGGTTCGCCGTGCCGCGGGACATGCAGCGCGAGGTCTGGCCGACCGAGGAGTACGAGCTGGTGAAGTCGCTGGTCGACAGCACGTTGCCGGAGGACGACCTGTTCGCCGGCATCACCGGCGCCGAGGAGAAGGTGGACACATGAGTCTGACGCTGCCGGCCGGCGTGGCCCTTCCGGTGACCGCGTCGGCCCTGGTGCTGGCGCAGCAGCCGGGCAACGGCGACAACGGTGGGCAGGGGGAGGACTTCGGCAAGTCCTCTCCGGTCGGCTTTCTGGTGCTGATCCTGTTTCTCATCGCTGTGGCGTTTTTGGTTCGTTCGATGACCAAGCATTTGAAGCGGGTTCCGGCCAGTTTTGACGAGCCTCCGGCTGAGGAGGCTTCTGACGATTCGGCGGTTGAAGCTCCTGTGGAGCCGGAGAAGAAGGAGCCTAATGGGGCTTCTTCTTCCAAAACCGACTGAGATTCTCGGGTTCGCAACCCCGAAGCCCGATTGTGACTACGGCCGGCGGCAGGTTGTCAAGGCGGGAAAGCGTGCCTTGACAACCTGCCGCCGGCCGTGTTTTGGCTTCGGATCGGGGGTGCGGGGGGTCTGGGTTCCGTTGTGGTCCTGTTGGGCTTTCCCCTCGCGTTGGGCACCTTGCGGTGGTCCTCTTGCTTTGTTCAGAGTCTGGGGTCCACCGGGTCCGATTCCAGTGCGAGCACGGCGAACACGCACTCGTGTACCCGCCACAGTGGCTCTCCTCGCGCTACGCGCTCCAGTGCCTCCAAGCCCAGTGCGTACTCCCTGAGTGCCAACATCCGCTTTCTGTTCAGGCCTCGCTTGCGCAACCGCTCCAGGTTCTCCGGCTGTGTGTAGTCCGGGCCGTAGATGATGCGCAGGTACTCGCGTCCTCGGACCTTCACCCCGGGCTGGACCAGCCCTCGGGTTCCGCGGGTCAGGTTGGCTGCCGGCTTGACCACCATTCCCTCGCCGCCCTCTTCCGTCAGTTCCTCCCACCAGGAGGTTCCCCGGGCCACCGATGCGTCGTCCAGGAGGTCGACCTTCAGGGTCCGGGTGCGCTGGAAGCGGGGGCCTGTGAGGCTGTCGAGCATCGACAGGTGCCACGCGTGCGGGCGGTCGTGGTAGGCCTTTCCTTCCGAGGCCAGCAGCTGGAACGGTGCCAGGCGGACGCCGTCCAGGCCTTCGGTCGGCCAGCAGTAGCGGCGGTACGCCTTCCGGTAGGCGTCCACTGTGGATGCACGAGACGCCGTTCGGGCCAGCAGGTCGCCCACGTCGATGCCGCGGGCGGCCGCCGTCGTCAATGCTGCCGCCGCCGCGGGCAGGACCGCTTCGGCGGCCGCTCCCACCGATGCGTACTGGTCCGCGATCAGGGAACCCGCCTTTGCGCTCCACGGCAGTAGCTCGGCGTCGAGCAGCAGCCAGCCCGAGTTCAGCTCTTCGAACAGGCCCTCTGCCGCCGTGCGTACGTCGGACAGGAGCTCGTTGTTCTGCGCGGCCGCGAAGAACGGGCGGCCGGTCCGGGTGTACACCGCGCCGCCGCCACGGATTCCGAAACGGTGGTACGCCACCTCCTCGTCGCGGCAGACCAGCACCACCGCACGGGAACCCATGTGCTTCTCTTCGCACAGCACGGACTGGACCCCGGCCGACCGGTACTCGGCGAACGCCTCCTCGGGGTGCTCCAGGTAGCCGCCGTGGGCCGATGTCGAGCACGGGGCCATCGTCGGCGGGAGGTACGCCAGCCAGCGCGGGTCGACCGCGAACCGGCTCATCACCTCCAGCGCCGCCGCCGACTGCTCCGCCGAGACGCCGACGCGGCCGTGGTGCGCCGTCTGCACGATCCGCTTTCCGGTGACGTCGGCCAGCTCCAGCACCGCCGGCTCGCGGCCGCCCAGCGGCCGTGCCGCGTCCAGCGGACGGGACGGCTCGTACCAGACCCGGAGCGCCTTCACCGAGACGACTTCGCGCTCCGGATACCGCAACGCCGTCAGCTTCCCGCCGAACACCGCACCCGTGTCGAGGCACATCGTGTTGTTGACCCACTCCGGCTCCAGCGTCGGCGTGTGCCCGTAGAGGACCATCGCCGAGCCTCGGTAGTCGCGGGCCCACGGGAGCCGCACCGGCAGGCCGTACTCGTCCGTCTCGCCGGTCGTGTCGCCGTACAGCGCCATGCTGCGGACCCGCCCGGACGCGCGTCCGTGGTAGCGCTCGGGCAGCCCCGCGTGCGCGACGACGAGGTTGCCGCCGTCGAGGACGTAGTGCGCGATCAGCCCGTCGCAGAACTCGTGGACGCTGCGGCGGAACTCCTCGCTTTCCGCGCCGAGCTGCTCCAGCGACTCGGCCAGGCCGTGCGCGACGTTGACCTTCCGCCCGTGCAGCGCACGCACCAATTTCTGCTCGTGGTTGCCGCACACGACGAGCGCGTTGCCGGACGACGCCATCGCCATCACGCGCCGGAGCACGCCCGGGGTGTCCGGGCCGCGGTCGACGAGGTCGCCGACGAACACCGCGGTCCGCCCGGCCGGGTGCACGCCGTCGACGTACCCCAGCTCGGCCAGCAGCTCCTCGAGCTCGGCCGCGCAGCCGTGGACGTCGCCGATCACATCGAACGGCCCGGCCAGCTCACGCTTGTCGTTGCGCAGCGGCTCGACCACGATCTCGGCCGCGGCCACCTCGGCTTCGGACCGCAGCACGTGCACGCGCCGGAAGCCCTCGCGCTCCAGCGACTTCAGCGACCGCTGCAGCTCGCCGCGCTGCCGCCGGACGACGTGCTCGCCGAAGTCGCGGTCCGGCCGCCCGGCGTTGCGGTCGACGCAGACGCGCAGCGGCAGGTCCAGCACGATCGCCGTCGGCAGCACGTCGTGCTCCTTCGCGAGTTTCACCAGGCTGGCCCGCGAAGCGCGCTGGACGTTCGTCGCGTCGATGACGGTCGTCCGGCCGGCCGCGAGCCGCTTCGCCGCGACGTAGTGCAGCGCGTCGAAGGCGTCGGCGCTGGCCGATTGGTCGTTCTCGTCGTCGGCGACGAGCCCGCGGAAGAAGTCGCTGGAGAGCACCTGCGTCGGCGCGAAGTGCGTGCGCGCGAAGGTCGACTTGCCGGAGCCGGAAGCACCGACGAGCACGACGAGCGCCATGTCGGGGACGGTCAGCTTCACGCGGCCACCTCCTTTTGGGTGGTGAAGACCGCCAGTTGGGTCGGCGGTCCCGATTCCTGGTCCTCCGGTCCGATCGGCAGGTACCGGACGTCGTAGCCGCGCCGGGTCGCGACGCCGTCCGCCCAGGCGCGGAACTCGGCTCGGGTCCATTCGAACCGGTGGTCGGCGTGCCGGAAATGCCCCGTTGGCAGGAACTCGAACAGCCGGTTGTACTCCGCGTTGGGCGTCGTGACGAGCACCGTGCGCGGCGCCGCGACCCCGAACACCGCGTGTTCGAGGGCAGGCAGCCGCTCTTCGTCGACGTGTTCGACGACCTCCATCAGCACGGCGGCGTCGTACCCGGCCAGCGCCGGGTCCGCGTAGGTCAGCGCGGACTGCCGCAGCGTGACGCGGGAGCCCTCCTTCAGCCGCTTTTCGGCGATACTCAACGCACTGCTCGACACGTCCACACCGACGATCTCGGTGAACGACCGCTCCTTCGCGAGCACGCGCAGCAGCGCGCCGGAGCCGCAGCCGAGGTCCAGCACCCGCCGGGCGCCCGCGGCCCGCAGCGCGGCGAGCACGCTGCCGTGGCGCTGTGAAGCGAGGCTCTGCGGCTTGTCTGTGACCTCTGCGACCTCCGTGACCAGTGCTTCCGCCTCCGCCGGGACGTCGTCCGCTTCGGCCAGCCGCGAAAGCGCGTACGCCACGACCGGGCGGCGCCGCTCGAGGTAGCGGTTCGTGATGAGCGTGCGCTCGGGGTGCCCGGCGAGCCAGCCGTCGCCGGCGCGCAGCAGCTTGTCGGCCTCGTCCTGGCCGACCCAGTAGTGCTTGTCGCCGTCGAGGGCAGGCAGCAGCACGTAGAGGTGGCGCAAGGCGTCGGCGACGCGCTGGGTGCCGGTGAGCGTCAAGTCGACATAGCGGCTTTCGCCCCACTGCGGGAACTGCGGGTCGAGCGGGATCGACGTCGCCGAAACGCGCCAGCCGAGCGGCTCGAACAGCTTGTGCACGACCTCGGCCCCGCCGCGAGCGGACAGCGACGGCAGGCGGAGCTCCAGGTCGAAGGGCTCGTCGACCAGTTCGGGCCGCGCGGTGCACCGGCCCGCGAGCGCGGTCGTGAACGCGGCCCGCAGCGCGACCGCGAGGTAGGAGCCCCCGGCGTACGGCCGGTCGTTGACGTACTGGGTCAGCGACGTCCCGCCCCCGCGGACGAGCCCGACCGGGTCGATTTCGACGAACAACGCGGCCGTGCAGCGGTCCGGCGCCGCCTCCGGGTAGAAGACGTGCGCGGTGCCGGCCGACAGCGCGACCGACTGCGCCTTCTCCGGGTGCTTGTGCAGGAGGAAGCCCAGATCGGTGGCCGGGTTCCGGGTCGTCGTGATGGTCAGCAACACCGGCTCAGTGTGGCGGAGCGGCCGGTGACCGCGCCCCCGGTTTTCGCGGGTGCGCGGTCACCGGTCGGCTACCTGAGCGGTGTCCCGCCCGAGTTGCGGTAGGCGATCGTCTTGCCGATCAGGTTTCCGCCGTCGGTCTCGACCGTGGTCTGTTCCTGTTGTCCCGCGCCGAACAGGATGGCGGCGACGTGCGCGTCCGCCACCTGGTCCAGGTGCGAGAAGAACCAGTCGACCTTGTCGTCCTGGTAGTGGTTGAGGGTGTTGTTCTGCCTCATGTTGCCCACCGGGACCTGCCACAGGACCACCGGCTTGCCCGTCGACTCGGCCATGGTCTTGTAGAACTTCAGCGTGGCCGCGGCCTGCTGGTCGGTCCAGAACGTGTTCCGGCCGCCGTTCGCCGGCTTCGCGTACCAGCCGGCGTCGCGGTCCGACACGTCGGTGACCAGGAAGTCGGCGTTCTTCGCGCCCAGTTCCGCGTAGTCCTTCACGCACTTCTGGACGTCGTTCTCCCAGTCCCAGCAGGTGAGGTGCAGGCCGGCGCCCGCGTTCGGCGCGTACTTGTGCGCCATCGCGACCAGGCAGGCGGCCAGCCCGGCCGCGCTGTTCTCCTGCGTTCCGCAGTCCGCCGGGTTCGCGGCCTTGACCTGCGCGGGAACCTGGTGCGGGCTGCCGAGGGAGCGGACGTAGCCCCAGAAGTCGGGCTCGAGGTCGATCAGGTCGTGCGAGGTGCCGATCTTCTGGAGGAAGAAGCGGTAGTCGTTCAGGTACCGGGTGAGCAGGTCGGTCCGGTTGATGGCGACGACTTCGCCGGGGCCGTCGCCCTGGCCGGCCGCGTCCCCGAGGTCGCGCAGCGAGTACCAGGTCCAGAGGTACTTCTGCGGGCGCGCCTTGCCCTGGTAGGTGGCCTGGGCCACGTGCTGGTCGCCCCAGGTCACGTAGAAGCCGGGCGCGGTGGTTTCGCCGGTCCAGCAGCCCCACCAGCTCGACCACTCGGCCTTGCAGCGGGCCGCCGTGTAGTAGTCCGATGACGGCGCCGGCTGGCTGTGCACGTAGTTGTAGCGGACGTCGAACGGCGCGGCCGTCGCCGAGGCGTCGTTCATCGAGCCGCCGATGAGCAGCGTGTTGCCGCCCATGAACCGGGTCGTGGAAGCAGCGGCGGTGGTGGCCGGCGCCGTCGAGGTCGCCGGCGGGCGGGAGCTGCCCGGGGGCCGGCTCGTCGTCGTCACGCTGGTGCGCGGGGTGGTGGCCGTCGTGGGCGGGGCGGTGCTGCCGACGCTGCCGGCCGGGACGAGCTGCCACTGCTGGTTGGCGCCGCCCCAGTCCCAGAACTGGGTGACGCGGGCCCCGGCGGTCCTGGACCCGGCCTGGACCTCGAGGGCCATCCCGCTGAACCGGTTGATCAGGCGCACCTGGCCGTCCGGCGACTTCTCCAGGCGGAACTGCTGGTTGGCGCCGTTCAGGTCGTGCCACTGCACCATGGCCGAGCCTGCGGTCTTCGACCAGCGGAAGTCGTCCAGCACGTTGCCGGAGTTGCGGTTCTGCAGCCGGTAGTAGCCGTCACCCGCGTCGATGAACCGCCACTGCTGGTTGGTCCCGTCGTACCGGCCCCACTGGACCACCGCGGCGCCGTCGTTCCTGGCGTAGCCGAAGCCGTCCAGTGCCTGGCCGCTGTTGCGGTTGACCAGGACGTACCAGGACTTCGGGTCGACGGTGTCCGCCGAGGCCGTGCTGACCACGACCACGGAACCGGTCACGACGGACAGGACGACGGCCGCCCAGAAACCCCGGCGCTGGAACAGCCGGCGGCCGCGGTGCCGTCCCGGACGGTCGTGGCCGGGCGGCGTGGGTGGGCGAGGGGGCATGTCGTGCTCTCTTTCGGTCGCTGCCTCTGACGCCGGCCGCGCGGCCGGACGGCACTGGGTTGCCGCCGGGTCCGGAAAGGTTGCCGTGATTCCGGCCGCTGCCCGCGCGCCCGGTTTTCCCGGGTGCGACCCTGGAGGCATGAACCGCCTCGCGCACGCGACCAGCCCGTACCTGCTCCAGCACGCGGACAACCCGGTCGACTGGTGGCCGTGGGGGCCGGACGCGCTCGCCGAGGCGAAACGGCGGAACGTGCCGATCCTGCTGTCGGTCGGGTACGCCGCCTGCCACTGGTGCCACGTCATGGCGCACGAGTCGTTCGAGGACGCCGGGACCGCGGCGCTGATGAACGGGAACTTCGTCAACATCAAGGTCGACCGCGAGGAGCGGCCCGACATCGACGCGGTGTACATGGCCGCCACCCAGGCGATGACCGGCCAGGGCGGCTGGCCGATGACGTGCTTCCTGACCCCGGACGGCGAGCCGTTCCACTGCGGCACCTACTACCCGCCGTCGCCGCGGCCGGGGATGCCGTCGTTCCGGCAGCTGCTGGCCGCCGTCACCGAGGCGTGGCAGGAGCGGCCGGACGAGCTGCTCGACGGCGCCAAGCAGATCGTCGCCCACCTCGCCGAGCAGACCGGGCCGCTGCAGGAGTCCGTCGTGGACGAAGCGGTGCTCGCCGGGGCGGTCGGCAAGCTCGAGCAGGAGGCGGACAGCGTCAACGGCGGGTTCGGCCGCGCGCCGAAGTTCCCGCCGTCGATGGTCCTGGAGTTCCTGCTGCGCCACCACGAGCGCACGGGTTCTTCGGTCGCACTGTCTCTTGTGGACAAAACGGCCGAGGCGATGGCCCGCGGCGGCCTGTACGACCAGCTGGCCGGCGGCTTCGCGCGCTACTCCGTCGACGCCGAGTGGATCGTGCCCCACTTCGAGAAGATGTTGTACGACAACGCGTTGCTCCTGCGCTTCTACGCGCACCTGTGGCGGCGCACCGGCTCGGCGACGGCGTTGCGCGTCGCCACCGGAACGGCGGAGTTCCTCTTCGAGAGCTTGCGGACGCCGGAAGGGGGCTTCGCGTCTTCGCTCGACGCGGACACCGAAGGCGTCGAAGGCCTGACGTACGTCTGGACGCCGGAGCAGCTGCGTGAGGTGGTCGGTGACGACTCCGCGGCCGAGCTGTTCGGCGTCACTCCCGAAGGCACCTTCGAGGAGGGGGCCTCGACGTTGCGCCTGTTCGGCGACCTGCCCGAGCCGGTGCGCGTCAAGCTGCTGGAGGCGCGCGCGAAGCGGCCGCAGCCGGGCCGGGACGACAAGGTGATCGCGTCCTGGAACGGCCTGGCGATCACGGCGCTGGCCGAGGCCGGGGTGGCCCTGGATCGTCCACAGTGGATCGAGTGGGCGGTGTCCGCGGCCGAGCTGCTGCTGCGGGTGCACGTCGTCGGCGGACGGCTGCGGCGCAGCTCGCGCGACGGCGTCGCCGGCGAGTCCGCGGGGGTGCTGGAGGACTACGCCTGCGTCGCCGACGGATTACTGGCCCTGCACCAGGCGACGGGGTCGGCGAAGTGGCTCACCGAAGCGACCCGGCTGCTCGACCTGGCGCTGGCGCACTTCGCGGACCCGGACGTCCCCGGCGCGTACTTCGACACGGCGGACGACGCCGAGACGCTGGTCCAGCGCCCGGCCGACCCGGGTGACAACGCGAGCCCGTCGGGGGCGTCCGCGCTGGCCGGGGCGTTGCTGACGGCGTCCGCGCTCGCGGGGCACGAGAGTGCCGGCCGCTACCGCGAGGCGGCCGAGCAGGCGCTGCGGCGGGCCGGGGTGCTGGCCGGGCGGGTACCGCGGTTCGCCGGGCACTGGCTGTCGGTGGCCGAGGCGGCCCACGCCGGCCCGGTGCAGGTCGCGGTGGCCGGGGCGGACCCGGCGCTGCGGCTGGCCGCGGCCCGTGGCGTGCACGGCGGCGGCATCGTGCTGGCCGGTGAGCCGGACGCACCGGGCGTCCCGCTGCTGGCCGACCGTCCGCTGGTCGCGGGCGCGCCGGCGGCGTACGTGTGCCGGGGGTACGTGTGCGACCGCCCGGTGACGTCGGTCGAGGAGCTCACCGCCCGGCTCTGATCGCCCTAGGGCCTGTCCTCAAAGCGGTGGTGGTTGATCTGCTTCGATCTTGAGTTGTGGTGCGCAGGCATGAGCTGACCGATGAGCAGTGGCAGGTGATCCAGCCGTTGCTGCCGGTGTCGGGTGCGAAGGGACGCCCGCGGGTGGATGACCGTCGGGTGATCAACGGGATGTTGTTCAAGGCCAAGACTGGAGTTGCATGGCGTGACCTGCCGGAGCGGTATGGGCCGTGGAAGACGGTCTACAACCGGTTCTGGCGCTGGTCACGCACCGGTACCCTGTCCGCGCTGGTGGCACAGGTCCGCGTGATCGCCGAGGCGATCGACGAACTTGACCGCGAGGTGTCGGTCGACTCCAGCATCGTGCGCGCGCATCAGCACGCCGCCGGCGCCCGCCGTGCCACCGCGTCGCACACAGGGGGCGAGCGGATCCTGCGGCGGGCATAACGAGCCAGGTGATCATGCCATCGGCCGGTCCCGGGGTGGACCCACGACCAAGATTCATCTCGCCTGCGACGGCCACGGCCGACCGCTGTCGATCGTGCTGACCGGCGGCAACGTCAACGACTGCACCCAGTTCATCCAGGTCATGGCGGGCATCGAGTTCCGCCGGCCAGGTCCTGGCCGGCCGGCGACCCGGCCGAGCCGGGTCCTGGCCGACAAGGGCTACTCCAGCCGAGCCATCCGCTCATATCTGCGTCGGCGGCGCATCCCGGCGACCATTCCCGAACGCCGTGACCAGCAGGCCAACCGGCGGCGACGGGGTCGGGCGGGTGGTCGTCCACCGGCCTTCGACCGCACTGCCTACCGGCGCCGCAACATCGTCGAACGCTGCTTCAACCGACTCAAGCAATTCCGCGCCATCGCCACCCGCTTCGACAAGACCGCCACCTCCTACCGGAGCATGATCGACCTGGCCACACTGCTCCTCTGGCTTTGAGGACAGGCCCTAGGTGAACGTCATGTCCAGGTGACGTGCATCGGCGTAACTTCGGTAGCGATGTAATCATGTAATCCGGAGGTACGACATGGGACGCGGATGGCGCG
Organism: Amycolatopsis sp. Hca4; assembly: GCF_013364075.1. Lineage (GTDB taxonomy): Bacteria > Actinomycetota > Actinomycetes > Mycobacteriales > Pseudonocardiaceae > Amycolatopsis. The sequence continues at coordinate 7,525,405 of NZ_CP054925.1, forward strand.
GAAGCCGGGGCTGGCAGCAGGCCGAGGTCCCGCCGGCGGACGACGCGGCCGCCTGGTTCGGCGGCCGCCTGCCGGACGGCTGGTTCACGGGCGCACCGGAGGTGACGGTCGACCGCGAAGAGATCATCGTGGTCGGAGAGCTCCCTCCGTTGACGGAGGAGTACGCGGACGACGCAGCCCGAGCGGCGGCCGAAGAGGGCAGGATCAGCAGGTACCGCGAGGAGACGCGCGACGAGCGCATCGAGATAGCCCGCCAGGCGGAGCACCGCTACCAGCGCAAGGTGTCGTGGGGCGCGCGCCTGGGTGGCTCGACGGCGCTGTTCACGACGCACTCGGCCCCGGTGATGACAAGGCTGCGCCAGCCGGAGCGGCTGGTCTTGGACACGCTGGTGGACGCGGGAGTGGCCCGGTCGCGGTCGGACGCGCTGGCGTGGGCGGTCCGGCTGGTCGGGCAGCACGCGGACAGCTGGCTGGGCGAGCTGCGCGAAGCGATGACGAAGGTCGACGACCTGCGCGCGAAGGGGCCGGACCTGGGGTGAGGTGAGGGGGTGTCGTCCCTTCGGCCGGCACCCCATGCCTCTGCCCCGCAGCAGCCGGTCGCAGCCACGGCCCGCCACCAGCGGCGGGCAAGCCGCCCGGACGGGGCGGGCACGGCAGGTGGCGGAGCCGCTGGGTGCTGCCCCCTCGACGGCACCCAACGACCCCGCTACCCACCGCGCGGCGCAGCAAGCCGCGCGGTGCCGCCCCCTCGGTGGCACCCCGCGGCCCGCTCATCCCGCCTCAATCCGCGACCAGCACCGGTTTCGGGAACCCCGCTGCCGTCGCACGAACCACGCCCCGGGCGCCGTTCCGGTTGCCCCGTGTCCGGAACGGTTCAGCCGCACCCGAGCCGTGTTCTCGAACGCCGCGATGGCCGGCCGTTGGGGCGCTCAGCCCATCCGGCGCATCCCGCTCCGCCGCAGCTCAAAGCCCGGCCTTCCCCGGATCGGGGGAAGCCGGAGAGCGGGGTGGTCCGTGCGGAAGGCGTGGCTCAGCCACCGGGAAACATCGAAAGTTCGGCGGTCCGGCCGCCGGGAGGCGCTCAACGAGCGAGGGCGCGCACGCCCTTTCGGATCGACATGCCGCGATCATGGCAGCCGGTTCGGCGGTCGCGCAAGCCTGGACCTGGAGCCGGTTGCCCGCTTAGAGTTTCGTCGTGCCCGCGGTCCGTGCCGCGGTTCCGCCGTCGCACCAGGTACTCCCGTGAAGGAAGTGTCCATGGACGGCAGGTTCACCCGGCGGCAGCTGATCAAGGGCGGCCTCGCGGTCGCGGCGATGCCGCTGCTCCCGGTCTTGCCCGGGTCACCGGCTTCGGCGGCGCCCCGCATCGACGTCCCCACGCTCCCGTGGCCGGCGGCGAACGACATCGTCGCGAACACGACGATCCCGGTCTTCCCGGACCGCAGTTTCCCGATCACCGGTTACGGCGCGAAGAACGACGGCAAGACCGACAACACCGCGGCGATCAAGAAGGCGATCGAAGCCTGCAACGCGGCCGGCGGCGGGCACGTCATCGTGCCGTCCGGCGGCAGTTTCCTCACCGGTGCCATCTACCTGAAGAGCAACGTCGACCTGCACCTCGAATCCGGCGCGGTGCTGAAGTTCAGCGGCGACGCGGCGAAGTTCCCGAACGTCCTGACCCGCTACGAAGGCATCGAGTGCGTCAACCACTCGCCGATGGTCTACGCCTACCGGGAAAAGAACATCGGCCTCACCGGCAGCGGCACGCTCGACGCGGCGGCGACGTCGTCGTGGAACAAGGGCAGCGATCGTGCCTACCTGGAAACGCTGGTGGACAAGGGAATAGCGCCCGAGAAGCGGGTGGTGCCGGGCTCGGGCCACACCATGCGGTCTACCTTCGTCGAGCCGTACGCCTGCGAAAACGTGCTGATCCAAGGCATCACGCTCAAGAACTCCATGTTCTGGCAGCTGCACCCCACGCTGTGCCGCAACGTCACCGTCGACGGCGTCAGCACCGATCCCAGCACCGCGCACAGCAACACCGACGGCTGCGACCCGGAGTCGTGCGACCACGTCGTCATCTCGAACTGCACCCTGGGCGCGCACGACGACAACATCGCGATCAAGTCCGGGCGCGACGCCGACGGGCGGCGGGTGAACGTCCCGTGCCAGAACCTCGTCGTCGTCAACTGCGTGATGAACGGCAACTGGGGCGCGATCACCTGCGGCAGCGAGCAGACCGGCGGGATCCGCAACGTCTACGCCTACCAGCTCACCGTGAAGGGCGACACGAAGTTCGCGCTGTACGTGAAGTCCAACACCCTGCGCGGCGGGTTCTCCGAGAACATCAACCTCGACAGCGTCTCCGGCACGTTCGCGCGGAACTTCGTGTACGTGACGTCCACCTACAACAGCCAGACCGGCAGCCACGTCCCGTCGTTCGGGCCGTTCGCGATCAGCAACTGCTCGAGCACGAAGATCGCCGGCAAGACGTTCGACGTCAGCGGGCTTTCGAACGCCCACGTGCACGGGTTCGCCGTGGCGAATTCCACGTTTAAGGGCGTCTCGGACACGTCCAACACGCTGAAGTACGTGGACAACGCCAGCTTCACGAAGGTGACGGTCAACGGCAAGCCGATCTGAACCTGCGGGATCGGCGGCGCTGCGGCAGGCTTACTACCAACGAGTAGGAAGCCTGCCGTTCGTCCTTTCCGGAGGTAGCCGTGGACGTTCCCGAAGTGCCATCGAAGGTGGATCCGGACGCACTGACCGCCGTCCTCGACGGCCGCTGGGCCGAGCTGCGCCGCGGGGTGCGGGCGCAGATGGCCGAGACGAAGTTCCGGGACCCGGTCGCCCTCGACGTCGAGGCGCACCGCGCCCAGGTGCTCGACCAGCTGCGCGCGCTCGCCGAAACCGACCGTCCCGCCCTGGGCTTCGACCCGGCCTACGGCGGCGGTGGCGACGTCGGCGGCTCGGTGACGTCGTTCGAGATGCTCGGCTACGGCGACCTGTCGCTGATGGTGAAGGCCGGCGTCCAGTGGGGCCTGTTCGGCGGCGCCGTCCAGCTGCTCGGCACCGAGCGCCACCACGCGCGGTACCTGCGCGGGATCGTGGACCTCGACGTGCTGGGCTGCTTCGCGATGACCGAGCACGGCCACGGTTCCGACGTCCAGCACCTGGGCACCACGGCGACCTTCGCGGACGGCAGCTTCGTGATCAACACCCCGGACGCCATGGCCCGCAAGGAGTACATCGGCAACGCCGCCCGCGACGGGCGGCTGGCGGTGGTCTTCGCCCAGCTGATCACCGGCGGGGAATCGCGGGGGGTGCACGCGTTCCTCGTCCCGATCCGCGACGAGGAAGGCGCGCCGATGCCCGGGGTGTCCATCGAGGACTGCGGGCCGAAGGCGGGCCTGAACGGCGTCGACAACGGACGGCTGGGCTTCGACAACGTCCGGGTGCCGCGCGAGGCCCTGTTGAACCGCTTCGGCGACGTCGCCGAGGACGGGACCTACTCCAGCCCGATCGAAAGCGACAGCCGCCGGTTCTTCACCATGCTGGGCACGCTGATCCGCGGCCGGGTCAGCGTCGGCGGCAGCGCGGGCAGTGCCACCAAACGCGCGCTCGCCCTGGCCGTCCGCTACGGCGAACGCCGCCGCCAGTTCATGAAGCCGGACGGCGACGAGGTCGTCATCCTCGACTACCTCGGGCACCAGCGGAAGCTGCTGCCGGCGCTGGCGAAGACGTACGCACTGCACTTCGCCCAGGAAGAGCTGGTGTCGAAGCTGCACGACATCGACGCGTCGGCGCCCGAGGAGGAGCAGCGCGAGCTGGAATCGCGCGCGGCAGGCATGAAGGCCCTCAACACCTGGCACGCGACGGCGACGATCCAGGCGGCCCGTGAGGCGTGCGGTGGCGCGGGGTACCTGGCCGAGAACATCCTGCCGGGCCTGAAGGCCGACACCGACGTCTTCACGACGTTCGAAGGCGACAACACGGTGCTGCTGCAGCTGGTCGCGAAGGGCCTCCTGACCAGCTACAAGCAGGACTTCGAGGACCTCTCGCCGCTGGCGACGGCCCGGTTCTTCACCGACCAGGTGGTCAACACGCTCCTGGAGCGCACCTCGGTCCGCAAGGCGCTCGACTCGCTCACCGACGGGTCCGATTCGGACGTCTTCTTCCGCCGCGAGTGGCAGCTGAAGCTGTTCGAAGACCGCGAGCAGCACGTCGTCGAGGGTGTGGCGAAGCGGCTGCGCAAGGCGGCCGCCGACCCGTTCGGCGTGTTCAACGCGGCGCAGGACCACGTGCTGCGCGCGGGCCGGGTCCACGTCGAGCGCCTGGTGCTGGAGGCGTTCGCGGCGGCCGTCGAACGCTGCGAGGACCCGGACGCCCGGGCGCTACTCGAACGCGTCTGCGACCTGTACGCGCTGTCGGCGATCGAAGAGGACCTGGCGTGGTTCCTGGGCCACGGCCGTCTGACGGCATCGCGGGCGAAGGCCGTCACGTCGGCGGTGAACCGGCTGTGCGCCGAGCTGCGGCCGCACGCGCGCACGCTGGTGGACGCGTTCGCGATCCCGGAGCAGTTCCTCGCCGCGCCGATGCTGGCGTCCTGATCGGCGGTTTCGGGCGTTTCCCTGGTGGCGGAGCCCCGGTTGGCCCGGCATCGTTCGGCGTTCAGTGGCCGCGATCACCGAGCCCCGGGTGGCTTCCGCCGCGGGGTGACCCGGGCGGGTGGCCGGTATCGGGGACCGGCCACCCGCCCGGGAGCTCTCAGGAGCGGCGGTTCTTGCGGTCGTCGTCGGTGACCTCGAACTGCTCCTTGCGGACCTTGCCGGACACGGTCTGCTCGTCGCTGACCGTCTCCTTCCGCAGGCGTGCCCGTTCGACCGGTACGGTCTCCTTGCGCACCACGGGTTTCTCCGCGTGCAGGACCACGTCCTGCTCGGCCTCGCCGATCTCGGCCCGGCCGCCGTCGGCGCGGGTGATCGGCTCGCGTTCGATCCGGACCTCTTCGTGCCGCACCGGCACGGTGACCTGCTGCTCTTCGGTGACGACGTACTTGCGCAGCCGCACGTGCCCGGTCTCGACCTGCTCGGTGCCGACGTTCAGCCGTTCCTCGGAGCGCGTCATGGCCCGGTCGTCGTGCTTGCCGCCCATGGCGCCGCGGCCGCGGTCGGTGCCTCGTTCCGTGCCCCGGTCCGCGCCGCGGTCTGTGCCGCGGTCCATCCGCCCGTCCGCCGAGGTGCGCGGCACGGGCAGCCCGTAGTGCTGGTAGAGCTGCGTGCTCTCCTCGGGGGAGAGGTGCCCGTCGGCGTCGATGCGGGGCGCGTCGGAGACGCGGTCCTTGTCCACCTGGACGTGGACGCCGTCCCGGTCGGTGTGCGCGCCGGTGAGCGGGACGAAGCTTTCCTTGGTGCCGAACAGGCCGGTCTTGACGGTGATCCACTCGGGTTGGTGCGTCGCGTCGGCGAGGTAGACGTTGCCGACCTTCCCGAGCTTGTTGCCGTCCGGGTCGACCACGGCGCTGTCGATGAGTTCTTCTGGCTGCAGGGTCCTGGCCATCGCGGTCGTGCTCCTTCCACGCGTCGATTGCTTGATCAGCATCACCGTCGGCCGCGCCGCCGGGCCCGGCAACCGTCGTGGTGTTCCCGTGGGTGACCCCTGAACGTGAGCGTTTGAAGCGCCGCCGACGGGCCACGCCCACGACCGTCCGCAGGTCGGGCGCGGTGCGCCGGCGTGATCGGCCGCGGTGGCGGGGACGCGAAGGTGTGGACCTGATTTCGCCGTGACCGGCGTCACCCGGGGCGCTGTCACAACCTCGCCGCCGCAGTCGTCAAGGGGGTGAAGCAGACGACGGAAGGGGAACGGCCATGGAAGCCCGGATCAACGTGTTCGAGAACGAGGTCACCGGCAAGTTCGTCAAGCGGCTGATCGCGGCGTCCCGCCCGGTGGAGGAGTCGTCGCTGCCGCACGCGACGCAGGAGCTGGTCAAGATCCGCGCGAGCCAGATCAACGGCTGCGGGATGTGCCTCGACATGCACACGAAGGACGCGGCGGCGGCCGGCGAGACGCCGGTCCGCCTGGCGATGGTGGCGGCGTGGCGCGAAGCGGTGGTGTTCACCGAGGCGGAGCGCGCGGCCCTGGCGCTGGCGGAGGAGGGGACCCGGCTGGCGGACACGCACACCGGCGTCACCGACGAGACGTGGGCGGCGGTCCGCAAGCACTACGACGACGAGCAGATCGGCGCGCTGGTCGCCCTGGTGGCGACGATCAACGCGTGGAACCGGCTCAACGTGATCGCCCGCAACCCGGCGGGCGAGTACCAGCCGGGGGATGTTCGGCTGAGCGGGACTTTCACCGCCGCGCGGCCGTCAGTCCAGCTTGGATGGTGACGATCGCGCGGAGGTGGAACCCTTCAAGGTGGCACGCCACTGTGGACACTGCCCGCCGTGGAACGGTTGACTGCCGGGACGGGTGACGTTGTCCAAACCATCGGGTGATGTCGATAAAGGATCGCGCGAAGTCGCCCGACAATTTTACCATGATGAAAAAGACGCTCTTCGCAGCCGCAGTCATCGGTGGTGCCATGCTCGCTGTTGCCGCGCCGGCTTCCGCCGGTGAGGGTCACCACCCGGGCGGCGGCATCAGCATCGGCGACAACCTCTGCGCGGCTCCGTGGCAGTGGAACGGTCCCATCGAGGCGCTGCACACGGGCCACGCGCCCGCGTACGCAGCCTGCAACAACAACTCCACCGGCGGCGGTCACGGTGGCATCAGCATCCTGAACAACGCGTGCCTGCTGCCCTGGCAGTGGAACGGCCCGCTGGAGCTGCTGACGGTGGACCACAACCCGTCGTACGTGGCCTGCAACGGCAACAGCGCGGGCTGACCGGAGTTCCCGCCGCCGGTGGTTGATTGAGTGTGCATCAGCCAACTGCGGCCCGGACAAAGCGAAAGCGCGGCCATTCACTCGATGACGAGTGAATGGCCGCGCTTTTGTGCTGCCGTTCGGGAATCGCTCAGGCGTACATGGCCAGCCAGATCGCGATGTAGTGCGACACCGCCGCCAGCACCGTGCACGCGTGGAAGAATTCGTGGTACCCGAAGGTGTCCGGCCAGTGGTTCGGCCACTTCACGGCGTAGAACACCGCGCCCAGCGTGTAGAACAGCCCGCCGACGCACAGCAACACCAGCGCCGCGACCCCGGCGTGCGTGGCCAGCTCCGGGAACACGAACACCGCGACCCAGCCCAACGCGATGTAGATCGGCACCCCGAGCCAGCGCGGTGCGTGCGGCCACAGCATCTTCAGCGCCACGCCCGCGATCGCGCCGCCCCACACGATCGACAGGATCACGTAGCCCGTCGGCTTCGACATCGCCAACAAGGTGAACGGTGTGTACGTGCCCGCGATGAACAGGAAGATCATCGAGTGGTCGGCGCGCTTCATCCACTTGTACGCGCGGGGGCTCCAGAAGCGGCGGTGGTACAGCGCGCTCACGCCGAACAGGCCCAGCACCGTCAAGCCGTACACCGAAGTCGCCAGTGTCGCGACCGGGGACACCGTGGACGCGGCCAAACTGATCAGCGTGGCGGCCGCCGCGAGGGCGCCGAAGAAGGTCCAGAAGTGGATGTGCCCGCGCAGCCGGGGGCGGAGGTCCACTACGGGCTCGGGTGGTTCCGTCGTCAGGCTCACGCATCCAGGTTACGGCAGCGTAGGTTCTCCAGCAGTGCTCAAGTCACACGCCTCACACCGGGGTGCGTAGGCTTGCTCGACGTGAGTGTTCGCTCGTTCTTGTCCGACGTCGTGTACAGCGCCTACGGCAGGCGCCTCATCCAGCAGGCCGCCGGGCGGCATCCCCGGCACATCGCCATCATGCTGGACGGCAACCGCCGGTGGGCCCGGGAAGCGGGCTTCACGGACGTTTCGGACGGTCACCGCGCCGGGGCGAAGAAGATCGCGGACTTCCTGAGCTGGTGCCAGGAAGCCGACGTCGAGGTCGTCACCATGTGGCTGCTGTCCACCGACAACCTCAACCGCGACCCGGACGAACTCACGCCGCTGCTGAAGATCATCACCGACGTCACCGACGAGCTCGCCGGGCCGGGGACGCCGTGGCGGCTGCGGATCGTCGGCGCGCTCGACCTGCTCCCCGCCGAGGTCGCGAAGCGGCTGAGCGAGGCCGCCGCCCGCACCGAAGGCCGGTCCGGGATGGAGGTCAACATCGCCGTCGGCTACGGCGGGCGCCAGGAGATCGCCGACGCCGTGCGCAAGCTGCTGCTGCAGCACGCCGACGAGGGAACGTCCATTCACGAGCTGGCGAAGATCCTCGACGTCGACCACATCTCCGAGCACCTCTACACCTCGGGCCAGCCGGACCCGGACCTGATCATCCGCACCTCCGGTGAGCAGCGGCTTTCCGGCTTCCTGCTGTGGCAGTCCGCGCATTCGGAGTTCTGGTTCACCGAGGCCTACTGGCCCGCCTTCCGGCGGGTCGACTTCCTGCGTGCCATGCGCGACTACGCCTGGCGGCACCGCCGGTTCGGCTCCTGAAGCACCGCCAAAGCCGCTGGTCAAGGCCCCGAGGAACACTCACGGTTGATTTCGGACGACCGACGGTGAGATGACGATCTGGCGAATCACCGTGTTGGCTCCCTGCGCGGCGCCGGATTCGTGGGTACCTTCCGAGGTGAGGGCACGCGTTCCGTGCGGGTCCTCGCGGGAGGCCCTGGTCGTGGCGGTGATCGAGGGGGCGGCTCAGCCGCCCACGAGACGCTCGAGGGGGCCGGCACCCGGCCCTCGTGGCCGCGCCACCTGACGCACAGTCAGGAGGAGTGGTCCAGCCAGGGAGGTGCCCGGCCCAGCGAGTGCGGGCGTGAGGTGCACGCGCCCTCGAGGGAGATGCCGTCGTGACTGCGCAGCGTTTGCCCCGTAAGGCCTCTGGCCACTCTTCGACCGGTGCCGTTTCCGGCCCGGAGAAAGCGCCCGTATCCCAGCAGCACATGTACGTGCTCGACACGTCGGTCCTCCTGTCGGACCCGTGGGCGGTCACCCGCTTCGCCGAGCATGCCGTCGTGCTTCCGCTGGTCGTCATCAGTGAACTGGAGGCGAAGCGCCACCACCCGGAGCTGGGCTGGTTCGCCCGGGAATCCCTGCGCATGCTCGACGACCTGCGCCGGCAGTACGGCAGGCTCGACGCGCCGCTCCCCATCGGGGACCACGGCGGCACGCTGCAGGTGGAGCTGAACCACTCGGACCCGTCGGTGCTCCCGTCCGGGTTCCGGACCGACTCCAACGACCACCGCATCCTCGCCTGCGCGCTCAACCTCGCGGCCGAGAACCAGGCGGTCACGCTGGTGACGAAGGACATCCCGCTGCGGGTCAAGGCCGGGGCCGTCGGCCTCGAGGCGGACGAGTACCGCGCGCAGGAAGTGACGCCGTCGGGCTGGACCGGCATGGCGGACGTCGACGTCCAGCAGGAAGTGCTGGACACGCTGTTCGGCGGCAGCACCGTCGACCCCGTCGAGTGGGGCATGGACGAGCTCGCCGAGCTGCCCTGCCACACCGGGCTGCGGCTGCTCGCGGGCAGCTCCAGCGCGCTCGGGCGGATCACGGCGGACAAGCGCATCCGGCTGGTCCGGGGCGACCGCGAGGCGTTCGGCCTGCACGGCCGCAGCGCCGAGCAGCGCGTCGCGCTCGACCTGCTGCTCGACTCCGACGTCGGGATCGTGTCGCTGGGCGGCCGGGCGGGCACCGGCAAGTCGGCGCTCGCTCTCTGCGCCGGTCTCGAAGCGGTCATGGAACGCCGCCAGCACCGCAAGGTCGTGGTGTTCCGGCCGGTCTACGCGGTCGGCGGCCAGGACCTCGGCTACCTGCCCGGGTCCGAGAGCGAGAAGATGCAGCCGTGGGCGCAGGCGGTGTTCGACACCCTCGGCGCGCTGGTCAGCCAGGACGTCCTCGACGAGGTCTTCGACCGCGGCATGCTCGAGGTGCTCCCGCTGACCCACATCCGCGGCCGCTCGCTGCACGACACGTTCGTGATCGTCGACGAGGCGCAGTCCCTGGAGCGCAACGTCCTGCTCACGGTGCTGTCGCGGCTCGGCACGGCGTCCCGCGTGGTGCTCACGCACGACGTCGCCCAGCGTGACAACCTGCGCGTCGGCCGGCACGACGGCGTCTCGGCGGTGATCGAGAAGCTGAAGGGCCACCCGCTGTTTGCGCACGTCACGCTGACGCGCTCGGAGCGGTCCCCGATCGCGGCGCTGGTCACCGAGATGCTGGAAGACCACGGCTGAGGCGGCTCCGGGGCGGCGCACCCGCGCCGCCCCGGTTCGTCACCAGCCCGAGGGAAGGGGGCGGCCCTCGGCGAACCCGGCCGCCGACTGCACACCCAGCACCGCACGCTCGTGGAACTCCTCCAGCGTGCGCGCGCCCGCGTAGGTGCACGAAGAACGCACGCCGGAGCCGATCGAGTCCAGCAGGTCCTCGACACCGGGGCGCTGCGGGTCGAGGGCCATCCGCGACGACGAGATGCCCTCCTCGAACAGCGCCTTCCGGGCGCGGTCGAACGAGTTGTCCGTGCGCGTCCGCGCGCCCACCGCGCGCTTCGACGCCATGCCGAACGACTCCTTGTAGGGGCGGCCCTGCTCGTCGAACCGCAGGTCGCCGGGGGATTCGTAGGTGCCGGCGAACCACGAGCCGACCATCGCCGCGGACGCGCCTGCGGCCAGCGCCAGCGCGACGTCCCGCGGGTGGCGGACCCCGCCGTCGGCCCAGACGTGCTTGCCCAGCTCGCGGGCGGCGGCCGCGCACTCGGCGACCGCGGAGAACTGCGGGCGGCCAACGCCGGTCATCATCCGGGTGGTGCACATCGCGCCCGGCCCGACGCCGACCTTGACGACGTCCGCGCCGGCCTGGATCAGGTCGCGCGTGCCCTCGGCGGTGACCACGTTCCCGGCGACCACCGGGACCTGCGGGGACACCGACCGGACGGCCTTCAGCGCGGCGATCATCTTCTCCTGGTGCCCGTGCGCGGTGTCGACGACCAGGACGTCGACGCCCGACTTCAGGACCGCGTCGGCCTTCGCCGCGACATCGCCGTTGACGCCGACCGCGGCGGCGACGCGCAGCCTGCCCGCGTCGTCGACGGCCGGGGTGTAGATCTCCGCGCGCAGGGCGCCGACCGCGGTCAGGACACCCGCGAGCCTGCCGTCGGTGTCGAGGCCGAGCGCGAGCTGGGCGCCGTGGCTGTTGAGCAGCTCGAACACCTCGCGCGCCGGCGTGGCCAGCGGGACCGCGACCGTCGCCGGCTGCGCGACGTCGGCGAGCCGCGCGAAGCGGTCGACGCCCGCGCAGGCCGCTTCGTCGACGATGCCGACCGGGCGGCCTTCGCCGTCCACGACGACCACTGCGCCGTGCGCTCGCTTGTGGACCAGGTTGAGGGCGTCGGCGACCGCGTCACCGCCGGTGAGCACCAGCGGGGTGTCCCACACCGGGTGCCGGCTCTTCACCCAGCCGACGATCTCCGCGACCGCTCCGGGATCGACGTCCTGGGGGAGCACGACCAGCCCGCCGCGGCGGGCGACGGTCTCGGCCATCCGGCGGCCGGCGACCGCGGTCATGTTCGCGACCACGATCGGGATGGTGGCGCCGGTGCCGTCCGCGGTGGCGAGGTCGACGTCGAAGCGGGACTCCACGTCCGAACGGTTCGGCAGCAGGAACACGTCGTCGTAGGTCAGGTCGTGGGCGGGCCGGTGGCCGTCGAGGAAACGCACGAGTCACCAGACTACCCGGCGGCCCCGTGGCAGGATCGGTGGCATGAGCCGCCGCGACCGGGACGCCGAGGGACGGGCACGCAACGCACGGCCGCGCGACGGCCTCGGCCGGCCGCTGCCGTACGGCTCGGACGGCGTCGAGCGGCAGCCGGAGGGCATCGAGCGCACCCCGGCGCAAACGCTTGCGGAGGCGCAGCGCCTGCTCGACGACGGCAAGCCGTTCCACGCGCACGAGGTGTTCGAGGACGCCTGGAAAACCACCGACGGCCCCGACCGCGAGCTGTGGCGCGGCCTGGCGCAGCTCGCCGTCGGGCTGACGCACGCGGCCCGCGGCAACAACGTCGGCGCGGTGTCCCTGCTGGAACGCGGGGCGGCGAACATCGAGCCGTTCCGGGCCGAGCCACCGCACGGCATCGACGTCGCCGGGCTGGAGGAGTGGGCGCTGGCGCTGGCGGAAGAGGCCAAGCAGCGCGTCCGGGTCTCGCCGAGCGCGCCGCGGCTGACGTGCTGACGGCGCTGGGGGCCGCGATCATCGCGGCGGTCGCGTCCCTGGTCGGCGTGACGCTGGGCGCGCTGGTCGAACCGCTGAAGCTCAACGCGGCGCGGCGGGCGAAGGTGCGCCAAGACCGCGCCGACCGCTGCGGCCGGTTCATCGAGGCCGGCGCCCGGGCGCGGCAGCACCTGGTCAGCATCAGCGTCAGCTACCGCCAGCAGGCGGCCGAGCGGGTCTCGGGCTACGAAGACGAGTACTACACGGCGCGGGCGGAGATGCGGTCCCTGCTCGGGCTCCTGGTGATGAGCGGACCGGACGAGCTGGTCGACGCGGCCAAGGAGGTGCGGCGGAAGGACATGGACCTCCACCACGTCCGGCACGCACCGGACGACGACGGCGAGTTCACCCGGGTCGTGCTGCCGACCCCGGTCCGGGAAGCCGTGGTCGCGCTGGACCGGGCGATCGAGGAGTTCGCCCTCGTCGCCCGGAAGCACACGTCCTAGGGTTGCTCCCAGCCGTCCGACGCCGACTTCTCGGCGCCGATCGTGGTGCCTTCGCCGTGTCCGGTGTGGACCTTCGTCGCCTCCGGGAGCGCGAAGAGCTTCTCGCGGATGGACCGCACGATCGTCGGGTAGTCCGAATAGGACCGGCCGGTGGCGCCGGGGCCGCCGTGGAACAGCGTGTCGCCGGTGAACACGACGCCCAGCTCGGCCGCGTACAGGCAGACCGCTCCGGGTGCGTGCCCCGGCGTGTGGATGACGCGGAGCTCGGTGCCCGCGATGGTGAGCACCTGGCCGTCGGCCAGCTCGCCGTCCGGGGCGCGGCCGGAGTGCGTGAGGTCCCAGACGACCCGGTCGTCCGGGTGCAGCAGGATCGGTGCCCCGGTCGCGGCGGCGAGCTCCGGGGCGGCGTTGACGTGGTCGTTGTGCGCGTGGGTGCAGACGATCGCGGCCAGTTTCCGCTCGCCGACGACGTTTTCGATCGCCTTGGCGTCGTGGGCCGCGTCGATCACGATGACTTCCTTGTCGTCACCCACGATCCAGACGTTGTTGTCGACGTCCCAGCTGCCTCCGTCGAGCCGGAAGACGCCGGAGGTCACCAGGTTCTGCACGATCGCCGTCATGCGCCCGACCCTAGTGGTCATCCGGAGGGGAGACGACATACCGTCGGTATGCTACCGTCGAGTCACCTTACTTCGAGTAGGTTCGAGAGGTGACGCGATGACGCTCCTGGCGGAACCGGTGAAGCTGCGGTGCGGGGCGGTGCTGCCGAACCGCCTGGCCAAATCGGCGCTGAGCGAACAGCTCGGCGACCGCCGGAACGCTCCCACGCGCGAGCTCTTCGAGCTGTACCGGACCTGGGCCCGCGGCGGAGCGGGCCTCCTGGTCACCGGGAACGTCATGGTCGACCCCGCCGCGCTCGGCGAGCCGCGCAACGTGGCGGCGACCGCCGATCCCGCCGTCTTCCGGCCGTGGGCCCAGGCGGTCGAAGGCACGGACACCCGACTGTGGGTGCAGCTGAACCACCCGGGGCGGCAGAGCCCGCGGTACCTCTCGCGGGAGCCGGTGGCGCCGTCCGCCGTCCCGTTCGGCAACCGGGGCATCCGGACCGCCTTCGCGGCGCCGCGGGCGCTGACCGGCGAAGAGATCGAAGCGATCATCGAGCGCTTCGCCGTGGCGGCGCGGACGTTCGTCGACGCCGGGTTCCACGGCGTCCAGATCCACGGCGCGCACGGCTACCTCGTCTCCCAGTTCCTCTCCCCGCTCACGAACCGGCGCACGGACGCGTGGGGCGGCGACGCGGTGCGCCGCCGCCGCTTCCTGCTCGAAGTCCTCCGGCGGGTGCGCGCGGCGGTCGGGGACGACGTGCCGGTGGCGGTGAAGCTCAACAGCGCGGACTTCCAGCGGGGCGGCTTCACCGAGGACGAGTCGCTGGACGTCGTGCACGAGCTCGGCGAGGCCGGGCTGGACCTGCTGGAAGTCTCCGGCGGGACGTACGAGAAGGCCGCGATGATGGGCTCCGGGCGCGCGAGCACCCAAGCGCGTGAGGCCTACTTCCTGGACTACGCGGCGAAAGCCCGTGAAGTCTCCGACGTCGCCCTCATGGTCACCGGCGGCTTCACCACCCGGGCCGGGATGGAGGCGGCCCTGCGCTCGGGCGCGCTGGACGTCATCGGGCTCGGCCGTCCGCTCGTCACCGACCCCGGCCTGCCGGTGCGGCTGCTCGGCGGCGAGGACGTCCGGGCGGAGCGGCGCTGCCCCAAGACCGGGATCCGGCTGGCCGACAGCCTGCTGGAGATCCAGTGGCACACGCGGCAGATGCACCGGATCGCCGACGGCAAGCCGGCCGACCGGCGCGGCGCGCTGCCGACGCTGGTGCAGGCCGGCCTGACCGACGGGCTCAACGCGTTCCGCCGCGTCCGCGGCTGAGCGCTCAGGCGGCTTCGGCCGGCGTGAGCCGCCGGTCGTACAGGAACGCGCCGGCCGCGAGCGCGGTGAAGAACAGCCCGATGAACAGGCAGTTGAGCGTCACCTGGCCGTAGCCGATGGCACCCGCGTCGACGAACGGGTACGGGTAGAAGCCGGTCAGCGCGCCGCGCGGGAGCGTGAAGGCGAGCCAGGCGAGCGGGTACAGCAGCGACCACCAGACCGTGCGCCACGTGAGGGCGCCGCGCGGGCCGACCAGGAGCCAGCCGAGCACGAACAGGATCGGCGTCACCTTGTGCAGCACGGTGTCGGAGAACAGCGAGAGGCCGTGCAGCTCGTACAGGCCGGCCAGGGCGACCTGGTAGACGATGCCCGTCACGACGATGCCGGCCAGCGCGTCGAGCCAGAGGACGGTGAACAGCCCGCCGCGGGCCCGGCCCAGCGCGACCAGCGCCGAGACGATCGTGACCAGCAGGTTCGAATCGATGGTGAAGAAGCAGAGCAGGTTCGCGACCTCGCCGCCGGGGGCGGTCGCGGTGGCGACGACCTGGGTGACGAGGCCGGTCAAGGCGACCACCGCGGTGACCGCGAACCAGGCGCGGGTGAGCTTCTCGCTGCGCATCACCGGAGCTTAGCTCCATTGTGGACCGATGGCTTCCGGTGCGCCCCGGCGACGTCCGCACCGGGGCGCTCGGTCATCAGGCGGTGAGCAGCGAGTCCCGGAGCGCGGTGAACGCTTCGTACTCCGCCTTCTGCTCGACCGGCAGCTGGTAGGCGGCGGCCAGGAGCTTCGTCACGGACGGGATGATGCTGAGCCGGAACGTCCGGCCGTCGGTCGTCTTGATGACGAACCGGCCCTGCAGGTCGCGCTTCTTGACCGAGGCCCGGTTGGCGTCGGTGATCGTCAGCGGCGAGCCCGCCGTCACGGTGCCGTTCTTCTCCTCGAGCGGGACGAGGACGAGATCGGTCTGCCCCGGCTTGAAGCCCAGCGCGAAGTTGGCGACGCTGGTGGTGCGGAAGACCAGGTAGTTCTTCTGCCTGATCTCCGCGGCGTACACCTTGGTGTAGCTGCTTCCGTCGGCGACGGCACCGTCGAAAGCGGCGTGGATTGCCGCCTTCATCTGTTCCTTGCTGACCACTGCTTGCTCCTGACGTGACCGCTCGGGACGTGAGCGGGATCCCGGTGAAGGAGCGCACTTTAGGGAAACCCCGCCGCCGGTCGTGTCGGCAAAATTCTCGTCAGACCGGTCGGTGATCACGTGAACACATTCGGCGAGCCGAGGGGCCGGAGGTGACGGCCGCGTCACCTCCGGCCGCCGGTCAGCGGAGGGCCTTCACCAGAGCCGGGACGAAGACCGACGCGTCGACCGTGCCCCAGCCGCTGGCGATGTCGAAGCCCTTCGCCGCGGTGAAGCCGGTGACGCCGTCCTGGCTGTTGTCGCCTTCGGTGACGTCGACGATGCCCGCCTTCGTGCCCGCTGGGCCCAGCTTTTCGTAGAGCGCGGGGTTGATCTGGCCGAGCTTGCCGTGCTTGGCCTGCACGGCGAGCGCGAGCACGCCGGCGAACAGCGGCGCGGACTGCGACGTGCCCTGCACGCCTTCCATGCTGATGTCCGGGAACGAGCGCATCTTGCTGCCGGTGATCTTCTTGACGCCGTCCTGCCAGTTCGGCCGCGCGTAGGTCTTCGACAGCCCGGCGCCTTCGGCGAAGCCGTCGTCCTGGACGTTCACGAGGTCGTCCGGCTTGGTGCGGGCGCCCGTGGCGTCGAGGTGCAGCTGGGTGCCGCCGAGCGTGGTGACGCGCGGGTCGGACGCCGGCCAGCTCGCGACGCGGTACGGGTAGTTGCCCGGCCCGTAGAGGTAGCCGCCGGTCGGGCCGTCGTCACCGGAGGAGGCGACCATCGTGATGCCGGCCTTGCTCGCACGGTCCAGCGCCGGGTCGAGCGTCTTGATCGAGTCGAACGACGGGAAGTTCTCCTCGGTCGTGCCGAAGCTCATCGAGATGACGTCGACCAGCTTGTGCTCGGTCATGTAGTCGACCGCGTGCATCATCTCGGGCAGCCCGGTGAAGCCCTGCGTCTCGGCGACCGGCGTCGCCGCGACGACGATCTTCGCGTTGGGCGCCATGGCGTGCATCATCGTGACGTCGAGGTCGGTCTCGCCGCCCCAGCCCTGGCAGGTGGCGGTGTCGACACCGGGCGCGGTGCACGACGGCACCGGCCCGGACGGCTGGATGACCTCCAGGTTCGCCGGCGGCAGGCCGTGGTTCTTCGAGTAGGTGTCGAGCACCTGCTTGACCTTGTCGTCGCCGAAGGACACCAGCGTCGCGACCGTGCTGCCCGCCCCGGTGATGCCGGCGTTCCACAGCTTCGTCGCGTTGTACGCGGTGCTCTCCTTCGGCAGCGACGCCATCGCCGCTTCCAGCTTGGCGACCCGCTTCTCCACCGTGTCGGCGCCGACGAACGACCGCGCGGCCGCCGAGAAGTGGTGCTTCGACGGCTGGTGCCCGGCGTCCGGCGTGTTCGGCACGGGCGTGGCTCCGGCCGGCCCGGCGAACGCCGTCACGAGCAGGGTCGTGCTCGCGAGCAGCCCCGCGGTGGCACGCAATCTCATGCTGTTTCTCCCCTGGCTGAAGGAATTCCGCCAGCCACTCTGGCGAGAAAGGGGAGCGGGCGACATCGACTTTCGTCTTTCCTTTTAGGCGGAAAGCACCGCCGACGCGCGAGATGTCGTGATCCGAACTTTCGTCGTCAGCCTCCTTCCGAGCGATCGCCGTGCAGCAGGCCGCGAACCGTGTCGATCGTGTCGGCGTCCGCCGGGTCCTTGTCCGGGCGGTAGCGCACCACCCGGGCGAACCGCAGCGCCAGCCCGCCGGGGTAGCGGGTGCTCACCTGCGCGCTGTCCAGCTCGATCTCCACCACGACCTCCGGCCGGACGTACACCGTCCAGTCGTCGCGGTGGGTCTCGATCTCCTGGAACGTCCTCGTCTGCCACGCCAGCAGCTCGTCGGTCATGCCCTTGAACGTCTTGCCCACCATGATCGGCGGCCCGCCGTCCGGGTCGCGCGCGCCCAGGTGCAGGTTCGACAGCGTGCCGGTGCGCCGGCCGTGGCCCCACTCCGCGGCCAGCACCACCAGGTCGATCGTGTGCACCGGCTTGACCTTCAGCCACGCCCGCCCGCGCCGCCCGGCCGCGTACGGCGAGGCCAGGTCCTTGACCATCACCCCTTCGTGGCCGGCTTCCATCGCCGCCTCCAGGACCGCGGCGGCCCGGGACGTGCCCACCTCGCCGGGGATCACATGCGCCCCGGCGACCTTCCGCAGCGCCGCGTTGCGCTCCGACAGCGGCGCGTCCAGCAGGTCGACGCCGTCGAGGTGCAGGCAGTCGAAGAAGTACGGCCGCAGCAGCAGGGCCTTGACCTGTTCCTCGCGGGTGCTGCCGAACCGGCTCATGGTGTCCTGGAACGGCCGCGGCCGCCCGGCGTCGGTGAGGGCCAGCGTCTCGCCGTCGAGCACCACCGACTCGCACGGCAGCGCCCGCACGAGTTCCACCAGCTCCTGCACGCTCCCGGTGATCTCGCGCAGCGTCCGCGTCCAGACGTGCACCTCGTCGCCCTGGCGGTGCACCTGGATCCGCGCACCGTCCATTTTGTACTCGACGATCGCCTCGGCGTGCTCGGCGACGGCTTCGTCCAGCGACTCCGCCGGCGAAGCCAGCATCGGCTTGATCGGCGTGCCGAGGGTGAGCCGGAACTCCACGAGCGCCGCCTGCCCGCCGGTGATCGCCGCGACCCCGGTGACCCCCAGCTTCCCGGACAGCATGAACGCCCGCCGCACGTCTTCGGCGGGCACCTCCGCCGCGGCCGCGATGGCGTCGACCATCACGCCCTCCAGCGCACCCTGCCGCAGCTCGCCGGTGACCAGCCGGAACATGAACTGCTGCTCCTCCGGCGTGAGCCGCTCGAACAGCGCCCGCAGCACCTCCTGCCGCCGGGTGTTCGAGCCGGTGCCCGCCGCGACCCCGGCCGCCGCGGTGAGCGCCGCGTCCACCTCGGTGACCGTCGCCTCCGGCGCCGCGACCGAGCCGGCGCCCAGCCCGGCCAGGGTGCGCCAGCCCGCACCCAGCCTGTCCTGCGCCGTCTGCCCGGTCAGGTACGCGATCACCACGGGCAGCTCACCGACCTCGGCGGCGCGCAGCACCGCGGCCAGGAGGGCGATCTTCGCCTTCCTGGACCTCGTCGCCGCCAGCTCGGCGGACGCACTGACCAACTCGCTCAGCAACACCCGGACATCATGACCCGGACCACCGACAATTTCTTGTCGGTCGGCCGTCCGGCCTGGTGCGGAGGGGGTCGAGCAGGCCGTCCTCGGTCACGGTGTACCCGATCGCGCCGGCACGGCGGCGACCTCGGCCCAGGCAGCGCTCAGCGGGCGCGGGGGTGCGACGGCAGAGTGTCCACCGGTCGGTCGTCGGCGGCGATCCAGCTGGCCAGCAGGCCGAGCGCGCGCTCGCTCGCCGACCCGGGTTCGGCGTGGTAGACCACCAGGCCCTGGTCCGGGTCGTCCGGCAGGCGCAGCGTCTCGTACCGCAGCCGCAGCTCGCCGACCACCGGGTTCGCGAACCGCTTCCACCCCTGGGCCTTCTCCCGGACCGCGTGCTCCGCCCACAGCGCGCGGAATTCGGCGCTGGCCGCCGAAAGCTCCTCGACCAGCCGGGCGAAGCCCGGGTCACCGGGGTGCCGCCCGCTCTCCGCCCGCAGGTTGGCGACGAGCTCGCGGCACACCGCGTCCCACTCGGGGTGCAGCTGTTTCGCGCGTTCGTCGGTGAAGACGAGCTTCGGCATGCTGCGCTCTTCGAGGTGCGCGAAGTCGAAGGCGACCGCGCCGCCGAGGGCGTTCCACGCCAGCACGTCCAGGTAGCGGCCGAAGACGAACGCGGGTACCTGGATCGCGTCCAGCAGCTGCTGCAGCTCGGGCCGGACCCGCTGGGGCGCGGGTGCTTCACCGCGCTTCGACGCGGCGAGGTTGTGCAGGTAGGACTCCTCGCCCGGGTCGAGGCGCAGGGCACGGGCCAGCGCGTCGAGGATCGCCTCCGAGACGTTCTTCGCCCGGCCCTGCTCCAGTCGCGTGTAGTAGTCGACGCTGATTCCGGCCAGCTGCGCCAGTTCCTCCCGCCGCAGGCCCTTGACCCGCCGATGGGTGACCCCCGGCGGCAGGCCGAGGTCGGCCGGGTCGAGGGCGGCGCGGCGGGCCTTCAGGAAGGCGCCCAGCCCGGCCGCGTCGCTCATCCCTTGCCGCCGCGGGCCATGCGCAGCACGTCGAGCGCCTCGTCGAGCTGCTCCTCGGTGAGCTTGCCGTCGCGCACGTACCCGCGCTCGATGACGACTTCGCGGATCGTCTTCAGCTCCTTCAACGCCTGCTTCGCGACCGCCGCGGCTTCTTCGTAGCCGATGTACTTGTTCAACGGCGTCACGATCGACGGCGAGCCCTCGGCGTAGGTCCGGGTGCGCTCGCTGTTCACCGTGATGCCCGCGAACACCTTGTCCGCCAGCAGCCGGGAAACGGCGGCCAGCAGCCGCGCCGATTCGAGGACGTTCCTGGCGATCACCGGCAGGTTCACGTTGAGCTGGAAGTTGCCGGCGGCACCGGCGAACGCGACGGCCGCGTCGTTGCCGATCACCTGCGCGACCACCTGCAGGGTCGCCTCCGGGATCACCGGGTTCACCTTGCCCGGCATGATCGACGAGCCCGGCTGCAGGTCCGGCAGCGCCAGCTCGGCCAGTCCGGTGCGCGGGCCGGAGCCCAGCCAGCGCAGGTCGTTGGCGATCTTGTTGAGCGACACGGCGACCGTGCGCAGGTGCCCGGACATCTCGACGACGCTGTCCTGCGTCGCCTGCGCCTCGAAGTGGTCGCGGGCCTCGGTCAGCGGCAGCCCGGTGACCGCGGCGAGCTCCGCGGCGACCGACTCGCCGAAGCCCTCGGGCGCGTTGAGGCCCGAGCCGACGGCCGTGCCGCCGATGGGCAGCTCGCCCAGCCGTGGCAGGCCCGACTTCAGCCGTTCGACACCGAAGCGGATCTGCGACGCCCAGGCGCCTGCCTCCTGGCCGAGCGTGATCGGGACGGCGTCCATCAGGTGCGTGCGGCCGGACTTCACGACGTCGGCCCACTCCGCGGCGCGGACCTCGATCGCGCCGGCCAGGTACTCCAGCGCCGGGATGACGTCCTTGGTGACGGCTTCGGTGGCGGCGACGTGGATGGTCGTCGGGAACGTGTCGTTCGACGACTGCGACGCGTTGACGTGGTCGTTCGGGTGCACGTCCCGGCCCAGGGCGCGCGAAGCCAGGGTGGCGATGACCTCGTTGGCGTTCATGTTCGACGACGTCCCGGACCCGGTCTGGAAGACGTCGATCGGGAAGTGCGCGTCGTGCGCCCCGGAGGCGACCTCGTCGGCGGCGGCCGCGATGGCGTCGGCGACGTCGGCATCGAGCACGCCCAGCTTCAGGTTCACCCGCGCGGCGGCGGCCTTGAGCAGGCCGAGCGCGCGGATCTGGGCGCGCTCCAGGCCCCGGCCGGAGATGGGGAAGTTCTCCACGGCCCGCTGCGTCTGCGCGCGGTAGAGCGCGTCGGCGGGCACGCGGACCTCGCCCATCGTGTCGTGTTCGATCCGGTACTCCTGATCAGCCATGTCACCGATTCTGGACCTGATCGGCGGCCGGCGCGTGGTGGCGTTGCGCACCCCGCTCACCGGATGGTGTACGCACCTGTACACCACACCTACTCGCTGGTAGGTTACGGCGATCCGCGTGATCAGCTTCATGATTCAAAGGGGAGTCATGACCGTTCGCACCGCCGCGATCGCCGCCGCGCTCGCGCTGACCCTCGCCGCCGCTCCGGCCGTTCCGGCCGCCGCGTCCGCCGATTCCTTCTACTCCTACGACGGCAGCACGCCGCTGTCGTCGTACGCGCCCGGGACCGTCCTCAAGACCCGGACGCTGGCCTACCACGTCGTCGGGCTGGCGACTCCGGTGCAGGCCGTCCAGCTGCTCTACCGGACCACCGACGCGCAGGGCCGCCCGGCGGCCAACGTCACCTCGGTGGTCCGCAGCATCACCGGCGACACCACGAAAGCCGTGTCGTACCAGTCGGCCTACGACTCGCTCGACCCCGCCGACGCGCCGTCGCGGGCCATCGCCGGGGACGTCACCCTCGGCGGCCTCCTGCCCAACGGCGAGTCGCTGCTGCTCCTGCCGTCGCTGCTGCTGGGCTACAACGTCGTCGTGCCCGACACCGAAGGCCAGACCGCGGACTTCGCCGCCGGGCCGGAGTACGGCACGAACACCCTCGACTCGATCCGCGCGGTCACCAGCTCCGCCGCGACCGGGATGACCAAGGCCACGAAGTTCGGCCTCCTCGGCTACTCGGGCGGCGCGATCGCGACCGGCTGGGCGGCCGCGCTGGCGCCGAGCTACGCCCCCGACGTCGACGAAAACCTGGTCGGCTTCACCGAAGGCGGCGTCCTCGTCGACCCCGCGCACAACCTGAGGTACGTCGCCGGCAGCCCGGTCTGGTCCGGTGTCATCCCGATGGCGCTGATCGGCGTCGCCCGCAGCTACGACATCGACCTGCGCCCGTACGCGAGCGAGTACGGGCTGAAGGTGCTCGACGAGCTGGAGCACGCGTCGATCATCACCGCGCTCGGCCGGTACCCGGGACTGACCTGGCAGAAGATCGCCAAGCCGGAGTACGCGAACCCGAACTCGGTGCCGCCGTTCGTCGCCGCGGTGAACAAGGTCAACATCGGGTCCGCGCCGACCCCGTCGGTGCCCGGGTTCATCGCGCAGGGCAACGCCGGGTTCCTCGAAGGCACCACGAGCAACCTCCCGGGCATCGGCACCGGCGACGGCGTGATGGTGGCCGGCGACGTGCGGGCGCTGGCCCGGCAGTACTGCGCCACCGGCAACCGATCGACCAAGTACACGCAGTACGACGCGCTCAGCCACGTCGGCGGCGCGGCGGCGTGGGCGCCGGCGGCGATCGGCTGGCTGGCCGACCGGTTCGCCGGGAAGGCGGCGCCGTCGAGCTGCGGCCACATCCCGGCGGGCAACGCGCTCGACCCGGAACAGCCGGCCTGACCGCGGCCGTACCCGGCGGGACCACCCGCCGGGTACGGTGCCGCGATGCAGACGCGTCTCCCCAAAGGGCCGCACAGCCTCAGCCGGGAAGAGGTGGCGCGGGCCCAGCGCGCCCGGCTGGTCGAAGCGGTGCTGGCCAACGTGGGCGAGCGCGGGTACGCGGCCACCACGGTCGGCCACGTCACGGCGTCCGCGGGCGTGTCCCGCACGTCGTTCTACGAGCAGTTCAGCGGCAAGCAGGCCGCGTTCCTGGCCGCCTACCGGTCGGTGACCGGCGAATTCCTCGACCAGGGTGTGTCGGTCGCGGCCGAGGCGCCGAGCCCGCTCGACGCTGTCACCGCGTGCGGCGACTTCGTCGTCGGCTACGTGCGCCGCCGTCCCGTGGTGGCCCGCGCGGTCCTCCTGGAGATCTACGCCCTCGGCGACGCGGGCCTCGAAGCACGCGAAGAGATGCTGCGGGCGAGCGAAGCGGTGTTCGACCGCACGGCGGTGTGGCTGCGCACGACCGAGCCGGAGCTGCCCCTCCCGCCGCCGTTCACCGCCCGCACCGTCGTCGCCGCGACGATCGAGCTGCTCACCCAGGCCATCTGGCTCGACACCGGCGACGCCTACGACCGCGCCCGTTCGGCCATCCGGCACACCTGGCTGCTCGGCCTCTACGGACACCGGAACATCCCCGCGCGATCCGGCTAGGATCGGCTGTGTTCTCGATCACCGCCATCCACCACTGGCTGGAGCGAGCATGACTGACGTTGCTGGGGATCCGTACGACCTCGTCATCATCGGTGCGGGCCCGACGGGCCTGTTCGCCGCCTACTACGCCGGGTTCCGCGGCCTTTCGATGGCGGTGGTCGACTCGCTGCCCGAGCCGGGCGGCCAGGTGACCGCGATGTACCCGGAGAAGATGATCTACGACGTCGGCGGGTTCGCCGAGGTCCGCGGCCGCGATCTGGTCGAAGGCCTGGTGAAGCAGGCCGCGCCGTTCAAGCCGAAGTACCTGCTGGGGCGCAAGGCCGAGAAGCTGGAGCCGGCCGCCGACGGCGTCGAGCTGACCCTCGACGGCGGCGAGACGCTGCGGGCCCGCGCGGTCCTGATCACCGCGGGCATCGGCGAGTTCACCCCGCGCCCGCTGCCGGCCGGCGACGGCTGGCTCGGCCGCGGCATGGTCCACTTCGTCCCCTCGCTGGCCGCGCACGCCGGGCAGCACGTCGTGGTCGTCGGCGGCGGCGACTCGGCGTTCGACTGGATCCTCGCCCTGCACCCGGTCGCGGCGAGCGTGACGCTGGTGCACCGGCGCGCGAAGTTCCGCGCCGCCGAGTCGATCGTCCGGCAGGCCCGCGAGCTGGGCACCCGGATCATCACCGACGCCGAGGTCACCCGGTTCGTCGAAGCGCCGGACGGCTCGCTCGAAGCCGTCGACGTCGCCGTCAAGGGCGCGGGCGACGAGCGGCTGCCGGCCAACGCCGTCGTCGCGGCGCTGGGGTTCACCGCCGACCTCGGCCCGATCGAGAGCTGGGGCCTGGAGATCCACCACCGCGCGATCGCCGTCGACTCGACCATGGCGACCGCGCGCGAACGCGTCTACGCCGCCGGCGACGTCGCCGCGTACCCGGGGAAGGTGAAGCTGATCGCGACCGGCTTCGGCGAAGCGGCGACGGCCGTCAACAACATCGCCGTGGCGCTCGACCCGGACGCCCACCTGTTCCCGGGCCACTCGAGCAACGCCGAATAGGTCAAGCCTTCGTCTTCTCCGCGATCCACGGCGCGTAGGCGACGACGGAGGTGTAGATCGACGGCGCCGTCGCGCATTCCGGGTCGTTGTTGCCCGGGCGGCTGGTGACGCCGACGAGCTGCCACTGGTCGCCTTCGCGCACGATCTCGGGGCCGCCGGAGTCGCCGAAGCACGCACCGGACTTGCCCCCGGGGTTGTCGGTGCACAGCTCGGCCGTGCCGTCGAACACTGACGTGCACTTCGTGCCTTCGACGATCCGGGTGTCGAGCTGCTGCAGTGCCGTGGGGACCGCACCGCAGTTGACCTTCGGGCACGTCTGGCCCCAGCCGAGGATGCGGGTGGCGGTGCCCGGCGACGCGGCCGCCGCGAGCCCGATCGGCGCCGCCGAAACCGGCTTGGGCAGCCGCAGCAGTGCGATGTCGCCCGCCGGGCTCTGGGTGTTGAACGCCGGGTTGACGATGATTTCGGCGGGCGGGGTGACTTCGCCGCCCTGGCTCGAATCGTTGGAGCCGGCCCGCAGCGAGATGTCGGCAGGCGCCTTGCCGTACGCGCAGTGCGCGGCCGTCACCACCCAGGTGGGCGCGATCAGCGCGCCCGCGCAGTAGAACTTGCCCGACGCGGTGTGCAGCGACACCGTGAACGGGTACGGCTGGTCCGCCGCGACGCCCCCGACGATCGCGGGGGCGGCCACGGCGGTGCCCGGGACCAGTGCGGCGAGGATCAGGGCCAGTACAGCCGTCAGTCGCCTGGTCACGGATCTCCTTACGGCAGCGGGGGTACGACGTCGTCGTCGGGCGCGTCCAGGTGGCCGTCGAAGTTGACCGAGGAGTACGCCCGCAGCTTGTTCAGCCGGTGGTAGCCGTCGATCATTCTGACGGTCCCGGACTTGGACCGCATCACGATGGACTGCGTCGTCGCCCCGCCCTCGCGGTAGTGGACGCCGCGCAGCAGGTCGCCGTCGGTGACGCCGGTGGCGCAGAAGAAGACGTTGTCGCCGCGGACGAGGTCGTCGTTGAGCAGGATCCGGTCGAGGTCGTGCCCGGCGGCGAGGGCCTTCTCACGCTCGGCGTCGTCCTTCGGCCACAGCCGGCCCTGCAGCTCGCCGCCGAGGCACTTCATGGCGCAGGCCGCGATGATGCCTTCGGGGGTGCCGCCGATGCCGATCAGCATGTCGACGCCGGTGGTCGGGCGGGCCGCGGCGATCGCGCCCGCGACGTCGCCGTCGGAGATGAACCGGATCCGCGCGCCCGCCTCGCGGACCTCCTTGATGATCTGCTCGTGGCGCGGGCGGTCGAGGATGCACACGGTGACGTCGCCGACGCTGCTGTTCTTCGCTTTGGCGACCCGGCGGATGTTCTCCGCGATCGGCGCGCCGAGCTCCACCTTGCCCGCGGCTTCCGGTCCGACGGCCAGCTTCTCCATGTAGAAGACCGCGGACGGGTCGAACATCGCGCCGCGCTCGGCGACCGCGAGCACCGCGAGGGCGTTCGGCATGCCCTTGGCCATCAGCGTGGTGCCGTCGACCGGGTCGACCGCGACGTCGCAGTCCGGGCCGTCGCCGTTGCCCACCTCTTCGCCGTTGAACAGCATGGGCGCTTCGTCCTTCTCGCCCTCGCCGATCACCACGACCCCGCGCATCGACACCGTCGAGACGAGCTGGCGCATCGCGTCGACGGCCGCGCCGTCCCCGCCGATCTTGTCGCCGCGGCCGACCCAGCGGCCGGCGGCCATGGCGGCGGCTTCGGTGACTCGGACCAGCTCCATCGCGAGGTTGCGGTCGGGCGCTTCACGACGACTCTCTGCGGCGGACATCATTGCCTCCCGGATGCTGGAACTGGCGGGTCAACAGTCTGTCAGATACCCGCGCTGATTCCAGATACCGTCGGCATGGCCTACCTCACTGCTCGGAGTCGTCCTCCACGGACGCGAGGGCGGCTTCGATGCGCTCGCGGGCGCCTTCGAGATGGCGCTCACACACCTTCGCGAGCTTCTCGCCCTTCTCCCACAACGCGAGTGACTGCTCGAGGGAGAGCCCGCCGGCCTCCAGCTCGCGGACGACCTCGACCAGGCGGTCACGAGCCTGCTCGTAGCCGAGTTCCTCGCCGGTTGTTTCACTCACGCTCGGTGTTCTCCGACCTTCCGGGCCTGCACGCTGTTCGCGCACACTACCGCGCTGGCCATCGCGTGGTCGTAACCCACGAAGGCGAGAGCGAACTCCTGCCCGTCACCGTCCGCAATCGCCTCTTCGAGGTTCTCCTGCGCCCCGGCCACCCGCTTGCGGTGCCCGGCGCCCTCGGCGAACCACCACCGCGAGCCGACCTGCATCGACGTCGCTTCGGACAGCCGCCGCAGCTGCGGGCCCAGGTCGCGGCGGGCGGCGGTGCCGCAGCCGGCGAGCAGGGCCGTCCAGCACTCCGCGGCGGCGCGGTCGGTGCGCACCGCCTGGTCCAGCAGCGGGCGCGCGCCGAGTCTCCTCGCCGCGTCCACGGTGAGCGGGAGGAACGTCACCTTCACTCCTGCTCTCCTTCCGCCACCGCCTTGATCGCGCCGTCACCCACCCGCACGCGCAGCTGGGCACCGGCCTCGACTTCGGAGACGGAGCGGAGTACCTGGAGGTTGCCTTGCGGATCGACGAACTGCACGACCGCGTACCCGCGGGCCAGCGTCGCCGCCGGGCCGAGCGCGGTCAGCCGGGCCCGCGAGCTCGCCAGCTCGGCCTGGTCCTTGGCGAGCAAGGTCAGCATCGCGCGGCGCCCGCGTTCGCGGTGGACGTCGACGTCGTCCTGCCGCCGCTGGATCGGGCCCAGCGGGTCGGCCAGCGACGGGCGGCTGCGGATCTGGTTGAGCACCCGCGCCTGCGTGTCGACCCAGCCGTGCAGGGCGCGGCGCCCGCGGTCGCGCATCTGCCGGACGCGTTCGGTCTCTTCGCGCAGGTCAGGGACGATCCGCTTCCCGGCGTCGGTCGGCGTCGAGCACCGCAGGTCGGCGACGTAGTCGAGCAGCGGGGTGTCCGGCTCGTGCCCGATCGCGCTGACCACCGGCGTGCCCGCGGCCGACACCGCGCGGCACAGCGCCTCGTCGGAGAACGGCAGCAGGTCCTCGACGCTGCCGCCGCCGCGGGCGATGACGATGACGTCGATCTCCGGGTCGGCGTCGAAGATCCGCAGCGCGCGCATGACCTGCGGGACCGCCTGCGAGCCCTGCACGGCCGTGTTGAGCACCTTGATCCGGACGTGCGGCCACCGCCCCTGCGCGTTGGCCAGGACGTCCCGCTCGGCCGCCGACGCCCGGCCGGTGATCAGCCCGACGCCCTTCGGCAGGAAGGGGATCGGCCGCTTGCGCTGGGCCGAGAACAGGCCCTCGGCGGTCAGCAGCTTCTTGAGGCGTTCGATCCTGGCCAGCAGCTCGCCGATGCCGACCGCGCGGATCTGGTCGGCACGCAGGCTGATCGTGCCGCGGCCGAAGAAGTACGACGGCTTCGCGTGCACGACGACGCTCGCGCCCTCCCGCAGCGGTGGCTCCATCTCGCGGATCAGCCAGTTCGGGCAGGTCACGGACATCGAGACGTCCGCCGAAGGGTCGCGCAGGGTCAGGAACGCCGTCTGCGTGTTCGGGCGCGAGCTGACCTGGGTGACCTGGCCCTCGACCCAGACGGCGCCGAGCCGGTGGATCCAGTCGCCGATCTTGCGCGCGACGGTCCGGACCGGCCACGGCGCTTCCGCGGTGCTCGCGGGAGCCTGTGCGGACTCGGTGCTCACCGGTCTTCCGTGCCGTCTTCCTTGGACTGTTCCGCCTTGCGGGCGTTGGCGATCCGGCGGGACAGCATGCCGGTGAACGACGCACGGTCGGCGTGCGCGCGTTCGTAGTCGAGGATGGTCTCGAGCTGCTCGATCGACAGCTGCCGCAGCCGGGCGCGCAGCTGGGGAAGGGTGAGCTGGTCGTAGCCGGTCAGGCCGGCCGGCCCCTCGTAGCCCGCGGCGCTGGTCCTCGGCGTCTCGCTCTTGGTCTTCTTGTCGACCTTGGGCGTGCCCGGCTTCGGCGTCTTCGGCGGTTCGGCTTCGCTGTCGTTCTCGCCGTCGGCGTGGTCCTCGGCGAGCGCGCGTTCCTCCTCGGCCCAGGGATCGCCCAGCTCGGCTTCCAGTTCGGCCGCCGACGGCACGCGGCCGTTGATCTCCGACCGCGGTTCGGGCACTTCGGCGACCGCGGCGCCGTTCGGCCGGGCGGGCGGCACCTCGGGCTCGGCGTCCTCGTCGAACGTGGCCCAGCTCGGCGTGTCCTCGACCGGGCGCAGGCTCGACAGGGCGTTGTCGCCCTTGATCGCCAGCTCGGTGACGTGCTGCTGGACCCGCATGGAGGCCTGCAGCACCTGGCTGACCACGGTCACCGGGAGCCCGGCCAGCTGCCGGGGAAGTTCGCGAACCCGCTCGGCGGTGGAGACGGCGAGGCCCGCGGCGACCCGGAGGGGGAGCGGGAATGGCTTCATGGGTCCCAGCCTGCCGCATGAGCACCTTTCCTGCCCAACCGAATGCGCGCAGCGCGTGACCGGTCGCACAGCTCGGTAGGGGGACGAAGCTCACCCGAAAGGGACTTCGAGGCCGTCCCGGGGCTGCCCGTACCCTGGGGGCATGAGTGCAGCGAGTCCCGGAATCGAGCCCGCGGGTACCCCGACGATCACCGGAACCGCCTCCGGCAAGCGGGTGCTGCTCGCCAAACCCCGTGGTTACTGCGCGGGTGTCGACCGCGCGGTGATCGCCGTCGAGAAGGCCCTCGAGGTCTACGGCGCCCCGGTGTACGTCCGCAAGGAGATCGTCCACAACAAGCACGTGGTCGAGACGCTGCGTGAGCGCGGCGCGATCTTCGTCGACGAGACGTCCGAGGTGCCCGAGGGCGCGCTGGTGGTGTTCTCCGCGCACGGCGTCTCGCCGATGGTGCACGCGGAGGCGGCCGAGCGGAACCTGCGCACGATCGACGCGACCTGCCCCCTGGTGACGAAGGTGCACAAGGAGGTCAACCGGTTCGCGAAGGACGACTACGACATCCTGCTGATCGGCCACGAGGGCCACGAAGAGGTCGAGGGCACGGCCGGCGAGGCGCCGGACAAGGTCCAGCTGGTCGACACGGCCGAGGACGTCGACAAGGTCGAGGTGCGCGACCCGTCGAAGGTGATCTGGCTCTCCCAGACGACGCTGTCGGTCGACGAGACGATGGAGCGCGTCGACCAGCTCCGCGACCGCTTCCCGAACCTGCTGGACCCGCCGAGCGACGACATCTGCTACGCGACGACGAACCGCCAGGTCGCGGTCAAGGCGATGGCCGCCGAGTGCGACCTGGTGCTGGTGGTCGGCTCGACGAACTCGTCCAACTCGAAGCGCCTGGTCGAGGTGGCGCTGAAGGCGGGCGCTCGTGCTTCGTACCTGGTCGACTTCGCGCACGAGGTCGACGAGGCGTGGCTGTCCGGCGTGACAACGGTGGGCGTGACGTCGGGTGCCTCGGTGCCGGACGAGCTGGTGATGGACCTGCTGGCCTGGCTGGCCGAGCGCGGCTACGGCGAAGTCAACGAGGTCACGACGGCCAACGAGAAGATCACGTTCGCGCCCCCGAAGGAACTCCGCAAGGTCTGACCACCAACCCGCGATGCCCGCGCAATCACGCGTGATGCCCCTCCAGTCACGCGTGATGCGCCCCTGATCACGCGAGATCCGCTTCCAATCACGCGAGAGCCGCTTTTGATCACGCGAGATCCGTCTCCGATCACGCGGGGGCGCGCCTCGACTCCGCGGGGTGCGCCGCTGACCACGTGTGATGCCTCTCGGGTCACGCGTGTGGCCCGTCCGATCACGCGCGATGCCTCTCCGGTCACGTGTGTGGCCCGCCCCATCACGCGCGATGCCTCCTGGATCACGCGTGACTCCCTTCGGCGCGCGAGTTGTGCTCGGCGCGCGCGTCGGGTCAGCGTTCTTCTTCGTCCCAGGGACGGTTCCGGCGAGGCGGAGCGGCCCGGCCGCCGGACGGGCGGCGGGGCGGCGGGGTGTCCCGGCCGTCCTCGGGCGGGCGCGGACGTCGCCGCGGTGCGTCGCCGCGGGGCTCGCGCCGGCGGGGGTCGCCCTCCTCCGGGCGGGGGGTGCGCCGGGTGGCCGGTGGCGGCTTGCGCGTGCCGCGGGTGCCCGGGTCTCGTTCGGCAGGCGCGCCGGCGCGCGGGGCGCGGCGTTCGCCGTCCGCGGGTGGGCGGGGGCGTCGCGGCGGTTCGCCTTCGCGGCCGCGGCGTGCGCCGGGCGGGAGCGGGGTCTGGCCGGTGCGGTTCGAGCCGGCCGGCCGGGGACGTGCGGCGGCCGCGGGGCGCTTGTCGTCGTCCTCGGTCTTCTTGCCGGGCTTCTTCGGGGCGTCCGGGTCGCGCTCGCGGAAGATGCGGACGAAGCCGATCAGCAGCGTGATGCCCGTGGTGATGGCCATGGTCGGGAAGCCGTTGATCAGCGGGGTGCCGATGTTCAGCGCCTTCGACAGCATGTCGTCGCCCTGGGAGCCGGACGTCAGCAGGATCACACCGGGCACGACGACGGCCAGCACCAGCGGCGGCATCACCATGGGCCCGAACAGGCCGCGGCGCTTCACCGCGCAGACCGCGATCACGGCCCCGGCGATGTAGCAGACGGTGAAGACGAGCGGGATGCTGCCCTGGCTGGGTTTACCGAGGAGGGCACCGACGATCGCCAGGCCGAGGCCGACCAGGACCGCCGCCCACCAGGGCAGTCCCCGCCTCGAACCGACGACAGGACGCTCATCCCACGCAACGGGGACGTCGTCGGCATCTGGATCGCTCTGGCGATCGCGAATCGCGGTCACAGGGCAACACCGTATCTCGTGGTTGTGAAGATCTTGCCAGCACCGCCGCCGACGTGGGCCGACAGCCACCGGCGGACCCGATCCGGCGGCACGAGGGCAGAGCTGACCGGCGAGCCGGCGGCCCGCTCAGGCAAGGGTGCCTCGCCCAGGCCGACAGCGACAACTCCCGGCCTCGGCAAGCTCTCAGGTTCCCCCTCGGCGACCGCCCCCGCACCAAGCCCCAACGGCCCTGACGCGCGCCTTCGAACAAGAGTTACCCCTGGTCAGACCGCATCCGGCACCTGAACGGCCGGTTCGCGCACCCAGACAGTCGGCTCGCGTACCTGGAGGGTCGGTTGGAGCATCTGCGGTGACGGCTCACCGGCCGACTCCCCGAGTACGCAGCCCGACCCTCCAGGCACGCAGCCCGACCATTCGGGTACGCAGCCCGACCATTCGGGTACGCAAGCCGACCCTCGAGGCACGCCGATCGACCCTCGAGGCACGCTGGCCGACCATTCGGGTACGCGAGCCGACCCTCGAGGCACGCTGGCCGACCATTCGGGTACGCGAGCCGACCCTCGAGGCACGCCAGCCGACCCTCGGGGCACGCCGGCCGACCGTTTGGGTCCACGCTGCCGTGCCCGGGCTCGCGGTCGGCCGCCCGGCGGACCCGCCTCGAACCTCCGGCCACCCCAACCGGCCCCCGGCCCCGGCACCAAGCGCTCAGCTCGCCGCCAGCTCGTCCCCCTTCCGCACCGTCGGCACCTCCGCCGGACTCCCCGAAGCCTCCGACAACGGCGCCACCGTCGACCGGAACGTCTCCAACGCCTCCAGCTCCCGCCGCCGCGCCGAGAGGAACCGCTGCAGGTGCGTGCTCGACAGGTTCAACGCCTCCACCGCGCCACCCGCCGCCCGGTGGGCCGCCGCCGCTCCGGCCCGCACCTGCTCCACGTCCGCCTCCAGCGTGCGGTCGCTCGCCGCGAACAGGGCCGCCGAGGCCAGCACCCCGAACCCCGTCGGGCCGCACAAGAACACCCGGCGGTCGATCAACCAGCGCAACAGCTCCGGGTCCGTGTCCATCGCCGCCACCACCGCCGCGTCCGAAGGCACGAACATGATCGTTCCGTAGATCGCGTCCGCCCAACGCTGGTAGCCCTTGCCCGCCAGCTCGGCGGCCCGGGAGCGGATCTGCCGCACGTGCGCGCGCAACGCGTCCAGCCGCTCGTCCGGGTCGTCCGTTTCCACCGCCTCGGACCACGTTGCCATGCTCGCCTTCGCGTCCACCGGGACCGTGCGGCCGCCGCCGACGCGCAGCACCATGTCCGGCTTGGCCGAGCCACCGCCGCCCAGGTCCGTCTGCAGCGTGAAGTGCAGATCCTCCCGCAGGCCCAGCGCACGGGCCGTCTCGACCAGGACCTGCTCGCCCAGCTCGCCCCGGCCACTGATCGAAGCGAACGCCACCTCGTACCGCCGCAGCGCCAGCTGCTGCTGGTCCGCCTTGGCCCGCTCGGCCGCCACCAGCCGGGCCGCCGCGTCCGCGCGGCGCATCCCGTCCTGGTACAGCCGCCACAACAGCGCGACGGCGAACAGCAGCAGGACCGCCAGCACGATCGCCGCCGTGGTCAGCACGGTCGCCACTTCGCCTCCTCCGACCGGAATCCGGACTTCGCTGCGCCCGGATTCCCGGGCTCGCGGACATCATGGCGGACCGCACCGACAAAAAACGCACCCGAACCGTCGCTCTGGGTAGCTGACCTGCGAACACATCGATTCACGGCAGGGCGTGTCCGATCTTGCCCGCTCGTGTTAGTACACACGTTCGAGTGAGAAGGCGGCGTGCCTGCGCGATTTCGTCGGACGCGGGTCGTACCGTTGGCCACCGTGAGATTCCTGCACACGTCCGACTGGCACATCGGCCGCACGTTCCACGGCGCCGATCTGCTCGCGGAACAGGAAGCGGTGCTCGGGCACCTCGCCGACCTCGTGGCCGGCGAGGCGATCGACGCCGTCCTGGTGGCAGGCGACATCTACGACCGCGCGGTCCCCTCCGCCGAAGCCGTGCGGGTCGCCACGAAGGTCGTCGCCCGGATCCGCGCGGCCGGCGCGCAGCTCGTCGTCACACCGGGGAACCACGACTCCGCGCCCCGCCTCGGCGCCTTCGCGGAGTTCGCCGCGGCCGGCGGCCTCCACCTGCGCACCACCGTCGCCGGGCTGGCCGAACCGGTGCTCCTCGACGGCGACGGCGGCCCGGTCGCCGTCTACGGCATCCCTTACCTGGAACCGGAACCGGCGCGCCACGCACTCGGCGTGCCGGAGGCGCGCGGTCACACCGGCGTGCTCACCGAGGCCATGCGCCGGATCCGCGCGGACCTGGAAACCCGGCCCGGCGTCCGCTCGGTCGTGCTCGCGCACGCGTTCGTCACCGGCGGCGAACCCACCGACTCCGAGCGGACGATCGCGGTCGGCGGCGTCGAGCAGGTGCCCGGCTCGGTCTTCGACGGCGTCGACTACGTAGCCCTCGGTCACCTCCACGGCCCGCAGACGCTCGCCGAGCACCTTCGCTACTCCGGCAGCCCGCTGGCGTACTCGTTTTCCGAGGCGCGCCAACGCAAATCCGTCTGGCTGGTCGAGGTGGACGAGCACGGCCTGCGCGAGGTCCGGCGCCACGAACTGCCCGTGCCGAGAGCCCTTGCCACCCTCGAAGGCGACATCGAGGACCTCCTGGCCGACCCGGAACACGACCGATACCTCGACCACTTCCTCTCCGTCACGGTCACCGACCGGGTCCGCCCGGTCGACGCGATGCGGCGGCTGCGCGAGCGGTTCCCGTACGCGGTGCACCTGGAGTGGGAGCCCGCGGGCGGGCACGCCGGCGCCCCGCTGCGCTATTCCGACGCCGTCCGCGGCCGGTCCGACATCGAGGTCTCGCGCAGCTTCCTCGACGACTGCCGCGGTGCCCCGCCGAGCGAAGGCGAAGAGCAGCTCCTGCTCCTGGCCCTGGAAGCGGCCGACCGGGGGCCCTCGCGAAATGAGGCTGCACAGGCTGGAGGTCGAAGCCTTCGGGCCGTACTGCGCACGCGAAGTGGTCGACTTCGACGTGCTCGGCGCCGACGGCCTCTTCCTCCTGCACGGCGAAACCGGCGCGGGCAAGACGACGCTGCTCGACGCGATCGCGTTCGCGTTGTTCGGCGTGGTTCCCGGCGCCCGCAACGAGGCCAAACGGCTTCGGTGCGACCTCGCCGAGCCCGACCAGGTCACCGAGGTCGCGCTGGAGCTCACCGTGCAGGGGCACCGGCTGAAGATCGTGCGCAACCCGGAGTACCAGCGGCCGAAGCGGCGCGGCGAGGGCACCACCACCCAGCAGGCCCGGGTTTCGCTGAGCTGGGTCGGCACCGCGCCCGCCGGGCTGCCGCCGG
This sequence comes from Amycolatopsis sp. Hca4, assembly GCF_013364075.1. Classification (GTDB taxonomy): domain Bacteria; phylum Actinomycetota; class Actinomycetes; order Mycobacteriales; family Pseudonocardiaceae; genus Amycolatopsis. The sequence goes on from NZ_CP054925.1 coordinate 7,560,198, forward strand.
AGGGCCTGATCCGGATCGAAGAGGTCGCGCGCACCGTCGAGCGGCTGCTCGGGATGACCGCGGCCCAGTTCTTCCAGGTCGTGCTGCTGCCCCAGGGCGAGTTCGCCCGCTTCCTGCGTTCGGACACCGCCGAGCGCGAGAAGCTCCTGGAGCGGCTGTTCGGCACCGAGCGCTTCGCCGACGTCGAACGCTGGTTCGCCGACCTGCGCGCCGAGCGCGGCCGGGAACTGGCCGAACGCCAGCAGAAGATGCGGGAACTCCTGGCCCGGTACGCGCAGGAAGCGCAGCAGGAGCCGCCCGAGGCGGACATCCCCGAGTGGGTCTGCGCGGTGCTCACGGAGTCCGCCGGCCGTGTCGCCCGGGTCACGGCCGAAGAGGAGCAGGCCAGGGCGACCGCGCAGCGCGCCGACGTCTACCTGCAGGAAGAACGCGCGGGCGCGGAGAAGATCCGCCGGGTCCGCCACGCCCACCTGCGGCTCCTCGAAATCACCGAGCAGGCGCCACAGCGGGCCGAGTGGGCGCAGGAGGTCGCGGCCGCGCGGCGGGCGGCCGGCGTCGCCGTGGAGGCGGACCTGCTGGATCGGCGGATCGCCGAACTGACCGAAGCCGAGCAGGCGGAGAAGGCCCGCGGGGCCCGGTTGCGGGAGTTCGGCACCCGGGCCACCGGCGACCTGAAGGCGCGGGCGGCCGCCGCGCGCGAAGAGGCGGGCGCGGTCGCGGAGCTGGTCGCCGAGGCCGAACAGCAAGAACTGGACGTCATGCGCCGGGACGACCGGAAGCTGGCCGCCGTCACGGCCGGGCAGCAGGTCGAGGAGCTGACCGCCGAGCTGGCCGTGCTCCCCGGCCAGCTGGCGAAACTGCGTGCGGACGCGCTGACCGCGGCCGAAGCCGAGGCGAAACTCGACGGCGCCAAGGCGAAGGTGGAGGAGCTGCGCGCCTTCGCGCGTGACGCCGCCGAACTGCCCGAGGCCCAGGCGAAGGTCCAGCGCGGCGAAGCCAAGCTGCGCGAGGTCGTCGACACGCACCAGGCGGCCCGGCAACGCCGGCTCGACCTGCGCGAGCGGCGGCTGGACGGAATGGCGGCCGAGCTGGCCGCCGCGCTGCCGGACGGCGCGCCGTGCCCGGTGTGCGGGTCGGCCGAGCACCCGGCGAAGGCGAGCCGGGACGTCGAACTGGTCGACCCGGCCGAGGAACGCGCGGCCGAGGAGGCCGAGCAGGCGGCGGACGCAGTGCGACAGCGGGTCGTCGTCGCGCTGGAGGAGGCGAAGGCGCGGCTGGCCGGGCTGATCGAGCGGTTGGCCGGGCGCACGGCCGAGTCGATCACCGCCGAGCTGGCGGAGGCCCGCGCCACCGTCGCGGAGCTGACCACGCAGGCCGCCGCGAAGGCCAAGCTGAGCCAGCAGGTCGTCCTGCTGGAGCGCGACTTCGAAGCCCGCACCGAACGCCTGCGCCGGGCGGAGCAGGCGGCCACCGAAGCCACGACCGACGTCCGCGCCCTGGAGGAGCGGCTGGCCGAGCGGGAACGCCGCCTGGTCGCCGGCCGGGGCGAGTTCGCGGACGTCGGCGCGCGCCGGCAGCACCTGCTCGGCCTGGCCGAGGCCCTGGAGGCGGTCGCGGAGGCGCGCACCGCGGTCACCGGCGCCCGCGAGCGGGTGGCCCAGCAGAAAACGCTGGTCGACGCGGCGGTCACGGCGAAGGGGTTCACATCCCTGAAGAGGGCCCGGGCCGCGATGTTGCCGGACGAGCAGATCGAGAAGCTCGAACAGGGCATCGCCGAGGCCGAGGCGGCCGCCGCGGGCGCGCGGGCGCTGCTGGCCGAGCCGGACCTGTTCGGGATCTCGCCGGACGACGTGGCGGACGTCGGCCGCGCGGCCGACGCGGCCCAGCTGGCCCGGGCCCGTGCCGATTCCGCGTACGCGGCGCTGCGGGTGGCCGCCGCGCAGCACGAGCAGCTGAACCGGCTGGCCGGGCTGCTCCGGGAAGCACTGGCCGGGCTCGAGCCGGCCGAGGCGGAGTATGCGGAGCTGCGAGCCCTCTCGGAGGTCGTCAACGGGCGCGGGCAGAACAGCCGCAAGATGTCGCTGCGGTCGTACGTCCTGGCGGCGCGGCTGGAAGAAGTCGCCGTCGCCGCCACGCACCGGCTCCGCACGATGAGCCAGGGCCGGTACTCGTTCGTGCACTCGGACGCGGCCGGGGCACGCGGCACTCGCGGCGGCCTCGGCATCGACGTGCTGGACGACTACTCCGGCACCATCCGCCCGGCGAAGACGCTGTCGGGCGGTGAGTCGTTCCTCGCGTCGCTGGCCCTCGCGCTGGGGCTGGCCGACGTCGTGGCGGGGGAGACCGGCGGCGCGCTGCTGGACACCCTGTTCGTCGACGAGGGCTTCGGCACCCTGGACGCCGAAACCCTCGACGTCGTGATGAACATCCTCGACGAGCTCCGGGCCGGCGGGCGGGTGGTCGGGCTGGTCTCGCACGTCGAGGAGCTGCGGCAGCGCATCCCGACCCGGCTGCGCGTCCGCAAGTCCCGGACCGGGTCGACATTGGAGGTGCGCGCGGGCTGAGCACCCGGCCAAGATGAAGCCATGACCGATCAGCCGCCGAACGGCCTGCCCCGCTACCGCCTGCTCACCGGCCCGGACGACGCCAAGTTCTGCCACCGGGTCAGCGAAGCGCTCGAGCTGGGCTACCGCCTGCACGGTTCGCCGGCCGCGACGTTCGACGGCGATCAGGTCATCGTCGCCCAGGCCGTGCTCTGGCCGGGCGAACAGGGCTGAGCGGCCGCGCGCCGGAGGTACATCCCGGCGTAGGAGCACCACGGCGTCCACGCGCGGGACTGCTCGCCGAGCGAGTCCGGTGCGATGCCCAGACGGGCAGCGCCGCGGCGGACGGCGGGGTCGTCGGCGAGCAGGACGTCCGGAGCGCCGAGGACGCGCATGACCACGTAGTCAGCGGTCGACGGGGCGACGAACGCCAGCAGTTCCGCCCGCAGCTCCGCCGCGTCCCGCCCGACGTGCACGTCGAGCTTGCCTTCCGCCAGTGCGACGACTCCGGCGTGGTTCGGCAAGGCCGCGGCGACCTGGGCGGCGGTCGGGAACAGCCGGGTCACGCCCCACTCGCCCGGCACCTCGTCGCCGTCCGGCGGCGGGCCGTCGAGCAGCGCGCGGAGCAGCAGTTCCTCGCCGTCGACCGCGCCCGGCACCCGGATCCCCGGCACGGCCGCGACCACCGGGGCCAGCACCGGATCGGCGCCGAGGACACGGGTCACCGCCGCGGGGTCGGCGTCGAGGTCGAGCAGCCGGCGCACCCGGCTGACCGCGCTGCCGAGGTCGCGCAGGTCGGTGAGCACCAGCTCGCAGCGCACGTGATCGGGCAACGGCGTCAGCCGCACGACACCGGTGCCGTGGGCGAGCCGCAGGGTGCGCGCGTAGGACTCCGAGGTGACCTCCTCGACGCCCGGCACCGCGTTGTCGGCGAAGAAGCGAAGCAGCCCCGAAGCGTCGAACGGCGGCCGGAACGGCAACCGCAGGCTGAGCCGGGTGCCGCTCACGTCGCCCAGACGCCCACGCCGTGACGCCGCGGAGGCGCGAAGCTGCGAAGGCGTCGTCGCGAACACTTCGCGGATCGTCTCGTTGAACTGCCGCACGCTGGAGAAGCCCGCCGCGAAGGCGACGTCGGTCAGCGGCAGCTCGGACATCTCGATGAGCAGCCGCGCCGAATGCGCGCGGTGCGCCCGGGCCAGCGCGAGCGGCCCCGCACCCAGCTCGGCGGTGAGCACCCGGCCGAGCTGGCGTTCCGAGTAGCCGAGCCGCCGCGCGAGCCCCGGGACGCCTTCGCGTTCCACCGTGCCGTCCGAGATCAGGCGCATCGCCCGCGCGGCCAGGTCGGCGCGCACGTTCCAGTCCGGAGAGCCGGGCACGGCGTCGGGCAGGCAGCGGCGGCAGGCGCGGAAGCCGTTGGCCTGCGCGGCCGCCGACGTCGGGAAGAAGCGGACGTTCTGCGCCTTCGGCGTCGACGCCGGACAGGACGGGCGGCAGTAGATCCCGGTGGTGCGGACCGCCATGATGAACTGGCCGTCGAAGCGCGGGTCGCGGGCGGTGACCACGCGGTAGCAGCGCTCGGCGTCACGCCAGAGTGAAAGCGTCTCGGTGACCATGCAGCCGAGCATGTCAGCAGGTCAGCGCGGTCGCTGGCGGAAATCCGCCACGGCGCTGGGTGCGTGGGGCCCGACCGGGGCAGCCACGTAGACTGCGGGGTCGTGAGCCTCACCCTCGGTATCGTCGGCCTGCCCAACGTCGGCAAGTCCACCCTGTTCAACGCGCTGACCCGCAACGACGTGCTCGCCGCGAACTACCCGTTCGCGACGATCGAGCCGAACGTCGGCGTCGTGCCGCTGCCGGACCCCCGGCTGGACAAGCTGGCCGAGCTGTACAAGTCGGAGAAGACGGTCCCGGCCGTGGTGTCCTTTGTGGACATCGCGGGCATCGTGAAGGGCGCGTCCGAGGGTGCCGGGCTGGGCAACAAGTTCCTGGCGAACATCCGTGAGGCCAACGCGATCTGCCAGGTCATCCGCGTGTTCGACGACCCGGACGTGGTGCACGTCGACGGCCGGATCGACCCGTCGAGCGACATCGAGACGATCAACACCGAGCTGATCCTCGCCGACCTGCAGACCCTCGACAAGGCGCTGCCGCGGCTGGAGAAGGAAGCGCGGACGAAGAAGGAGAACAAGCCCGCGCTCGACAACGCCCAGAAGGCGAAGGAAATCCTCGACGCCGGGCGCACGCTCTTCCAGGCGCAGAAGGAAGTCGACTTCGAGGCGCTGCGCGAGCTGAGCCTGCTGACGACGAAGCCGTTCCTGTACGTCTTCAACGCCGACGAGTCGGTGCTCACCGACGAGGCCCGCCGCGAGGAGCTGACCAAGCTGGTCGCGCCGGCGGACGCGGTGTTCCTGGACGCCAAGGTCGAGGCGGAGCTGCTGGAGCTGGACGACGAGGAGTCGGTGCGCGAGCTGCTGGAGTCGGTCGGCCAGCCGGAGCCGGGGCTCTACTCGCTGGCCCGCGCGGGCTTCCACACCCTGGGCCTGCAGACGTACCTGACGGCGGGCCCGAAGGAGTCCCGCGCCTGGACGATCCCCCAGGGCGCCACGGCCCCCCAGGCGGCGGGCGTGATCCACACGGACTTCGAGCGCGGCTTCATCAAGGCGGAGATCGTCTCCTACGACGACCTGATGGAGGCGGGCTCGATGGCGGCGGCGAGGGCGGCGGGCAAGGTCCGCATGGAGGGCAAGGACTACGTCATGGCCGACGGCGACGTGGTCGAGTTCCGCTTCAACGTGTAACGGTCGGCTACTGACTGTCGTTTACGTTGGACGCAGGATATACTGCGTCCAATGAAAGCTTCGCCGAGCTTGCTCCCCCTGCTCCGCTCACGCATGCAGGGCGAGCTGCTGGCGCTGCTCCTCCTGCACCCGGAACGCGAGTACAGCATCACCGAGCTCGCCCAAGAGTTCGGCGTCTCGGCGACCACCGTGCTGCGCGAAGTCGAACGGCTCGTCGGCGGCGGCATCTTCGAAGACCGGCGCGTGGGCCGCAGCCGGCTCGTCAAAGCCCGCACCGACACCCCGCTCTACCGGCCGCTGAGCGAGGTCATCGCGGTGACCTTCGGTCCGATGCCACTGCTCGCCGAGGCTCTGTCCGGCCTGGCCGGCATCAGCGAGGCTTACATCTACGGCTCCTGGGCCGCGCGCTACCGCGGTGAGCCGGGGCCGCCGCCCGGGGACGTCGACGTCCTCGTTGTCGGCTCGCCCGACCCCGACGCGCTGTTCGACCTGGCCGAGACCGTGTCGCGGCGGCTGGGGCGCGAGGTCAACGTCCACCGCATCTCGCCCGCCGCGTGGGCGGCCGACAGCACCGATCCCTTCCTCACCAGCGTGCGTGAGCGCCCGCTGGTCCCGCTGCCGCTCGAGCAGGAGACCCGATGACCCGGTGGAACCAGGGCCGCGCCACGATCGACGCGCTCCTCGCGCGCGGCTCCCTCGAACGCGTTCCGGCTTCGCGGGAGGCCGCGGAGGCGGAGATCGCCAGGGCCCGCACGCACGTCGCCTCGGCGCGGCAGCTGCTGGAGTCGGACCCGGAGGGCGCCTACACGCTGTTGTATGACGGCGCCCGCCGCGCGCTGGCTGCCGTGCTGCAGAACCAAGGCCTGCGCGCCACGAGCCGGGGTGGCCACATCGCTGTCTACGAGGCGGTTCTCGCGCAGCTCGATCCGCCGCTGGGACCGCTCCTGCGCCCGTTCAACCGGATGCGGGTCCGCCGCAACGAAGTCGCCTACCGGTCGTCCGAGGCGCCTTCGGTGATGGCCGAGGACGTGACGGCCGACGTGGCGAAGGTCGACGACCTCATCGGCGTCGCCGAAAAGACCATCCCGAACATGGCCCGCTACTGATGGCGACCCGTCCGCTGACGCCGAACGAGCGGACGACCCTGGACGCGCTGCTCGCCGGCGACTTCCCCGGCGCCGCCGAACTGCGAGCCCAGGCGACGACGGCCCAGGTGAGCGGACGCTGCGACTGCGGGTGCCCGAGCATCAACCTGGAAGTCGACCGGACCCTGCCGATCGCGGTGGTCGCCGACCCTCCGGTCGCAATCGAAGCCGACGCACCTGGCGGCGGGCTCATCGTGTTCGCCGAAGACGGGCGCCTGTCCTGCCTGGAGTACTGGTCTACAGCCGACGAGCCCCCGGCCGCTTTCCCCGCGCCAGGAATGATCAGGCCGGCTGGATAGCAAGCACACCTCTGCACTCCCCGCTCTGCGACGCTCAGCTTGTAGCCGTCGAACTTGCGGAAGACGCCTCGGATGCGGCGGCGAGTGCGGTCAAGGTCTACATGGAAAGAAAGCTCCAACACGCAGGAAAAGGTAACCAAGGTCGTCTTGGTAAGTGCAGCGTGAGGTCGCTGCTCGGACTCACCAGGTGCTGACGAGCGACCTGGCCGCGGCGTCGGCATCCTGTCCCGAAAGCTGCGCGGCCATGGCAGTCATCAGTACAGCTGTCGCCTGCCCGAAGATCATCTCGGACGAATTGACCAGGTCGAAGCCTGCGCGGTCGATCGCGAGGGTCCCCGAGGGGAGACCGGGCCCCTCGCTGAGCGCGCTGGACACTGCTCGGGCGAACTCGATGGGCAGCCCGACAGTGAACGGTTCCTTCCACAGCTCGCTCGTGCAGGTCGGCTCCTCGTCCGCGTCGAACAAGCCGAAGGTCGCCACGGCCACGGCGAACTGCGTCTGGTCGCCCTGGCCGGGCGTGAACTGTCCGCCGACAAGAGCGCGTGGAGCGAGACCACCGAACCGTCGCAGGACTTCGACGTGCATCCGGACAGGGTTCGCCACGGCGCCCATGGCCGGCCGGGACGACCGTAGCCACTCTTCGGCTTGGTATGCCGCTGGGTGATCGCCGTCGCCGATCGCGACGAGGCCGTGCCGTTCCACTTCAACGATCGTCATCGCGGTCCCAACCCGTTCATCCTCCGCCACCACGGACCGAACAGGGGCTCCTGGTCGATCACGTCGGGATCATAATTCTTGTCGGGAGGATGGGTCTGCAATGCCTCGGCGTGCGCTTCTTCGTAGCCCATCCCGCCATCCATCAGCTTCGCCTCGAGCGTTTCGTGACGCATGAAGTTGGTCTGTGCCTCTGACAGCGGCTTTCCCTCAGCCAGGGCCTTCCCGATTCGGTCCAGCATCACGTCGTTCGGTCCGAAATGGTCAAGGCCGGGCCGGGAAAGATGCTCCTTGACCTTGGACACGTCGGTAGGCGCGAAGTTGGTGGCTACGTCCGGAGTGCTGCTCTCTCCCGGGATACCGCGCTCCGAATCGGGCTCGTGCTCGCCGTGCCCGGGTGCGCGCTCCTTGAGCAGCTTTCCCGCGCCGAACGCGGTGAACCCAAGCAGCATGTTGCCGGTGATCTTGCCCAATGCGCGGTCGCCGTGGCCGTTGGCCCAGTCGTCCCAGGCGACCATCTCTTTGAACGTGTCGACCGGATGCGCGATGTTGTGCGCCATCGATGCGACGACTTCAGCCGGATCCGCGAGGATCTGGTAGAGGCCTTCACCTGCCCCCTTGATGCTGTCCCAGATGCCGCCGAAGAAGTTCGCATCGGCCTGCTTCCGGGAGTCCTGCGGCGCAACTGCTCCCTCATAGCGGAGTGCGTCAGCCGTCAGGTTGCCTACGCTCGCCAACTGCTGCCGAGCGCGGTTCAGAATGTCCCGCGCGGCTTGGCGTTGGGCCTCGCCGGGGTCGATGAACGGTGGGGCCTGCACCACGGTCGGGTCACCGTGTTGTGCGTTCGCCCGGGTCTTCGCGTCGGCATCGGCAACAGCGCGATCATGGTCGGTCTTCGCTTGCTGGGTGGCGTTGTCGCCCTGCTGCCACTGGGCGATGGCTTCGGCTGCCTGCCCCTGCGCCCAGGAGAGACAGTTCGCGAAGTCCGTCAGCGCGAGAGCGGCGTTGTCCAACGAGTCGCCGGCCTGCCCCCAACGAGGCACCTCGGTCTGATGGTCCTCGTGAAACTTGTCCGCCGCTGGTCCCTGCCAGGCGCCGGTGTCGATCCGCCGGAGCGCGTCCCCGACCGCGTGGGCCGTCTTGGCTCGTTCGCTCAGTACGCGGGCGTTCTCGAACACGGCTGGCGGATCGCCGGGGATCAAGGCCTTCGGATCGGCCGTCTGGCCGAGCTCCGCCATCAGACAGCGCCAATCGTCGGCTCGTCGGGCGAGACTGCGGCCCACCCGGGATCGGACTTCAGAGCCGCTGTGTTGGTGTGCTCGATCGCCCGGTAGGCGGATGCTGCCTTGCCGAGTAGGTCGGCCTCGCCGTCCAGCAGGAGGCCCCGCTCTTGTGCTGCGTCGATCGAGCCTTCGCGTTGGCGTGGCGCATCAAATTCGGAGCCGACCGGACCCTGCCGATCGCGGAGGTCACCGACAGTCCGGTCGCGATCGAAGCCGACGTCCCTGACGGCGGGCTCATCGTGTTCGCCGAAGACGGGCGCCTGTCCTGCCTGGAGTACTGGACCACGACCGATGACGTGCCGGCCGGGTTTCCGCCGCCGGAGCACATCGCCTTATGCCCGCCCGAATCGGCCGGTATTGGGCGAGCCGGGTGGTGACCGCTCGGTAACCGCCCCCGCCGGGCCGCCCGGCCATTAGGATCGGCCGCCGCATCGTCCGGTGGCTGGAAGGTTTTCACGATGGGGCAGAAAACGGCAGCGAATCCGGTGCCGCCGTGGACGCAGCGCGACGAAGTGCTGTGGTACACCTGTTACCTCGCCGCCCTGCTGGCCGGCGGGCAGAGCACGCAGGACGTCCATGAGGTGCTCGCTCCGTTTCCGCCGACGATCGGCGGCGACGAAAAGTTCTGGGCCTGCGGGTCGTTCGTGCTCTCCGACTTCCGGGCGCTCGGCGACGGCAGCTGGCAGGTCAGCACGCCCGTGGTCTTCGGCACCGGCGCGGTCGGGCTGGGGCTCGTCGCCGGGACGCTCGTGGGCGGGTCGATCGCCAAGTCGCGGGCGCGCCGGGCCGCGCAGGCCGCGGCGGTGCCGCGCTGGGTCCCCATCGAGCAGGGGAACGTCTACCTGAGCCAGTACGGCTTCTACATGCACACCCCGAGCGTCCTGCGCTGGCCCTGGACCGACATCTCCGGTCTGTCGGTCGTTGCGCCCGCGACCGTGCACTTCAGCGGGAACAGCGAGCACGGCCCCATTTCCTGGATGCTCCAGTCGGATTGGGCGGAACTGCTGTTCGTCTCCTGGGCCCTTGCCGTGCACCCCCGCCACCCGCAGCTGGTGACCGGCGGGTGGCTCCCGCCCGGGTGGGTCGAACACGCCCGCTTTCACCAGCGCGCACCGCGGGCGGCGCCGGGGGCGGGCATTCCGGGCATCGCCGCCCCGGAAGCGCCGGAGACACCGGGCCAAGCCGGGTAGCCCGCCGGACCTGCTGGTCCGACCGGCACGTGCGGCCTAGCCGAGCAGGCCCAGCAGGGCGATCGCGATCAACACCACCGCGGGGGCGAGTGCGTTGATCCAGGCGCGCTGGGCGGCGGTCAGGGCGGTGCTGTTCATGGCGTTCCCGGGGGTGTGAAACCGATGCTTCCGCTCCGAACAGCGCGCCGATCATGGCCCGCGTTAACAGCTGTGATCGAACTCTCAGCTGTCCAGGTGACGGCGGTTGCGGGCGGTGAACCAGAGCACTCCGCCCGCCGCCGCCACCATCGTCGCGAACGCTGCCGTGCCGACCACGATTGCCTGAGTCATCTCGTCTCCCTCCCGAAGGTTCCGGTAACCGAGAGACGTCGAACCCCGGGAAAAGTGCACCCAGAGTAACCAGGATCACAGGGCGGCGAGCACCGCGTCGATCTCGGCGGCCAGGTCGAAGTCCTTCGCCGTCAAGCCGCCCGCCGAATGCGTCGAGAGCCGGAACGTCAGCGTGCGCCAGCGGATGTCGATGTCCGGGTGGTGGTCGGCGGTCTCGGCCAGCTCCGCCACCCGGTTCACCACCTCGATCGCCTGGGGGAAGCTCGCCAGCTCCACCTCGCGCGAGATCACCGCACCCGTCCTGGTCCAGCCCGCGCCCAGCCGTCCGTCGGCCTCGGAGTCGCTCAAGATTTCCGTCATGTCTCCATCGTCCTGCGTCCTCGACTACGCTGCACGGTTGCCACGGGAGTCCGGCGGGTGCCGGGCTGAGAGGCGGGTATCCGCGACCGTTCGCACCTGACCGGATCATGCCGGCGACGGGAGGGCTTCCCCTCCGCGTCCGGCGAAGTGCAGGAGGGTAGATGAAACGCAGGGCTGCGACGGCCATCGCCGTCGTCGGCGTGGTCGCCGCCGGGTGCTCGCTGTCGGACGGGGACGGCGGCACGCAGCAGACGCCCACCGTCACCCTCGTGACGCACGATTCCTTCCTCGCGCCGCAGGAGGTGCTCGACGCCTTCCAGAAGCAGTCGGGCATCAAGGTCTCCGTGCTCAAGCAGGGCGACGCCGGATCGCTGACCAACAAGCTGGTGCTCACCAAGGCCAACCCGATCGGCGACGTCGCGTACGGCGTCGACTCCACCTTCGCCTCGCGCGCGCTCAGCGAGGGCGTCTTCGAGCCCTACACCAGCCCGGAGGCCGACCGCGGGCCGCAGCGCTACGCCGTCGACCCCGAGCACCGGCTCTCCGCGGTCGACGTCGGCGACGTCTGCGTCAACGTCGACACGAACTACTTCACCGGCAAGGGCCTCCCCGCGCCGGAGACCTACGACGACCTGGCCGACCCGAAGTACAAGGACCTGCTGGTCGTCGAGGACCCGGCGACCGCGTCCCCCGGGCTGGCGTTCCTCCTCGGCACCATCGCCAAGTACGGCGACGCCGGCTGGAAGGACTACTGGACGAAGCTGAAGGCCAACGGCGTCCAGGTCGTCAGCGGTTGGGAAGAGGCCTACACCAAGCAGTTCTCCGGCTCGTCCGGCAAGGGGCCGCGGCCGATCGTCGTCTCGTACGCGTCCTCGCCGGCCGCCGAGGTCGGCGACGACGGGAAGCCGCGCACCAAGGCGCTGCTCGACACCTGCTACCGGCAGGTCGAGTACGCCGGCGTGCTGGCCGGCGGCAAGCAGGTCGAGAACGCCCGCAAGGTGGTGGACTTCCTGCTGTCCCAGCAGTTCCAGGCGACGGTCGCGGCCAACATGTACGTCTACCCGGCGCGCCAGGGTGTCGACCTGCCGCAGGGCTGGGCGCAGGTCGCGCCGCTGCCGCAGAAGCCGCAGACGCTGCCCGCGGACCAGGTGCAGGCCGGACGCGAGAAGTGGATCGGCGAATGGCGCACGCTCGTGCAGCAGTAGCCCCACCCCGCACCGCCCGCGGGTTGGGCCTGGCGCTGCTCGGCCTGGCTCCGATCGGCTTCCTGGTGGTGTTCTTCGCCTGGCCGGTCGTCGCGATCATCGGCCGCGGGTTCGCCGCAGGTGGCCTCGACGTCGTCCTCGGCGATCCGCGGACCTGGCAGCTGGCCGGGTTCACCGTCGGGAGCGCGGCCGCGTCGACGGTGGTCGCGGTGCTGGCCGGGCTGCCGGTGGCGTTCCTGCTGGCCCGGGTGCGGCTGCCCGGCGTCGGCCTGGCGCGGACGCTGGTGCTCGTGCCGTTCGTGCTGCCGACCGTGGTCGTCGGGCTGGCGTTCCGCGCGCTCTGGCCGGACGGCGGCGTGCTGCCGATCGTGCTGGCCAACGCGTTCTTCAACGTCGCCGTCGTCGCGCGGACCGTCGCCGGGCTGTGGGCGCGGCTCGACGCCCGGACGACCGACGCCGCCCGGGCGCTCGGCGCGTCGCCGTGGCGGGCGTTCCGGTCGGTGACGCTGCCCGCGCTCGCGCCGGCCATCGCGTCCGCCGCGGCCGTGGTGTTCCTGTTCTGCGCCACCAGCTTCGGTGTCGTGCTGATCCTCGGCGGCGCCCGCTACCGGACCCTGGAAACCGAGATCTACCTGCGGACGGTCGACCTCCTCGACCTCTCGGGGGCCGCCGCGCTGTCGCTGATCCAGTTCGCGGCCGTGGTCGCCGCGCTGGTGCTCGGCGGGCTGGCCCGGCGGCGCCGGGACGGCGCCCGGATCGGTCCCCGCGGCGCCCGGCGGCCGCGGGGCGGCGAGTGGTGGGTCGTCGGTGCCGCGGGCGTCGTGCTCGCGTTGCTGGTGACGCCGATCGTCGCGCTCCTCACCGAATCGGTGTCCACTGAGGACGGCTGGAGCCTCGCCGGTTACCGGGCCCTGACCAGCACCGGCGAGAAGGGCGCGCTCCAGGTGTCCGGCTGGGACGCCGCATTGAACTCGCTCAAGGTGGCCATCGACGCGACGCTGCTCGCGATGGTCGTCGGCGTGCTCGCGTCCGTGGTGCTGGTGGCGCTGCGCCGGTCGCCCGCGAGAGCCGCGCGGGGCCTCGGCGAGACGATGGACGCCGTCCTGATGCTGCCGCTCGGCGTGTCCGCGGTGACCGTCGGCTTCGGGTACCTGGTGACGCTCGACGCGCTGCCGGGCGACCTGCGGACGTCGCCCTACCTGGTGCCGCTGGCCCAGGCGCTGGTGATCATCCCGCTGGTGGTGCGGATGGTGCTGCCGGTGCTGCGCTCGGTCGACGTCCGGCTGCGGCAGGCCGCGTCGACGCTCGGGGCGAGCCCGCTGCGGGTGTGGCGGGAGATCGACCTCCCGCTGACGCTGCGGCCGCTGGTCGCGGCGGCGGGGTTCGGGTTCGTCGTGGCCCTCGGCGAATTCGGCGCGACGAGCTTCCTCGCCCGGCCGACGGCGCCGACGCTGCCGGTCGCGGTGGCGACGCTGATGGCGCGCCCGGGCGAGCTGAACAACCAGATGGCGTACGCGGCGTGCGCGCTGCTGATGCTCGTGACAGTGCTGGCGGTCGCGCTGATCGACCGGCTCGGGCGCGGCGGGGTGGGAGAGTTCTGATGGCGTTGTCGGTGCGGGGCCTGACTGTCCACTACGGAGCGTTCGCGGCGGTCCGCGACGCTCGCCTGGACATCGCCGACCGCGAGGTGCTGGCCCTGCTCGGCCCGTCCGGCTCGGGCAAGTCGACGCTCCTGCGCGCGATCACCGGCCTCGAGCCGTCCGCCCGCGGCACGGTGAGCTGGGACGGCGAAGACCTCGGCCCGGTCCCGGTCCACCGCCGCGGCTTCGGCCTGGTGTTCCAGGACGGCCAGCTGTTCACCCACCGCGACGTCGCGGCGAACATCGCGTTCGGCCTGCGCATGCACGGCGTCCCGCGGTCGTCGTGGGCACCGCGGGTGGCCGAGCTGCTGGAGCTGGTGGGCCTGGCCGGCTTCGAGAAGCGGCGCGTGACCGAGCTGTCCGGCGGGCAGGCACAGCGGGTGGCGCTGGCGCGCGCGTTGGCGCCGAAGCCGCGGTTGCTGCTGCTGGACGAGCCACTGTCCGGTTTGGACGCGGGGCTGCGCGAGCAGCTGGCGATCGACCTGGCGGACTTGTTGCGGCGCAGCAAGATCACGGCGTTGCTGGTGACGCACGACCAGGAGGAGGCGTTCACACTGGCGGACAGGGTCGCGGTGCTGGACGCGGGGGAGGTCTGTCAGGAGGGCGCGGTCCGCAGGGTGTGGCGCAACCCGGCGGACGACGAGGTGGCCCGGTTCCTGGGGGTGACGACGTTCGTGGACGGCACCGCGACGGACGGGCGCGTGCGCACGTCCCTCGGCGAAGTAGCTCTCCCGGAGGTCGCCGACGGCCCGGTGCGGCTGGGGTTGCGGCCGCACGCACTGCGCGTCGCCGGCGAGGGCGTGCCGGGTGAAGTCGTGGCGGCGGTCCACCGGAGGGAACACGTACGGCTGGTGGTCCGGCTGGTGGAGTCCACTGTGGACGCGGTCGCCCCGGCGGCTTCGGATCTGCGAGCGGGGGACGCGGTGAAGCTGCAGTTCGACCCGGACGGCATCGCGCTGATCGGCCAGGACACGGCGAGAAACGCATCCGCATAACGTTTCGGTGTCTGTTGTATTTGCGGGCTCTGGTCGCGCGACATCTGTCGTGCACAAAGCTCCGGATTCCGGTCGACGGCCGGATCCCGGGGTTCGCGACAACGGCCCGAGGAGCTGGTCATGGCCAATGGTGACGCAAACCTGGTGCACTCCTACCGATTCCTGCGGAAAGCGATCGGGATCATCGGGATCGCCCTGCCTTGGGTGCTGATGATCGGGAAGTCCCTCATCTGGGGCGGTGGCCTGCTGGGCTCGATCAGCGGCTACTACTACAGCGAACTGCGTGGTGTCTTCGTCGGCAGCCTCTGCGCGGTCGGGGTTTTCCTGCTGTCCTACCGCGGGTACGCCACGCGGGGCGACCTGATCAGCACCTTCGCCGGCATCGCGGCAATCGTCGTCGCCCTGTTCCCGACCACGCCTCCGGGAAACTACAACGGGACGGACCAGGTCCTGGCCGCGGTGCACGCCACGGCCGCCACCTGTTTCTTCGTGGCGCTCGCGCTCTTCTGCCTGTGGCTTTTTCCCAGCCACCCGGAAAAGCGGCCCGGTCAGCCGCCGCAGTCGAATGATCCTCGGCGCAAAATCTACGTCACGTGCGGTGTGGTGATCGTCCTGGCTTTGGTGCTCATCGCGATCTTCGGGTGGTTCGCCCACAACCGGCTCGGCCCGGTGAACCCGGTGCTCTGGCTGGAGACGATCGCGATCTTCGCGTTCGGTGTCGCCTGGTTCGTCCGCGGTACGACCGAAAAGCAGAACACCGGAAGCTAGCCGGACACCGTGTTCTCCCCGAAGCCGGGCTTGCCGGCTCCGGGGAGAACCTCAGCCGTCTCGGGTGGACAGCCTTGCGTATGCCAGCGACAGCCCGATCACGATGTAGCAAGCCGCGCGCAACGCACCCTCGCCCAGCATCTGCGTCCCCATCGGGTCCTGCAGGACCTCCGCCGGGGCCATCGACCAGTTCTGCGTCAGCAGGAACGGGTGCAGCCAGTCCAGCGACGTCAAGAACCCCAGGATCGTGAACACGATGTCGCCCGCCAGCACCGAAGCCACCACCAGCATCGGGTGCTCCGTCCAGCTGGAGATCGCCAGCGCCACCGCGCCGACCGCCCACAGCTGCAGTACCACCCAGCCCGCCACCAGCAGGATCCGCGCCAGTGCGCCGCCCAAGGACAACGTCGTTCCCGACAGCGTGAACAGCGAATCCGTGCCGTTGATGATCAGGCCCGTCACCACGCCCGTCACGCACATCGCCAGCACCGAAACCACCGACACCGTCGCGACGCCGAACGCCTTGACCGCCAGCAGGCGGCCCCGGCCGACCGGGGCGATCAGCCAGCCGCGCAGGGTTCCGTGGGACGTCTCGCCCGCGATCGCGTCCGCGCCGGCCATGGCCGACGCCAACGGCAGCAGCAGCGCCAGCGACATCACGATCGCCGCGATCGGCAGCACGAACGCGTTGTTGACCGCCGACGCCAGCAGGGCTCCGCCGCCGTCGTTCGGGCCCCCGCCCGACGACGCCGCGTCGTCCACCAGGGTCAGGCCGATGCCGATCACCACCGGGATCAGCGCCAGCAGCCCGAGCACGGCCAGCGTGCGCGGCCGCCGGAAGATCCAGCGCAGCTCCGCCGCCAGCAGCCGGGTCAGCGGCACCGTGTCGTGGCCCGTGCGGGCCGCCGGTGCTTCCAGGACCGCGGTCATTCCGCCCCCTCCGTCAGCCGCGCGAACAGGTCTTCCAACCCGGTGCGCGCCCGCGTCGCCTCGTGGACCGCGACCCCCGCGCCCACCAGGACCTCCAGGACACGGGGGGCGGCAGTCGCGGTGAGGTCCGCCCGGACGCCGTCCGGCGTGAGCCGCGCGCCGATCCGGTTGTCCCGCAACACTTCCATCGCCTTCTCCGCGTCCGGCGTGCGGACCAGCAGGGCCGCGTTCCCCGACTCCAGCAGCTCCGCCAGCTCGCCCTGCGCGACGACGTTCCCCGACTGCAGCACGGCCACGTGCGTGCAGGTCGCCTCGACCTCGGCCAGCAGGTGCGACGACACCAGCACGGTGACGCCCTCGGCGTGCAGCTCGGCGACGATCCTGCGGATCTCCCTGGTACCCGCAGGGTCGAGGCCGTTGGTCGGCTCGTCGAGGACGACCATCTTCCGCGGCACGAGCAACGCCGAAGCGAGCCCGAGCCGCTGCTTCATGCCGAGCGAGTACCCCTTGTACCGCCGCCGCGCCGCGCCGGTCAGGCCGACGCGCTCCAGCGCTGTGTCTACTGCGGACGGAATGCCGGCCGACGACAGCCGCGGTTCGGCCGCGGCGAAGCGCAGCAGGTTGTCGCGCCCGGACAGGAACGGGTGGAAGCCCGGCCCCTCGACCAGCGCGCCGACGTCCGGCAGCGCGTGCGCGGCCGCGTCCGGCATCGGACGGCCGAGCAGCTCGACCTCGCCCTCGGTCGGCCGGACCAGCCCGAGCAGCATCCGGATGGTCGTCGTCTTGCCCGAGCCGTTCGGCCCGAGCATCCCGACCACCGCGCCCGCGGGGATGTCGAGGTCGACGTGGTCGACCGCGACCGTGCTGCCGTAGACCTTGCGCAACCCCCGGGTGCGCGCGGCCAGGGGGACCGCCGGGGCGGACGCCTCCGAAGAGACCTCCGCCCCGGACTGCACCGTCGTGCTCGTCACTTCTGACCCAGCGCCTCGTACAGGACCTGCTCCGGCACCGCACCGGCGGCGAAGCGGCCGTCGTCGGTCAGCACGGCGGTGCCGACCTTCGTGGTGAAGAGGTAGCCGCTGCCCCAGGTGCCGCTGACCTTCTTGCCGAACCGCTCGAGCAGCGCCTTCGGGTCGGCGTTGGCCCCCCGGCCCTCACGCCCGGACTGCTTCGGCGCCGCGTTCAGCGCGTCCGCCGGGACCTTGCCGGTGACGACGGTGTCCCAGCCGTCGCCGACGACCTTCGTGTCCTGCTTGGCCTGCTCGGCCAGGTCCTTGGCGTGCTGGTCGACCTGCGGCGTCTTCTCCTGCACCTTCGCGCCCTTCGGCGGGGTGAAGGTGAACAGGTCGGCCGGCTGCTGGGTGAACTCGATCTCGGTGAACGCGACCTCCAGCGCCGGCGTCGCCGTGCCGTTGCTCAGCACCGACACCCGCAGCGGCATCCGCGTCTGCGAGTCGACCGCGACGCGGATCTCGCGCAGCAGCGTCCGCTCGGTCGGCTTCGGCGTCAGGACCAGCTCGTAGGCCGAGCGGCCGGCGACGGACGCGGTGCCGTCGACCGACACCGTGCTGCTCTCGCGGACCTTCGCCAGCAGCTCGGTCGACGCCGCCAGCGGGTCGGCCGTCTTGTCGCTGCCCGCGCCCTTGCGCTGGGCCACGTCGGCCGGGACGGTCAGCTTGGTCGCGGTGTTCGTCTTGGAGCTGTAGTCCCAGACGGTGGTGCCGTCGTGGACCACGGTCTCCTGGCTCGCGCCCTGCGTGACGGCCAGCCGGCTCTTGCCCGCGCCGTCGGTGAAGATGTGGGCGGAGTCCATGTTCAGCGCCTGCGCGCCCGGCACCGCGTTCCCCACCGCGGGCAGGCCCAGGTCGTTGCTCACCTTCAGCGTGCCGTCGAACGCGCCCGGCTTCGCCTTGACCACCGACTGCACCAGGTCCTCGGCGCTCACCTGCGGCAGCGCCGGCTTGTCGTCGGCACTGGCCGGCATCGCGACGAACGCGAGCCCGCCGGCACCGAGCGCGGTGCCGAGGACAGCGGCCGTGATGCCCTTCGTCTTCGGTTTCATGCGTCTCTCCCTGTGGTGTTCCCGGACTCGAGTGTGCCCGGCTCCCTGGCCACGACGCTTCCCTCTCGAGGCTGAGATACCCCTGAAGGTTCCCTCTCCGACACTGAGATCGTGCTGAGAGCTGACGCACGACCTGCGGAAACCGGCCATGATGAGTCTCGTGAAACCTCGGGTGCTGGTGGTCGACGACGAACCGGGCGTGCGCAAGGCCCTGCAACGCGGGCTGCGCGCGGAGGACATGGACGTGGTCACCGCCGCGGACGGGCCCACCGGCCTGCAGCTGGCGAGCACGGGCTCGTTCGACGTCATCCTCCTCGACATCATGCTGCCGGGCCTGTCCGGCTACCGCGTGCTGGAACGGCTGCGCAAGGACGGCGTCATGACGCCGGTGCTGCTCGTCTCGGCCAAGGACGGCGAGATCGACCAGGCCGACGGCCTCGACCTCGGTGCCGACGGCTACCTCGTCAAGCCGTTCTCGTTCGTGGTGCTGGTCGCGCAGGTCCGCGCGGTGCTGCGCCGGGCCGGGCCGGAGGCAGGCCGCGGGACGCTCCGGCTCGGCGCGCTGGCCGTCGACCGCGGACTGCGGCAGGTGCACTGGCACGACGAAGAGGTCGGGCTGAGCCCGCGGGAGTTCGCGCTGCTGGAGGTGCTCGTCGGCCGGGCGGGCACGGTCGTCACGAAGGACGAGCTGCTGCGCGCGGTCTGGGGCGAGGAACAGGCCGTGACGCGCAACCTCGTCGAGGTCTACGTCGGGTACGTGCGCCGCAAGCTCGACGCCGTCGGCGCGGGTGCCCTGCTGCGGACCGTGCGGGGGCACGGCTACCTGGCGTCCGACGCGCAGCTCGACGAGGTCATCACCCCGTGATCTCCTGGTGGCGGGGCCGGTCCCTGCAGGCCCGGATCACCGTGCTGGCCGCGACGATCACCCTGGCCTGCCTGCTCGGGCTCGCGACGCTGGCCGCGTCGAACCTCTCGCCGCTGCTCATCGGCTCGGTCGACCGCGAGCTCTCCGCCGCGCTCGGCCCGGCGGGCGCCGAGGTGAGCGCCGGGCGCGCGCTGTCCGGTGCCGCGCCGGTGACGCTGCGGGTGCTCGACATCGCGGGCACGCCGGTGGACGGCGGCACCCCGACCGGGCTCGCGTCTTCCGACGTGTCGACGCTCAAGGCGGGACAGCCGGTGCAGCGCGACGGCGCGCGGTACCTCGGCACGGTCGTCAGCGCGCCGGACGGGTCGCAGCGGCTGGTCGTCGCCGGGGCCGGCCTGGTCGGGTTCGCCGCCGCGGTGCACTACGGCGGCGTGTGGCTGGTGGTCGTCGCCACGGTCGGTGCGCTGGTCGCGGGGTTCGCGACGTGGCTGGTGGTACGCCTGTCGCTGCGGCCGGTCGCGCGGATGCGGGGTTCGGTGCGATCGCTGCCGCCGGGGGCGCGGCTGGCGCTGCCGGACTCGCACGACGAGCTGCGGGCGCTGGCGGAGGAGTTCAACGCGCTGCTGGAACGGCAGGAGCAGGCGGCCGAGCGCCTCCGGCGGTTCACCGGCGACGCGGCGCACGAGCTGCGGTCGCCGGTGGCGTCGATCCGGGTGCAGGCCGAGGTGGCGGTGGCCAACCCGGATCCGGAGCTGGCGCAGGAGACGCTGTCGGACATCCTGACGGAGGCCGAGCGGCTGTCGTCGCTGCTGGACGGGCTGCTGTCGCTGGCCAGGTCCGACGCGGGGGAGGTGCCGCCGTCGTCACCGGTCGAGCTGGTGAGCGAGGTGCGTTCGGCGGTGGCCCGGCTGCCGGCCGGGGCGCCGGAGACCCGGGTGAGCACGGCGGTCGCGCAGGCGTGGGCGTCTTCCGCGCACGCGGAGGTGGAGCTGGTGCTGGACAACCTGCTGCGCAATGCGTGCCGGTACGCGCGCGGGCAGATCGTGGTGTCGGTGCTGGCGTCGCGGTCGTCGGTGCGGGTCGTGGTCGACGACGACGGGCCGGGGATCGCGCCGGAGCACCGCGAGAAGGTGTTCGACCGGTTCTACCGGATCGCGGACGACCGGGCCCGGTCCTCGGGCGGCACGGGTCTGGGGCTGGCGATGGTGGCGGAGACGGTCCGGCGCCGGGGCGGGCGGGTCCAGGTGGGCGAGTCGCCGGACGGCGGGGCCCGGTTCGTGGTCGTCTGGCGCGCGGCCGCGGGCCGGGAGGCGTGACGGAACGGTCGGTTGGCGTACCCAGCGGGTCGGTTCGCGTAGCTGGAGGGTCGGATCGCGTGATCGGGGGCGTGTCTCGCGTGATTGGAGGGGCATCTCGCGTGATTGGAGGGGCATCTCGCGTGATTGGAGGGGGATCTCGCGTGATTGGCGGGGCGACACGGTGTGCGGCCGGGGTGGGGGCTTCCGGGTAAGTTCCGGGACTGTGAACGCTGTGATCGTGGGAGCCGCCCTGGTGCGGGACGGGAAGCTGCTGGCCCAGCAGCGGGCCTGGCCGCCGAAGCACGCCGGGCAGTGGGAACTGCCCGGTGGCCGGGTCGAAGACGGGGAGTCCGAGGCGTTCGCGCTGGCCCGCGAGTGCAGCGAGGAGCTCGACGTCGTCGTCGAGGTCGGCGACCGGGTCGGGGAGGACGTCCCGCTGCCCGGCGGGAAGGTCCTCCGGATCTACGCCGCGACACTCGTCTCGCCCGGGGAAGAGCCGCGGGCCGTCGAGCACCGAGCCTTGCGCTGGCTCGGGCCCGACGACCTCGACGACGTCGACTGGCTGCCCGCCGACCGGATCCTGCTGCCTGCCTTCCGCGCGCTGCTCAGTTAGCCCCGATCATCCGCAGCGCCGCGTCGAGCCGGTGCGACCCGCGCTCGCGGGCGCGCTCGGCACCCGCTTTCCGCACCCGGTCCAGCTCCGAGACGTCGTCGAGCAGCGCCGACGCCCGTTCACGCAACGGCCGCAGCTCCTCGATCACCGCGTCGGCGACGGCGTCCTTCACCGCGCCGTAGGAGCCGAACTCGTCGGCGAGCTCGGCCGGGGACCCGCCCCGGCAGGCGGCCAGGATCTCCAGCAGGTTCGAGATCCCCGGCCGGGTCTCCGGGGCGTGGACCGGCACCGAGCCGCCGTCGGTGACCGCGCGGCGGATCTTGCGGCGGATCTGGTCCGGCTCCTCCAGCACGAACACCACGCCCACCGCGTCCCGCGCCGACTTCGACATCTTGCGCGTCGGGTCGGCCAGGTCCTTCACCCGCGCGCCCGACGGCGGCAGCACCGCGCGCGGGATGGTGAACACGTCGCCGTACGTGCCGTTGAAGCGCTTGGCCAGCGTGCGCGTCAGCTCGACGTGCTGGCGCTGGTCCTCGCCGACCGGCACCTCGTCCGCGCCCTGGAGCAGGATGTCCGCGGCCATCAGCGCCGGGTACGTCAGCAGCGACAGCCGCACCCCGGCCTGACCTTTCGATTTCTCCTTGAACTGGATCATCCGCGCGGCCTCGCCGTAGTTGCAGGTGCACTCCAGGACCCAGGTCAGCGCGCCCAGCTCGCGGGCCAGGTCGGACTGGACGAACACCCGCTCGGGATCGATGCCGGCGGCGATCAGCACCGCCAGCTGTTCACGCGCCAGTGACCGGAGTTTCGCCGGGTTGTGCGGCGTCGTCATGCCGTGCAGGTCGGCGACGAAGTACAGGTCGTCCGCGCCGCCTTCGCGCGCCCAGCGGCGCACGGCCCCGAGGTGGTTGCCGAGGTGGACGTGGCCGGACGGGGTGATGCCGGACAGCTTGCTCATGGCTTTTCCTTCCGAGGTGGGACCACCCCGGAGAAGGCATGAAAAAGGCCGCCCGTCCGGGGCGGCCGCTGGTGATCAGCGCAGGACTGGGACGGCCGCCGAGGGCGGCCACCAGGACGTCTGCACGCGCATACGGCGAGCATAGGCGCGAAGTGGCGTGCGGGTCTACCGTCTAACCATGTATGTCGTCCTGTTGAACTACACAGCACCGATCGAGGAGATCGACTACGCGCTCCCGGACCACGCCGAGTGGCTGAACAAGCAGTACGAGCACGGCCACTTCCTGGCGTCGGGACGGCGGAACCCGCGCACCGGCGGCGTGATCATCACGCGGCCGATGTCCCGCGGGAAGCTGGACGCGATCCTGGCGTCCGACCCCTTCTGCGTGCAGCACCTGGCGCAGTACGAGGTGATCGAGTTCTCGCCGACCAAGACCGCCCCGGAGCTGCGCTTGCTCAACGAGGCGGTACCGCATTAGGCGGCCAGGTCTTCCTTCGCCTTCTTCAGAGCCAATACCGGGCACTTCTTGCAGCGCGGCTTCGACCGGCAGCACTTCTTCTTGACCTTGCCGGCCTTCATGAGCTTGCGCACGACCTTCCGCGGGTCTTTCGGCTTCTTGCCCACGCGCACGCACCTTCCGGATCGGCGACCTTCACCGGGTTTCCACGTTAGGTCAGCCTAACCGAGAGGGGGGCGTGGGGCCGCTCACAGCGGGGTGGCAGGTATCCTGGGTGAGGTCCGCGTGTGACCAGAGCCGGTCACGGGATGCCTGAACGGCTGCGCGGCCATCCAACCCTTGAAGTTCAGGAGTTCTCGCGTGCCCGCAGCCAGCGCTACCGTCGAAACCGGCCGGCCGACCGGTAAGACCCGGCCCGACCTGCGCAATGTCGCGATCGTAGCCCACGTCGACCACGGCAAGACCACCCTCGTCGACGCGATGCTGCGCCAGTCCGGCGCCTTCGCGGAGCGTGCCGAGGTCGTCGACCGCGTGATGGACTCCGGGGAGCTGGAGCGCGAAAAGGGCATCACGATCCTCGCGAAGAACACCTCGATCCACCGCCAGACGCCCGAGGGCCAGGTGACGATCAACGTCATCGACACCCCCGGCCACGCCGACTTCGGTGGCGAGGTCGAGCGCGGCCTGGCCATGGTCGACGGCGTCGTCCTGCTGGTCGACGCGTCCGAGGGCCCGCTCCCGCAGACCCGGTTCGTGCTCCGCAAGACCCTCGAAGCCGGCCTGCCGGTGATCCTGCTGGTCAACAAGACCGACCGGCCGGACGCCCGGATCGCCGAGGTCGTCGAGGAGACCCACGACCTGCTGCTCGAGCTGGCCAGCGACATCGAGGACGCCGACCACGACGCGATCCTCGACCTCCCGGTCGTCTACGCCTCCGCGCGCGCCGGCAAGGCGAGCCTGGAGCAGCCCGCCGACGGCGAGGTCCCGGAGAGCGAGAACCTCGACCCGCTGTTCGACACGCTGCTGCGCCACGTGCCGCCGCCCGCCGCCGACCTCGACGCGCCGCTGCAGGCGCTGGTCACCAACCTCGACGCGTCCAACTTCCTGGGCCGCATCGCGCTGATCCGCATCCACGCCGGCAAGCTGCGCAAGGGCCAGACCGTGGCCTGGATGCGCGCGGACGGCACCACGCAGAACGTGCGCATCTCCGAGCTGCTGGTCACCGAGGCGCTCACCCGCGTCCCGGCGACCGAGGCCAGCGCGGGCGAGCTCGTCGCCATCGCGGGCATCCCGGACATCACCATCGGCGACACGCTCGCCGACTCCGACAACCCGGTCGCGCTGCCCCGGATCACCGTCGACGAGCCCGCGATCTCGATGACCATCGGCGTCAACACCTCGCCGCTGGCCGGGCGCAACGGCGGCGACAAGGTCACCGCGCGGCTGGTCAAGGCCCGCCTCGACCAGGAGCTGATCGGTAACGTCTCGATCCGCGTCCTGCCGACCGAGCGCCCCGACACCTGGGAGGTCCAGGGCCGTGGCGAGCTGGCGCTGGCCATCCTGGTCGAGCAGATGCGCCGCGAAGGCTTCGAGCTGACCGTCGGCAAGCCGCAGGTGGTCCTGCGCACGATCGACGGCAAGCTGCACGAGCCGTTCGAGCGCCTCTACATCGACTCGCCGGAGGAGCACCTCGGCGCGATCACCCAGCTCCTGGCCGCCCGCAAGGGCCGCATGGAGGACATGAGCGGCAACGGCACCGGCCGGATCAAGCTGGAGTACGTGCTCCCGTCGCGCGGCCTGATCAGCTTCCGCACCGACTTCCTCACCGAGACCCGCGGCACCGGCATCGCGAACCACGTGTTCGAGGGCTACTTCCCGTGGGCGGGCGAGATCCGCACCCGGCACAGCGGTTCCCTGGTCGCCGACCGGTCGGGCCCGGTCACCGCGTACGCGATGATCCAGCTGGCCGACCGCGGCACCTTCTTCGTGGAGCCGGGCGCGGACGTCTACGAGGGCATGGTCGTGGGTGAGAACCCGCGCTTCGAGGACCTCGACATCAACATCACCAAGGAGAAGAAGCTGACCAACATGCGTCAGTCCTCCGCCGACGTGATGGAGACGCTGGCCCGGCCGCGCAAGATGGGCCTGGAAGAGGCCCTGGAATTCTGCTCGGTCGACGAGTGCGTCGAGGTCGCGCCCGAGGTCGTCCGGGTCCGCAAGGTCACCCTGGACGTGAACACCCGCGCGAAGGAGCGTTCGCGCGCCAAGAGCCGCGACAACGGCTGATTCGCCTCGAAAAAACCTCCCGGTGCCGCGCACCGGGAGGTTTTTTCGTGCCCGTTCCCCTACGCTGGGTCGGCCGGTGCGAACCCAGCGTCAGAAATTGCCGCGTTCTTCTCCTTATATCTTTATAGGGGTCGCGACGGCTTCATCACCTGGCGCCGGCCACCGGTGTGAACCGCATTCGTGTCCGGCCCGTGTTCGTTCCGCCGTTCCGGAACGGTCCGGGAACCCGGACGGCGTGCCGCGCGTCCTTTCCGGTAGCGCCACCTTGGGGCGGCGGGGCGGCCCGATCCGGGTATGGGAATCTCGGTTCCGGCGGCGAAGGCGGTCGTGGGAGCATGGCTGACCCGATCGGGGCGAAACTGGGAGGAACGGGGCGTGCGGGTGAATCGCAAGGCGGTGCCGGTACTGGCACTCGCGGCCGTGCTGCTCACCGCCTGCTCCAACACCCCGCCACCCCCGGTCGTCTCCTCGTCGGTCGCGCCCGTGTCCACCACCGGCAAGACGCCGTCGCAGATCGTCGTCGGCGTCGACGACGTGCTCGGCGGGTACAACCCGCACAACCTCGCGGACTCGTCCCAGGTCACGTCCGCGCTCTCGCAGCTGCTGCTGCCGTCGGTCTTCCGCCAGAAGGACGACGGCACCACCCAGCTGGACAAGAACCTGATGAAGTCCGCCGAGGTGATCTCGCAGCAGCCGTTCGTGGTGGCCTACGAGATCCGGCCGGACGCGTCCTGGTCCGACGGCGCGCCGATCGCCGCCGAGGACTTCGACTACCTGCGCACCCAGCTGCGGGACCAGCCCGGCGTGATCGGGCCCGCCGGCTACCGGCAGATCACCGACCTGCAGTCCCGTGAAGGCGGCAAGCGCGTCGAGGTCACCTTCGCCAAGCCCTACCCGGGCTGGCAGACGCTGTTCTCCGACCTGCTGCCCGCCCACCTGCTCAAGGACGCGCCCGACGGCTGGCGCGGGGCGCTCGCGTCGAACTTCCCGGCCGTCGCCGGCCCGTTCTCGATCAAGAGCCTGGACACCGCCCGCGGCGAGGTGATCCTCGAGCGCAACGAGCGCTACTGGGAGAAGCCGGCCGCGATCGACCGGATCGTGCTGCGCCGCTCGGACCAGAACACGCTGCTGGCCGCGCTGCGCAGCGGCAACGACCAGTTCGCGCTGGCCCGCACGAGCGGCGACGAGCTCAAGCTGCTCGGCGAGCTCGGCCCGGCCGTCAAGCTGCACACGGTGGCCCGGCCGGTGGTGGCCGACGTGCTGCTGCGCCCGGTCAGCGCGACCCTGCAGGACGCCCAGGTCCGCGCGGGCGTGGCCGCGCTGATCGACCGCGCCAAGCTGATCACCGAGGGCGTCAACGGCGGCCCGTCGTCGGCCCTGCACGCCGACGCCCAGGTGACCGCGCCGTCGGTGAAGGGCTACGCGGCGACCATCCCGCCCGGCCCGCCCACCGCGCCCGACGTCGCCAAGGCCGAGCAGTCGCTGAAGGCGGCCGGCTACACGAAGACCGCGGGCACCTGGCGCAAGAACGGCAAGGCGCTCTCGCTGGTCATCGCCTCGCCGCTGGCCCAGGAGCCGTACGCGACCATCGCCAAGGAGCTCACCGGCGAGCTCGCCGCGCAGGGCATCGAGGTCA
Organism: Amycolatopsis sp. Hca4; assembly: GCF_013364075.1. GTDB lineage: Bacteria > Actinomycetota > Actinomycetes > Mycobacteriales > Pseudonocardiaceae > Amycolatopsis. The sequence continues at coordinate 7,586,573 of NZ_CP054925.1, forward strand.
ACGCGATCACGCCGCAACCGCGTGACCTGTTCAGCGGCCTGCTGGCGATGCCGGTCGTCGGCGGCGTCCAGCAGCCGACCGGCGATTCGGCGGGCAACGTCGGGGTCGACATCGCGGTCGTCCCGCAGGCGGTCGGCGGCGACGCCGCGTCGGTGCTCGCGTCGACCTTCGGCTGCCGCCCGGAGCAGACGGCCGCCGGGGTGGACAAGACCAAGCCCGTCGTGCCGGGCAACGCGGCCGGGTTCTGCGACCCGGCGCTGCAGCCGTCGATCGAGGCGGCGCTGTCCGGATCGACCCCGATCGGCGAGGCGCTCACCACTCTTGAGCCTGAACTTTGGCGCCAGAACGTGGTGATTCCGTTGTTCCAATTGGCTGACACCCTGGCGATCGGATCGGGCATCTCGGGCGTCACCCCCGGTCCCCCCATGGTGGGCCCGTTCGGGTCGGCGGTGAACTGGACTCGCGGCCCGAAGTAATCGGTTGGCTACGCATTCAGTACTACCGGGTGATCTTTACCAACGCCTTCGAGTGGGACGTTGTGAATCCATGAGGTAACCGTCGTATTTCTGGATGTCGACTGGAAGTCACCCTTTGGTCACGATCGACCCGGAACTGGTGACTGTCGGTGCTTTTCCTTTCTAGCGTGCTCCCGCAGTGCGCCAGTTGAGTGTCGCTTGGCGTGTCGTAGGCTCCGGCCCATCCAACCGGAGCGGTGTGGGCCCTTGTCCCGATATTCAAGGGCTCAGTGCTAGGAGGGCACACTTCATGAGGAGATCCAAAGCAGTCTCCGCTTTGTCGCTCGTCGCCGGCGCTTCGCTGTTGCTGAGCGCCTGCAGCGGTGGTGATTCGGGTTCGGGCAACACCGACAAGAACGGATCGTCGACCGACGTCAAGGCGATGGCTGTCGGCAAGGCCGAGACCGGCGACCTGTTCAAGCTCGCGGACACCCCGGGGTACGACGGCACGGTCACGATCGGTATCGACGACGGGTACTCGGGGTACAACAACCAGACCCCGGACACCAACAGCTCGTACAACAACTACGTGCTGGCCGCGGTGCTCTCCGGCACGTTGAAGCTCGACGGCAACAACAAGATCCTGCTGAACAACGACATCTTCGAGTCGTGGGACGTCACGCAGAAGGAGCCGCAGCAGGTCACGTACAAGATCAAGCCGAACATCAAGTGGTCGGACGGTCAGGCCTACGACTGCAAGGACCTGTACCTGGCGTGGCTGTCGCAGAGCGGCCTGGCCAAGGGCCCGGACGGCAAGAACCCGTTCAACTCGGCCTCGACCACCGGGTACTCGCTGATCAACAAGGCGACCTGCAAGGACCCGCTGACCTTCGTCACCGACTACAGCGAGCCCTACCTGGACTACAAGGGCCTGTTCAACGCGCCGTCGATCCTGCCCGCGCACGTCCTCGAGTCCAAGACCGGCATCGCCGACATCACCAAGCTGGCCCCGACCGGCGACCCGGCCCAGATCAAGGCCGCCGGTGACTTCTGGTCGAACGAGTGGAAGGGCTTCAAGGCGGACATCATGCCCGCTTCCGGCCCGTACAAGATCACCGCGTTCGACGCCAACCAGAAGGCCGTCACCCTCGAGAAGAACCCCATGTGGGCCGGCGGCAAGGGTGGCCCGTCGAAGATCATCGTCCGCGCCATGGAAGACACCAAGGCGATGGCGACCGCGCTGCAGAACGGTGAGATCGACGTTGCCGCGTCGACCCAGCCGGACGCCACCGCGGCCCAGACGATGAAGGGCCTCGCGGCGCAGGGCGTGACCTACGGTTCGGCCTCGCAGCTGACCTACGAGCACCTCGACCTGAACTTCAAGCGCATGTTCGCCGACAAGGACCTCCGCAAGGCGTTCCTCGAGTCGGTCAACCGCAAGGAGATCACGGACAAGCTGCTCAAGGAGGTCCAGGCGGACGCGGAGCCGCTGAACAGCGTGGTGTTCTTCCAGGGTGAGCCCGGTTACACCGACCTGTACAGCAGCAAGGCCGGCCTGGGTGCCGAAGCCGCGGCCAAGACGCTGACCGACGCCGGCTGGACCAAGGGCGCCGACGGCATCTTCGCCAAGAACGGCGTGCGTGCCTCGTTCAAGATCACGCACAACCAGAACGCCCGCCGCAGCCAGACCGTCGAGATCATCATCTCGCAGGCCAAGGCGGCCGGCATCGAGGTCAAGGACGAGACCGACGCCAACTTCCTCAAGGGTGGCCGCGTCTCGACCGGTGACTACGACGTGGCGCTGTTCGGCTGGTCGGCCCAGCCGTTCAAGGCGGAGTCGAAGTCGATCTACGTCTGCCCGGACAAGGGTGGTGAGCAGAACTACCAGGCTCTGTGCGACCCGAAGATCGACGACGCCTACAACGCTGCGGTGAAGGCGACCGACGAGCAGGTCAAGCTGCAGAAGTACCAGGAGGCCGACAAGGCCATCGCCGACGACTACGCGACCCTGCCGCTGTTCCAGACGCCGAGCATGTGGGCGTTCAAGGGCATCGACCGCGTCTACATGCAGTCGTACGACGGTGTTCTGTGGAACGTCGGCGAGTGGGAGCAGAAGAAGTAGGGCTCGCCCCGCCTCTTCTTTCCCCTCGCTCCAGATGACCTGGGAGGTACCGGGGTCCGGCCACGAGCCGGGCCCCGGTACCCACCGGAAGTAGCTGTTGACCGTAGGGTTACCGCCACTACGGTAGACAACCGGGTAGCGGTCCAGCGCACTTCTGACGACCAGGCCCGGATGAGGAGCAGTTCGTTGAACCTGGTGATCTACATCCTTCGCCGTCTGGCGATATCGATTCCCGTCCTGCTGGTCGGGACTTTTCTGTGTTTCGTGATGGTCGCCGGCACCGGTGACCCGCTGGGCGAGCTGCGGCAGAACCCGACCATCAGCAAGGAAGCGCTGGCCGCCACGGCCGCCAAGCTCGGTCTCGACCAGGGCATCGTCCCCCGCTACTTCACGTGGCTCGGCGACTTCCTGAGCGGGAACTGGGGCATCTCCATCGCGCAGGGCAACGCCCTCGCGCCGGTCGCCCCCAAGGTCATGGCCGCCTTCGGCGTCACCCTCAAGCTGGTCGTCGGCGCCGAGATCCTCGCGCTGCTCATCGGCATCATCGTCGGCGTGCTGGCCGCGGTGAAGCAGTACTCGATCATCGACTACATCGCGACCACCCTCGCCTTCCTGCTCTTCTCGATGCCGATCTTCTGCGTCGCGATCGTGCTGAAGCGCTACGCGATCGAGATCAACGGCTGGGTGCGCGACCTCGGCCTGTCGGACGTCCTCGGCAACCCGTGGCTGCGCACGACCAGCCCGGAGCAGCTGCGGACCGACGGCATCGGCGACTTCATCACCAGCACCATCGGCGCGTACCTGCTGCCGACGCTGTCGATCATGGCGATCAGCTTCGCCGCGTACAGCCGGTTCCAGCGCGCCTCGATGCTCGAGGTGATGGGCTCGGACTACGTGCGCACCGCGCGCGCCAAGGGCCTCGGCAACGGCCGGGTCATCTTCCGGCACGCGTTCCGCAACGCGCTGATCCCGGTGTCGACGCTGTTCTCGGTCAACTTCGGCTCGGTGCTCGCCGGCGCGATCATCACCGAGACGGTCTTCAACTGGCACGGTATGGGCACATTGCTGGTGGAAGCCGTCACCAAGAACGACACTCAGGTGATGATGGGTTGGCTCGTGGTGATCGCCAGCAGTGTCATCGTCGCCAACCTGATCGCCGACCTGATGTACGGCATCCTGGACCCGAGGATTCGCGTTGGCTGACTTGAACTCTCTTCTCGCGAGCGAAACCGCTGCCGCCGAAGGCACGCTTCCCCCGGAGGCGCTGCCCGAGCCGCGGAGCCAGGGCAAGCTGGTGCTGCGGAAGTTCCTGCACCACAAGCTGGCGATGGCCTCCACGGCCGTGCTGCTCCTGATCGTGCTGATCAGCATCCTGATGCCGATCTTCTGGAAGCACAGCTACCAGGACAGCTCGTTCCCGTCGTTCGCCAAGCCCAGCGGCGAGTTCCCGCTCGGGACCACGCAGGTCGGCAAGGACATGGTCGCGCAGGTGCTGCGCGGCACGCAGTACTCGCTCCTCATCGCCCTCACGGTGTCGATCCTGGCCACCGTGATCGGTGTCGTGTTCGGCGCGGTCGCCGGCTACCTGCGCGGGTTCTCCGACTCGGCGATCTCCCGGGTGACGGACCTGTTCCTGATCATCCCGCAGATCGCCGCGGCGGCCATCCTCGCCAAGGTGTTCGGCGGCGGTTCGTGGTACATCGTCGCGCTGGTGCTGGCGGCGTTCGGCTGGATGCAGATCGCCCGGATCACCCGCGCCGAGGCGATGTCGCTGTCCCAGCGCGAGTTCGTCGACGCCGCCCGTGCCTCGGGTGCGGGAACGTTCCGGATCATCTTCAAGCATCTGGTGCCGAACATGGTCGGCAGCATCACGGTCAACGCGACCCTCGCGGTCGCGCAGGCCGTGCTGGCGGAAGCCGCGCTGTCGTTCATCGGACTGGGCGTCCAGTTGCCGGACACCTCGCTCGGCCGCGTCATCCTGGAGAACTACGCCCAGCTGCAGACCCGGCCGGCGCTGTTCTTCGGTCCGTTCGTCGTGCTCGTGCTGATTTCACTGACGATCAACTTCATCGGTGACGGTCTTCGCGACGCCTTCGACCCGCGCCAGCGGAGAATGAAGGCCTGAACGCGCGACGCGGGGGTGACCGGATCCGGTCACCCCCGCGTCCGTTTTCCCGCGCGGATCGCCGGACCTGGGGGTTTCGGATGAATCTCGTGCTCTACGTGTTCCGACGGCTGGCCATCTCCGTCCCGGTCCTGCTGGTGGGCACGTTCCTCTGCTTCGTGATGGTGGCCAACACCGGCGACCCGCTGGGCGAGCTGCGCAGCAAGCCGGGCATCAGCGCCTCGGCGATCGCCGACACCGAGCACAAGCTGGGCCTGGACCAGAGCGTCATCGCCCGCTACTTCAGCTGGCTCGGCCACTTCCTGACCGGCGACTGGGGCATCTCGATCGCGCAGGGCAACGCCTTCACCCCGGTCCAGCCGAAGGTGATGGCCGCGTTCAAGGTGACGCTGGAGCTGGTGCTGACCGCGTCGGTGCTGGCACTGGTCTTCGGCGTCCTGGTCGGTGTCCTGGCGGCGGTGAAGCAGTACTCGATCTGGGACTACCTGGCGACGACGCTGGCGTTCCTGATGTTCTCGATGCCGATCTTCTGCGTGGCGATCGTCCTCAAGGGTTACGCGATCCGCGCCAACGGCTGGGTCCGCGACCTGGGCCTGTCCGACGTCCTGGGTGACCCGTGGCTGCGCACGACGAGCCCGGAGAGCCTCTCGGCCACCGGAGTGGGTGACGCCCTCGCGAAGTACGTCGGCGCGTTCCTGCTGCCGACGCTGTCGATCATGGCGATCACGTTCGCCGCGTACAGCCGGTTCCAGCGCGCGTCGATGCTGGAGGTCCTCGGTGCCGACTTCGTGCGGACAGCGCGTGCCAAGGGCGTGTCGAACAGCCGCGTGATCTGGCGGCACGCGTTCCGCAACGCGCTGATCCCGGTGATGACGTTGTTTTCGGTCAACTTCGGCGCCACCGTGACGGGCGCGATCATCACCGAGACGGTGTTCAACTGGCACGGCATGGGCACCCTGCTGGTGGAGGCGGTGAACAAGAACGACCCCCAGGTCCTGATGGGCTGGCTGGTGGTGATCGCGGCGAGCGTGGTGATCGCGAACCTGGTCGCCGACCTCCTGTACGGCATCCTGGACCCCCGCATCCGCGTCGGCTGAGATGCCCGCCTGATCACCCGGGCGAGCGGCTGGTGTCGTAGCGGTGCCGGTTGTCGTGGATCTCGTGGCGGTGCGTGCTGGCCCATTCGCTGAGGGCCGTGGCGGCGTCCAGCAGGGTGGTGCCCAGCGGGGTGAGGGTGTACTCGACGCGCGGGGGCACGCTGGGGTACACGGTGCGGACGAGCAGGCCGTCGCGTTCGAGCTGCCGCAGGGTCAAGGTGAGCATGCGCTGGGAGATGCCGGTGACCGCGCGGTGCAGTTCGCTGAAGCGCAGCGTCCGGTCGCGCAGCTGCCCGATGACCAGGATCGTCCACTTGTCGCCGATCAGGGCGAGGATCTGCAGCACCTCCCGGCACGCCTCGGGACTGTCGGCGCCTGTCGCCAAGGGGTTACCTCCGTGTGCGTCACCGACATGAATGTGCCGTCTTGCCGGCGACAGCCTAGTGACAAATCATGGTGCTGCGAACAAAGAGTAACCACTCGCGGTGGGCTGGGGACCGCGTGGCCGGAGGGGAGCTGGGGTGGCGAAGACCCTTGTCGTCGTCGGTGCCGGACCTGGTCTGGGGATGGGCGTGGCCCGCGCGTTCGGCCGGCAGGGCTTCCAGGTCGGGCTGATCGCCCGGAACAAGGACACGCTCGACGGTCTGGTCGGCGAGCTGGCCGAACTCGGGGTGACCGCTGCGGCGTTTCCTGCCGACATCCGTGATCGTGCCGCGCTGACCGAGGCCCTCGCCGCGGCCCGGCAGGCGCTGGGGCCCGTCGATGTGCTGGAGTACAGCCCCAGCCCGACCGGCGCGATCACCCACGCCGCGCAGACCACGGTCGCGTCCGCCACCGAGCAGTTCGAGCTGCACGTGCTGGGTGCGGTGACGGCCGTGGGACAGGTGTTGCCGGGCATGCGTGCCCGCGGCGAGGGGACACTGCTGCTGACCACGGGCGTGTCCTCCACGATCGCCGCGCCGTTCCTGGCCAACGTGGGCCTGGCCATGGCGGGCTTGCGCAACTGGGCGCACGCCCTGCACGCCGAACTGCGACCGCAGGGGATCCACGTGGCAACGGTGACGATCGCGTCCGGTGTCATTCCCGGCGACGAGGTTGCCGACCCCGACGTGATCGGTGCCCGCTACTACGGCCTGTACCGCCGGCGAGACCGTGCCGAAGAGGTCATCGGTGACCTCGAGGCGTTCCGCGCCCTCGTCGCCGGGAGCTGAACACCCTGGCACAGCGAAGGGCCCCACCCGGCATTTCGGGTGGGGCCCTTCAGCGTCCGTAGGTCAGTCGGCGACGGGAGCGAGCTTGCCGGCCTCCCAGGCCGCGCGGCGCTCGGCCTGCAGCACCGGGTCCGCGACCGGCGCTGCCGACAGCAGGCGCTTCGTGTACTCCTGCTGCGGCGAGTGCAGCACCTGGTCACGCGTGCCGACCTCGACCAGCTTGCCGTGCTGCATCACCGCGACGCGGTCGGCCAGCAGGTCGACCACCGCCAGGTCGTGGCTGATGAACAGGCACGCGAACTGCAGCGACTGCTGCAGGTCGAGGAACAGGTCCAGCACGCGGGCCTGCACCGACACGTCCAGCGCCGACGTCGGCTCGTCCGCGATCAGCAGCGCCGGGTCGAGGGACAGCGCGCGGGCGATCGCGACGCGCTGGCGCTGGCCGCCGGACAGCTCGTGCGGGTAGCGGTTCATGTAGTGCCCGCCCAGCTCGACCTTGTCGAGCAGCGAACGCACCCGGGCCGACAGCTCCTTGCCGGACAGCACCTTGTGCAGCACCATCGGCTCGGCGATCGACTCGCCGATCGTCATCTTCGGGTCCAGCGTCGACGCCGGGTCCTGGAACACGATCGAGAAGTACCGGCGAAGCGGGCGAAGCTCCTTCGCCGACATCTTCGTGATGTCCTTGCCCGCGATGGACACCGTGCCCTCGGTCGGGTCGAGCAGGCGGATCGCGCAGCGGCCGACCGTCGACTTGCCCGAACCGGACTCGCCGACCAGGCCGACGATCTCGCCCTTGGCGATGGTCAGCGAGACGTCGTCGACCGCGCGGTTCTTGCCCTGGCCGCGGCGGCCGGGGTACTCGAGCACCAGGTTCTTGATCTCCAGGGCCGGCGCGGCCTCCTCGATCACGGCCTCCAGCTCGGCGTCGGCCAGCCGGATCTCCTCGGCGATCTTGGCCGCCTCGGTGCTGTCGGTGGCGATCCCGGTGTCGTCGAGCAGGCGGCGGCCCTCGGGACGCTGCCCCAGGACCGGCACCGCGGCCAGCAGCCGCCGGGTGTAGTCCTCCTTCGGCGACGCGAACAGCTCGCGCACCGGCGCCTCTTCGACGATCTCGCCCTGGTACATCACGATCACGCGGTCGGCCATGTCGGCGACGACGCCCATGTCGTGGGTGATCAGCACGATCGCCGTGTCGAGGGTGTCGCGCAGCTTGCGCAGCAGGCCCAGGATCTCGGCCTGGACCGTGACGTCGAGCGCCGTGGTCGGCTCGTCGGCGATGATCACCTTCGGGTCGCACGCGATCGCCATGGCGATGACGACGCGCTGGCGCAGACCGCCTGAGAGCTGGTGCGGGTACTGCTTGAACCGCTGGTCGGGGTTCGGGATGCCGACCATGTCGAGCAGCTCGACCGCCCGCTTGTCCGCGGCGTCCTTGGCGATGTCGAGGTGCGAACGCAGGGCCTCGCGCAGCTGCCACCCGACCGTGTAGACCGGGTTCAGCGCCGTCATCGGCTCCTGGAAGATCATCGCGACCTGGTTGCCGCGGATCTTCTGCATGTCCTTCTCTTTGAGGTCCGCCAGGTTGCGCTCGCCGAGGCGCAGCTCACCGGCGATCCGGCTGGTCTTGGGCAGCAGGCCCAGCACCGACATCGACGTGACGGACTTGCCGGACCCGGACTCCCCGACCACGGCCACGATCTCGCCGGGCTGCACGTCGAACCCGATGCCCTTGACGGCGTCGACGACGCCGTCCTCGGTCTGGAACGACACGCTGAGGTCCGAGATCGACAGAACGGACCCGGACACGCCGGCGACGTCCGCCGAAGTTGCTTCAGTGCTCACCAAGATGCCCTTCGTGGGGGTACAGACGGTCGCGACGCGGCGGTCGCGACTCGCGCGAGGATAACCGAGGGTGTCCCCGACGAAGGTCGGAGCACGGGAATTACGCTCAACCCGTGATCTCCCCGGTATCCCGACGGCTGCTGTTCGTCCACGCCCATCCCGACGACGAAAGCATCACCACCGGCGCCTCGATTGCACGATACGCCGCCGAGGGCGCCGACGTGACCGTGGTGACCTGCACACTCGGCGAAGAGGGCGAGATCATGGCCGGCCTGCCGGAGCTGGCCGGGCTGGGCGCCTGGGCCGCCGACCAGCTGGGCGGCTACCGCGTCGCCGAGCTGGAGGCCGCCTGCGCCGCGCTGGGGGTTTCGCGGCACCGTTTCCTGGGCGGGATCGGCCGGTGGCGGGACTCGGGCATGGCGGGCACGCCGTCGGCGTCACACCCGCGGGCGTTCACCGGTGGCAGCGCCGAGGAGCAGGCCGCGCAGCTGGCGGAGGTCCTCGACGAGGTCCGGCCCCAGGTCGTCGTCACCTACGACGCCTTCGGCGGCTACGGCCACCCCGACCACATCCGCGCCCACGACATCACGATGGCGGCCGCCGCCGGAGCCGGGTCGGTCCAGCGGGTGTTCCACACGGTGACGTCGCGGAGCGCGGTCCGTGCCGGGCTGGCCGCGCTGCGTGCCGGAGAGGCCCGCTACCGCGTCCCGGACGACGACGAGCTCCCCGCGACGCCCGACGAGGAGATCACCACCGTGGTCGACGTCACCGAGTACGTCCCGGCGAAGCTGGCGGCCCTGCGCGCGCACGCGACGCAGCTGGCCGTGGTCGACGGCGCCGTCCCGTACTTCGCGCTGACCAACGAGATCGCCCAGCCGATCCCCGTGAAGGACTGCTTCGTGCTGGCCCACGGCCCGGCCGAGGGCGCGGCGGACGACCTGTTCGGCGGGCTGTGACGGTGGCGGAGCGGCTGACGCTCGAGCAACGGCTGCTGCTCGCGCTGCTCGTCGCCGACACGGTGCTGTTCGCCCTGCTCGAGCTGTTCTTCCTGCCGCTGCGGATCGGCGTGGTCCCGGTGCCGGTGACGGTACTGGTGGGCGCCGTCACCACGCCGTGGCTGGTGTGGACGACGGCGAAGCTGGTGCGGCCCGCCCTTTCCTGGGTACCCCTCGCCGTGTGGGTGCTCGTCGTGTTCGGGGTCGGCCTGCTGGGCCCGGGCGGTGACCTGGTGCTGATCCAGGACTGGCGGGCGTTGCTGTTGCTCGGCGCGAGCGCGCTGCCGGGCGCGATGGTGCTGGGCGGCGCACCGCGCCGGACGGCGGGAAGGGGACCGGGACGTGGCTGAGGCGATCTCCGACCGGCAGGTCGTGGCGGTGCTGCGGCCGTTCGTGCGTGCGTGCGGGCCGATGCTGGACGCGCTGCGCGAGTCCGACCCGTTCGGCCTGCAGGCGCGGGCCGCCGAGGACATGGCCGAGGTCGAATCCGGGCTGAAAGCGAAGCTGATCCACGGGGTGACGTCGGTCAAGGTCCCGGGCACCGCGGCGTGGGCCCGGATGACCGGCTACGACCGGTCGAGCTGGTGGATGAACCGCGTGGGGCGCTTCACGGCGCTGCTGACGTCGATCCCGGGCCTCGGCGGCGCACTGGCCGACCGCCTGCCGGTCCAGGACACCCTCGGCGCGGCCTCCCAGGGCCTGCTGTTGTGCGCGATCGCGGGCGAGTACGGGGTGACCGACGTCGGCACGCGCGTGCGGCTCATCGCGTCCGTCCTCTTCGAACGCGACATCGACCCGGATCTCGCGGCGGGTAGGCACGCGGAGCACGACGAAGCCGCGGAGGCGGATGAAGCGGCGAAATTGACCGAGGAACTGCGGGCGTCGGAGAGGAAGCACGGAAAGGCCACGGTGAAGGCGGCCGGCCGGACCCTGTGGCGGCTCGGCCGGGGCTTGCTCGGGATCACCGGGGAGCTGGAGAAGCGGCCGCGCGGCAACCTCTTCCACCGGGCGCTCGGCATGCTGCCGGTGGTCGGGGCGGCGGGGGACTACCTCGGTGAGCGGTCGGGGCTGCGCGTCGTGTGGAAGCGCGCCCACGTCTGGCTGACCGAGCACCGGGCCGCGTAACAACGGCGGTCGCGGCGCCGACTCTGGCCACGCCCGGCGCACCGGCGCCGGTTCCGGCGGCCGGGAGGAAGACAACCGTGACCATCTCCGACGGGCAGATCGTGGCCGTGCTGCGGCCGTTCGTGCGGGCCTGCGGGCCGGTGCTCGACTCGCTGCGGGACGCCGATCCGTTCGGGCTGCAGGCGCAGGGTGCGGAGGGCCTGGCCGGCGTCGAGTCCGGCCTGAAGGCGAAGCTCGTCAACGGGGTGACTTCGGTGAAGGTGCCCGGCACGGACGCGTGGGCGCGGATGAGCGGCCACGACCGGTCGAGCTGGTGGATGAACCGTGTCGGCCGCTTCGCGGCGGTGCTGACCGCGGTGCCCGGCCTCGGGGGCGCGCTCGCCGACCGGGTGCCGGTGCAGGACACCGTCGGCGCGGCGTCGCAAGGACTGCTGCTGTGCGCCATCGCCGGGGAGTACGGCGTCACCGACGTCGGCACCCGCGTGCGGCTGATCGCCTGGGTGCTGTTCGGCCGCGACATCCCGCCCGGGCTCGCCGCGGGCCGCGACGAAACCGCCGAAGCCGGGGCCACCGCCCGGCTCACCGAAGACCTCGCCGCGGCGGCACGGAAACACGGCAAGGCGACCGTCGGTGCCGCCGCGGGCACGCTGTGGCGGCTCGGCCGGAGCCTGCGCGAGCTCACCGAGGCGCTCGAAAAGCGGCCACGCGGGCGGTTGCTGCACCGCGCGATCGGCAAGGTGCCGGTCGTCGGCGTCGCGGGCAGCTACCTGAGCGAACGGGCGGGACTGCAGGAAGCCTGGCAGCGCGCCCACGTCTGGCTGACCGAGCACGCACCGCCGGCCACGGCCGCGCGCTGAACGTGACAGCGCGCACGCGGTGGCCCACCGCGTGCGCGCCCTTCACCACGGCACCGCGCTGGTCATTCCCGCGCGGTGCCGCCGCCAAACCTCAGTTCCAGAACTGGAACACGCTGAAGCCGATCTTCGCGCCGTCCACGTACCCGCCGAAGGCGTTGAAGATGGCGTAGGCGCCGTCCCACAGGGCGGCGTTCGCCGGGCGGAAGAACCACAGCAGCGCGAACAGGATGATCGGCGCCCACGGGCGGACCCGCGCGCCGAACTCGCGCGCCTGCGGGGGCAGGTACGGCTCGATCGCGCCCCAGCCGTCGAGGCCGGGGATCGGGAGGATGTTGAGGAGGAACGTCACCACCTGCAGCAGTGCCAGGTAGGACATCGCGATCACCAGGCCACCCGCCATCGGGACCAGCGCCACCACCAGCGCCAGCGCCGCACCGACCGCGAGGTTGCTCAGCGGCCCGGCCAGCGACACCCACGACGACGTCCCGCGCGAGCGCAGCGCGCCGCGGTTGATCCAGACCGCGCCGCCCGGCAGCGGGATGCCGCCGATGATGAGGAAGACCAACGGCAGGATGATCGACAGCACCGGATCGGTGTACTTCCGGACGTCCAGCGTCAGGTAACCCTTGTGGGCGACGCTGTAGTCACCGCCGCGGTAGGCGACCATCGCGTGCCCGAACTCGTGCAGCGACAGCGACGCCACCCAGCCGGCGGCGACGAAGATCACCACGCCCGCGATGAGCAGCGGGTCGCGGTCGCGGACGAAAACGGTGTTGATGTCACCGAACGCGGCCATGGCGCCACCGGCGACGGTGAGCGCGAGGATGCCGAGGAAGACCGGGCTGGGGCGCACTGCTGACTTCTGCACGTCCTCCAGTCTTCCGTATGCCCGGTGTGAAGTTACCGGCGTGTCCCCTTGCGCGATCGGGCCGGAACGTCCCCCGAACTCGCTACTCCGCTTGACCTGACCGCACTACACGGGTGTAATCACAGTGATGTCATTCGCCGCCGAGAGGGGACGGCGAGTGTCGTTTCACCACCGCCAGCCTGGGGAGTGCTAGGGAGCGAGGAGGCGGACGTGCGGTTGGAAGCCGATGGGAAGGAATGGGGGCACGTCATGAGTTGGGGCGAGATCCCGGAGCAGGCTCTGGGAGATCTCACCGAGCTCATCGATGCCACCGAAGAAGAGCAGGATTGGCAGGAACGCGCCCTGTGCGCGCAGACGGACCCGGAGGCGTTCTTCCCCGAGAAGGGCGGCTCGACCAGGGAAGCCAAGCGGATCTGCCTGGGCTGCGAGGTCAAGGACGAGTGCCTTGAGTACGCGCTGGCCCACGACGAACGCTTCGGCATCTGGGGCGGTCTGTCCGAGCGGGAGCGCCGCAAGCTGAAGAAACGAGCTATCTAGGGAGAGGTGTGTCCGCGGAACGCGCGGACCATGACCGCTCGTTTCAGTGTCTTCTGGGGGTGCAACCCCCAGACCCCGCCCGGGGGCAAGCCCCCGGACCCCCGGCGCGTGGCCGGGTTTGCGGTGAACTCGCGTAATGGCTTTCGGGCGAATCGCCGGTGATGCTTGCATCACCGGCGATTCCGCTTCGTGGACACGGCGTGGGTTCACCGTCGGGTGCTGAGGCGGGGCCGTAGGGTGGCCGGACCGACTCACCGCCTGATCTGGAGCGTTCGTTGCCCCCCGTCTCGCGCACCGCGCCCGTTCTGGCCATTGTGGTCTGTCACGACGGCGAAAACTGGCTGCCGCTGGCGCTTTCCGCGTTGCGCCGCAGCAGCGTCCGGCCCCGGCACGTGCTCGCCGTCGACACCGGCTCCACGGACGCGACCCCGCGGCTGCTCGCCGACGCCGCCGAGGACCCCGGGCCGGATTCTTCCCCCGTGCTCTCCGGGGTCATCACACTGTCGAGTGAAACCGGCTTCGCGGCCGCGGTCGCCGAAGCCGTCGCGCACGCCACCGAGCGCTGGGGCGACCCCGGTTCCTGGCTGTGGCTGCTGCACGACGACTGCGCGCCGGAACCCGACTGCCTCGAACAACTCCTGGCCGTGGCGACGAAGGAACCGTCGGCCACCGTGCTCGGCTCGCTCGGGCTCGACTGGACCGACCCGCGGCTGATCGTCGAAGCCGGCCTGTCCACCGATGCCTCCGGCCACCGCCAGCAGGTCGCCACGCCCGGCGAAGACCCGGTCGAGGTGCTCGCCGTGCCCAGCGCCGGCTCGCTCGTGCGCCGCGACGCCTGGGACGCCCTCGGCGGCTTCGACCCGGATTTCCCGTTGCTGCGCGAGGATCTCGACTTCGGCTGGCGCGCGAACGCCGCCGGCGGTGTGGTCCTGTCCGTGCCGCTCGCGCGGGTGCGCCACGCCCGCGCGGTGACCACCGGGCAACGCGCGGCGGACGCCCTCCCCGGTGCGCCGGCCGCCGCGAACCGCGCCCACGGGCTGCGCGTGTTCCTGGTGAACTGCTCGCCGTTTTCCTTCTGGCTCGGCATGATCCGGCTCCCGCTGCTGGCGGTGCTGCGTGCGCTCGCCTTCGTCCTGCTGCGCCGCACCGGCGAAGCACGGGCCGAGTTCGCCGCCGTCGCGTACCTCCTCAGTGGACGCGGCGGATTGCGCGCCGCGCGGGCCCGCCGTCGGCGGAATCCGCGGCCGGGCACGGTTCGCGGGCTCTTCACCGGCCGCTGGGCGCGGCTGCGCAACGCCGTCCGCGCCGGGGTCGTCGGCCTGGTGCGCCGCGGCGTCGAGAACGACGTCGCGCTCGGCCGGGTGCCCGAGACCGTCGAGACCGAGTCGGCGTGGGTGACGCCGGAAGCGCTCGACGCCCGCGAGAACCGCCCGGTCGGCCCCGACGCGCTGCCCGCGGGCGCGCTGCGCGGGGTCAGCTCGCGCGGGGCCGGGCTGCGCCGCCCGGGCACGCTCGTCGCCGTCACGCTGCCGGAAACCCCGGCGGCCCCGGTGCCCGACGACACCGCCCCGGACGAGACCCCTCCGGCCGAAGAGCCGGAACTCGTCTTCGTGGAGGTGAACCGCCGCCGGGTCCTCGCGGCCACGATCTTCGCGCCGCCGGTGGTCCTGCTGGTCGTGCTGACCGCGCTCGGCCTGGTCGTCAACCGCGCCCGGCTCGGCCTCGACCTCTTCGGCGGCAAGCTGCTCCCGGTGGGCGGCCTGGGGGAGCTCTGGACGTCGTACCTGACGCCGTGGCACGCGATCGCGGGCGGCACCGGCGCGCCCGCGTCCGCCACGGTGCCGGTGCTCGGCACGCTCGGCGCGCTGTTCGCGCCGATCGGCGGTCCCGCCGCGCTGGTGGCGATCCTCCTCATCGGCGACATCCCGCTCGCGGCACTGAGCGCGTACGCAGCGACGCGGCGGCTTCGCGTGCGCCGCTGGGTCCGCGCGGTCGTCGCCGCGACGTACGCGCTGCTGCCGGCCGCGACCGCCGGCGTGGCACAGGGCCGGCTCGACGTCGTCGTGGTGCACCTGGTGCTGCCGCTGGTGGCCGCGGGCATCGCCGGGCTGCTCGTGCACGCGGACACGCGCTGGCTGCACGTGTCCGCGCTGTCGGCGTTCGGTGTGGCGCTGCTCGGCGCGTTCTCGCCGCTGGCGCACGGCCTGGCGCTGGCCGGGCTGCTGATCGGGTTCGTCGTGCTGCCGGCGCCGACCGGGCTGGCGCGCCGGATCGCGTCGGTCGGGATCGTCGTGCTGCTGCCGCTGGCGCTGCTGCTGCCGTGGCCGACTGTGCTGCTGAAGCACCCGGAGCTGCTCGTGCAGGGCCTCGGCGGCGCGGCCGCGTCCGTGTCCGGCACCGACCTGGCCGGCCTCGACCCCGGCGGTCCGGGAGCGTGGCCGATCGGTGTCGCCGTGATCGCCGCGGCGCTGGTGGCGATGGTCGTCCGGCCGACGAAGCCGGCCGCCGGCGGGCTCGCGCTCGCGGCGCTGGGAGCGGGCGGGCTGGTCCTGGTCCGAGTGGTGACGGCGGTCCCGATGCAGGGCGGCGCGCCATCGCACGGCTACGCGGGCGTGCCCCTGCTGATCATCGGCGCCGGGCTGCTGTGGGTCGTGCTGGGATCGTGGCAGCGCGGCGGCACGGCCGCGGTCCCGGCGACGTGGCTGCCGAAGGTGATGGCGGTGGCCGGGGTGGCGGTGTTCCTGGCCCTGGCGGCGGGCGCGGTCGTGGTGGGTGCCCAGGGGCCACTGCGGGCAGGGGAGCGGCCATCGCTCGCCCCGGAGGTCACGGCCGAGCTGACGGCATCCGGCCGATCGGTGCTCGACCTGGCCCCGGACGCAACCCGCCAGACAGCCGGCCGCCTCCCACACCACGGCGACGACGAGCTGGCCCCGACACCGGGCACCCCGGCCCGCTTGGCGGCGTGGCGCCGCGCACTCGGCCAAGGCGACGCGCCGGCGGTCCAGGGCGCAGTGGCGGCCGCAGCGGCCGCGGGCGTCCAGTTCATCGTGTTGCCACCCGGAGTGGACCCGAGGGCGTACCCACCGCTGGCAAAGGAACTGTTGTCGGTGGCGGCCCCGACATCCGACGGCCGAGGAGTGCTCCGGCTCCTGCCCCCGGCGGGCCAGGTGATCTTGATCTCCCCGGAGCAGGCAAAAGCAGCGGTGACAGGAGGCCCAGCCCCGGGCAACGCACCGGGCGTGTCCCCGGTCCGAGCGGACCTGCCGGACGTACGCGTACGGGTATCGGAGGGCCCAACGGGACGCTTGCTGGTGCTGGCGGCAGAGCAGGAGGCGGGCTGGAAGGCATCGGTAGGAGGCAAGCCGGTCCCGATCGTGCCGGCCTGGGGCCACCAGGTGGCGGTATCGGTACCGCAGTCACCATCGGAGGTGACGGTGGAGTACCCGGGAACGGAACGCAATCTCCTCCTGCTGGCCCAGCTGGCAGCAGTGTTGTTCACCCTGTTGACGGCGGTCCCACCCACAAACGCGCGCAAATCAAAGAAGCGAGGTGGTCATCCCGTCGCCTGAGGCCGTCAAATCACTTTGAGCCGGGCCCGCAACCAACAGCGCGAAGTGGGGTCACTACGCAAGCTTGCGGGCCCGGCTCAAAGTGATAGGCCTCAATCAGGCGACGGGATGACCACCTCGCGACCCAACTCCATGACGTGAGTGGCAGCGTTAGCTGTGGTCATCCCGGAGCCTGCCTGTCCGGCGAGGACGCTTTTTTCTTTAGAGCCGCAGCTTCTCGCTCTGCCGCGGCAGACCTGGTTTCGCGGCTTCTGCTGCCGGTCTCTGCTTTTGCCGTGGTTTCGCTCTGCCGCGGCTCGGGAGCGGGTCCGACCTCCCCCGCCCCTCCGGTGGGATTTTCAGCCGCCGGGTGGGTTTGTCAAGGCGGGAAAGCGTGCCTTGACAAACCCGACCGCCGGCTGAAGGGATCGCAGGGATGAGGGGCGGGGGAGGTCTGGTGAGGTGGTTGGTCGCCTTGCGTTACCGGCTGCCGGTTCGCGCCGTCCGTTCGGCCGCCGGTTTGCGTTGTGGGGTTCGGCCGGCGGTTCGCAGCGGCCCCGGCGTTACTCGCCTTCGATGACGTCCGGCTCCACGCCCAGGTACCCCGCCACCTGCTCCACCAGCACGTCATGCACCAGCTCGGCCAGCTCCGACGGATCCTTCGCCCGCGCCTCCAGCGGCCGCCGGTACAGCACGATCCGAGCCCGCGTCGGCAGCCCCGTCCGGTCCACGCCCGCCGGGACCAGCCGCGACAGCGGTACCGCGCCGTCGTGCAGCACCCCGTCCGCCGGCGAGTGGCCGTTCTCGCGGACCTCCGGCACGTCGTCGACCGCCACGTCGAGCTTCGTCAGCTCGTGGCGCCAGCGGGCCTCGATCGGCTCGAGCGCGTCCAGCACCAGTGCGTCGAACCTCTCCGCGCGGCTCGCGGCGGCGGGCAGGGTTGCCGGATACAGCGTCCCGCGCAGGCCCCGGCCGTGCCGGTCCCGCCGCGAGCGCCGCCGTTGTCGGTAATCACGAGCCGTCGCCACGCCCGAAGTCTATGCGGTCCGCACGTCCCAGCGCGTGTCGCTCCTCCAGGCTTGCGGCGACGCGCTATCGTTTCGTTTCGTGCGGAGCGTACGGAAGTGTTCGCGTACTGGCTGTCTCGAGCCAGCTGTGGCCACGCTGACGTATGCGTACAGCGACTCCACAGCCGTCGTCGGCCCGCTGGCCACCGCCTCCGAACCCCATTCGTACGACCTCTGCGAAGCCCATGCGCTGCGGCTGACCGTCCCCAAGGGCTGGGAAGTCGTCCGCCACGAGGGGGCCTTCGCCGCTCCGGACCCGTCGGCCGACGAACTCACTGCGCTGGCCGAGGCCGTTCGCGAGGCCGGGCGCTCCGACAAACCGGCTCCCGCGCCCGAACCGGAGGGCCCGTCCGGGCGCCGCGGTCACCTGCGGGTCCTCCCCGGCCGCGCCTGAACGCGTAACCCTCTCACCCCGCCGGTAGGCTTTCCGCGCGGCGCAGCGGGCGCCGGGACGACTATTCGCGGGGAGACGGCGTGCCAGACCTTTCGGGCATCGTGAAGGCCTACGACATTCGCGGCGTGGTCGGCGAGCAGCTCGACGCGGACCTCGTCCGCGACTTCGGCGCCGCGTTCGCCCTGCTCATCAAGCCGGAAGCGCCGTCGGTGGTGATCGGCCACGACATGCGTGACTCGTCGCCGGGGCTGGCGGCGGCCTTCGCCGAGGGTGTCACCTCGCAGGGCCTCGACGTCGTGAGCATCGGGCTGGCCAGCACCGACCAGCTGTACTTCGCCTCGGGTTCGCTGAACCTGCCGGGCGCGATGTTCACCGCGAGCCACAACCCGGCCAAGTACAACGGCATCAAGATGTGCCGCGCGGGCGCGTCGCCGGTCGGCCAGGACACCGGGCTCGCCGAGATCCGCGACACCGTCGAGCAGGGCGTGCCGGAGTTCGAGGGCCAGCGCGGCACCGTGAGCGAGCGCGACGTCCTCGCCGACTACGCCGCCTACCTGCGCAACCTCGTCGACCTGTCGGGCAGCCGGCCGCTGAAGATCGTGGTCGACGCCGGCAACGGCATGGGCGGGCACACCGTCCCGACCGTCTTCGACGGCCTGCCGATCGAGGTCGTGCCGATGTACTTCGAGCTCGACGGCAGCTTCCCGAACCACGAGGCCAACCCGCTCGACCCGGCCAACATCGTCGACCTGCAGGCGAAGGTGCGCGAGGTCGGCGCGGACGCCGGGGTCGCCTTCGACGGCGACGCCGACCGCTGCTTCATCGTCGACGAGCGCGGCGAGCCGGTTTCGCCGAGCGCGATCACCGCGCTGGTCGCCGTGCGAGAGCTGGCCAAAGACCCGGGCGGCACGATCATCCACAACCTGATCACGTCCAAGGGCGTACCGGAGATCGTCGCCGAGCACGGCGGCAAGCCGGTCCGCACCCGCGTCGGGCACTCGTTCATCAAGGCCGAGATGGCCCGCACGGGCGCCATCTTCGGCGGCGAGCACTCCGCGCACTACTACTTCCGCGACTTCTGGCGCGCCGACACCGGCATGCTGGCGGCGCTGCACGTCCTCGCCGCGCTCGGCGAGCAGAGCGGCCCGCTGAGCGAGCTGACCAGCGCGTACTCGCGTTACGCGGCCTCGGGGGAGATCAACTCCACCGTCGACGACCAGGTCGCGAAGATGATGGCGGTCAAGGACACCTTCGGCACCCGCTCCGGCGTCGAGATCGACGAGCTGGACGGCCTGACCGTGCAGCTGCCGGGCGGCGCCTGGTTCAACCTGCGCCCGTCGAACACCGAACCGCTGCTCCGGCTGAACGTCGAAGCCGCGAACGCCGAGGCCGTGCAGGGGCTGGTCGACGAAGTGCTCGCGATCATCCGCAACTGACCCACCCCTACGAGTGCGCGTAGGGGCCGAACTGTGTCCTGAAGTGCTCTTCACCACAGTCCCCCGCGTGGTATGGAGGAACCATGGCCATCACGCTCGACGCCCAGCTCCTCGAGATCCTGGCGTGCCCGTCGCCCGATCACGCCCCGCTCCGGCCGGGCGCCCCGGACGACCCCGAGGCCGACGCGCTGACGTGTACGGAATGCGGCCGCGTGTACCCGGTCCGTGACGGCATCCCGGTGCTGCTGCTCGACGAAGCGACCCTGCCCGGGGAACACGGGAACTCCGATGCCGACAGTGCTTGACGACTCGCTGCTCGACGACCCCGCGCGGCTGGCCGAGGCCGACAGCGCGGGGTTGCTCCGTGCCGCCGCGATGGCCGGCGCCCAGGTGCGGGCGACCGCCGAGCTGGCCGCGGAGCTGGAGCTGTCCGAGCGGCTCGACCTGGGGCGCCCGCGTGCCGTCGTGCTGATCGACCGGCCGGGGGTGAGCCGCACGCTCACCCGGCTGCTGGCCGCCCTGCTGGCGCCGTCGTGCCCGGTCCCGGTGGTCGTCGCCGAGGTGGTGCCGAGTTGGATCGGCGCGCTCGACGTCGTCTTCGCGCACACCGACGACCCGGGTGACCGCGAGCTGGCCGCGTCCCTCGAACGCGCCGCCCGCTACGGCGCCTCGGTGGTGCTTTCGGCGCCGTCGGAAGGCCCGGTGGCGGCCTCCGTGGCCGGCAAGGGCGTCCTGCTGGCCCCGCGGATCCCGGTGCCGCCGGAGCTGGCGTTCCCGCGCGGACTGGCCGCCGGGCTGCTCACCGCGAACGCGCTGGGCCTGCTGATCTCCGACGTCCAGGCGCTGGCCGACCAGCTGGACCTGGAAGCCGAAAAGGACTACCTGGCCCGGGAGTCGTTCGCGAACCCGGCCAAGGCGCTGGCGCTGCGGGTCGCCGACCGCGTGCCCCTGCTGTGGGGGCTGGACCCGGTCGCGGTGGCCGTCGGCGAACACGCTGCGCACGCGTTCGCCGCCCACGCGGCCACGGTGTGTGACGTCGAGGACTATCGTCAGGCCCTGGCGCGCCCCGCATTGCGGCGGGCGGCGCAATCAGGTGGCGGAGAGCGTGACATCTTCGCCGATCCGGACGATCCCTCTGGTGACATCCCCACCCGGGTGCTGCTGCTCTCGGTGCGGACCGGTCCGGCCACGGACGCGGCGCGCTACCAGGCCGAGGACCTGCTGCCGGGTGCGGACGTCATCGCGCCGGCCGAGGAGATCGAGGCCGACGAAATCGTACGGGCCGCGGTGCTGGCACTGCGGTTCGAACTGGCGGCGGTCTACCTCGGGCTGGCCGCGGGCAGCATCGGCGGCGCGGGCCGCTTCGCGCCCGCGACGGCGTGAGACCTGCCGAGCACCGGCTCCGGCCGGTGCCCGAAGGAGTGGAGTTGAGGTGACAGTGGAGCTGCTGCGCAACGCGGTGCGGCCCTACGCCTGGGGATCGCGGACGGCGATTCCCGAGCTGCTGGGCCGTCCGGTACCCGCGCCGCACCCCGAGGCCGAGCTGTGGATGGGTGCCCACCCGGGCGACCCGTCGCACGTCATCGGCCCCGACGGGACCGAGCGGAGCCTGCTCGAGCTGGTGGACGCCGACCCGGTGACCCAGCTCGGCGAGCGCTGCGCGAAGCGGTGGGGCGGGCGGCTCCCGTTCCTGTTGAAGATCCTCGCGGCGGAGGAGCCACTGTCGATGCAGGCGCACCCGTCGGCGGCCCAGGCCGCCGAGGGCCACGCCCGCGAGGAGCAGCTGGGCATCCCGCGCGACGCGGCGAACCGGAACTACCCGGATCCGACGGCGAAGCCGGAGCTGGTGTGCGCGCTGACGGAGTTCCACGCGCTGGCGGGGTTCCGCGCCCCGGACCGGACGGTGAAGCTGCTGAAGGCGATCGAGACGCCCGGGCTGGCGAAGTACACGGGGTTGCTGGAGGCCCAGCCGGACCCGTCCGGGCTGCGCGCGCTGTTCACGACGTGGATCACGCTGCCGCAGGCGTCGCTGGATTCGCTGCTGCCGGAGGTGCTCGACGCGTGCGTCCGGCACGTGCAGGAGCACGGCGAGTTCGCGGTCGAGTGCCGCACGATCCTGGAGCTCGGCGAGGCGCACCCGCGTGACGCCGGGGTGCTGGCGGCGTTGCTGCTGAACCGGCTGACGTTGCGCGCGGGCGAGGCAATTTATTTGCCGGCGGGCAACCTGCACCTGTACCTGCACGGGACGGCCGTGGAGATCCTGGCCAACTCGGACAACATTCTGCGGTGTGGTCTGACCCCGAAGCACGTGGACGTCCCGGAGCTGCTGCGCGTGGTCGACTTCGCGTGCGGCGAGATGCCGGTCCAGTGCGGCGACGTGGGTGGCCGTGTGTCGGTGTACCGGACGGACGCGCCGGAGTTCGAGCTGTCCCGCGTGGAGTGGGCGGCGGGCCAGGACGACGAGATCTCGGTGGACAGCGTGGGGCCCCAGATCCTGCTGTGCACGGCGGGCGACCTGCTGGTGACGGCGGACGACGGCGAGAAGGTCGAGCTGCGGAGGGGCCAGTCGGTGTGGCTGCCGGCGGCGGATCCGCCGGTCCGGATCCGGGCTTTGGGTGGGGAGCGGGCCCAGCTCTTCCGCGCCACGGCCGGCACCTGCGAGGACTGACCCCGCCCGCACCTCCGCCTTCCGCACGGGAAGGCTCAGCCCGCGTACCCGGACGGTCGGCCGACGTCCCTGGAGGGTCGGCTGGCGTGCCTGAAGGGTCGGGCCCGCGTAGGTACCGAGCCGACCCTCTGGGTACGCAAGCCGACTGCCTGGGTACGCGATCCGACCGGCTGGGTGCGCAAGCCGACCGTCTGGGTACGCGATCCGACCGGCTGGGTGCGCAAGCCGACCGTCTGGGTACGCAGATCTTCCCCGGGGCGGGCAACTGGCCGGCGGGTCACGGGAGTCCGGGGTGGCTGTGTGGGGGCGGGGAGTTTCTGTGTGCGTTCCGTGTGGCGGGCTCCGCCACGATCAACACCAAGGGGGGACCCTGGTGGGCTGATGCGCGCCGCCGGGTCCGCTGGGGGTGACGCCGGTCGGGGGGATCTGCCCGGCGTCAGTGGGCTGGAGGTGGTGCCGCGAGGGGGCGGCACCACCTCGGCGGTCACCCCGGCGCGGTGAGACGGGTGGTGCGGTGAGGGGGCAGCACCACCTGATCTCGCCCGCCACCCTCCCCGGCGGCGGGGTAGCGGCCCGCGGCTCAGCCTCGCCGCGGCTGAGCCTCTAGGCGGCCTGGTTCGCGGGGCTGCCTTCGCCCGGCAGGGTCGCTCGGCTAGCGCTCGGGCTGACCGCCCGAGATGCCCTCGGGCCGCCCGCCAGCCTCTACGGCGGCAAGGTGGCGGACTGTCGGCTCAGCTCGGCGCGAGTGGCGGCTTCGGCTTGTCAGGCCGGCTCGGTCAGCGCCAGCAACGCCCGCCGCAGGGCTGCTGCGCTTGCGTCGCGTGGGTCCGTCAGCTCTGCCGCCTCCCTCTCCGCCTCCGCCGCCTCTCCCACGTCACCCATCGCCACATACGCCCGGTGCAGCACCAGCCACGTCAACCCCGTTGCCGCTCGACCGCCCATCTCGCGGAGTTCGTCCAAGCACGCCCTCAGCACCGGGATCGCCTGCCCCGCCCGGCCCTCGCCGATCCACGCCGCCGCCAGTGCTCTGGTGCACGACAGCTCGCGTGGCCTCTCGTCCAGCTCGCGGGCCAGCTCACGCGCCTCCTCGAACGCCGCCGTCGCGTCGTCGCGGCGACCTATTGCCGCCGAGATCGCGCCATACGTTCGCAGCGACTTCGCCAGCGCCGACCTCGCCAGCGTCCCCCGCAACAGCTCCACCGACTCCGCGATCGCCGCCCGTGCGCCCGGGTCGTCGCCCGTCAGCAAGGACGACCACGCGTACCTGTGCAGGGCCTCGCCGATCATCCGGGCGTCACCCGTCGAGCGGGCCGCGGCCAGCGCTGCCCGGTCGACCTCCCGGGCGTCGGGGATGCGACCCAGCCGGAGCAACGCCGCCGACTCCGCCGCGCGTGCCCAGCCCAGTCCGGCCGCCGATTCGTCCAGCGTGAACAGTTCCTGGGCCTGGCCCGCCGTCTCCAGGGCCTCCTCCGCGCGGCCCAAGCCGATCAAGCAGTGCGCCAGGTTCGCCAGCACCCACGCGTGCGTGCGGCCGTCGCCTGCCGACTCGAGCTCCTTCGCGCACGCCCGGTAGCGGGCCGCCGCTTCCTCGTACTCGCCACGCGTGTGCCGCAACAGCGTCAGCGTGGCCTCGGCGACCGTTGCCGACACCGACTCGTACACCGCGCGCATGTCGGCGTAGTGCCCGTGCAGGTACAGGTACGCGCCCAGACGATCGAGCAGCAGCAGGGCGTCCGGCGGCGCGAGCGTGCCGATGAGTAACACCAGGTTCGCGCGCTCGGCCGCGAACCAGTCGTCCGGCCGGGCCAGCAGCCGCTCCACCAGCGGAGCCGGCAACGGCTGCGCGGGCGGCTCGTGCGCCGGGGACGGCATCGGCAGCGTGCGCGGCAGCCGGGCCGCCGCCTCGTCCGCGAGTGCCAGCGTGGCCGCCAGCACGGTCGCGAGACCCGAGCCCGGCGCCGGCTCGGGAAGCTCCGCCGCGTACAGCCGGACCAGGTCGTGCATCCGGTACCGGCCTTCGCCCGTCCCGTCCGCTCCGCGGGCCTCCAGCAGGCTCGCCTCGACCAGCTCTTCGACGGCCTCGTCGGCGTCCGGGTCGTCGATCAGGGTGGTGACCGCCCAGGCAGGCAGGTCGGCGAGGCGGCAGCGGCCGAGCAGCCGGAACGCGCGCCGCGCGGGCGGCCGCAGGGCCTCGTAGCTCAGCGCGATGCTGCTCCGGACGGCGAGGTCGCTGACGGTCAGCTCGTCGAGCCTGCGGACCTCGTCCTCCAGCCGTCCGGCCAGCTCGCCGAGCCGCAGGTGCGGGCGGATGGCCAGCCTGCTGCCCGCGATCCGCAACGCCAGCGGCAGCCGCGCGCACGCCGTGATGATCCGCTCGGCGTCGGCGCGCTCCCGCTCGACCCGCGGACCGGCCAAGCGGTGCAGCAGCTCGGCGGCGTCCGCGCCGGACAACGGACCGAGCTGCAGCCGGTGCGCGCCGGCCAGCCCGCTCAGCCGGCGCCTGCTCGTCACCAGCACCGCACAGCCCGGCGTGCCCGGCAGCAGCGTGCGGACGTGCTCGGGGTCGGCGGCTTCGTCCAGCACCACCAGCACCCGCCGGTCGGTGAGCCGTCCGCGGAACACCGCCGCCCGCGCGCGCACGTCGTCCGGCACCGCCGGGCCGGGGACACCAAGAGCGCGCAGCAGGTCGGCCAGCACCTCCCCGATGTCCCGGCCCGCCAGCGGCACGTACAGCTGACCGTCCGGGAACCGGGCGCGCAGCCGGTGCGCGGCCCGCACGGCGAGGGTGCTCTTGCCTGCCCCCGGCTCGCCGCTGAGCACCGCGACCGGGACGCCGGAGCCGGCCCCGAGCACGCCGGTCAGCTCTGCCAGCTCGGCTTCGCGGCCGGTGAAGTCCCCGGCGTCCGGCGGGAGCTGGCACACCGGCCACACCGCGGGCGGCAGCCGCGGGACCGGGTCTTCGCCGCGCAGGACGGCCGCGTGCACCCGCCGCGCCTCCGCGCCCGGCTCGACGCCGAGCTCCTCGATCAGCGTGGTCCGCAGCCGCCGGTAGACCTCCAGCGCGCTGCCCTGCTGTCCGGCCCGGTGCAGCGCGACCATCAGCTGCGCGGCCGGCCGCTCGCGCAGCGGGTGCTCGGTGAGCACGGCCTGCAGCTCGCCGGTCAGCTCGCCGTGCCGCCCCGCGGTCAGCTCCGCGTCGACGCAGTCCTCGAACACGGCCAGCCGCTCGGACTCCAGCCGGGCGACGTCGGCCTCGAGCCGCGGCACGTGCAGCCCGGCCAGCACCGGCCCCCGCCACAGCGCGAGCGCCCGCCGGTAGTGCCCGGCCGCGGTGACCGGGTCCGCCGCTCGCCGCCCTTCGGCGACGGCGGCGCGGAACCCGAGTAGGTCGAGCTCCGCAGGTTCGGCCCGCAGCCGGTAGCCGAGCGGCCCGTGCTCGACCCGCAGGCCGTCGATCCGCTCGCGCAGCCGGGAGAGGTAGGTGTGCAGGTTGGAGGTGGCCGACTTGGGCGGCCCGTCCGGCCACAACGCCTCGACCAGCACGTCGACCGCGACCGGCCGGCCGGCGTTGAGCAGCAGCACGGCCAGCAGCGTGCGCTGCCGCTCGCCGCGCAACGCGACCCAGTGCCCGGGCGGCGCTTCGACGGCGAGCGGCCCGAGCACGCCGAAGTGAGCCATGGCCACCCTCCCGTGCCGGAACCGCCACCGTAGCGAAGGGGTCCGACAAAACCGGGCGGTGTGGGGCGGGAACCGGAGGGGGTCCTCTAGGCTCCAAACCGGCAAATCGGGAACGTCAGCAGGGGAGCGGTCGTGTCAGCTGGAGGCGGAACCAAGGCGATCCTCGCCGCACTGGGTGCGAACGCCGGGATCGCGGCGGCCAAGTTCGTCGGCTTCCTCGTCACCGGGTCCTCGTCGATGCTGGCCGAGTCGGTGCACTCGCTGGCCGACACCACGAACCAGGGCCTGCTGCTGCTCGGGCAGAAGACGTCGAAGCGGGAGGCCGACAAGGAGCACCCGTTCGGCTACGGCCGCGACCGGTACTTCTACTCCTTCATCGTCGCGCTGATGCTCTTCACGCTCGGGTCCGCGTTCGCGATCTACGAGGGCATCCACAAGATCGGCCACCCGGAGCCGCTCGATTCGCCGATCGTCGCCGTGGTCATCCTGCTGGTCGCGGTCGCGCTGGAGGGCTACAGCTTCTACACCGCCATCGGCGAGTCGAAGAAGATCAAGGGTGACGCGACCTGGTGGGGCTTCATCCGCCAGGCCAAGGAGCCCGAGCTGCCGGTGGTGCTGCTGGAGGACGCCGGCGCGCTGCTCGGCCTGGTCCTGGCGCTGTTCGGCGTCGGGTTGTCCGTCATCACGGACAACCCCGTCTGGGACGGCGTCGGCACCCTCGCCATCGGCGCGCTGCTCGGTGTCATCGCGATCATCCTCATCGTCGAGATGAAGAGCCTGCTCATCGGCGAAGGCGCCAACGAAAACGTCCTCGCGACGATCGTCGACGAACTGGCCGCGGGCAAGGTCGAGCGCGTCATCCACATCCGCACCCAGTACCTGGGCCCGGACGAGCTGCTCGTCGCGGCGAAGCTCGCGATGGTGCCCGGCCTCGACACGGCCGAGCTGGCCACGGCCATCGACGACGCCGAAGCGCGCGTCCGCGCCAAGGTGCCCGTCGCGAAGCTGATCTACCTCGAACCGGACCTCGACCGCAGCCTCGCGAAGTAGCTTCTCAACGAGCCGTCACCCGACTGACCCGATAGGGTGACCCACTGCGATACATGCAGGCCAGCCGCAGGAGGTCAACCGTGCCCGGAACGGGTTTGTGGCGCACCAAATCGATCGAGCAGTCCATTAAGGACACCGACGAGCCGGACACCAAGCTCCGGCGGAACCTGAGCGCGTGGGACCTCACGGTCTTCGGCGTCGCGGTCGTCATCGGTGCCGGCATCTTCACGCTGACCGCGCGCACCGCGGGTGACTACGCCGGTCCGTCGGTCTCGCTGGCCTTCGTCTTCGCGGCGATCGCCTGCGCGCTGGCGGCGCTGTGCTACGCCGAGTTCGCCTCGACCGTGCCGGTCGCGGGCAGCGCGTACACGTTCTCCTACGCCACCTTCGGCGAGTTCATGGCGTGGATCATCGGCTGGGACCTGATCCTCGAGCTCGCCGTCGGCGCCGCCGCGGTGTCCAAGGGCTGGTCGGTGTACCTCGAGACGGTGCTCGGCTACCTCTTCGGCAAGGGCACGAAGACGACGTTCGACATCGGCAGCGTGACCGTCGACTGGGGCGCGCTGCTCGTCGTGGCGATCCTGACGACGCTGCTGGCCGTCGGCACGAAGCTGTCTTCGCGGGTGTCGATGGTGATCACCGGGATCAAGGTCGCCGTGGTGCTGTTCGTGATCATCCTCGGCCTCTTCTACATCAAGGGCGCCAACTACACGCCGTACATCCCGCCGGGCGAGACGGGCGGGGCCGGCCAGACCGGTGTCGACCAGTCGCTGTTCTCCCTGATCGCGGGCGGCGCGAGCAGCTCGTTCGGCGTCTTCGGCCTGCTGGCCGGCGCCTCGCTGGTGTTCTTCGCCTTCATCGGCTTCGACATCGTGGCGACCACCGCGGAGGAGACCAAGAACCCGCAGAAGGCCGTGCCGCGCGGGATCATGGGCTCGCTGGCCATCGTGACCGTGCTGTACGTCGCCGTGTCGCTCGTGGTCGTCGGCATGACGTCGTACAAGGACCTCGCGACCAAGGCGGGCGACGGCAGCCACAAGACCCTCGCCACGGCGTTCTCCGCGAACGGCGTCGACTGGGCGGCCAACATCATTTCCTTCGGCGCGCTGGCCGGCCTGACCACCGTCGTCATGGTGCTGATGCTGGGCCAGGTCCGGATCATCTTCGCGATGTCGCGTGACGGCCTGATGCCGCGCGGCCTGGCGAAGACCGGCGAGCACGGCACGCCGAAGCGCGCGACGCTCATCGTCGGCGGCCTGGTCGCGCTCGCGGCCGGGTTCTTCCCGGCGGACAAGCTCGAAGAGATGGTGAACGTCGGCACGCTGTTCGCGTTCGTGCTCGTCTCGGCGGGCGTGCTGGTGCTGCGGCGGACGCGACCGGACCTGCCCCGGGCGTTCAAGGTGCCGCTGGTGCCGCTGATCCCGATCCTGGCCATCCTCGCCTGCCTGTGGCTGATGCTGAACCTGACCGTGCTGACCTGGCTGCGGTTCATCGCCTGGATGGTGGTGGGCGTGGTGCTGTACTTCGGCTACAGCCGCCGCCATTCCCTGCTCGGCAAGCGGCAGGCCGACGAACCCGTGAAGGCGCCCGAAGCCTGACTTGCGCCGGAAAAGCCCCGCCGTCCTGGATGCCCAGGTCGGCGGGGCTTTTCTCGTTGGGTTGCTTGACGCGAGGTTACGGCTTGATCAAGAGGATCTTGCGATTTGTACGCAAAGGGGGACCCCCTGTAAGCGGTCGAGTGACGTGCGATACCTTTCGAGCCTTCGTGTGCCACTGACGGGTGAATTACAGCCGCGTGATTCCCACAGGCAGTGGCGTCACGGTCCCCCGATTTTGCCGTTCCTCCCCCGTTCGGTACTGGAGAACTCATGCGCAGACGTTCCTTCCGCGGCGCCGTTGCGGTCATGGCGCTCACCACCGCTGCCCTCATCGGCACCGCCGGTTCGGCCCTGGCCTGCTACAGCGACGACGGCCGGTCGAACCCGATCCCGGACCGCAACCACGCCCCGTGCGCGGATGGGCAGAAGCTCGACCACGGCGATGTCGACTTCACCGGTGGCGAGGGCAAGAGCACCCTGAACATCACCAAGGTGCACGACGGTGTCACCGTGACCCGCATCGTGGTCATCGGCGGCGACGACGGTTTCAACGAGTACATCCCCGGAAAGACCGGCAAGGGCGGCCAGAAGGTCTCCCCGGCCGCGCCGTGGAACGACCTGAAGGCCACCAAAACCTTCAGCGGCCGCCAGCCGAACATCGACAAGTGGTTCCTGTGCGGCACGAAGACCACGAAGCCGACCCAGCCCACCACGACGACCAAGCCGACCCGGCCGGCGCCGTCGACCGAGACCACGAAGCCGAGCACCCCGGCGACCTCGGACACCTCGGTCTCGCCGACCAGCAGCACCACCGCTCCGGCCGTCGTCCCGGCGGGCAACGAGTCGGGCACCGGTGGCGGCCTGGCCAACACCGGCTTCGACAACGCGTGGCTGATCTGGGTCGGCGGGCTGCTGCTCGTCGCCGGTGGCGCCCTGCTCGCACTGCTGAAGTTCCGCCGCAAGGCTTCCGAGTGAAGCTGAGCTAGTCCCCGGCTGAAGGCCCCTCGCTCCGCGCGCGAGGGGCCTTCACCGTTTCGGGGGGAAGTCCCCGAACAGCGAGCCCTGCTCGCCCCAGGACGGCTTGCCGAGGCCGGCGGCCATCGCGACGGCGTGGTCCCATTCGGCGTCCACCACGTAGTCCTGGTGCTTGAGCACCCCCGGCGCCCAGCGGTGCCGCCCGGTCGGGCCGCGCAGCGGGTCCGGCAGCCAGTGATCGCCGCCGAGGATCAGGACGCCGTTGCCGTCCGCCGTCGCCGACACCGGGCCGCAGCCGCCGTCGGGCAGGAACCCGACGCCGTGCAGCCGCCGGTCGGCGACCGAGTGCCGCCAGGTCGTCACGCCGCCGCCGAAGATGTCGGTGCCGCGGCACAGGGCCCGCCAGCGGCCGTCGAGGTCGGCGAAGAGCCGTTCCAGCGCCTCCTGCGGCAGCAACGCCGGGAAGGCGCGCTGGTAGCCCCACTGCAGCGGGGACCCGGCGGTGAGCACGCCGACGCGTTCGAGGTCCGCCTCCGGCAGTTCGGCCGCGAGCCGGGCGGCCGCCATGATCGTGAGCAGGCTGCCGAGGTTGTAGCCGGAGAGCAC
Source organism: Amycolatopsis sp. Hca4 (assembly GCF_013364075.1). Taxonomy (GTDB): domain Bacteria; phylum Actinomycetota; class Actinomycetes; order Mycobacteriales; family Pseudonocardiaceae; genus Amycolatopsis. Next base: position 7,616,830 of record NZ_CP054925.1, read on the forward strand.
CACGCGCGTGCCGGGTTCGGCGAGGTGCTCGCGGGCCCGCGCGGCCAGCTCCGGGACCACCTTCAGCGCGTAGCAGGGCGGGACCGTCGGGTGCGCCGCCCGCGGCCAGAAGCAGACCAGGTCGGCCAGCGCGCCGAGGTGCCGGCTGCGCTGCGGGGTGCGCGCGGCCGTGTAGACCACGCGCAGCAGGCCCGCGGCCAGCGCGCCGAGGGCGACCACGCCGATCGCGGACAGCGGGCCGAACCAGCCGGGGACCAGCCCGAACCCGAAGCGCAGCACGAGCAGGGCCGCGCCGCCAGCCGACATCGCGCTCGCCACGGCGAGCGCCAGGTGGTGCAGGTGCCGCCGTTCCCAGGCCGACCGCGCCCAGGCCGCCGCGGCCTGCGCCTCCTGCCGTTCGTCGTGCTCCATCAGCTCGACGATCTCGGGGATGCCCCGCCGCAGCCGTCGCAGTGGGACGGCGACCGCGAAACCCAGCACGCCGAGGACCGCGGCCAGCGCCAGCCCGGCGCCCCACAGGACGGTGACCAGCAAGTACGTGGTGGGCACCTGCAGCCGCTCCGCGCCGGAAAGGCGACGGAGCGCTTCGGCGAGCCCCGCGCCGAAGCCGCCGCCCAGCAGGCCGGCCAGCGCGAGCACCGGCGCGGCCGCCCAGCCGCCCATCCACGGCCGCAGCCGCTGCGGCTTGTGCTTCCAGCCGGGCCGGGCCAGCAGCGCCGCCGGGGCGAGGAACAGGGCGAACAGCACGGTGACGACGACCAGGGCGGCGCCGAGGCCCTCGACGACGCCGTTCGTGCCGGGCAGCGGGCCGGTGCCCGGCCGGAGCCGGACCGCGGCCACGACGACCAGCAGCGTCGCGAAGGCGAGCACGCCGGGCCGGGCGAACCGGCCGGTGTCGACGCCGATCGCGGCGGCGACCACGGTGGCGAGCACCACGGAGAGGGTGACGATCCACACGACGAGGCCGAAGCTCTCGCCCGGCACGCGGAACGGCCCGCCGAGCAGCAGCAGCGCGACCGACGCCAGCGCCGCGACGGTGTGCAGGCAGCGCAGCGCCGGCGTCTCCCTGTCCGCGCGCATCCGCAGCGGGCCGCCGGTGAGGTCGCCGTCGGCGTGCACCGCCCAGGTCGCGCTGGAAATCCGGTGCAGGACGAAGATCACGGCCAGCAGCGGCAGCACGCCGACGGTGATCCGGGCGGCCGTCGTGCGCAGGACGTCGGGGACCACCGGCAGGCAGCCGGAGCCGGGCGCGAGGCACTGCGTGGCGAAGAGGTCGAGCGCGATCGCCGCGAGCTGGCCCATCAGCAGCATCGTCAGCAGCAGGGCGCCGACGCGCAGCAGCCCGCGGCACACGGCGCCGAGGACGCGGGCGAGGCGGCTTTCCGGCGGGACCGGGGGCAGCATCCAGAAACAGACGTTGGCCAGCGAGAACGGGAACAGCAGCGCCCAGGTCGCCTTCGTGGCGCCGCCCGAGGTCATGCCGTGCCAGAGGTAGCCCTCGAGGGTCCGCGGGATCGACCGGCCCAGTGCCGGCAGCACCGGCCCTGGCGCCGGGCGGCGCAGCCGGTCCGCCGGGCGGATCACCCGGCCGAGGCCGTCGCCGGCGACGTCGACGGTCGAAACGGCGTCGAGGAGGGTCTCCCCGCTGGTGCCCACGAGGCCGGCGACGCGGATTTCCACGACGCGGGTGTCGGGGCCGGGCATGGGCACGGTAAGGGCCTCCTAACACTTCTAGGGACAGTCGAGCGGACAACGGTAGTGTTCGGGTGTCATCGAGTCTTGGAGGAATCGCCACTATGACCCCCGAAAGCGTTGCCAAGCGGCACGAGACCCGCAACGGCATCGAGTTCGCCGTCGCCGACCTCGAGGCCGCCGAGTTCGGCCGCAAGGAGATCCGCCTCGCCGAGCACGAGATGCCGGGACTGATGGCGCTGCGGCGCGAATACGCGGAGGTCTACCCGCTGCGCGGGGCGCGCGTGTCGGGCTCGCTGCACATGACCGTGCAGACCGCGGTGCTGATCGAGACGCTGGTGGCGCTGGGTGCCGAGGTGCGCTGGGCGTCCTGCAACATCTTCTCGACGCAGGACCACGCGGCCGCGGCCGTCGTCGTCGGCCCGCACGGCACGACCGAGGAGCCCAAGGGTGTCCCGGTGTTCGCGTGGAAGGGCGAGTCGCTCGAGGAGTACTGGTGGTGCACCGAGCGGATGCTCACCTGGGACGGCGAGGGCCCGAACATGATCCTCGACGACGGCGGTGACGCCACCATGCTGGTGCACAAGGGCACCGAGTACGAGAAGTCCGGCGTCGTGCCGACCCCCGACGAGAACACCTCGGACGAGTTCCGCGTGTTCCTCGAGCTGCTGCGCGCGTCGGTGGCGGCGGACACGGGCAAGTGGACGAAGATCGGCGAGGGCATCCGCGGCGTCACCGAGGAGACGACGACCGGCGTCCTCCGCCTGTACCAGCTGGCGGCGGCGGGCGAGCTGCTGTTCCCGGCGATCAACGTCAACGACGCGGTGACGAAGTCGAAGTTCGACAACCGCTACGGCATCCGCCACAGCCTGATCGACGGCATCAACCGCGGCACGGACGTGCTGATCGGCGGCAAGGTCGCGGTGGTCTGCGGCTACGGCGACGTCGGCAAGGGCGCGGCGGAGTCCCTGCGCGGCCAGGGCGCGCGCGTGATCGTGACGGAGATCGACCCGATCTGCGCCCTGCAGGCGGCGATGGACGGCTACCAGGTCCGCACGCTGGAGAAGGCCCTGCCGGAGGCCGACATCGTCATCACCACGACGGGCAACAAGGACGTCGTGCTGGTCGAGCACATGGCCAAGATGAAGCACCAGGCGATCCTGGGCAACATCGGCCACTTCGACAACGAGCTCGACATGGCGGGCCTCGCGCGCTACCCGGGCATCCGCAAGGTGAACATCAAGCCGCAGGTCGACGAGTGGGTGTTCCCGAACGGCAACACGATCATCGTGCTGTCCGAGGGCCGGCTGCTGAACCTGGGCAACGCGACCGGGCACCCGTCGTTCGTGATGTCGAACAGCTTCTCGAACCAGGTGATCGCGCAGGTCGAGCTGTTCACCAAGCACGAGGAGTACGACAACGAGGTGTTCCGGCTGCCGAAGAAGCTGGACGAGAAGGTGGCCCGCATCCACTTGGAGGCGCTCGGTGGTGAGCTGACGAAGCTGACCAAGGAGCAGGCGGAGTACATCGACGTGGATGTCGAAGGGCCGTACAAGCCGGAGCACTACCGGTACTGAGGTTTTCGCGTTTTAGCTGGTCAGGGCCGCCCCGAAAGTGTTCGGGGCGGCCCTTTGTTCTGCGCCTTGAACAGTGATAGCACGAATGGGTGACGTGTTATCATGGAGTGGTGAAACAGTTGATCACGAGGATCGACGACGAGCTGCACGCCCGGTTGAAGGCGAGGGCCGAAGCCGAAGGGCGCAGCATGAACGACCTGGTCACGGAAGCGTTGAGGGGCGTGGTGGCGAAGACCGAAACCGCGCTGGAGCGGAGAGACCGCCTGGTGGCGGAAGGCAAGCTGATCACCTTCGAGCCGGAGGGTGAGGCACCGGGGCACGACGAGCTGGAACAACGCTCGCGTGGCTGGGGCACGGCTGTCAGTGAGGCGCTCGACTGGACCCGGGGTGAATGGTGACCGTTTTCTACGCCGACACGAGTGCCGTGGTCGGGGCCTATCTCTCCGATGAGGCCGACCACGTCCAGCTGCGGAACCTCCTGATCGACGGTGGGCACCTGGTGCTCACCAGCGAGCTGACCCGGCTGGAGTGCGCCAGCGCCTTCACCGCGGCCAATCGGACGGGCCGGATCCCGGACGCCCGCGAGTTCCTGACCCAGTTCGACCGGGACACGCGCACGGTGCTGGGAGTGATCCCGCTGGCACCGCACCGGATCTTCCCGGCGGCCCGGCGGCTGGTCACCGAGAACCACCCGGTGCGCACCCTCGACGCGATCCACATCGCCGTCGCGATGCACGACACCGCCGAGCTGACCGGCGGCGAGCCGGTCACCTTCGTCACCCGCGACGAGCGTCAGGCCGAAGCCGCGAAGGCGAACGGGTTCGAGGTGTTGTGATGGTCGACCTGATGGCCGGCATCGCCGTGCTCGACTACGAGCGGGCGCTGGTCTGGTACGAGAAGCTCTTCGGCTCGCCGCCGACCTACGTGGTCAGCGAGACCGAAGCCCTGTGGGAGGTCACCGAGCACGGTGCCGTCTTCGTCGAGCGCCGGCCCGAGCGGGCCACCGGGCACGCCATGCACGTCCTGTTCGTCGGCGACCTGGACGAGCGCGTCGCGGCGATCGCCGAGCGGGGCCTCGAGCCCGCGGACCGGGAGACCTACGCCAACGGCGTGCGCAAGATCATCTACCGCGACCCCGAGGGAAACGAGGTCGGCATCGGCGGTGGGCCCGCGTAACCTCGGGGGTGTTCTCGGCCACCGCCGGTCCCGCTCGCGCAGCGCCCGACGGCCCGCCTCAACGCCAAGCGTCTCGCGAAGCTGGCGAAGAAAGCCCAGACGGACGAAGGCATCGGCACGGCTGCCCGGCGCGCCCTGCGCGACGCTGTCACCCACAACGCGGCCGAGAACAAAGCGGCCCGCAAACGCCGCGCGGCCGCCGAGGCCACCCGCCGCCGCACACTGGCCAAGGCCAAGTCACGAGCCAAACACCGCGGCCACTAGCGCAGTCCGTGTCGACCCTTCAATCACGCGTGTCGACTCCGGAATCACGCGTGTCGACCCTTCCGGACCGCGAGTTCGCCGGATCAGCTGTGCACAGCCGGCCGACACGCGTGATTCGAGGGTCGACACGCGTGATCAGGGGGTCGACACGGCTCAGTTCCACTCCACCGCAACCCCCGCCAACCCGGGTCCGGCGTCGTTGAAGAACGCGCTGCTCACCCCGCCCATGTCGCACGGCAGCTCCTCCGCCACCACCGGCAGGGCGTCGTCGCGGGCGCGGACCTGGCGGGTGCACCGGGCCGGCAGGGCGTTGCGGTCGAACCTCAGCTGGACCAGGAAACTCGCGCAGCGGTCACGCAGCATGCGGTAATACCCCGGCGAAGCCGAGCCCGAGTCGTCGCGGACCTCGAAGCAGAACACGTGGATGTCGCCCTCGGCCAGCTTGCGGTCGAACAGCAGCTCCGTCGCCATCGTGTCCGCGTCCGGGTTGCGGCGCATCCGCCCGACGCGGCAGCCCTCGTCCGTGATCAGCTCGACGTCGTCGATGCGGCAGCCCGGGTCGCCGTTGTACACCGTCAGGTACCGGTCCGGGCCGTGGCGGCGGGCCCGCGTCACCAGCCGCGTGCGCAAGCTCACCTGCCGGTGCTCGGCGTCGAACGTGATCGTGTCGTGGACCGACAGCAGCTCGAGGTCCGCGTTGTAGTGGTTCGACGACGGGTACGCGCCCAGCTCGGCCAGCAGGTCCTCGACGATCGACCCCATGTCACCGGAACGCAGGTCGTGGAACGACGCCGCCGGCTGGTGGCCGCGGCGGACCAGCCTCGGCCCGATCAGCACCACCAGGGCGTCCGCCGGCAGCTGGAGGACCGATTCCAGGGCCCGGACCGCCGGCAGCGCCTTCGGCACCTCGGGCTGGCGCAGCCCGCGTTGCCAGTAACTCAGCGTCGACTGTCCGATTTGGACCCCGCGCAGCGCGAGGTGCGCCCGCAGCCGGGCCAGTGACAGCCCGCGATAGGCGATCGCCAGTCGCAACGCGTGGTGGAACTCGCCGGTGCGCAGGGCCTCGGTCAGCTCTTTCGGCAGTTCGGCGACCGATGCCCGGGTCGTGCGGGCGCCATCGATGATCAGTGGGAGGTTCCCGTCTTGTACCACCGCTCGTCCCTTCACCCGACCAGTGTGTGCGCTGGGCGTGAACACCGCGGAACGTTCACGGTAGCAGCGTAGGGTGGCCGTGCCGACCCCCGTTCAGGGAGGTTGGCCTCGTTGAGGTGAGCGTTCCGCGTTCCGGCTGTCCCCCGGAACGGTCCGTTCCTCCGGATGGCGTTCTTGCTCCTTGTGACCGCGTTGTTCACCGTTGTGACCACCGCTGGTTCGCCCCACGTTCGAGCAGGAGGCCGTCCGTGCTGGTGAAGTCGAGCCAGGTCCACGCCGTACTGGCGATGAGCCTGCTGTTGTGCCTGGTCGCGCCGGCCACAGCCGGAGCCGCGCCCGGAGTGCCGTCGACGTACCGGAACCAGATCGTCCTGCAGCTCCAGCAGAAGAACCAGTGGTGCTGGGCCGGCGCGGGCAACACCATCGCCGCCTTCCACGGCGAGGTCGTCAGCCAGACGCGGTTCTGCCAGCTCGCCCACGGCGAGAACGGCACCGACTGCGCCAACCTCCCCGGCACGCTCGCCGACCCGCAGCGCGCTTTCGCCCGGCTCGGCTTCAGCTCGCCCGGCCGTTACCTCGACCGGCGGATCTCCTACGCCGACATCCGGACGCAGACGGCGGCGAACCGGCCGGTCGAGACCCGGGTCGGCTACCGCTCGGGCGGTGGCCACACGCACGTCCTCTACGGCTACGACACCCGCGGCGACTGGGTGTTCTGGGGCGACCCCGGCCCCGCCAAGCGCTACAACTGGTCGACCTACGGCTACTACACGCAGAACCCCTCCTTCACCTGGACGCACACGCTCACCGGGATCGCCCGATGAGCAGGCGGGCGCTCGTGCTCGCCGTGCTGACGGGCGCGGCGCTGCTGATGACGGCTCCGGTGTCAGGCGCGGCCCAGGCCGCCGGCATCAGCAGCGCCGACGCCTCCGCGGCGCACCGCGCGGCCGTGGGGCTCCAGGACGTCCTGGCCGGGTTCTTCGCCCAGGCGCCGGGCGCCCAGGGCCCGGTTTCGGTGCAGATCGCGCCGGACGCCTACCCCGTGTACGAGCTCTCGCCGGATTACGTCGCAGGCAAGCCCGACGCGGCGCCGGGTGATTTCGCTTACTTCGCGATCCCCGCGCGCGCCTCGGACGGCCGGTCCGCGACGCTCTGGTCGGTCCGCGGCGCGGACGGCGCCTGGCAGATCGGCAACATCGCTTCGGGTGACGTCGAGGGCGAGTACGCCCGCAAGCTGCCCGCGGGCGCCCAGCTGCTGCACGAACCGCAGATCGACGCCTGGTACGCGGTCTCGGGCGGCCGGGTGACGTCGCTGGCCGACGGCCAGGCGGTCGACGGCTACCAGGGGATCGTCCGAGCCCGCTACGCCGACAAGCTCCCGGGCTCGGCCTACGCCCGCGACGGCGAGGCCGGCGGCTACGACGCCACGTCTCAGGTGATGCCCCGCGGTGACGGCGGCCCGGCACCGTCCGGCCACGACACCGGCTGGGTGCCGCTGCTGATCCTCGTCGGCGTGCTCGCGATCAGCGGCGCCGGCTACGTGCTCCACCTGCGGCGGCACGCCGCCTAGACGAACCGGCGGGCTCGGCGTCGATCCCCTTCCACCGAGCCCGCCGGTCCACCATCGCTAGGGTGACCACCGTGGGTCGACTGGTGGTCATCGAAGGGCTCGACGGCGCGGGCAAGCGCACGCTCACCGACGGGCTGACGACGGCGCTGAACGCGAAGGGCGCGAGCGTCGCGTCTCTGGCGTTCCCGCGCTACGGCGAAAGCGTGCACGCGGACCTCGTCCGCGAGGCGCTGCACCGCGGGCACGGCGACCTCGCCGACTCCGTTTACGGCATGGCGATGCTCTACGCCCTGGACCGCAGCGGCGCCGCGGAGGAGATCCGCGCACTGCGGGACGCGCACGACGTCGTCCTGCTCGACCGGTACGTCGCCTCCAACGCCGCGTACGCGGCCGCGCGCCTGCGGCAGGACGCGTCCGGCGAAGTCGTGAAGTGGGTGTGGGAGCTCGAGGTCGATCGCTTCGGCCTGCCCCGCCCCGACGCGCACCTGCTGCTGCGCGTCGCTCCGGCGGTCGCGGCCGAGCGCGCCGAACGCCGGGCGGAGACCGAGACCGGCCGGGAGCGCGACGCGTTCGAGACCGACGACGGCCTGCAGCGGCGGTGCGCGGCCGTCTACGACGAGCTGGCCGCGGCGGGCTGGCTGGCGCCGTGGCACGTCCTGGACGGCGTCGCGGGCGTGGACCTCGAAGCGCTGGCGGCGACGCTGCTAGGGCAGTAGCCGGGCCGGGTCGAACTGCTCGATCGGGTGCGCGGTGGCGCCGGCCACCACCAGGTCGGCGAGGATTTCGCCGATCACCGGGGCGAACTTGAAGCCGTGGCCGGAGAACCCGCAGGCGAGCACCACCCGCTCCTCGGCCGGGTGCGGGGCGAGCACGAAGCTCTCGTCGGCGGTGTCGGTGTACATGCAGGTCGCGGCCCGGAGGAACGCGCCGGGCAGCGTCGGGAGGTGCCGCTTCACCACGGACGCGATTTCGTGCACCTCGTCCCCGGAGACCTCCCGGTCGATGCCGTCCGGCGTGCACGTCCGGCCGCCGCTGTGGAAGGCGACCTTCACGCCGTCCGCGGGCGCGTTGTGCGCCGGGAAGCCGTAGAACGTGTAGCCGTCGCCTTCCCAGATGTAGACCGGGTGCTCGCGGAACGGCGCGATCCCGCCCGAGGGCGCGAACCAGTACTGCACCTGACGGCGGACCGTGAAGGAGACGCCGAAGCCGCGCAGCAGCTCACCGGCCCACGCGCCGGGGCAGAGCACGAGGCGGCCGGCCGTGTAGTAGTTGTGCGACGTCCCGACGCGCACCCCGCAGGCCGTGGTGCTCCAGGTGAACACCTTCTCCTCGTGGTGCAGTTCCGCACCGCACCGCGCGGCGAGCTGCAGGTGCGCGGCGACGCTGCCTTCGGGCGAGACCAGGCCGGCGCCCGGCTCGTACAGCGCGACTTCGCCGTCCGCCGGCGCCATCGTCGGGAAGCGGCGCCGGATCGCGTCGGCGTCCAGCAGCTCGTGCGGGATGCCGAACGCCTCCGCCGAGGCCACGCTGCCGGTGATCGTGCGCGAATCCGCCGTGCCGACCATGAGGCCGCCGCAGCGGGTGAACAGCCGCCGTCCGCTGTCGCGCTCGAGGCCGTCCCACAGTTCGTGGGCCCGCAGCAGCAGCGGCACGTACTCGGGGCCTTCGAGGTAGGCCTGGCGGGTGATCCGCGAACCGCCGTGGCTCGACCCGCGGTTGTGCACCGGCGCGAACTGGTCGATGCCGAGCACCCGCTGCCCGCGCTGCGCCAGCCGGTACGCCGCGGCGCTGCCCATCCCGCCGAGGCCGACGACGATCACGTCGTAGTGCGTCATGCCGCACTCTCCGGAAGCCGGGCGTACCCGAGTGATACTTCCACAGTGGACAGTCCGGGCGCCACGGCCGTCCGGAGCCGTGCTGCCATGTCGCGGCTCCCTTCGGCACGGTTGCGCCTTCGGCAACAACGTGCGTCAGGGGAGACACGGTGTCAAGCACCCGAAACGGTGCCTTCAGTCCCGGAAGTACCCCAGCTGTGCGGAAAGCTCATCCGCCGCTTCCGTCATCGGCTTCACGATCTGCTTCACGCGCTGCTTCGAAAGCCGGTACGACGGCCCGGAAGCGCTCATCGCGGCGACGACTTCCCCGCCGGGGCCGTGGATCGGCACGGCGACCGCGTGCATCCCGAGCTCGAGTTCTTCGTAGCAGGCCGCGTAACCGTCTTCGACCACCCGGTCCAGCTCGGCCAGCAGCTCGTCCGCCTCGACCGTCGTGCGCGGGGTGTACTGCTCCAGCTTCCGCTTCAGCACCCGCTTTCGCTCGGCTTCGCCCATGTACGCCAGGAGGACCTTGCCGCTGGAGGTGGCGTGCAGCGGGGTCCGCTGGCCCGTCCAGTTCTGGGTGGTGATCGCGGCCGAGCCACGGGCCTGGCTGATGTTGATGGCGACGCCGTCGTCGGCGATGGCGATGTTCACCGTCTCGCCCAGTTCCTCGGCCAGCGCCAGGCAGGTGGCCCGGCCCAGCTTCGCGAGGTCCATCCGGCCGGTCGCGGCCCCGGCCAGCCGGACGACGCCGAAGCCGATGGCGTACTTCCCGCGCTCGCCGAGCTGCTCGACCAGCCCTCTGGTCTCCAGGACGCTGAGCAGGCGCGACGCCGTCGACTTGTGGACGCCCAGTTCGCCCGCGATCTCGGTGATGCCGGTTTCGCCGTTGCGCGCGAGCAGCTCCAGCACGCTGATGGCGCGGTCGACCGATTGCACCTGGCTCTGAGTTGCGTTGCCCGGGTCCTGGTTCCGCATGGCGCAACAGTATCCGTTTCGCGACGGCCCGATCGGCTGAGTGGGGGAATCTCTTGACGAGGACCGCCTCGAAGCCGGATTGTTGCGGAAGAGGCACGCCGCTGCACAGTGCGCAACCTTCACGTACCGCCCCGGCATTCCGCCAGTCGTTCCCGGAGGCCCTGATGATCCGAGCCTGCGCCGTCGCCGACCTGCCCGAAGGGGAGGCCCTCCGCCTCGACGGTCCCGCTCCGATCGCGGTGTTCCACACCGGGGACGGCTTCCTCGCCGTCGACGACACGTGCACGCATCAGGACGCCTCCCTCGCCGACGGCTGGCTCGAAGGCTGTTTCGTCGAATGCCCGCTGCACGCCGCGCGGTTCGACCTGCGCACCGGCGTGCCGGCCTGCCTGCCGGCGAAGGAACCGCTGCGGACGCACCGCGTGGTCGTCACTGACGGCGTCGTGTACGTCGACGCGCCCGTGCCCGCCGTTCCCTGAGCTCTCCTCGCAGGTCCGTGGAGGTCGTGCCGGGGTTCCGGCGTGGCCTCCACGGACCGTCCAAACCGGCCGGTACCGGCACCCGGATGGAGCAGGCGGCCGCGGCGATCTTGATCTTTCTGGTGGTCAAACACGCGGGTCGTGCGTGCGGGCGCCGGAACTAGTGCGAATATGTGGACATGAAGGCACGTGTTCTCGTGGTCGACGACGACCCCGCCCTCGCGGAGATGCTCACCATCGTGCTCCGTGGGGAGGGGTTCGACACGGCGGTGGTCGCCGACGGCTCACGCGCGCTGCCCGCGCTGCGCGAGCTGAAGCCGGACCTCGTCCTGCTCGACCTGATGCTGCCCGGGATGAACGGGATCGACGTCTGCAAGGCGATCCGCGCCGAGTCCGGGGTGCCGATCGTCATGCTCACCGCCAAGAGCGACACCGTCGACATCGTCCTCGGCCTGGAGTCCGGCGCCGACGACTACGTCGTCAAGCCGTTCAAGCCGAAGGAGCTGGTCGCGCGGGTGCGGGCCCGCATGCGCCGCACCGAGGCCGAGCCGGCGGAATCGCTCACCATCGGCGACCTGGCGATCGACGTGCCGGGCCACGAGGTCACGCGCGAAGGCAAGGCCATCCCGCTGACCCCGCTGGAGTTCGACCTGCTGGTGGCGCTGGCCCGCAAGCCGCGCCAGGTGTTCACCCGCGAGGTGCTGCTCGAGCAGGTCTGGGGCTACCGCCACGCGGCCGACACCCGGCTGGTGAACGTGCACGTCCAGCGCCTGCGGTCGAAGGTGGAGAAGGACCCGGAGCACCCCGAGGTGGTGTTGACCGTTCGCGGTGTCGGGTACAAGGCCGGCCCGCCGTGATGAGTCGATGACGTCCGAGAGCGGCAGACGGATCCCGGCGTTCGCGCGTTCGACGGCACGCCTGGTGCGGCGTGTCGTCGTTTTCGCGCGCCGTCGCGCGGTCGCGTTCAACGAGCTGTGGAAGCACTCGCTGCAGTTCCGCGTCACCGTGTCGACGCTCGCGCTGTCCTCGGCCGTGGTCTTCGTGCTGGGCATGGTGCTGCAGAACCAGATCACCGAACGGCTGCTGGACACCAAGCGCACGGCGGCGATCGCGCAGACCCGCGCGGCGGCGGAGACGGCCGCCGGCGAGCTCGTCGGCCTCGGCTCCGAAAACGGCGACGCGCTGACGAACCGGCTCGAGAACGCGCTGAAGAAGATCGCGATCACGCCAGCCAGCCAGGACGCGGCCGGGTCGGCGGCAGGCACGTTCGTCCCGGTGCTCGCCAGCGGCGGGCGCGACCAGTCCGGTGGGGCGCCGTCGTTCTCGGGCCCGTTCGAGAACGTGCCGCCGCGGCTGCGCCAGTTCGTCGAAGCCGACCAGACGAGCTTCCTCGAGCACACCGTCCCCGACTCCGGCGGCGGGCGCACGACGTACCTGATCGTCGGCACGCCGCTGAGCACCGTGGCCACCCCGCTGCAGCTGTACTTGCTGTTCCCGCTGACGACCGAGCAGAACACGGTTTCGACCGTGCAGAACACGCTGCTGGTCGGCGGCCTCGTGCTGCTGCTCCTGCTGGCCGGCATCACGAACCTGGTGACGCGGCAGGTGGTGCGGCCGGTCCGGCAGGCCGCCGCCGCGGCCGAGCAGTTCGCCGGCGGTGACCTCGACCAGCGGCTCGCCGTGCTCGGCGAAGACGACCTGGCGAAGCTCGCGGTGTCCTACAACGAGATGGCCGCCAGCATCCAGCGCCAGATCCGCCAGCTCGAGGAGTTCGGCGGCCTGCAGCGCCGGTTCACCTCCGACGTCTCCCACGAACTGCGCACCCCGCTGACCACGGTCCGGATGGCCGCCGACGTGCTGCACGCCTCCCGCGAGCAGTTCCCGCCCGGTCTCGCGCGGTCGACGGAGCTGCTGGTCGACGAGCTCGACCGGTTCGAGGCGCTGCTCGGCGACCTGCTGGAGATCAGCAGGCTCGACGCGGGTGTCGAGGAGCTGGCCGCCGAATACATCGACGTCCGCCCGATCGCCACCCGCGCGGTCGAGCAGGTGCGGGTGATCGCCGGCAACGCGGGCAGCTCGGTCGAGCTGGTGCTGCCCGAGGACGAGGTGATCGCCGAGGTCGACGCCCGGCGCGTCGAGCGGATCCTGCGCAACCTGCTCGCCAACGCCGTCGACCACAGCGAGGGCAAGCCGGTGGTGCTGACGGTCGGGGCGAACGAGACCGCCGTCGCCATCACGGTCCGGGACCACGGCGTCGGCCTGCGGCCCGGCGAGGCGGACCTGGTGTTCAACCGGTTCTGGCGGGCCGACCCGTCGCGCAACCGGCGCACCGGCGGCACCGGGCTGGGCCTGGCGATCAGCCAGGAGGACGCGCGCCTGCACGGCGGCGAGCTCGACGCCTGGGGCGAGCCCGGCAACGGCGCCTGCTTCCGGCTCCTGCTGCCGCGCCGCCAGGACGTGCCCGCGGGCGACTCGCCGCTGGTCCTGCCGCCGCCGGACCGGTTCGCCGCCGAAGTGCCGCTCGGGATCATCGACGTCACGCCGGCTTCGGAGGCGATCTTCGCGGAACGTGAGGGAATCGGTCAGTGAAACGGCTCCTGCTGCTGGTGTTGTGCTTGACGTTGCTCGCGGGCTGCGCGAACGTGCCGCTGGAATCGCAGCCGCAGGTGGTGCCCGGCGAGCGCCAAGGCCAGAGCCCCGGTGACGTCGTCCCCGAGCCGCCGCCGGGCATCGACCCGCTGTCGCTGGTCCGCGCCTTCGTCGGGGCGACGCTCAAGCCGGGGCAGAACAACGCCGCCGCGCGGGCCTACCTGGACGAGCAGAGCCGGGTGAACTGGCGGCCGAGCCGCAACCTGACGGTCATCCAGGACACCTTCGGCACGGTCTACGACACCGCGCCGCCACCGGACCCGAACACGCAGGTCGTCAACGTGCGCGGGATCGACATCGGCACGCTGGACCAGAGCAGCGCGTTCGTGCCGGACTACACGTCGGCGCTGCTGCAGGTGAAGGTGCGCCGCCAGGCGAACAACCAGTGGCGGATCGTCGACCCGCCGGCCGACCTGTACGCGACCGAGTCCGACTTCAGCGAGAACTACACGCCGGTGCCGGTGAGCTTCTACTCGGAGTCGTCGGCCACCTTCGTCCCCGACCGGCGCTACGTCGTGGCGAAGCCGCAGTCGGGGCTGCCGGGCCGGGTGATGGACCTGCTGGTGAACGGGCCGTCGACGAGCCTGGCCGGCGCGGTGAAGAACCTGCTCGGCGATCCCATCGAGATCGACACGAACGTCAAGAGCCTCGACGACGGGACCCTGGTGGTGCCGCTGACCGGGCTCTCCGGGGTGCCCGACGACATCCGGAACCTGATCGCCGCGCAGATCGTGCTGTCCCTGCAGTACGTCACGTCGGCCCGGATCCGCATCCTCGGCGACGGCGCCCCGCTCGTGCCGAACCACCCGGACTGGCGGCAGAACGACCTGCCGGCGTACGGCGCGTCGCTGTCGATCAGCCCGCAGCTGCTGGGCCTGATGACGGTCGACGGCCGGGTCCGGTCCCTCGGCGACGGCGCCCCGGTGGGCGGCCCGGCGGGCAACGGCGGGTACGACGTGGTGAGCGCGGCCCAGTCGATCGACGGCAAGCGGCTGGCGGTGGTCGAGCGCAGCGGCGGCGGCGTCCGCCTGCGCATCGGCGACCTCGGCCGCGACCTGGCGCTGACCACGCTCGGCGGCAGTTCCCTGTCCCGCCCGACGTGGCGCCCGGGCACCGGCGAGCTGTGGACGGTGGTCGACGGGCTGTCGGTGGGCCGGATGGTGCTCGACCAGAACGGCCACTGGACGGCGCTGAGCGTCAACGCCACGGACCTGACCCAGCAGGGCGACATCACGGAGCTGAGGTTCTCCCGCGACGGCGCCCGCGTGGCGGCGGTGATCAAGGGGCAGCTGTGGGTGGCCTCGGTGGTCGTCAACGGCGACTCGGTGTCCCTGCGCGAGCCCCGGCACCTGCAGCCGCACGACCTCGAGGACGTCGTGGACGTGGACTGGGTCGCGCCGGACAGCCTGGTGGCGGTGACGAAGTCGCCGTCCCAGCCGGTGGTCAAGGTGACGGTGGACGGCCAGCGCATGGACGCGTTCAACAGCAGCAACCTGACCCCGACGGTCCACGGCGTGACGGCGGCGCCGGGCCGCCAGATCGTGGTGGCGGACGCGAACGGGCTGTGGACGGCCTCGGTGCTGGGTGAGGTCTGGCGCCCGCAGAGCCACACGATGAAGGACGCGGATCCCTTCTACCCGGGCTGATCTTTTTCACGCCTGTGGGTGACGGCTTCGGGGCCGAAACTGTCGGTGCCGGTCGTGACACTGGCCGTGTGCTGAAGAGACTGATCGATCTGCTGCTCCCCAGCCGCTGCGCCGCGTGCGGAGCCCGGGGCGAGCCCTGCTGTGCCCGGTGCGAGGGGGTGTGGGGCGCGGCCCGGGAGGTGGTGCGCGGGCCGACGGCGGGGTTGGTGCGGGTGTTCGCGCTGGGCCGGTATCGCGGTGTGGGTCGGAAGCTGCTGATCGCGTACAAGGAGCGGGGGCGGCGGGACCTGGCGGCTTCGCTGGGGCGGGTGCTGGCGGAGGCCTTGGCGGAGTTGCCGCTGGAGGTGGGGGTACCTGGGGGAGGTCGGCCTGGGCCGGTCTCGGCTGGGCCGGGCCCGGGCGGCGATCGGGCTGAGGCAGGCGGGGTTCCGGCTGAGCTGAGTGGCGCCCGGACTGGGGGTACGCCTGCGGTGCCGAGAGGTGCCGGGCCGAGCCGGCTTCCGGATCGGCTGGTCGGCGGTCCGGCTGACCCGCCGGGGGTTCCGGCGCAGCCGATTGGTGCTGGGCCAGTGCGGCTTCCGGATCGGCCGGTCGGCGATTCGCCGGAAGTTCCGGTGCCATCACGGCGAGCTTCAGCCAGGCAGGCCGGCGCCCTTGCCGCACAGCCGCGCCTCGGGAGTGGCCGCACCCCACCGCAAGCCGCCGAAGCGCGACCCCCGACCCGAGCGCTCTGCCTGGTCCCGGCGCCGAGCCGTCCCTCAGCGGCGCGAGTCCGCGGCGGCCCCCACGTCGAGCGCCTGGCCGACGCAGCCGCCGCCGTCCTCACCGCGCGCGGCATCCCCACCGCCGTCGCCCCGGCCCTGCAACTGGCCGGATCAGCCCGTGACGCAGTCGGCCTCACGCACGAACAGCGCAAGGCCAACCTGTCCGGCCGCCTGAAATTCCGCGAAGCCGGCCGCCCGCCTCCGGGCTACGCCGTCGTGGTCCTCGACGACGTGATCACCACCGGAGCCACCGCGGCCGCCTGCACGCGGGTACTGACCGCGGCCGGGGTCACCGTCTCCGCCGTCCTGACCCTCCTGGCAGCCGGCTGACCCGGCCACGGTGCTCGAAGGAACGACCCATGGGAACCACTGTGGACCTTTCCGCCCGACCCCGCAGCCGAAAGAAACTCGGTACCGGTTCCGCACCTCACCCGGAACAAACATCAACCGGACCGTCCCGAAAACCATCCGGCCCCAGCTCAAGCCGGAAAAAGGAGCACGAAAACCCACCACGCGCACCCGGGTGAACCGATCATCACCTACACGAGTGACATCAAGCGGGAACGCGAGCGAACCGGCGCCCGTTGTCCGGGCATGAGGGTGTCGATCACGATCACTCGGCTGCCGCACCACTCCACCGGGGTGGCGGCTGCGGGCGGTCGGGCCGTCACCCTCGGCGTCCACCAGGAGGCAGCGATGCGCCGTCCGTGTGAAGGCACGATGAGCGCGCCGCGTCCGACCAGCGGGTGTTTTGTGGTGCCTGCTCCGCGATCACTGCGCGGGGTGACCGAGTCTCATCCCCTGACATCCCCCGGCTCGGGGGCTGTTGTAACGGGCGTGAGGAAGCTAACGTGCTCCGCAATCAGCAATCCCCGCAGGCAGGGAGGTGACGAGCCCATGTCCCTGGCGCCGGAGGTGCGCTGAGTCCGCGCTCGGTCACCGGAACGAGACGTCGTCCTCCGTTTCCGAGTTCCTTCTCAGCCCGCGATCCGGGCTCACGTCCCCGCAATACCGGCGCCGTGTTTGAAACACAACAGCTCGCAGTCATCTCAGCGAGGGAGGTCGTGTATGGACATCGTCGTTAAGGGCCGCAACGTGGAGGTGCCCGACCACTATCGGGCGCTTGTCAGCGAAAAGCTGGCCCGTCTCGAGCGCTACGACAGGAAAGTCATCCGGTACGACGTGGAACTGTTCCACGAACCCAACCGGCGCCAGGCCAAGAGCTGCCAGCGCGTCGAGATCACCGGAAAGGGGCGAGGCCCGGCCGTACGCGCCGAAGCGTGTGCCGCCGACTTCTACGCGGCGCTCGATTCCGCAGTCACCAAGCTAGAAAACCGGCTGCGGAGGACACACGACCGGAGGCGCGTGCACTACGGCCGCAGCCGCCCGGAATCGGTCGCCGAAGCGACCTCGGCACTGCCGGGTGGTGGATCCCCGGCCGCAGCCAGTCCCGCCGCGCGTACCGCGGTGTTGGACGCACCGGAACCGCAGGCCGAAGGCTTCGCGAGTGCCGATGAGATCCGCCTGCCCCAGCAGCAGAGCTGGGCCGACGACGACCTGGGTCACCAGCCCGGCCGCGTCGTTCGCGAGAAGCAGCACACCGCGGAGCCCATGACGGTTGACCAGGCTCTCTACGAGATGGAGCTGGTCGGCCACGACTTCTACCTCTTCAACGACTCCGACGCGGGCCGGCCCAGCGTGGTCTACCGGCGGAAAGGCTTCGACTACGGCGTGATCCGGCTCGGCTGAGCCGGGCTCGAAGGAGGCCATCACGGAGGGCCCGCACGTGCTCGCGTGCGGGCCTTCCGCATGTCAGAACCTTATTCTGGTTAGGTCGGCGCTACGGACCGCAGGCCGCCCGCCCGCGGTGACATTCGCGCCGGCCGACGGCTGAATAAGGTTCTCAGGACGTACGGCGTGTGCACACGGCGGCCCCCGTTCCCTACGATGGGGGTGGGAAGGTGGTGCCGAACACGGCCGCCACCGCGGGAGAACCTGCCCGGGACCGGCCTGGGCGTGCTCATATTCAGCTAGTGAGGTCGACCGGATGGTGCTGAACCGCCTGCTCCGCGCGGGTGAGGGCAAGATGGTGAAGCGGCTGCGCAACATCGCCGATCACATCAACACCCTCGAAGACGACGTCAAGGACCTGACCGACGCCGAGCTGCGGGCCAAGACCGAGGAGTTCCGCAAGCGGAACGGCGACGGCGAATCCCTCGACGACCTGCTGCCGGAGGCCTTCGCGGTCGTCCGGGAAGCGGCCAAGCGGGTGCTGGGCCAGCGCCACTTCGACGTCCAGCTGATGGGCGGCGCGGCGCTGCACCTCGGCCAGGTCGCCGAGATGAAGACCGGCGAGGGCAAGACGCTCACCTGCGTCCTCCCCGCCTACCTCAACGCCATCCCCGGCAAGGGCGTCCACGTCGTCACGACGAACGACTACCTGGCCAAGCGCGACTCGGAGTGGATGGGCCGCATCCACCGCTTCCTCGGCCTCGAGGTCGGCGTGATCCTCTCGGAGCAGCAGCCGGACGTGCGGCGCTCCCAGTACAACGCCGACATCACCTACGGCACGAACAACGAGTTCGGCTTCGACTACCTGCGCGACAACATGGCGTGGAGCCTCGACGACTGCGTGCAGCGCGGGCACAACTTCGCCATCGTCGACGAGGTGGACTCGATCCTCATCGACGAGGCCAGGACGCCGCTGATCATCTCCGGCCCGGCGGACCAGTCGTCGCGCTGGTACGTCGAGTTCGCGCGGCTCGCCCCGCTGATGAACGGCATCGACACCACCACGATGGGGTCGCGCGAGCGCGTCGAGAAGACGAACCTGATCAACTCGAAGTACCACTACGAGGTCGACGTCCGGAAGCGCACCGTCGCCGTCACGGAGAAGGGCGTCCGGTTCGTCGAGGACCAGCTCGGCATCGAGAACCTCTACGAGGCCGCGAACACCCCGCTGGTCGGGTACCTGAACAACGCGCTCAAGGTGAAGGAACTCTTCCACCGCGACAAGGACTACATCGTCCGCAACGGCGAAGTCATGATCGTCGACGAGTTCACCGGGCGCATCCTGGTCGGCCGCCGCTACAACGAGGGCATGCACCAGGCGATCGAGGCCAAGGAAAAGGTCGAGATCAAGGCCGAGAACCAGACGCTCGCCACGATCACGCTGCAGAACTACTTCCGCCTCTACGAGAAGCTGTCCGGCATGACCGGTACGGCCGAGACCGAGGCCGCGGAGTTCCACCAGACCTACAAGCTGGGTGTGGTGCCGATCCCGACGAACCGGCCGATGATCCGCCAGGACCAGCCGGACCTGATCTACAAGACCGAGCAGGCCAAGTTCGAGGCGGTCGCCGAGGACATCGCCGAGCGGCACGAGAAGGGCCAGCCGGTCCTCGTCGGCACCACGAGCGTCGAGAAGTCCGAGCACCTGTCGAAGCTGCTGGTGAAGCTGAGCGTCCCGCACGAGGTGCTGAACGCGAAGCACCACGACCGCGAGGCGCTGATCGTCGCGCGCGCGGGTCAGAAGGGTGCCGTCACGGTCGCCACGAACATGGCCGGCCGCGGTACCGACATCGTGCTCGGCGGCAACCCCGACCTGATCGCCGACCAGGTGCTGCGCGAGCGCGGCCTGGACCCGGTCGAGCACTCCGAGGAGTACGAGGCCGCGTGGCCCGAGGTCCTCGAGCAGGTCAAGGCGGAGTCGAAGGCCGAGGCCGAAGAGGTCCGCGAGGCCGGCGGGCTCTATGTCCTGGGCACCGAGCGGCACGAATCGCGCCGCATCGACAACCAGCTCCGCGGCCGGTCCGGCCGTCAGGGCGACCCGGGCGAGTCCCGCTTCTACCTCTCGCTCGGTGACGAGCTCATGCGCCGCTTCAACGCGACCATGGTCGAGCGCGTCATGACGACCATGCGGCTGCCCGACGACGTGCCGATCGAGCACAAGATGGTCTCCAAGGCCATCAAGAGCGCGCAGACCCAGGTCGAGCAGATCAACATGGAGCAGCGCAAGGACGTCCTCAAGTACGACGAGGTCATGAACGAGCAGCGCAAGGTGATCTACGCCGAGCGCCACCGCGTCCTGGCCGGCGAGAACCTGCGCGACCAGATCGAGGGCATGCTCCAGGACGTCGTCAACGCCTATGTGGACGGTGCGACGGCCAACGGCTACGCCGAGGACTGGGACCACGAGAAGCTGTGGTCGGCGTTGAAGCAGCTCTACCCGGTCAGCGTGACCTGGGACGAGCTGATGGAGGACGGGGACCTCGACGCCGAGGGCCTGCGCGAAGCGCTGCTCGCGGACGCCCGCCGCGCCTACGACCAGCGCGAGGCGGAGATCAACGCGCTCGTCGGCCCGGAGGGCATGCGGACCCTGGAACACCAGGTGATGCTGACGGTCCTCGACCGGAAGTGGCGCGAGCACCTCTACGAGATGGACTACCTCAAGCAGGGCATCGGCATGCGGGCGCTCGCGCAGCGCGACCCGCTGATCGAGTACCAGCGCGAGGGCTTCGACATGTTCCGCGCGATGCTCGACTCGCTGAAGGAGGAGGCCGTCGGCTTCCTGTTCAACCTGCAGGTCGAGCGGGCCGAGGCCCCGCCGGCGGAGGAGGCCGCGGCGCTGCCGACGGGTGTCCCGGCCGGCAACGGCCAGGCGACCGAAGGCCGTCACGCGCGGCCGGCGCCGCCGCAGCCGCCGACGACCGACTCCGAGTCCGTTCCGGCCGCGCTGCGCGGCAAGGGCCTCGGCGGCGGTAGCCCGCAGTCGGGCATGATGCTGTCCGGCCCGGGCGAGGACGGCGAGGTCGAGTCCCACTCGGAGGGCGGGCCGCAGGCCGCGGGCGGTGGCGCCGGCGGGACGCGCCGCGACCGTCGCGCCGCCCAGCGTGACGCCGCCAAGAAGGGCAAGAAGGGCCCGCGTCGCTGACACGGGTGTAGAGACCGGGGCGCGCGGCTAGGCCGCGCGCCCCGGTGTCGGTTACGGGGGGTTTTCGGGTGACATCGGCGGATTCACAGGAGTTCCTCGCGCTGTTCGGCGCCGAGCGGCGGCCGGACCCGTACCCGCACTACCGGAGCTGGCGCGAGCGCCATCCGGTGGCGGCCGTCGCCGAGCGGATGTTCGTGGTCAGCGGCTTCGCGGAGGCCACGCAGGTGCTGCGCGAGCCGGCGTTCGGCCACCCGGAACCCGAGTACCTGGATCCGGCGGACCGCCTCCCGGACCAGCCGGTCGACGAAGCGGGACGCGTGGTCCGGGGGTTCCTGTCGCTGAACCCGCCGGACCACACCCGCCTGCGCCGGCTGGTGGCGAAGGCGTTCACGCCGCGGATGGTGGAGCAGCTCACCCCGCGCATCGAGGAGATCGCGGCGGAGTTGCTCGACCGCGCGCCGGTCGAATGCGACCTCATGACGTCACTCGCGAAGCCGTTGCCGGTCGAGGTGATCGCGGAACTGCTCGGCGTGCCGCTGGACGACCGCGAGCGGTTCGCGGAGTGGTCGCACGCGATGGCGCGGGCGCTGGACCCGCCGCTCCTGCAGCACCCGGGCACGGCCGAGCCGGCGATCAAGGCCCGCCAGTCGTTCGTGGCGTACTTCCGTGTGCTGGCGGCCGAGCGGCGCCGCGAGCCGGGCGAGGACCTGTTGTCGGCACTGGTGGCGGTCTCGGACGCGGGGGACGTCCTCAGCGAGGGCGAGCTGCTGGTGACGCTGACGCTCCTGCTGATCGCCGGCCACGAGACGACGACGAACCTGATCGGCAACGGCGTCCTGGCGTTGCTGAGCGGCCCGGAGGGTTTGAAGCCGCTGGGCACGGAGGGCGAGAACGCGGCGCGGGTGCTGGAGGAGGTGCTGCGCTACGACTCCCCGGTCCAGCTGACGGCCCGCACGGCCCTGCGCGACACCACGCTGGCCGGGCTGGAGGTACCGGAGAACAGCCAGCTGATCGTCCTGATCGGAGCGGCCAACCACGACCCGGCAACGGGACCGTCGCCGGACAGGTTCGACCCGGCACGCGAGCCGGGGCGGCACCTGGCGTTCGGCCAGGGGATCCACTTCTGCCTAGGGGCGCCGCTGGCCCGGTTGGAGGCCCGGATCGCGTTCCGCGAGCTGGCCCGCCGCCGCCCGGACCTGAGCCTGGCGGCCGACCCGGCCTGGAACCCGACGACGACCTTGCGTGGCTTGTCGACCTTGCCGGTGACCAACGGCAGTTAGGACGAGCGTGCTGCCGCCCGCGGTGCCGTAGGCGGCTTCGAGCGCCCGGCCACCACGCCGACGCCGGTTCCAGGGACCGCGCCAGCCGCGGTCCCTCGAATAGCGGAGAGGGGCATGATTCCGCCGGCCTCGCATCAGCGTGGCGAGCGCCCGGGCCGGCCCACCAGCGCTTTCTCGGCGGCGAGCGGCCCCCACCTTCCCGCGTCACGCCACCCGCCGGATCGGTTTCGCCGGCTGGTGCGGCTTCAGCAGCGCGAACCGCTCGCACCGCCACCCCGTCGGCGTCCGCGTGAACCGCGCCGCCAACGCGAACGACCGGCCGTCCGCCTCCACGCGGGCACACGCCTCGACCACCTCCGGGGCCGGCGTGCACGTGTGGATCGTCTGCGTCCGGTGCCGTGGCCGCGGTCCGCGTGGCCCGCTCAATCCCGCGTACACCTCCGGCGCCACCAGCGCGCGGACCTGTGCCACCGGGCGGCGGCCGTCGTAGGCCTCCAGCAGCATGTTCAGCAGGTGACCCACCTCGCCCGCCTCCGGCTGCCTCGGCTCCGGGCCGCGGGCGCGGTCGTGCTCCCTCGGTGTCACCCCTTGTGGACGGTCCGCGCGGCGGGGCACCTCGCAGTCGGCCAGTGTCCGCAACCGGTGTTCCTCGATCATTTCCTGCCCTCCCTGGCTCGGCTTTCGCTTAGAGGCCGGAACGGGCCGAAAAAGAACCAGGAATCGCACGATCCGGGCGAAAATCGCCGAAACATGGATTCATGACTGCGGATACGGTAAGCCGACCACTCGGCGCGACACGCTTCACCGCCACGGCTATGGTGTGCCGGGTGCTGAAAGGGCTGTTGGTCGATTTCGCCGGAGTTCTCACCGATCCCGACGCCGGCCGGTTCTACGAATACCTGGCGGCCGCACGCGAGCGCGGCGTCCGCACCGCGCTGCTGTCCAACGCCCCCGGTGCGTCGGACGAGGTCAAGAACACCATGTTCGACTATTTCGACGCCCTGGTGTTTTCCGGTGAGGTCGGCGTGGCCAAACCGGACCCGGCCGTCTACCTGATCGCCGCCGACCGGCTCGGGCTGCCCGTCGCGCGCTGCGCGTTCGTCGACGACTCCGCGACGAACATCCGCGGCGCCGTCCAGGCGGGCATGGTCGGCGTCCACCACCGGTCGGTCAGCGAAACGCTCGACGAGCTCGCCGTGCTGTTCCCCGCCGGGTAGCGGTCAGCGCGCGCGGCGGACCAGCTCGAACGACACTACCGCGGCGGCCGCCGAGACGTTCAGCGACTCGACCTCGCCCGGCATCGGGATCGACAGCCACTCGGTGACGAGCTCGCCGACCTCCGGCCCGACCCCGGCCGTCTCGCCGCCGAGGACGAACGCCGCGCGCTGCGGCAGGTCGACGTCGAACACCGTCGTGCGCGCCGACGCGCCCAGCGCGTAGAGCCCGTAGCCGGCTTCGGTGAGCTGCTCCGCCGCCTCGCGCGCCGAGCCGCACCGCAGCACCGGAGCGCGGAACGCCACCCCGGCCGAAGCCTTGACCACCAGCGGGTCCAGCGCCGCGACGCCGCGCCGCGGCACGATCACGCCCTCCAGCCCGGCCGCGGTCGCCGTCCGCAGGATCATGCCGACGTTGGCGGGTGTGGTGATGCCGTCCAGCAGCAGCACCCGCGCCGGCGGCCGCCGGTCGGCCAGCGCCGCGGAAAGCGCTCGCATCCGCGGGGCGACGACGTCGGCGAGCACGCCCTGGTCCTGCTTGCCGTTGCCGGCGAGGACCTTGACCCGGTGGGCGCTGGCGCGCTGCACCGGCACGCCGGCGGCCTTCGCCGCGCGCTGGATCTCGGCGGCGCCGGGGCCGCGAGCGGTGTCGGCGAGGATCACCTTGTCCACGCGCAGGCCGTCGTCCGCCAGCGCCTCGAGCACCGGCTTCCGGCCGTACACGGTCAGGAAGCGGTCCTTCGGCGAAATCGTCGAGTCATCACCCACACCGGGCAGTCTTTCACTGTGTAAGGATCGGCTCATGCCCGACCGTCTCTCCGCACTGGACGCCTCGTTCCTCTACGTCGAGGACCACGCGACCCCGATGCACGTCGGCGGCGTGGCGATCTTCGAGCGGCCGCGGTCCGGCTTCGGCTACGCGCAGCTGGTCGACCTCATCGGCGGGCGGCTGGCGTACCTGCCGCGGTACCGCCAGCGCGTGCTCGAGGTGCCGGGGCACCTGGCGCGCCCGGTGTGGGTGGACGACGTCGACTTCGACCTCAACTACCACGTCCGGCGCTCGGCACTGCCCCAGCCGGGCAGCGACGAGCAGCTGTTCGACCTGGTCGCCCGCCTGATGTCGCGGCGGCTGGCGCCGGAGCGGCCGCTCTGGGAGGCGTACTTCATCGAGGGGCTGGCGGGCGACCGGGTGGCGCTCGTCACGAAGACCCACCAGTCCGTTGTGGACGGTGTCGGGACGATCGACCTCGGCCAGATCGTCCTCGACCCGGTGCCGGCCGCGCCGGAGCCGTTCGAGGACATCTGGACGCCGCGCCGCGAACCGAGCCGCACCCAGCTGGTGCTGGACGCGATCAGCGAGGGCGTCCAGCGGCCGGGCGAGGTGGTGGAGAACGTCCGCTCGGCGGCGAACGACGCGGTCGCGGTGGCGGGCAAGTTCGCCGAAACCGTCGGCGGCGTGGCGTCGACGTTGCGCACGCTGGTGAGCCCGGCGCCCCCGGGGCCGCTGAACGTCCGGGTGTCGGGCGGCCGCGTGTTCTCGGTGGTGCGCACGCGGCTGGAGGACTTCCGCAAGATCCGCGCGGCGCACGGCGGCACGGTCAACGATGTCGTCCTCGCGGCGATCACGGGTGCGCTGCGCGAATGGCTGCTTTCGCGCGAGGTCCAGCTGACGCCGAACACGACGATCCGCGCGCTGGTGCCCCTGGCGGTCCGCGACGCCGAAACGGCCGAGTTTTCGACACCGGCCCTGGTCGGCAACCAGGTGGCGGCGTACCTGGTGGACCTGCCGGTCGGCGAGCCGAACCCGGTCCTGCGGCTCCAGCACATCGGCCACGCGATGGCCGAGCACCTCGACTCGGGCCGTTCGGTGGCGGCGCGCGGGCTGCTCAAGGTGGGCGGTTTCGCTCCGGCTACGCTCCACTCCCTCGGCGCGCGAGCGGCGGGCTCGCTGTCCGGGCGCATCTTCAACGTCATGGTGACCAATTCACCGGGCCCCCAGGTGCCGATGTACGCGGGAGAGGCCAGACTGGTCGAGATGTTCCCGGTGATGCCGCTGATGCGCACCCAGGCGCTGGCGATCGGGGTGACGTCCTACCACGGCGGCGTCTACTTCGGACTGAACGGCGACCGCAAGGCCGCGTTCGACGTCGACCTGGTGGCCGGGATGATCGAAGAGTCCTTGGAAGAGCTGAAGGGTGCGCACTGGTGAGGGTCTATCTGCCTGCGACCATCGCGATGCTTCGCGACCTCGAGTCATCGGGGGAGTTCCGCGCCCGCAGCGGAACGGCGTTCGCGCTGACGCCGGCGTTGCGCGAGGCGTACGTGAGCGGGTCGGACGAGGAGCTGGAGTACGCGGCCCTGCTGGACGCGGCCCGGGCCTCGCTGCGCCTGATCGCGGCGGAGGAGAAGGGCGAGCCACGCCGGGTGGTGGTGTCGGCGGACGTGTCGGGCGTGACGCTGCGCCCGGACCTGGACGCCCCGGTGGTCCGCATCGGCGGCCCGATCCCGATGTCCGCGGTGGCGGCGATCCACGTGGACGCCCCGGAGGCCGCAGAGGCAGTGGCGGCAGCGGCGGCGGTGATCGACGCGGCGGACCTGGGGGACCCGGACGCGGAGTTCACTTTGGGCGATGCCGAGGATCACGAGCTGGCTTGGTATGCGCCGCAGGAGCTGCCGTTCCTGCTGGAGTTGTTGTGAGTTGTCCCCAGGTGGGGTCGCCTGTGGACAGGTGGGCTTGAGCTGCGGTTTTGTCGGGGGTGGGCGGTAGACTGCACTTGGGACCGCCCCCAGGGTGGACGGTTTCTAGCGGTCGTTGCAACACTGCTGCTGGTTGTGGGTGTTGAGTGACTGTGTCATGCGTTCGGCGGGGCTGTCCCAGTCGAGGGTCATCCGGGACCGGTCGTTGAGTTCGGCCACCATCGGGGTGGCCATCCGCGGCCTGAGTTGATCCGGACGGGTATGCGGCTGCGGGGCTCCACCGGACATCCAGCCCATCCTGCACGACCGCCGCAACACCGGATCCGCGGCCAGCTTGCCGACCTTCGGCCGGGCCCGCCGGGCCGTGGCCCGCTCATGCGCCGTGTGCGGCTGGTAGGTGCAGTCGGGGTGCTGGTTGCGGGCCAGCTCCCGGGTGATCGTCGACACCGGCCGGCCCAGCTCGGCCGCGATCGCCCGCAGCGACACCCCGGGCTCGCGGACCCGGTCAGCGATCACGACCCGCTCGGCCAGGCTCAGAAACCGCGGCGACACCACCCGCGGCGCCGCAGCCACTGCCGCAGAAGCGGCCGCGGCTGCGGCGCGCCACTGTTTCGCCGTCCGATAGTTGACCCCGACCCGCCGAGCAGCTTCCCGACTGCCAACCCCTGCACCCACCAGCGCAGAGTAGGCGACCCGCTCCTCGACCAACGGCCTACCACGCCGACCTGGACCCCTGACCACATCCCGCGGGGCCCGGTCCCGATCTCGTCCGGACATCCGCAACTTCCGAACACTCGGGTGTTGCAACGACCGCTAGAAACCGCCGTGTGGCGGAGGATGTTCTTGGGGCTGAGGGGCAGGCTGCAAAGTGTTCGGCTGGGGGGAGCCGCAGCAGCTCCGCGGTGAGCAGCGGAGTGCCGCCGGACAGCTCGAACGCACAGCCCGCGGCCCTGGCAGCCGAGCCCATACCCCGTCGTTCCGATCACCGGCACCCAGGCCAGACCGGAACCCGCACGAGCCGCGCACGAAACCGCGCCTAGCCCACCTCACCCGCCGGTGGTGGCTGGACCTCCACCGGCTTCCCCCACGCCGAATACCGCGTCGTGATCCTCGCCTCCGACCCCGGCAGGATCGGCGACAAGTCCAGCACGATCTGCACCGGCCGGTGCGTCTCATCCAGCCACAGCTCCACCGGGAACTTCCCGCCCACCTGACCCGCCGCGTCCGCGGGCAACCCCGCCGGCAGGTCCGTCCCCAACCGCGCCAAATCGAGCTCGACGCGGTAGTGCTCCGCCGCCGCGCCGTCCAGTTGGCCCCGCTCGGCCGCCACTATCGTTCCGGCCGTCCGGATCTCGCGCAGTGTGTGTGCCGGGTCGTTCTGGGCCGCCAGCTGGGTCAAGCTGCCTCCGGCGATCTGGGAAAACGGGTCCGTTCCGTCCGCCGCGACCACCACCCACGGCTTGCCCGCCTCGTCGCGGGAACCCTCCGGCACCTTCGCGTACAGTTTGCCCGCCACCTGCCGCAGCTCCAGCGGCTCGCCGAGCAGGTCCGTCGTCATCACCTGGGCCGTTCCGCCGGCGCCGAAGCGGGCCTGGCCCTGGCCCTTCGAGCGGACCGCGCCCACCGCGACGTCCGTGCCGAACTTCGCCGAGCCGCCGTTCGTCGTGGCCGTCGTCGCCGCGTCCGCCAGTGCCCGGGCGTCGTCGAACGACGGACGGCGCGGGGGGTCGGAACAACCGGCCAACAGGGCGAACAGCAGCAGCACAGCGGCTTTGCGCATGGCGCCAACAAAAACACAGCGGCTCCCCCGACCTCGTTCGGGGGAGCCGCTGCTACTCAGCGTCGTGCGGTCAGCGACCGGCCTTCTTCATCAGCTCGCCGAGGTCGACGACCTGGTCGGCCGGCGGGGCCGCCACGTCGACCTGGGTGCCCCAGTCGCTGTACTTCATCGTGAACTTCGACTCGCCGGCCGGCGCGCCCAGCGCCTGCATCATCGGGCCCTGGTCCATGGTGACCTGCACCGGCAGGTTGTTCTTGTCGAGCCACAGCTCGGCCGGGAGCTTCAGGTCCTTGCCCTTGAGCTTCTCGGTGAGCTGGTCGCGCGCGGCGGCCGGGACCTGGTCGGTGAACTGGTCGATCGCCTTGGCGACGTCGAGCTCGACCACGTAGTGGTTGACCTTCTGGCCGTTCAGCTCGGTCTGGTCGGACGAGACGATCCGGCCCGTCTTCGAGATCTGCTCGAGCATCTTGCCCGGGTCGCTCTGCTCCGCCGACTTCGACAGCGCGCCGCCCAGTGCCTGCGACAGCGGGTCGGTGCCGTCGGCCGAGATCTTGGCCCACGACTTGTCCGTGCCCATCTGCTGCTGCTGTTCGGCGGGCAGCTTGATGTACATGACCTTGTCGACCATGCGCATCTCGGTGGTCTGGCCGGCCGCGGTGCTGGTCATCGAGAACTTCGTGTTCGCGCCGTCGAACGCCATCGCGCCGGAGGCGGTCAGGGTCTGGCCGGCGGCCGAGCCCTCCATGGTGAACTTCGCCGACTTCGACTTCTCGGTGCCCTGCTTCGCCTCCGACGCCAGCTTGATCGCGTCGGTGAAGGGCGAGGCGAGGCCGTCGGTCTGGCTCTGCCCGCCCGCGGCGGCCGGCTCGGCGGTGCCGGTCGTGGAGCCGCCGCTGCACGCGGTCAGCGTGAGCACCAGCGCGGCGCCCGCCGCGACCAGGGTGGTCTTGCGCATTGTGGTCCCCTCAGGATCGGAGCTCGGGATATCGCCCGAACGGGCGAAGGCTACCGATGGGACGGTGACGGTCGGCGATCGGTTCCCGCGTGCCTCACGGCTCGGTGGTGCGCGTCACTTCGTGGCCGCCGCGCGAGGCCAGCAGGCGCCGCAGCGAAGCGAGCCGTTCGGGGCTCGCCTTCCCCTCGGTCACGACGTCGTCGAGCGCGCAGTCCGGGTCCTCGGGCGGGCCGAGGTGGCCGCAGCCCGACGGGCACTCCTCGGCCGCCTCCGCGAACTCCTCGAAGGCGTCGACGATGTCGTCCGCGGTGACGTGGGCCAGCCCGAACGACCGCACGCCCGGCGTGTCGATCACCCAGCCGCCGTCCGGCAGGGGCAGCGCCACGGCCGCGACGGAGGTGTGCCGCCCCTTGCCGACCGCGCTCACCACGCCGGTGGCCAGCTCGGCGTCCGGCACCAGGCGGTTGACCAATGTCGACTTGCCGACACCGGAGTGGCCGACCAGCGCCGTCACCCGGTCCTTCAGCATCTCCGCGAGACCTTCGGGCTCCTCGTCGAAGCGGGTGACGATGGCCGGGACGTCCAGGCCCGCGTAGCCGGCCAGGAGCTCGTCCGGGCTGGCCAGGTCGGCCTTCGTCAGGCAGAGGACCGGCTCGACGCCACCCGCGTAGCAGGCGACCAGGCAGCGGTCGATGAACCCGGTGCGCGGCGGCGGGTCGGCCAGCGCGGTGACGATCAGCAGGCGCTCGGCGTTCGCGACGACCAGCCGCTCGTAGGGGTCCGTGTCGTCGGCCGTGCGCAGCAGCGAGCTGGTGCGCTCGTCGACCCGGACGATCCGGGCGAGCGTGTCCGGCTTGCCGGAGACGTCCCCGACGATGCCGACGCGGTCGCCGACGACCACCGGGGTGCGGCCCATCTCGCGGGCCCGCATCGCGGTGACCACCCGGGCCGGATCGGCGTCGATCGCGCAGGTCCAGCGGCCGCGGTCCTTGCCGATGACCATGGCCGTGACGGCGTCGGCGTGCTCGGGGCGGCGCTTGCTGCGGGGCCGGCTGCCCTTGCCCGGACGCACGCGGACGTCGGACTCGTCCAGCTTGCTCCAGTCGTTGCGCGCCAAACCCGTCGTCCTCTCGTGTGCCGGTGCCCACCCGAATGATCCCACGTCGCTCGCCACGGCCCTGGCCAGCGTGTAACGATGGCTCATCCGGTACGAGGAGGCGCTCATGTGCGGCCGCTACGCCGCTACCAAGGACCCGGCGAAGCTGATCGAGGAGTTCGACGCGATCGACCTCACCGAGGGCCACGCGCGGGCGGACCACAACGTGGCGCCGACGAAGAACGTCGTCACGGTCGTCCAGCGCCACCCGCGTGACGAAGACGGCCAGGTCCTCGAGGACGAGCCCGCCGAGCGCTCGCTGCGGATGATGAAGTGGGGCCTGGTGCCGTTCTGGGCCAAGGACCCGTCGGTCGGCTCGCGGATGATCAACACGCGCGCCGAGACGGCCGCCGAAAAGCCCGCTTTCCGCCGCGCGCTGGTGTCGCGCCGCTGCCTGGTGCCCGCCGACGGCTGGTTCGAGTGGCGCCGCACGGGCAAGGAGAAGGAGCCGTTCTACATGACGGAGCCGGACGGCTCGTCGCTCGCGTTCGGCGGCATCTGGGAGAGCTGGCGGCCGAAGGACGACGACAAGGCGTCGCCGCTGATCACGTTCTCGATCATCACGACCGACGCGGCGGGCCAGCTCACCGACGTCCACCACCGGATGCCGCTGATCGTGCCGCGCGACCACTGGGACGGCTGGCTGGACCCGGACCGCGAAGACGTCACCGACCTGCTGGTGCCGACGCCGGAGGACATCGTGGCGTCGCTGGAGCTGCGGCCGGTCTCGACGCGGGTGAACAACGTCCGCAACAACGGGCCCGAGCTGCTGGAGCGGGTCGACCCGGCGCAGGAGAGCGCCCTGTTCGACGCGCCGAAGTCATGACGGCCGTCCCGATCGAGACCGCCTACGGCCCGGCGCGGGTGTACCTGCACTGCGCCGAAGAGGGCGACGCGGTGCTGATGCTCGGCCACGGCGCGGGCGGCGGCCTGGGCGCGAAGGACCTGGTCGCGGTGACGCGCGCGGCCCGGGACGCGGGCGTGCACGTGGCGCTGGTCGAGCAGCCGTACAAGGTGGCGGGCCGCCGCGCACCGGCCCCGGCGAACCAGCTGGACACGGCGTGGCTGACGGTGGCGGACGAGCTGTCGGAGCGCTTCGACGGCCTGCCGTTCGTGTTCGGCGGCCGTTCGTCGGGCGCGCGCGTGGCCTGCCGGACGGCATCGGCCGGGCAGGCGGTGGCGGTGCTCTGCCTGGCGTTCCCGGAGCACCCACCGGGGCGGCCGGAGAAGACGCGTCAGCCGGAGTTCGACGCGGTCGAGGTGCCGACGTTGGTGATCCAGGGGGAGCGGGATCCGTTCGGGCGGCCGAAGCCGGGGCCGCACCAGGAGCTGGTGCTGGTGGACGGGGACCACAGCCTGGGCAAGGACCTGGAGACGGTCTCGCGGGCGGCGACGGAGTGGCTTTCGCGGGTGCTGCGGCCGCTGGCCTGAGTTGTCCACAACGGGGTCGGTTGTCCACAGATTTGCCGCCGGGCCGGTTTTGCGCCCCTGCTCAAACACGCATTCTTCCTCGCCGCGTTCGCCGATCTGTCGGATCCGACCAGCCGGGCTTACTACGACCGCAAACGAGCTGAGGGCAAGAAGCACAAGGCTGCACTGATCTGCCTGGCCCGGCGCCGCTGCGACGTGCTCTACGCGATGCTGCGCAACGGCACCTAGTACCCCCCGAACCAGCTCCGGCCCCCCGCTGCGGCTTGACAACCACATAGGGACGCCCTCCGGGACAGGGCGGGGGCTGCGGTGAGGTCTGTGGTTCCACCTTCCACCCCGAAGCCTGATTGTGACTACGGACGGTGGTGCCGCGTCAAGGCGGGAAAGATGCCTTGACCCGGCACCACCGTCCGTGTTTTGGCTTCGTATCGGGGTGGGCGGGGAGGTCTGGGTGGGTGTTCCGGTCATGCTCCAGCGTCCTGCTCACACCGATGGGGCACCGGATCACCGCGGTGGCCTCCTGTCGGGCCGCCGCGCGCGGGTAGTCAGTCGTGACCGGTGCGTTCGGTGGACACCTATCCGCAGCTCAGGCCGCGATCGGCGCCACCACGGCACCGGTGAGCCGGATCAGCTCCTCCGGCGCCAGCTCCACTTCCAACCCCCGCCGCCCGGCCGAGCAGAACACCGTTTCGAACTTCGACGCCGTCTCGTCGATCACCACCGGTAGCCGGCTGCGGTGCCCCAGCGGCGAAATCCCGCCCAGCACGTAGCCCGTCGCCCGCTGGGCGGCCGCCGGGTCGGCCATTTTCGCCTTCTTGCCGCCCGCCGCGGCCGCCAGGGCCTTCAGGTCCAGCTGGCCGGTGACCGGCACCACACCCACCGTCAGCTTGCCGTCGACCTCGGCGACCAGTGTCTTGAACACCCGCGCCCGGTCCAGGCCCAGGGCTTCGACGGCTTCCAGCCCGTAGGACTCCGCGCGCGGGTCGTGGTCGTAAGCGTGCAGCGTGTGCGCGACTTTCTGCTTCGACAGCAACGCCGTCGCCGGGGTGCCCTTGCCAGCCATGGCGGAAGTCTAGGGAATGCGCGATCACCCCGATCGGTTGTACCGGACGTGACAACAACGCTCGCCACCACACGCTCACGCAGCCGCCGCCGTCCCGAGGCACCGGCGACCCGCGGCGTGCCCGGTCCCCGCGTAAACTCGGGTCCGCCGTATGCGCGCACGCGCATCGACGCCGAGCGGGAAGGGAACGGTTTGCCGAGCACGCAGAACTCAGCTCCGGAAGAAGCGACCGAGGCCGAGCGCGCCGAGCGCTTCGAGCGGGACGCGATGCCGCTGCTCGACCAGCTGTACTCGGCCGCGATGCGGATGACCCGCAACCCCGCCGATGCCGAGGACCTGGTCCAGGAGACCTACCTGAAGGCGTACGCCGCCTTCGCGTCCTTCAAGGCCGGCACCAACCTCAAGGCCTGGATGTACCGCATCCTGACCAACACCTACATCAACGGCTACCGCAAACGCCAGCGGCAGCCGGTGCAGGCGCCCACCGAGGAGATCACCGACTGGCAGATCGCCAAGGCGGAGAGTCACACCTCCAGCGGGCTCCGGTCGGCCGAGGTCGAGGCGATGGACAACCTGCCCGACACCGACGTCAAGGCCGCCCTGCAGAAGCTGCCCGAGGAGTTCCGGCTGGCCGTCTACCTGGCCGATGTCGAGGGCTTCGCGTACAAGGAGATCGCCGAGATCATGGACACGCCCATCGGCACCGTGATGTCCCGTCTGCACCGCGGGCGCGCGCAGCTGCGCGACCTGCTCGCCGACGTCGCGCGTGAGCGCGGCTTCATCCGGGGTGCCAAGGAGGAGGTGGCCGGGCGATGAACGACATGTGCGAGGGCGCGTCCGACAAGGTGCGCTGCGAAGAGGCGCTCGCCGACATCTACCTGCTGCTCGACCGCGAGTGCAGCCCCGAGCGGGACGCCGCGTTGCGCTCCCACATCGAGGACTGCCCGCCGTGCCTCGAGGAGTACGGCATCGACGAGCACATCAAGCAGCTGCTCGCCCGCAAGTGCGGCGGTGACCACGCCCCGGCCGAGCTGAAGAGCCGGCTGCGCGCGTCGATCCGCCAGACGGTCGCCTCGCGTGGCGGTGTCACCGTGGAACGCACCGAGATCACCCTCGAACAGCGCTCCGAATAACGCGCCCGAGCACGACAAAGGCCCCCGCACGATCGTGTGGGGGCCTTTTTGCGTGCCGGCGCCGGCTCAGGAGTTGGGCTTGCCGCCGTGGTTGGCGGCGTTCTTCTTCCGGCTGCGACGCTTGCGGGCGCGCTTCGACATGTTCACTCCTCGTCGTCAAAGCTGGTCAACCTCTCAAGTGTGTCATGACGTCCCGCTCTGGTTGGATGGGGTGCGTGTCCACGCTCGCCGAACTGCTCGCCGACAACACCGGCCTCCCCGGGGAGGCGGCGGACCACCTGCAGACCGTCGTCGCGGAGTGGCAGCTGCTGGCCGACCTCTCGTTCGCCGACTTCCTGCTGTGGGTCCCGGTGAGCGAGGAGCTGCAGCCGGACGGCGGCGACTTCGTCTGCGTCGCGCACGCGCGGCCGACGACGGCGCCGACCGCGCACCCCGAGGACGTCGTCGGCACGCGGTTCACCGTCGAGGAGCACCCGCAGCTGGCGAAGGCCATGCGGGAGGTGCGGATCTGCCGCGAGGAGGACCCGCACTGGTACCGCGACCTGCCGATGCGGCGGGAGGCGATCCCGGTGCGGTTCCACGACGAGGTCATCGCCGTGATGAGCCGCGAGACGAACCTGGCGGCGCCGCGGGTGCCGTCGCCGCTGGAGATCGCGTACCTGGGCAGCGCCGGCGACCTGTGCCAGATGATCGTCGACGGCACGTTCCCGCCGAACGGGACGAACGCGACCGACACGCACACGTCACCCCGGGTGGGCGACGGCCTGATCCGGCTCGATTCGAGCGGCACGGTCGTGTTCGCCAGCCCGAACGGGTTGTCCGCGTACCACCGGATGGGGCACGAGTCCGACCTGGTCGGGACCCGGCTGGCGCCGCTCACGCGGTCGCTGATCCGCGACCCGTTCGACGCGACCGAGGTGTCCCACCGGATCATCGAGGCCCTCGACGGGAAGCCGTCGAGCCGCACGGAGGCCGATTCGCGCCGCGGCGCCGTCGTGCTGTTCCGCGCGCTGCCGCTGCGGCCGGCCGGGCAGGCGGCGGGCGCGCTGGTGCTGGTCCGCGACGTCACCGAGGTCAAGCGGCGTGACCGTGCGTTGCTGTCCAAGGACGCGACGATCCGGGAGATCCACCACCGGGTGAAGAACAACCTGCAGACGGTGGCGGCCCTGCTGCGGCTGCAGTCCCGGCGGACGACGTCGGAGGAGGCGCGGCTCGCCCTGGCGGAGTCCGTGCGGCGGGTGACGTCGATCGCGCTGGTGCACGAGGCGCTGTCGATTTCGGTGGACGAGCGCGTCGACCTCGACAAGCTGCTCGACAACGTGCTGCCGATGGTCGGCGAGGTCGCCACGGCGGAGTCGCAGGTCGGGCTGTCGCGGAAGGGCTCGTTCGGGGTGGTGGTCGCGGAGATCGCGACGCCGCTGGTGATGGTGCTGGCCGAGCTGGTGCAGAACGCGATCGAGCACGCGTTCCCGGCGGGCCGGCCGGGCAAGGTCGAGCTGATCGTGGAGCGCTCGGCCCGCTGGCTGGACGTCGTGATCCGCGACAACGGCCGGGGGCTGCCGGCGGGGTTCTCGCTGGAGCGGTCGGACGGGCTGGGGCTGCAGATCGTGCGGACGCTGGTGGAGTCCGAGCTGCGGGGCTCGCTGTCGCTGCGGAAGGTGCGGTCGGAGACGTCGTCGACCCGCGTGACGGGGACGGAAGCCGCGCTGCGCATCCCGCTGTCCCGCCGCCTCTGAGGATTCGGCGTACTCAGGCGGACGACTCGCGTACCTGGAGGGTCGGTTCGCGTACTCAGGCGGACGACTCGCGTACCCAGAGGGTCGGTTTGCGTATTTGGCGGGGCGGCTCGTGTGCGCGAATGCGGGTCTCGCGTGATTGGGCGCGGATCCCGTGTGATTGGAGGGGTATCTCGCGTGATTGGGGAGGCATTACGCGTGATTGGAGGGGCGACACGTTGAAGGCCCGGCACCAGGTGCGTGGTGCCGGGCCGTTCAGCGCTTCGCGGGAGGACTTGAAGTCCCGGTGAGGTTTCAGCGCACCCGTTGCCGGGTGGTTTCGCCTCGGTTGTTAAGCTCAAGCCGGGTAGGTATCACCCCAGACGGCGTGGGCACGACGAATGCCCGCCGGGTGAAATTCCTGCTCGGCCTGGGTGGATCTCGAGAATCAGGCGTTGGTACGCGTGCCGATGTGCGTACGGCGGCGCTTGAGAGCGCGTCGCTCGTCCTCGCTCATACCGCCCCACACGCCCGCGTCCTGGCCGCTGGCCAGAGCCCAGGCCAGGCAGTCGGAAGCGGAGGGGCAGCGGTGGCACACGGCCTTCGCCTGAGCAACCTGCGACAGAGCAGGACCGCTGGTTCCCACCGGGAAGAACAGCTCGGGGTCCTCGTCTCGGCAGGCCGCGTCGTGGCGCCAGTCCATGTTCGTGAGCTCCTTCATATGGCGCGGGAGGGCCGCGCCACAGTCGTCAATGGCGGTCGTCTTCTTGGGTGCTTGTGAATGCTTTCACGAAGCACCGCTTTCGACAAGGGTTTCCGGGAGATCGGTGAGTCAGGTCACCCGGCCGAGCGACCCCTCTGACCTGCGGTTTCTCTCCGAAACAGCCGTCCGAAGGGAAGGCTGATGCGCTGAGTGGAGCTTCTCCGTCGACGAACGGCACCTGGCACTTATCCGCAGGCGATCAGCGGTCCCGTCGTCACACGATTACCGTGAGTGCATTCGGGACGCTGAAGAATTCGACTCGAGTCCGCTGGCCGACGAGGTCGCCGTCCACCTGGAAGTTTACCGGTTCAGCTGCGTCGATGCGGATCATCGGCAGGTCATCGTGACGCACGAGACGCCGGCCGCGTTGGTTGCTCTTCGTAGCCAAAGCTTGGCGTACATGCTTGAACACGGTGGGCAACCCCAGACCGTTCAGCGCGAACAAGCCCAATCCCGTCTCGAACGAGCAACCCGGGTTGAGGTGGACGGCACGCTCGCCCAGGTAGCTCCACGGATCGGTGTTCGACACGAAAGCGGTCAGCGCCTCGGCGGGTTCCTCGCCCGGGACGCGGATGGTCAGCGTCGGGCGGCCCAGCGGCGGCCGGAAGTACGACCGGACGGCGGCCCGCATGTAGAGGCCGGCCGTCGTCTGCTTGCCGCGGCGCTTGGCGACCCGGCCGACGACGTCGGCGTCCCAGCCGAGGCCGGCGTTGAAGGTGAACCAGTGCCCGTCGGCCAGGCCGAGCCCGACCCGGCGCGAGCGGTCGTGCTCCAGCGCGTTGAGCAGCTGGTGGGTGGCCTCGAAGGAGTCGGCGGAGATGCCGAGGGCGCGCGCGAACACGTTGGCCGAGCCGCCCGGGACGACGCCCAGGGCGGGGACGTGGCCGATCTCGGCGGGGTCGCCGTCCGCGTCGGCCAGCAGGCCGTTGACGACCTCGTTGACCGTGCCGTCGCCGCCGTGCGCCACGACCAGGTCGATGCCGTCCCGCGCGGCCGAGCGCGCGACGGCCATCGCGTGGCCGCGGTAGTCCGTTTCGACCACGTCGAGCTTGACCTGGCTGGCGAGCGCGTGCGCCAGCACGTCCCGGCCACCCGCGGTGGTCGAGGTGGCCTGGGGGTTCACGACGAGGATTGCGCGCATTACCGCAGAGTAAGTGACTTCCGGCGGCCCGAGAACCTTCCGGCGCCGCATGGTGACGGGCGCAACCCCGGGGAACAGCACGTTCGAGACCCTGTGCCGGGCGGCCCTCCTTCGTACGCGAGTGTCCGCTCGTCGTGACAAGTGCACCCGGGCCGACCGCCCGCTCATCGACGACATCTTGATTTTCGACGCGCGGGCGGCCCGGGGAAAACGGCCGACCGGGTGGCATACGATCGAAAGAGCTCACGCACGGTTACTCGCCCTGGTCGAGTCCACTGTGCCTCTCGCGAAAACCTGTTCGCCGCAGACCGGAAGGCCGCCGCAGTGAAGCTCTCGCCCGCTCCCCGTGAGGTCCGGCTGGCCGGCGCGGTCACCGCGGTGCCGTCCCTCGCCCTGCTGGTGTTCGGGGTGGTCGTGCTGGTGAACGGCCTGGGCGCGCCCGCGCAGCCCGGCAACAACGTCTTCGTCGAGTCGGGCACGTTCATCGTGGTCGCGCTGGCGTTCCTGGCCGCGTCGGCCGGGCTGGTGCTGGGCCGGACGTGGGCGCGCTCGCCGGGCGTGGTGATCGCGCTGATCGTGATCGGGCTCGGCTGGTACCTGCTCGGCCCGTCCGGCGAGCCGCTGTGGGGCGTCCCGATCGCGCTGCTGGGCATCGTGGCCCTGGTCCTGCTGTTCCGGCGGCCGTCGCGGGCCTGGGCGCTGGGGCTGCGCGAAGGCGAGACGGAGACGGAGGCGGCCGAACGCGGCGGTCTCGCCGGCCGCCGTGCCGAGCGTGAAGGCGGCGAAGAGGACTAAGCCTGGGCGGCCAGCGCCTTCAGCGGCGCGTCGGTGAGGCGGTTGACCGTCCACTCGTCCATCGGGACCGCGCCCAGGGCCTTGTAGAACTCCGTCGCCGGGTTCCAGTCCAGTACCGACCACTCGAGCCGCGCGTAGCCGTTGGCGACGCACTCCGCCGCCAACGCCGCCAGCAGGGCCTTGCCCAGGCCCGACCCGCGCTGGGACTCCCGGACGTAGAGGTCCTCCAGGTAGATGCCGTGCACCCCGCGCCAGGTCGAATAGTTCAGGAACCAGACCGCGAAGCCGACGACCTCGCCGTCCACTTCGGCCACGTGCCCGAACAGCTTCGGCTCCGCGCCGAACAGCGCTTCGTGCAGCTGCGCCGGGGTCAGGTGGCACTCGTCCGGCGCGCGCTCGTACGCCGCGAGCTCGTGGGCCAGGCCGACCGCCGCTTCGACGTCCGAAGGGCGGATCCGGCGGATGCGGTCGTCGGGCACGTCAGTCCTCCGCGGGCAGCAGGTTGAGGTGTTCGATCTGGGGTTCGCCGCGCTCGTCGCCGAGCACGGCGATGCCGGCCGCGTCGAGTCCGAAGTGGACGCCGGCGGTGGCGGGCAGGCCGATCCAGCGGGCCACCAGCACGCGGCTGAAGTGCCCGTGACCCACCAGGATCACGTCGCCGGCTTCGCAGGCCTGCCGCGCGCGCTCCAGCACGCGGTCCGCGCGGGCGGAGACGTCCGAAGCGCTTTCGCCGCCGGGGCTCGGGTGGGTCCAGACCGTCCAGTCCGGCACGGTCTCCCGGATCTGCGGCGTGGTGACGCCTTCGTACTCGCCGTAGTCCCACTCGGCCAGGTCTTCGGTGACTTCGTCGACGCGCAGCCCGGCCAGCGCGGCTGTGCGCAGCGCACGGGCCCGGGGGCTCGACAGCACCAGCGAGGGGCCGCCGACCAGGCTGCGGAGGGTGCCGCCCGCGGCGCGGGCCTGGCCTTCGCCCGCCGGGGTCAGCGGGATGTCCGTGCGGCCGGTGTGCCGCCCGTTCAGCGACCATTCGGTCTGCCCGTGCCGGAGGAGGAAGAGACGGTTCGCCACCCGGCCGAACATACCCGGCCGTTTGCGCGGCGGCTGGCCGTCTGCTTAGCTACTGAACGGTAGCTTAGTTCGAGGAGACCCCCATGTCCGTGACACCGACCTTCGCGATGTGGCACAAGCTGGCCGGGAAGCCGGGCGGGAAGCAGCTGTTCAGTGCCGCGATGAGCCTCCGGGTGCCGTACTTCCGCACGGTGCTGCCGTCGGTGCGCGAGCTGCGTCCGGGCCACTGCGAGGTGACCGCGCCGAAGTGGTGGGGTGTTCACAACCACATCCGCACGTTCCACGCGATCGCCGCCTGCAACCTCGCCGAGATCGCGATGGGCATGCTCGCCGAGGCCACCGTTCCCACCACGCACCGCTGGCTGCCCAAGGGCATGAACGTCCAGTACGTCGCGAAGGCCGAGACGGGCCTGCGTGCGGTGGCGGCCCTGCCCGAGCTGCCGGAGTTCGGCGCCGAGGGCTTCGACCTCGAGGTCCCGGTGACCATTTCGGACACGAACGGCAAACCGGTGGTCACCGGGACCATCACCATCTGGGTGACACCGAAGAAGCGTTAGAGCTGCTTGTACTGCACGTACGTCGACTGGTGGAACTCGGCGGGCGCCGGCAGGCCCAGCTTCCGGTCCACGAGCTTGCCGAGCGGGCCGCAGCCCTGCGTCGCCGGGAGCGCGAGGTCCGGGTCGACGACGCCGAAGTGGTAGGTCGGCGGGTTCTTCGACAGCACCGTCGGCGGCAGCGCCGGGTCGTCGTGGACGACCGAGTGCAGCGGCACGGCCGCCGTTCCGATGCTGCATTCCTTGCGCAGCAACGGGTGTCGCAGCACGGCGTAGAGGTCGAGCTCGCCGCGGCGGTCGGCGTTGCTCTGGAAGTCCGAATAGCCGCCGTAGCGCAGCTGGATCGTCGTGCCGGCGAGGCCGGGCACGCGCACCGGTTCGTGTCGCAGCGAGCCGAACGCCTGCGCGTACTGGCCGTTGACCCGGCCCTCGCTGAACGTCAGCCGGATCTCTCCGAGCGGGAGCTCCCGGGCGCCGATCGTCAGCTTTCCCTGTGAGACAAAGGCTTCGCAGCGCCAGGTGCCCGGGTCGGCGTTCGCCGGCGGCGCCGGGCAGCCGGTGAAGTCGAAGGCCGGCAGTTCGTCCGCGGACGCGGTACCCGGCAGCAGTGCCAACGCGGCCGCGGCCGCCCCCAGTGCGAGAAGTTTCATGGCGGTGAGCCTGCTCGGGCCGGGGCGCCGGGACATCCGGGATCGTCCCCAGGGAAGACCCGGGATTCGGTCAGGGGTCGAGCCGGGCGAGCGCGTCGACGAAACCGTCGTCGGTGGCCGCGAAGAACTCGGCGTCCGCAGCCTCGACGTCCTTCAGTGCCTTCGCGACCAGGTCGAGGCCGGCCGGGGTGACTTCCAGGCGCTTCGCGCGGGCGTCCGCCGGGTCGTCGGCGCGGGCGAGCAGACCCCGCTCGGCGAGCTTGCGGACGACCTGGCTGGTCATCATCGTGTCGGTGCCCGCCTGGTCGGCGAGCTGCCGCTGGGTGGGTGGCTCGCCCGCGCGGGTGAGCCACCACGTCGTCGTCAGCAGCACGAACTGGACGTGCGTGAGGTCGTGCGGGGCCAGCGCGGCCCGCATCGCCCGCTGCCAGGCCAGTGTCACGCGCCACAGCAGGAAGCCGGGGCTGCGGTCGGGGCCGGGCAGGCGGGACTCGGGGGCGGTCATACCCGGGAGCTTGCCTCAGCCTCGGCGAGGCGAGCCAGTGCGCGCATCGCGTCCGGGGTGTCCGACGTGACCTGCGGGCCGAAGCCCTCGGGACCGTCGATGGTGACGCGGTAGGTGATCCGCGTGCCGCCGTCGACGTCGGTCAGGACGTGCTCGAACCGCAGGAACGTGTCCGGCAGACGGGTTTCGTCGGTGAAGCTCCGGCCCTCGGTGACCTCGGTGAGGGTGAACGGGATCGGCGGCATGCCGTCCATCGTCATCGTGCCGGTGCTGCCGACCGCGAAGGGGCCGTCGAGGACCACCGACCGGACGCCGGCGTCCCACTCCGGCCAGCGGGCGGTCTCGGCCCAGAGCGGCCAGATCGCGGCGGCGGGTGCGGCGGACGGCTCGCTGTGCTCGTACTCGTAAAGTGCCATGCGGGCAGACTATATGCGCGCTTACTAAATCCGCAAGCGGCCGAGCGGCCCGGGACGGTGGTGGTCAGTTCGCCGAGCGCAGCTTGTCGTAGTAGGCGACACAGTCGGCGTACATCGGGAGCAGGCCCTGCTCCTCGGCTTCGGCCAGGGTCGGCGCGGCGCGGTCCTTGTCCGACAGGACCTGCTCGATGCCGGCGGGCCACGGCAGGTCAAGGGCGGGGTCGAGCGGGGTGATGCCGTGCTCGCCGCGCGGGTTGTACGGCTCCGAGCAGAAGTACGTCATCATCGTGTCGTCTTCGAGGGCGATGAAGCCGTGGCCGAGCCCTTCGGCGAGGTACATCGCGCGGAACTCCCGCGAGTCGAGCACGACCGAATCCCACTGGCCGAAGGTCGGCGACCCGACGCGGATGTCGACGACCACGTCGAGCAGCGACCCGCGCGGGCAGTAGACGTACTTGGCCTGGCCGGGCGGGGTGTCGGCGAAGTGGATGCCGCGGATGGTGCCGCGCCGGGACACGCTGTGGTTCGACTGGCCGAGCCGCAGCGGGTGGCCGACCGCCGCGAGGAAGACGTCCTCCTGGAAGGGGGCGACGAACAGGCCCCGGTCGTCGGGGAAGGCCCGGGGCGAGAACTCGTAGGCGTCCGGGACGCTCAGCCGGCGGAATTGCATGTCATCACCTTATCGGGCGGCAACAAAACCGGACGGACGTCTTGGGAATTGCCGGAAATCGACGCCGGTGTGACATCAGCCGCACCGAGGGGTCATCGGTGGCGGGGGACCTGTCACAATGAACGAACCGCCGCGTCCGCGGCCATCGCCAGACCCACGGCACCGATGGCCGACGTGACGCCTCGCCGACAGGCCGGCGCTACCGCGCTGGGCTGCCGTGCCGGGATCCCCCACGGTTTCCCCTGCAAGCCGTGGTCCCAGCCGCATGCCCAGGAGAAATTCCAGTGAGCCAAGTCCGAACCGCGAGTTCCGTCATTCCCACTGGGGGGATGACGGAAACAACGACAGGAAATCCCATGACCGACCCCACCGGCGGCGTTGCGCCGGTCACCGACGAAGAGATCTTCACCGGGCACGAGGGCGGCAAGCTCTCGGTGGCGGCCACCCGCCCGATTTCCAGCCCGCGTGACCTTTCGATCGCGTACACCCCGGGGGTGGCGAAGGTGAGCCGCGCGATCGCCGAGGACGCGGCCAAGGCCAAGCGCTACACGTGGGCGGACCGGCTGGTCGTCGTGGTCAGCGACGGGACGGCGGTGCTCGGCCTCGGTGACATCGGCGCCAGCGCGTCGCTGCCGGTCATGGAGGGCAAGTCGGTGCTCTTCAAGACCTTCGGCGGGCTCGACTCGATCCCGCTGGTGCTCGACACGACCGACGTCGACGAGATCGTCGAGACGCTGGTCCGGCTGCGGCCGTCGTTCGGCGCGGTCAACCTGGAGGACGTCTCCGCGCCGCGGTGCTTCGAGTTGGAGGACAAGCTCAAGGAGGCGCTGGACTGCCCGGTCATGCACGACGACCAGCACGGCACGGCGATCGTGACGCTGGCCGCCCTGCGCGGCGCCAACCTGGTCCTCGACCGGGCGATCGCCGACCAGCGCGTGGTCGTCTCCGGCGCCGGCGCGGCGGGCGTGGCCTGCGCGAAGATCCTGCAGGAAGCCGGCATCGGCGACGTCACGGTGCTCGACTCCCGCGGCATCATCCACGCCGGCCGCGAGGGCCTGAACCCGGTCAAGGAGCGGCTGGCCGCGACGACGAACAAGGCGGGCCTGCGCGGTGGGCTGGCCGAGGCGCTGGAAGGCGCGGACGTGTTCCTCGGCCTGTCGGGCGCGACGATCGACGAGTCGCTGCTGGGCCGGATGGCGGGCGGCGGCATCGTGTTCGCGCTGTCCAACCCGGACCCGGAGGTGCACCCGGAAGCGGCCGCGCGGTACGCCTCGATCGTGGCCACCGGGCGCAGCGACTTCCCGAACCAGATCAACAACGTGCTGGCCTTCCCCGGCGTCTTCCGCGGTGCGCTCGACTCGGGCGCGCGGGCGATCACGGAGAACATGAAGCTGGCGGCGGCCGAGGCGATCGTCTCGGTGGCGATGGACGACCTCGGCCCGGACCGGATCGTCCCGTCGCCGCTCGACCCGCGGGTGGCCCCGGAGGTCGCAGCAGCGGTGGCGAAGGCCGCGGAAGCCGACGGCGTCACGGACTGAGCCCGGTTTCGCGAAGGCGGCCCTTCCTGCTGGGAGGGCCGCCTTCGGCGGGTTCAGAGCAGTTCCGCCAGGCGGTGGCGGGGGACGTCGACCAGGCGCAGGTCCACCAGGTCGGCCGGGACGTCGAGGGAGACGTTCGCCAGGCGCGCGTGGGCGCGGGTGAGGACCTCGTCCTGGTGCTCCACCGCCTCCGCGACCACCACCGCGTGCCGGTTGTCCGGCGTGCTCCGCAGGTACCGCAGCGCGTACTTCCCCCGGACGAGTGACGCCAGTGCCTCCTGGGAAGCCTGGTCGGCCAGGTCCGGGTGGGCGTTCGGCAGCAGCAGGGCCAGGCGCCGGGCGTTCGTGCCCAGCAGTGTCCGCAGCAGCCACGGGCCAGGGTCGGCCGAGAGGTCCATCGCGACGGCGTCACCTTCGGGGCCGGAGATCGACCAGTCCACCGGCCGCGACTCCAGCGCGAGGCCGCCCGCGCCCGCGATCTCCTTCAGCTTCTCCAGCAGCGCCGGTTTCGTGCCCGCCGCCTCCACCGACTGCGGCCCGTGGGTGTAGATCGCCTTGCCGCTGCGCATCTTCTTGGCCTTCGCCGTCGGCTGGCAGACGTACAGGTCCGCCGCGCTGCCGATCGCCTGTGCCCCGAAGTAGCGGTTGAAGCCCGGCAGGATCGCCTCGAACGTCAGCCCGAGCGTGGCCAGCGACCGCTGCACCTGCGCGCCCAGGGCCGGGTGCCGCGGGCTGTAGCCGTAGGCCAGCAGCAGCCGTCCTTCGCTCGGCTCGCGCAGCGCCTGCACCCCGCGCGCCGCGAACAGCCCCATGCCTTCGGGCGTGTACGGCGGATCGCTGAACACCAGGTCGAACCGGCCCGCGAACGCCGGGGGCAGGCCGACGCGCAGGTCCGCGTGCGCCGTGGCGATCCCGCGCTCGCCACGGTCGTCGAGGTAAGCCAGCACCCGCTCGTCGAGGTCGACGACGGTCAGCGAGGCCGACGGGCAGACCGCCCGCACGGCCAGGGACGTCAGGTCGTGGTCGCCGAGGAAAAGCAGCCGCGCCGAGGTGAGGTCGTACTGCGTGTCCAGCCAGAGCGCGCGGCGCAGCACGGTCTCCGGCGTGGCCTGCACGTGGTCGAGCGCGGCCAGCGGCGAGGGCACCTCGGCCACCCACTCGGCGACCTTCGGCAGCAGCTCGTGCGTCGCGACGGCTTCGTCGAGCGGGTCGGCGAAGCGCGGCGCGCGGTACTGCAGGTACGACGCCGCGACGCCGGGGGCGATGCGCAGGCGGTCGCCGCTGCGGTCGAGGTCGTCGCCGAGGGCGGCGAGGACGGCCTCCACGCTGCGTCGGGGGGCGGTCGAGAGGCGCACCAGCTCGCCGAGGTCGTGGTCACC
This sequence comes from Amycolatopsis sp. Hca4, assembly GCF_013364075.1. Classification (GTDB taxonomy): domain Bacteria; phylum Actinomycetota; class Actinomycetes; order Mycobacteriales; family Pseudonocardiaceae; genus Amycolatopsis. Next base: position 7,661,430 of record NZ_CP054925.1, read on the forward strand.
GGTGCGCAGCAGGTCGAGGACGCGGTACAGCGGGCGGACGCCGACGCCGTGCGCGGCGAGGACGTCGTCGAGGGCCTTCACGGACTCCGAGCCTAGTGGCCACCTGCCGGAACGGCGTGCCAACCACCGCGGACTCGGCTACGGTCGAACGCACCGGACATGGGGAGTGGCAGTGACCATCGAATTCCGCGACGTGACCAAGCAGTATCCGGATGGGACGGTCGCCGTCGACAAGCTGAACCTGACGGTCGAAGACGGCACGATCACCGTGTTCGTCGGCCCGTCCGGCTGCGGCAAGACGACGTCGCTGCGGATGATCAACCGGATGGTCGAGCCGACCGGCGGGCAGGTGCTGCTCGACGGCAAGGACGTGGCCGAGGGCGACCCGGCGCTGCTGCGCCGCGGCATCGGCTACGTCATCCAGCACGCCGGCCTCTTTCCACATCGGACGGTGCTGGACAACATCGCCACCGTGCCGCTGCTTTCCGGCTGGGACAAGGCCAAGGCCCGCAAACGTGCTGCCGAGCTGCTGGAGATCATCGGCCTGCCGGTCGAGCTCGGCAAGCGTTACCCCGCCCAGCTCTCGGGCGGCCAGCAGCAGCGCGTCGGTGTCGCCCGCGCACTCGCCGCGGACTCGCCGGTGCTGCTGATGGACGAGCCGTTCTCCGCGGTCGACCCGATCGTGCGCGAAGACCTGCAGAACGAGCTGCTGCGGCTGCAGTCGCAGCTGGGCAAGACGATCGTGTTCGTCACGCACGACATCGACGAGGCCGTCCGGCTCGGCGACAAGGTGGCCGTGATGCGCGTCGGCGGCAAGCTCGCCCAGTACGGCACCCCCGCCGACGTGCTGCGGCACCCGGTGGACGACTTCGTCGCGTCGTTCGTCGGCCGGGACCGCGGCTACCGGGGCCTGTCGTTCCTCTCCGCCGAAGGTGTCGAGGTCAAGGAGCTGGAGCTGGTCGAGATCGGCTCGCCCGTGCCGGCGAGCGACGGCTGGCGGCTGGCGGTCAACACCGAGAAGCAGCCCCGCGGCTGGCTGCCACCGAACTCCACTGTGGACGGAGCACTGGCCGAAGCCGACCTGGTGGCGGGCGGCTCGCTCTGGGTGCGCGGGACCCCGATCCGCGGCGCGCTGGACGCGGCGCTGTCGTCGCCGGCCAGCCTCGGCGTGGTCGTCGACGAAGAACACCGCGTGCTCGGCGCCGTCGTCGCGCGGCAGGTCCTGGACGTCATCGAGGGCGCGCCCCAGGCGTCATGAGCTTCTTCGACGAGCTCGGGCGCTACCTGGGCAGCGCGAACAACCGCGAGCAGATCCTCGGTGACCTCGGCGATCACGTCTACCTGGCGCTGCTCCCGCTGGTGCTCGGCATCGTGCTCGCGATCGCGGCGGGCTGGCTCGGCAGCCGGTGGCAGCCCGCGCGGCAGGTGCTCATGGTGCTGGCGAACCTGCTCTACACGATCCCGTCGCTGGCGCTGTTCGTCGTCATCCCCGGCCTGATCGGGACGAAGATCCTGGACAGCGCCAACGTCGTCGTCGCGCTGACGATCTACACCACGGCGCTGCTGGTCCGGCCGGTGCTCGACGCGCTCGACGCGGTGCCGCCGCCGGTGATCGCGGCCGCGACCGCGGTCGGGTACAAGCCGGTGCGGCGGTTCTTCGCCGTCGAACTACCGCTGTCGGTGCCGGTGCTGGCGGCCGGCGTGCGGGTCGCGTCGGTCAGCAACATCAGCCTGGTGAGCGTGGGCGCGCTGATCGGCACCGGCGGCCTCGGCGTGCTGTTCACCGACGGCTTCCAGCGCGAGTACTTCTCGCCGATCGTGGTCGGCATCGTGCTGACGCTGGTGCTGGCGCTGGTCGTCGACCTGCTGCTGGTGGGCTCGCGCAACCTCCTGACGCCGTGGACCCGGGTGGGGGCGCCGTGATCACCGATCTCGTCCACTGGTTCGGCGACCCGGCGCACTGGTCCGGGCCGGACGGCATCCCGCAGCGGCTGCTGGAGCACCTCGGCTACACGGCGTTGTCGCTGGTGATCGCGCTGGTCATCGCGGTGCCGCTGGGGCTGTTCGTGGGCCACACCGGTCGCGGCGGCGTTGCGCTGGTCAGCGTCGGCAACGCCATCCGCGCGCTGCCGACGCTGGGTCTGGTCACGTTCCTGTTCCTGCTCTTCACCGAGAGCGTCACCTCGACGATCATCGGGCTCGTCGTGCTGGCCGTGCCGCCGATCCTGGCCGGCACCTACGCCGGGCTGCAGGCGACCGACCACGGGGTGGTCGACGCCGCCGAAGGGGTCGGGATGACCGGCTGGCAGCGGCTGTGGCAGGTCGAGGTGCCGATCTCGCTGCCGCTCGTGCTCGGCGGGATCCGCAACGCCGTGCTGCAGCTGGTGGCGACCGCCGCGGTGGCCGCGTACGTCGGACTCGGTGGCCTCGGCCGGTTCCTGCTCGACGGACTGGCCATTTTGGACTATTCGGAGGTGATCGCGGGCGCGCTGCTGACGACGGTGCTGGCGATCGCCCTCGACCTGCTCTTCGCGTTGCTGAACCGGGCGCTGGTACCCCGGGGTGTCCGGCTCGCGGCGGCCGTGAAGAAGGTGTCGGCGTGAAGCGGCTGATCTCGCTCCTGGTCGTGGTGCTGGTCGCCGGCTGCGGAAACCCGCTGGCCGGTGGCGGCGAGGGCGGCACGTCGGGGGACATCATCATCGGCGCGTCCGACGTCGGGGAAAGCCTGCTGCTGGCCCAGATCTACGCCGGAGCGCTGCGGCAGGCCGGTGCTTCGAACGTGACCGTGCGGCCGCCGGTGGGCAGCCGCGAGGTCGTCGTCAAGGCCCTGCAGGACAAGTCGCTGTCGGTCGTGCCGGACTACAGCGGGAACCTGTTGCGCTACTTCGACAAGGACACCACCGCGACGACGTCCCAGGACGTCTACGCCCAGCTGAAGCAGAAGATCCCGGCGGGCTTCGAGGTCCTGGACCAGGCGCCCGCCGAAGACAAGGACCTGCTCGTCGTCGGCCCGCAGCTGGCTTCTTCGGGCATCAAGACGTTCTCCGACCTCGGGAAGCGCTGCGGTGAGCTGGTGTTCGGCGGGCCGGGCCAGTGGAGCAGCCGCTGGAAGGACAAGATCAAGTCGCTGTACGGCTGCGAGTTCAAGGAGATCCGCACGACCGACACCGGCGGCCCGGTGACGGTGGCGGCCCTCAAGTCCGGTGACGTCCAAGTGGCGGACCTGTTCAGCACGTCGTCCACGATCGCGGCGAACGGGTTCGTGCCGCTGGTCGACGACAAGAACATGTTCCCGGCGCAGAACATCGTGCCGCTGGTGGCCCGGGGAACGCTTTCGCCGGCGGAAGTGGCGGCGCTGAACCGGGTTTCGGCGGCGCTGACGACCGAAGAGCTCACGCGGTTGAACGTCCAGTTCACCGAGGAGAAGCGGAACCCGCTGGACATCGCGGAGGAGTTCCTCGCGCGGGCCTAGCGGACGTGCTCGCCGCGCTGGCGGAAGGCGGTGAGGAGTTTGCCCAGCGCGCTGGCTGCCGTGGCGGAGGTGTAGGGGCCAAGGGCCACGAGGGACGCAACGAGGGCGGCGACCTCGCCCGGGCTGAAGCTCACCGGCGGCACGACGGACGGCATCGTGAGCCGGTAGCCGCCGCCCGCGCCGCGCTTGACCTCGACCGGGACGCCGGCCGTGCGCAGCCGTGTGATGTCGCGTTCGACGGTCCGCACGGTCGTCCCGGTGCGCTCGGCCAGCACCCGGCCGCTGACGAACCGGGGTGTCCGCGCGCGCATCTCCTCGATCAGGGCGTGTTGCCGTTCGACCAGGGGCACGGCTTGGTGCAGCTGGGTCATCCCCGGGTAGCGGCCGGAGCCGACGAGCCGATCCATCCGCGGTCTCCTCAACCGACATCGCTTTGTCGGGAATCGGATCCTACGGTGCTCCCATGGTCATCGTTCGTCCCGCTTCGCACTTCGAAGACGTCGCCTCGATCCTCAACCCGAGCGGGAACGAGCGTGCCTGCTGGTGCCTCGCTTACCGCGTCACGTCGGCCGAGTACAGCGCGCTGCGCGGTGAAGCGCGGGCCGAACGGCTCCGCGGTCTGTGCTCGGGCCAGTCCGCGCCGGGCGTGCTCGCCTACGACGGGGCCACGCCGGTCGGCTGGTGCGGGGTGTCGCCGCGGTCGAGCATGGAGCGGTTGAAGCGCTCCCGGACGATGCCGCCGCTCGACGACCTAGCGGTGTGGAGCGTGGTTTGTTTCGTGGTGCGCTCGTCGCACCGGGGCAAGGGGGTGTCGGCGGCGCTGCTGGCCGGGGCGGTCGACTACGCGCGTTCGTGCGGCGCCCCGGCGGTGGAAGGCTACCCGGTCGATCCGGAGGGGGCGCGCATCAGCTCGAGCGCGGCCCACGTCGGCACGACGTCCCTGTTCGAGGCGGCGGGGTTCGAACGGATCCGGCCGACCGGGGCGCGGGCCGATCGCCGGGTCCGCTGGCTGATGCGGCTGGATCTCCGCTGACCAGGGGATTGGCGTGGTTCATGGACAGAGAGCGCTAGCCCCGGGTGCCTGTGCGTCCGTCGGGCGCGTCCAGCAGGGCGCACACCCGGCGCAGCGTGGTGGCCCACGGTCGCGCGGTGACGACCGGGATCTCGAGTTCGGCGGCCCGCGCGGCCAGCCAGTCGCCGTAGCGGGCGCTGACCTGGGCCCGGCTGTGCTGTTCGCCCTCGTGCGGTTCCCGGTGCCGGTAGTTGGCCACCAGCTGACCGGCGTCGGGCTCGTGCAGGAAGACCGCGCGGACCCGGCCGTCGGCCGGCCGTCCGGCGAACGAGTCCTGCGCGGCCAGCGCGGGCAGCAGGTAGTCGCCCTCGATGACGACCGGGGTGCCGGTCTCCAGGTGGTTGCCGATCACCGCCTCCAGCGCCGGCCGCAGCGCCTCGGCCACGGCTACCTGCAACTCCACGACGCGCGAGACCGGCAGGCCGGCGGCGTCCGGGTGGGTGTCCCAGTAGTGCACCAGCGGCTGCTGGTCCGGGGTGGTCATCCGCTGCACGGCGAGCACCAGGTCGTCCACCTCGACGATCGGCACCCGGTACCGCCGGGCCAGCGGGTAGCTGACCCGGCTCTTGCCGGTGCCGGACGCGCCGCCGAGCAGCAGCACCCGCCAGTCACGCTCGTTCACCGGCCGTACCTTGCCAGGCGTCCGCGGCGCTCAGCCCTGCCGGGTGGGCCGGATGGTGAGGTCGCCGATCTCGACGTCCTCCGGCTGCTCGATGGCGAACGCGATCGCCCGCGCCACGGCTTCGGGAGCGATGCCGAGCGCGGCCATCGCCTGCTGCGCCTGCTCGCGCTGCGCGGGGTCCGCGACGTGGTCGACCAGCTCGGTGCGCACGTACCCCGGTGAGATCGACGTCGTGCGGAGGGCGCCGTCGGTCGACTCCTGCCGCAGTGCCTCCAGCAGCGTGCGCACGGCGTTCTTGGTCCCCGCGTAGACGGCCTGGGTCGGGACGATCTTCAGCCCCGACGTCGAGACGGTCGTGACGAAGTGCCCGCGGCCCTGCGCGCGGAACACCGGCAGCGCGGCGGCGATGCCGTGCAGCACCCCGCGGAGGTTGACGTCGATCATCGCGTCCCAGTCGTCGACGTCGAGCGCGCTCACCGGCGCGATCCGGGCGACGCCGGCGTTGGCCACCAGGACGTCGAGGCGGCCGAAGCGGTCGACGGCGAGGGCGACGAGCCGCTCGAGATCGGCCCGGCGGGTCACGTCGACGTCCAGCAGCTCCGCGCGGCCGCCGTTGTCGCGGATCTTCTGCGCGAGCACCTCCAGCCGGTCGGTGCGCCGGGCGCCGAGCACGACGGCCGCGCCGCGGCCCGCCAGCTCCACGGCCGTCGCCTCGCCGATCCCGCTGCTCGCACCCGTGATGGCGACGACCTTGTCCAGTCCGTTGTTCATGGCATCTCCCGCTAAGCTGACAACTGTCCGGTTAAGCCTACCGGACAGTTGTCCATTTATGCGAGGAGGTGGCCGTGCCCCGTTCGGACGCCGTGGCCAACCGCGACCGGATCGTCGAGGCCGCGCGGGCCGAGCTCAGCGAGTCCAACGGCGCGGCCGAGGAGCTGAAACTGCACCGCGTCGCCAAGGCGGCGGGCGTCGGGCAAGGCACGCTCTACCGGCACTTCCCGACGCGCGAGCACCTGCTGGCGGAGGTGTACCGGGCCGAGCTGACCCAGCTCGTCGGCACGGTGGCGCCGCTGCTGGCGGAACACACGCCGCTGGACGCGCTGGCCCGCTGGCTGGACCGGCTGGTCGAGTACGCCCGCGTCAAGCGCGGCGTCATGGCGGCGATCGAGGTGCCGGCGTGGCAGGACCTCTACTCCGGCCAGCACCACCGGCTCGACGAAGCGCTCGAAACGCTGCTGCAGCAGGGACAGGCGGCCGGGGAAATCCGGCTCGGGGTCGACGCTGCCGACGTCATCCTGCTCCTCGGGGCGCTGTCCCGGATCCCCCAGGAGGAGTGGGATTCGCGCGCGCCCCGGATCGTGGCGGTGATCGTCGACGGCCTGCGTGCCTAGCGGTCGGTGGCCAGTTTGAGGCCGAGACCGATGAAGATCCCGCCGGTCGCGACCTCGATCCGCCGCTGGTTCTGCTTCCGGCGAACCCACCCGCCGACCCGGCCGGCGAGAACGCCGACGGTGCCGTCGACGAGGAACTCGAACACGATCATGATCGCCCCGAGGACGGCGAACTGCAGCCAGACGTGGCCTTTCGCCGGGTCGACGAACTGCGGCAGGAAGGCGATGGTGAAGGTGACCATCTTCGGGTTGAGCAGGTTGGTGAGCAGACCGGAAAGGTAGGCCCGGTCCGCCTTCCGCTCGACGAGCGGCTTGCGGTTCCGGATGGCCTGGACGCCGAGGTGGATGAGGTAGGCGGCACCGGCGATCCGCACGACGGTGAAGGCCACGGGAACGGCGGCGAAGAGAGCGGCCAGCCCGGCCGCGGCGACGGCGACGTGAATGGCTTCGCTGGTGGCGACCCCGGCCGTGGCGAGCAGGCCGGCCTTCGGGCCGCCGCGCATGCCGCAGCCGAGGATGAAGAGCATGTCCGGGCCCGGGGTCACCATCGCGATGGCGGTGGTGAGGAGGAAGGCCAGCAGGAGGTGCGGGTCGACCGGCATGGGCCGATCCTGACACGCCGGGGTGGGTGTGCGAACTCCTTTTCCGGCGGTCAGCCGCGCACGGTCGCTGCCACGCGGGCCGCGTCCTCGATGGCCTTCTCCGGTGCATCCTCCGGCAACGGCAGCAGCACCACCGAACCACTGCCCGCCTCGTGCAGTGCCCGGACCGCCGCCGCGCATTCGTCGAGCTCGCCGCAGATCGCCAGGCGGTCGATCCACTCCGGGCGCAGGCCCGCCGCCAGCTCGTCCACTGTGGACGAAGAATCCAGCAGGGCGAGCAGCTCCGCGGCGAACGGCAGCCCCTCCACCTGCACCCGCGAGCCCGGCGTCAGGGACTCCGCGACCGTCTTCCGCGCCCGCTCGCGGTCGCCGAGGGCCAGCCAGTTGTACGACACCACCGCGTGCGGGCCCGTGGCCGCGATGCCCTCCAGCGCCGTCCGGACGAACTCCGGCGGGGCGGGCTCGGCCAGGATCGTGCCGTCCGCCGCCGCGCCCGCCACCGCCAGGGACTTGGGCCGGCGGACGCCCGCCACCAGCGGGGGCGGCGATGCCGGCGGGAACACCAGCTCGACCTCGTCCAGGTGGACGTGCCTGCCGTCCATCGAAACGCGCTCGCCCGCGAGCAGCCGCCGGACCGCGACGAGCGTCTCCTCCAGCGCCGCCAGCGGGGACTCCGGGTACGCGCCGATCTGGCGCATCCACGACGCGACGCCGTGGCCGAACCCGGCGATCAGCCGGTCCGGGTGCAGCTCGGCCAGCGCCGCGATCTCCATCGCCGCGATCGCCGGGTTGCGCGCCACCGCCGGCAGCACGCCGATGCCCACCTTGATCGTCGACGTCACCGCCAGCGCCGTCGCGACCGTGGTGACGCCGGCCGCCCAGAAGCAGTCTTCGACCAGCCAGAGCTCGTCGAGACCCGCGTCTTCGGCCTGGCGCGCGAGGTCGCGCAGCTTCGACGGCGGCTGCTCGCGGTTGATCCGGACACCGACCGACCTCGTGGGTGCGTACATGCGGCTCCTCAGATCCGGGAAAACGCGGGGGCGTACTCGAAGGCGCCCGCCTGGGTGGGTTCGTACGCGGCCAGCGTCCGCGCCTGGAAGTGCGCGCCCCACCGCGGATCGGGGGCGGTGATCGACAGGTCCGACGCCGTGACGAAGCCGAACCGCGAGTAGTAGGCCGGGTTGCCGAGCAGGACGACCACGCCGTGGCCCAGCGCGTCGGCCGCAGCGACCACCGCGTGCACCAGCGCGGAGCCGACGCCGCTCTTCTGGTGCGCGGGCAGCACACCGAGCGGCCCGAGTCCGACGGCGACGGTGGTGTCTTCGCCGATGCGGGCCCGGCTGCAGCAGACGTGCCCGATGACGGTGCCTTCGCGGACGGCGACCAGGGAGAGGGCGTTGATCAGGTCACCTTCGGCGCGGAGTTCGTCGACGAGCGGGGCCTCGACCGGCGTGACGCCTTCCTCGCGCCGGAACGCTTCGGCGTGGACGGTGTGGATCGCCGCTCGGTCGGCAGGAGTCTCGCGGCGGATCAGCATGGCCGCTACCTTGCCCCGAACCGGCGGCGGACGGCAATCGGGTTTCGGCGGGCGGTTTCGAGCAGCCCCCGATTCAACGCCAGCGGAGAGGGCCGACAGTTTCGGCGACCCGCGCTGAGCACCCCCCGATGGCCCAAGCTACCCGTGGGGTCTGACGATTTCGGGTGAACGGCCCGCTCGGCGCGCCCGAATGGCCTAGTGTCCGGTTCGTGCAGCAAGGACCCCAGTATCCGTATCCGCAGTACCAGCCGCCGCCGCAGTATCCCGGGTACCCGCCTCCGAAGTCGGGCGGGAAGACCGCGCTGATCGTCGTGCTCGTCGTCGCCGGGGTTCTTCTGCTGGGTGGGGTGGGTGTCGGGGCGTTCTTCCTGCTGACCGGCGACCACAAGCGCTCCAGTGCGTCGCCGGCATCGAGCGCCCCGGCGGGTGAACCCGACAAGTACTCCTCGCTGCCGCGGTGCAGTGAGGTCGGGAACCGGATGAACAACCTGCCGCCGCTTTCGAGTGATGGGCCGGCCGAGCCGGCCAGTACCTCGGACGACAAGATCCAGCTGTCCCGGCTGAGCTGCTCGTGGATGAAGCCCGGCTCGTCGTCCGGCACGCTGTCGATGTTCCTGGCCAAGTCGACCCTGCCGGGCTCCGGCGACGGGCCCGGGTACGCGAAGGCCGGCTACGAGAACGCGGTGAACGACGGGGCCAAACCGATCACCGAGAAGATCGGGAAGGCGACCGAGGCCGCCGACGTCGACTACGGCCAGAGCGGCACCATGCAGTGCGGTGTGCGGTTCTACCAGGGCAACGTCGACGTGACCGTGGTCGTCACCGCCGCCGATCCGTCGGACCGGAACGTCGAACGGTGCCGGCGCAACGCGCACAGCCTGGCCAAAGCCGCTTCCGAGTCCCTCGAATAGAAAACGGCCTCCCCACAAAACACCCGTGGGGAGGCCGTTCCGTCAAGCGATCAGTCGAACGCCTTCGCGATCAGCGCCTTCTGCTCGACCTCGTGCACCTTCGACGAACCCGCCGACGGCGCCGCCATCGGGCGGCGGGACACGACCTGCAGGCCCGAGAGGACCTCCGGGAACTTCCGGGGCAGGTTCAGGCCGAAGAACGGCCACGCACCCTGGTTCTCCGGCTCCTCCTGGACCCACGCGACCTGCGTCGCGTTCGTGTAGCGCTCCAGGGCCGCCAGCAGCTTCTTCTTCGGCAGCGGGTAGTACTGCTCGATCCGGACGATCGCGACGTCGTCGGCCTCGCGCTTCGTGCGCTCCGCCACCAGCTCCCAGTACAGCTTCCCGGAGGTCAGCAGCACCTTGCGGATCTTCGACGGGTCCGGCGTGACGTCGTCGATGACCGACATGAACCGGCTCTCACCGGTGAAGTCCTCGACCGCCGAGGTCGCCGCCTTGTTGCGCAGCATCGACTTCGGGGTGAAGACCACCAGCGGGCGCTGGATGCCGTCGAGGGCGTGGCGGCGCAGCAGGTGGAAGTAGTTCGCCGGGGTCGACGGGACCGCCACCGTCATCGAACCCTCCGCGCACAGCGAGAGGAACCGCTCGATGCGGCCGGACGTGTGGTCCGGGCCCTGGCCCTCGTGGCCGTGCGGCAGCAGCAGCACGACGTCCGAGCGCTGGCCCCACTTGGCCTCGCCCGAGGAGATGTACTCGTCGATGACCGTCTGCGCGCCGTTGACGAAGTCACCGAACTGCGCTTCCCACATCACCAGCGCCTCGGAGTTCGCCACCGAGTAGCCGTACTCGAAGCCGACGGCCGCGTACTCCGACAGCGCCGAGTCGTAGATCATCACGCGGCCCTGGCCGTCGGCCAGGTTCTGCAGCGGCGCGTACTCCTGGCCGGTCTTGCGGTCGATGAACACCGAGTGCCGCTGGGTGAACGTGCCGCGACGGGAGTCCTGGCCGGACAGCCGGACCAGCCGGCCCTCCATCGCCAGCGACCCGAACGCCAGCAGCTCGCCGAACGCCCAGTCGATGTCGCCTTCGCGCGACATCTTGTGGCGGCGCTCCATGACCGGCTTGACGCGCGGGTGCGGCGTGAAGCCCTCGGGCACCTGGACGAACGCGTCGCCGATGCGCTCGATGACCTCGTTGGCCACCGACGTCTTCACCTTGGCCGGCACCTGCTGCTCCTCCTCGACGGAGGGGCTGGCCTTCGCCGGGTGCTTCTCCAGCTCGCGGACCTCGTTGAAGACGTGCTCCAGCTGGCTCGAGAAGTCGCGCAGCGCGGCCTCGGCCTCCTCGACGGAGATGTCGCCGCGGCCGATCAGCGACTCGGTGTAGGTCTTCCGGACCGAGCGCTTCGTGTCGATGATGTCGTACATCGCCGGCTGCGTCATCGACGGGTCGTCGCCCTCGTTGTGCCCGCGGCGGCGGTAGCAGATCAGGTCGATGACGACGTCCTTGTGGAACGCCTGCCGGTACTCGACGGCCAGCTTGGCCACCCAGTGCGCCGCCTCCGGGTCGTCGCCGTTCACGTGGAAGATCGGCGAGCCGATCATCTTCGCGACGTCGGTGGCGTACTGCGACGAGCGCGAGTGCTCCGGCGCGGTCGTGAAGCCGACCTGGTTGTTGACGATGACGTGCACGGTGCCGCCGGTGCGGTAGCCGCGCAGCAGCGCGAGGTTCAGCGTCTCGGCCACGACACCCTGGCCCGCGAAGGCCGCGTCGCCGTGCATCAGGACCGGGAGGACGGTGTAGCCCTCGCCGCCCTTGTCGAGGATGTCCTGCTTGGCGCGCACGATGCCCTCGAGGACCGGGTCGACCGTCTCCAGGTGGGACGGGTTCGCGGTCAGCGACACCTTCGTCTCGCCGTCGCCGAACATCCGGAAGTACTTGCCCTCGGCACCGAGGTGGTACTTCACGTCGCCGGAGCCGTGCGCCTGGCCCGGGTCGAGGTTGCCCTCGAACTCCTGGAAGATCTGGCTGATCGGCTTGCCGACGATGTTGGCCAGGACGTTCAGGCGGCCGCGGTGCGGCATGCCGATGACGACCTCGTCCAGCTCGTGCTCGGCGGCCTTGTCGAGGATGGTGTCGAGCAGCGGGATCGCCGTCTCGCCGCCTTCGAGGGAGAAGCGCTTCTGGCCGACGTACTTGGTCTGCAGGAACGTCTCGAACGCCTCGGCGGCGTTCAGCTTCGAGAGCACGTACTTCTGGACCGCGGGGTCCGGCTTCTCGTGCGGGATCTCGACGCGCTCCTGGATCCAGCGACGCTCCTCGGGGTCGAGGATGTGGGTGTACTCGATGCCGACCGTGCGGCAGTACGAGTTGCGCAGCACGCCCAGGATGTCGCGCAGCTTCATCCGCTCCTGGCCGGCGAAGCCGCCGACCGGGAACTCGCGGTCGAGGTCCCAGAGCGTCAGGCCGTGGGACAGCACGTCCAGGTCGGCGTGGCTGCGCTGGCGGTAGTTCAGCGGGTCGGTGTCGGCCATCAGGTGGCCGCGCATCCGGAACGCGTCGATCAGCTCGATCACGCGGGCGGTCTTGTCGACCGGGCCGTCCGGGATGTCGGCGACCCAGCGGATCGGCTCGTACGGCAGGCGCAGGCTGGTGAAGACGTCGTCGTAGAAGCCGTCTTCGCCGAGCAGCAGCTCGTGGATGCGCTTGAGGAACTCGCCCGACTCCGCGCCCTGGATGATGCGGTGGTCGTAGGTCGAGGTCAGCGTCATGATCTTGCTGATGCCGAGGTCGACCAGGGTCTTCTCGCTGGTGCCCTCGAAGGCGGCCGGGTACTGCATGGCGCCGACGCCGATGATGGCGCCCTGGCCGGCCTGCAGGCGCGGCACCGAGTGGTTGGTGCCGATGCCGCCCGGGTTGGTCAGCGAGATCGTGGTGCCGGAGAAGTCGTCCGCGGTCAGCTTGTTGTTGCGGGCCTTCTTGACGATGTCCTCGTAGGCCTGCCAGAACTGCAGGAACGACATGTCCTCGACGCCCTTGATCGAGGCGACGACGAGGTTGCGCGAGCCGTCCTTGCCCTTCATGTCGATCGCGAGCCCGAAGTTGACGTGCTCCGGCGTGACCGCGAACGGCTTCCCGTCGATCAGCTGGTAGTGCCGGTTCATGTTCGGGAAGTTCTTCAGCGCCCGCACCATGGCGTAGCCGATGAGGTGCGTGAAGGAGATCTTGCCGCCGCGGGTGCGCTTGAGGTGGTTGTTGATGACGATGCGGTTGTCCGCCATCAGCTTGGCCGGGACCGCGCGCACGCTGGTCGCGGTGGGGACGCTCAGCGAGGCGTCCATGTTCTTGGCGATGGCCGCCGCGGCGCCGCGCAGCTGCTTCGACTCCGGCTCGTCCTTCTTCACCTCGGCCTTGGGCTCCGCCTTCGCGGCGGGCTTGGCCGGGGCCGCCTTCGGTGCCGGCTTCGCGGGAGCCTTCGCCGCCGGGGCGGCCTGCTTGGCCGCCGACTCGGCGTTCTGCACCGCCTTGGCCGACGGCTGGGCCGCCTGGCCGTTGGTGGCGGGCTTGGCGTCGGCCTGCTGCCGGGCGGTGTCCGCCTTGGCCTGCGCGTTCTGCGTCGGCTTGAAGTCCGCGAAGAAGTCGTGCCATGCGGCATCGACTGAAGAAGGGTCGGCGAGGAACTGGTCGTACATCTCTTCGACCAGCCACTCGTTGGGGCCGAACTGTGACGCAGGGCTGCTGCTGGACACGGCTGGGGCTCGCCTCTATCCGTCTCGATCTCGATCTTGAATCCGCTGATGCGCCTACCAGGCTAACCCCCTCGGTGACCGCGATGTGATGGAACCGGCCTGTGTGAGGCGTGGCGCACTAGGGTATCGGTCACTGACTCGATCAAGATGTGCTAAGGGAACCTTAAGCACTGGACCCGGTACAGGGTTCCCGCGCTCTTCCGCCCGGGTTCGCGCGCCGGCCCGTGCTCGTTCACCGGCGTGGGTTCTGCTGGGCCGATGTGGCTGGTCGAATGTCCTTCGTTCTGGGACCAGGGCCTGGTGCGGCCGCTGGTGACGGAGTCCGGCACGGTCGTGCTCCGGTGTGATTCCTGCTCGGCGGTCTGGCTGTCGCCGTCCGACGTCGAGGAGATGGAGTGGGTCGAGCCCGACGAGCCGGATTGGCTGGTCGGGGCCGGGATCCACGTCCGGCCGGGAACGGTCCGGTGGGCCTCCCGCCCGGACGTCGAGGCGGCCGGGATGGGCGGGTTGAGCTGGCGGGCGCTGCCTTAGCCGAGTTCGTACGGCGGTTCGTGCGGGACGAGCTTGACCGCCAGGTGCAGCTGGTCGGTGGCCAGGAGCCCGGCTATGTCACGCATCACGGATGTGACGTCAGTGATGCCGGTGATCCACTCCTCGGCGAGCTCGCCGACGATCCGGACCGCCTGGAAGTCCAGCGGCGTGTGGTCGAGATCTCGCTCCGGCGCCCAGCCGGCCTGCCCCTGGAGGGCTCGCTCGAAGCCCTCGCGGGTGAGGTCGACGGCCAGGATGCGCTCGTGGCCGGGCTTGCGGCCGTTGTCGCTGTCGTAGGCCGCCAGCCGGAACGACGGCGTGACCTCCACTGTCCCGCCCGGCTCGACGCTCTGCTTCTCGAGCGCGGCATCGGCGACGGCGGGCGAACAGGCGAGGTAGACCCGGACGGTGTTCCCCGTCTGCGCCGCCCTGACCTGCCGCTCGGGAACCCGCTTCTCTTCGAACATGCCCGCCATGCTCCCAGCGCCCCGGCCGCCCGGCCACGGACTTTCGTGATTAAGGAGGCATAACCCGTGGTCCGGCCGAGGACGGAGGCGGGCGCATCCTCAGCCGGTCGCGTCGACGGCCTCGGCGAGGTCGGGGCTCAGCGGGTACGGGGGCTCGTGGGGGACGAGCTTGACGGCCAGGTCGAGCCGGCCGGTGGCCAGGAGCCCGGCGATGTCGCGCATGACGGGGGTGACGTCGGTGATGGCGGTGATCCACTCGTCGGCGTAGTGGTCGACGGCCTCGCCGCCCAGGCCGACCTGGATGGCGCGGAAGTCCAGGGCCGTGTGGCCGAGGTCCCGCTCGGGGTCCCACTGGATCCGGACCGGGCTGGTCTTGAGCTGCTGCTTCCAGCCGGCCGCGTCCTGACCGCGGCGTGGTTTGCTGAGCGCGGCGTTGGCGAGGGCCCACTCGAAACCTTCGCGCGTGATGTCGATGGCGAGGACGCGCTCCTGGCCCGGCTTGCGCCCGTAGCCGCAGCGGTAGGCCATCCAGCGGAACGAGGGCTTGATCCACGTCATCCGCTCCCGCTTGAACGGCGCGACGAAGGTCTGCTTTTCGAGCGCGGCGTCGGCGATCTCGGGCGAGTAGGCCTGGTAGACCCGGAGGGTCGTCTCGGTCTGTGCGGCCCGGATCTGCCGGTCGGGGACCCGCCTCTCTTCGAACATGCCCGTCATGCTCCCAACGCCGGCCCCCGCCGGGCCACGGAATTTCGTGCGCAAGGAGGCATCACGCGTGATCCAGCGGGCATCACGCGTGATTGGAGGGGCATCACGCGTGATCAGAGGGTCGACTCGCGTACCCGGGCGGTCGGTTTGCGTACCTGGAGGGTCGGATGGCGAACCGACCCTCCAGGTACGCGGGCCGACGTTGCAGGTACGCGGGCCGACGCGTGCGGTACGTCAGCCGAGGGACCAGAGGCGGGCGTAGGGGCCGTTGGCGGCCAGGAGCTCGGGGTGGGTTCCGGTCTCGACCACGCGGCCGTGGTCCAGGACCACGATGCGGTCCGCGCGGGCCGCCGTGGCCAGGCGGTGGGCGACCACGAACGTCGTGCGGCGGCGGGCGAGGGTCTCCGTTGCGCGGAGGACCGCCGCCTCCGTCGAGGGGTCGAGGGCCGCCGTGGCCTCGTCCAGCAGCAGGATGTCCGGGTCGACCAGCTCCGCCCGGGCCAGGGCCACCAGCTGGCGCTGGCCCGCCGACAGCGAGCGGCCGCGCTCGCCCACCGGCTGCAGGAAGCCCGACGGCAGGGCCGCGATGCCGTCCAGCGCGCCCACCGCGCGGACCG
This sequence comes from Amycolatopsis sp. Hca4, assembly GCF_013364075.1. Taxonomy (GTDB): domain Bacteria; phylum Actinomycetota; class Actinomycetes; order Mycobacteriales; family Pseudonocardiaceae; genus Amycolatopsis. The sequence continues at coordinate 7,677,106 of NZ_CP054925.1, forward strand.
CCGCCTCGACCTCCGCGTCGGAAGCCGTCGGGCGGCCGTAGCGGACGTTGTCGGCCACCGTGCCCGAGAACAGGTGGGCCTCCTGGGGCACCACGCCCATCCGGCGGCGCAGGCCGGCCAGGTCGTACTCGCGGACGTCCGTGCCGTCGATGCGGACCTCGCCGCCGGTGGCGTCGTAGTAACGGGCCACCAGCTTCACCGCCGTCGACTTCCCGGCGCCGGTCGCGCCGACCAGGGCGATCGTCTCGCCCGCCGCGACGTCCAGCGAGAACTCCGCCAGCGCCGGGGCCTCGGCGCCGGCGTAGGAGAACTCGACCTCCTTGAACGAGACCTCGCCCCGCAGCCGGTCCGGCACCGCGACCGGCTTCTCCGCCGCCGGCACCGACGTCGGCGTCCGCAGCAGGTCGCCGATCCGGTTCAGGCCGACGCTCGCCTGCTGGTAGCCGTCGAACACCGCCGACAGCTGCTGGATCGGCGAGAAGAACTGCTGCAGGTACAGCAGGAACGCGAGCAGCACGCCGACCGACAGCGTGCCCGCCGAGACCCGGTTCGCGCCCACCACCAGCACCGTCGTGGTCGCCAGGTCCGACAGCAGCGCCACCAGCGGGAAGTACGTCGCCACGTACCGCTGCGCCCGCAGCCGCGAGCGCCGGTAGTCGTCACTGCGCGAAGCGAACGCCTGCGCGGAGCGGTCTTCGCGCGTGAACGCCTGCGCCACGCGCAGCCCGCTGACGTTCTCCTGCATGTCCGCGTTCACGACGCTGACCCGCTCACGGGCCTCGTTGTACGCCTTGGACGCCGACCGCCGGAAGACCACCGTGGCCGCCGCCAGCACCGGCACCATCGCCAGCGCGTACAGTGCCAGCCCGGCGTCGGTGACCAGCAGCGCCGCCGTGATCCCGGCCAGCGTCAGCGCGCTGACCACCGCGGTGGCCAGCCCGGTCTGCAGGAACGTCGAGAGCGCGTCGACGTCCGTCGTCATCCGGGTCATGATCTTCCCGGACAGCTCGCGCTCGTAGTAGTCGAGCCCGAGCCGCTGCAGGTGCGCGTAGCTGCGGACGCGCAGCGCGTACAGCACCGTTTCGCCGACCCGGGACGTCAGCCGGGTCTGCGCGAAGACCACCAGCCAGTCGGCCGCGATCACCGCGGCGCCGATCCCGGCGGCCAGCCACACCGTCCACTCGACCCCGGCGCGCACGCCGTGGTCGACGCCGAACTGGTACAGCCCCGGCAGTGCGATCGACGCCAGCGCGTCCGCCGCCACCAGCGCGATCACCACGGCCAGCGGCCAGCGGACCGGCCGCAGCAGCCCGGCCAGCCGGAACCTGGGGTCGGGTGCGGTGACGTCCACGCCCGGCAGCCGCGGCTCGTCGACCGACGGCGGGAGCTTGCGCACGCCCTCGATCAGCTCCGGCGTCGGCGGTACGTCGAGCTTGCCGCCCCCGCCTACGAACCCGCTGCTGTTGGGGTCGCCGCCGCGCAGCCGCGCGGCCTCGGCGAGTGCGTCGACCTCGTCGCGGCTCTCGTCACGCGGCCACAGCGACGGCGTGGTCCCGTCCTGGCCGCAGTCCAGGCCCTCGCAGCGGTGCTTCTCCTCGACGTCGTCACCCGGGCCCGCCACCAGCTCGCGGAACAGCGGGCAGCGCGCCATCAGTTCGGCCTCGGTGCCGACGTCGACCACGCGGCCCTCGTCCAGCACCGCGATCCGGTCGGCCAGTGCCAGCGTCGACCGCCGGTGCGCGATCAGCAGGGTGGTCCGGGCCTCGGTGACCGACCGCAGGGTGTCGTAGATGGCCGCTTCGGTGACGGTGTCGATGGCCGAGGTGGCGTCGTCGAGGACGAGGATCCGCGGGTCGGTGATCAGCGCCCTGGCCAGCCCGAGCCGCTGCCGCTGCCCGCCCGAGAGCGTGAGCCCGCGCTCGCCGACCAGCGTGTCGTAGCCCTCCGGCAGCGCGCGGATGAAGCCGTCCGCCTCCGCCGCCCTGGCCGCCGCGACGACCTCCTCCTCGGTGGCGTCCGGCCTGCCGTAGGCGATGTTGTCGCGGATCGACGAGGAGAACAGGAACGCTTCCTCGAACACCACGCCGATCGCCTGCCGCAGCTGCCGCAGCGGGACGTCGCGGACGTCGAGGCCCCCGACCCGGACCGCGCCCTCGTGCACGTCGTAGAACCGGGGCAGCAGCAGGGAAATCGTCGACTTCCCCGAGCCCGCGGTGCCGACCAGCGCGAGGGTCTCGCCCGGGTTCGCGGTGACCGAAAGCCCGTCCAGCACCGGCTCGCTGCGGGTGTAGCCGAACCGGACGCCGTCGAGCTCCACGCCCAGCGGCCCCTCCGGCAGCGGCCGCGCATCCGGCGCGTCGACGACGTCGGTCTGCGCGTCGATCAGCTCGTACACCCGCTCGGCGCCGGCGCGGGTCAGCTGCGCCTGCACGACCAAGCCGGACAGCATCCGGGCCGGCCCGATCAGCGTGGCGAGGTAGGTGGCGAAGGCCAGGAACGTGCCGAGCGTGATGGACCCGTTCAGGGCCAGCACACCGCCGATGCCGAGTACGGCGACCTGGCCGGCGGCGGGCAGGGCGGCCGTGGTCGCCGTCGGGACCGCGGACAGCTTCGCCGCGCGAAGCCGCTCCCCGAACAGCTTGCGCGCGGTCGCCTCCAGCTTCGAGACTTCCCGCGCCTCCTGGCCGAAGCCCTTGACCACCCGGACGCCGGTGACGGTCTCTTCGACCTGCTGAGCGACGTCGGCCGCGCGCTGCTGCGCCGACCAGGTGGCCGGGAAGAGCCGCTTGCGGCTGCGCGCCACGATGATGCCGACCGCCGGCGTCACGACCAGCGCGATCAGCGTCAGCACCGGGGAAAGCCACAGCATCGCGACGAACGACAGCAGCGCGAAGACCACCGAGCCGAACGACAGCGGCACCTGCATCAGGATCCCGGTGACCAGCTGCAGGTCGGAGATCGCGCGCGAGGCCACCTGGCCGGTGCGCAGCGCGTCCTGCTTTCCGCCGTCCAGCCGCGAAACGGCGTTGAAGACGCGCTGGCGCAGGTCGTGCTGGACGTCGAGGGCGAGCTTGCCGCCGAGGTAGCGGCGCGCGAACGCGGTGCCGAAGGCGACCAGCTGCAGCGCCACCAGGAAGACGGCGATCCCGGGCAGGGCTCCGGTCTGACCGGCCACTGCGTCGTCCACCGCCGTGCGCACCAGCAGCGGGCTCGCGGCCTGCACGCCGACACCGACCGCGGCGGCGAGCAGCGACAGCACGACGAGCACGCGGTGCTCCCACGCCGCGGCGGACAGCCGGCGGATCCAGCCGGCCGTCTCGACGGGTGGGAGCTCTTGACGGGAGCGAGGCGGAGCAACGGTCACGTTGTGACAGTAAGCGCCACCACCGACAAAATATTTCCCCGAACGCCGCGAAGGCCACCTCAAGCAGCTCGAGGTGGCCTTCGGCGACGCGAGAACTACGTGATGTCGCGCTTCTGGTTGCCCGCCCAGCCGAGTCCGAAGAAGACCATCGTCCACGCGAAGAAGATCAGTGCCGACGCCCACCACGAGATGACGCCCGGCGCGCCCGCGGCCAGCTGCAGGCCGAGCGCCGACCAGTGGTCGACCCCGCCCGGCAGGTTCAGCGAGTTGATCCCGAAGGCGTCCGCCGCGATCCCGCCCACGATCCCGTTGGCGGTGCCGTTCGGCAGGATCCCGCCCAAGATGTCGGCCGGGCCCCAGAGCGAGACGACCAGCACGTTCTCGATGATCAGGAACCACACCAGGAACAGCACCACCGCCAGCGGCACGTTGCGCAGCACCGCACCGAACCCGATGCCGAACAGCGTCACCAGCACCGAGGCCAGGATCGTCCCGCCGAGCGCGGCCAGCCACTGGCCCGCGCTGGGCCACCGGGTGGAGTCGACCGAGGCCATCACCGCGATCGCCGAGACACCGGCGCTCACCACGCCGTAGATGGCGCCCCAGCCCACGTAGGTGAGCATCTTCGCGGTCAGCGCGGTGACCCGGTTCGGGGCCGTCAGGAACGTGGTCGTGATGGTTTTGCTGCGGTACTCGCCGGCCAGCGCGAAGACGCCGAACAGGCCGGGGATCAGCTGCGCGATGTTCACGCCGTGCGCGAACGCCAGCAGCCCGACCGGCAGCTGGCCCGCCTCCAGGCCGACCGCCCTGGCGATCTCGCGGGCGTCGGAGCTGCCGATGTAGTCGACGAAGTTGTTCGTGATCTTGCCCCAGGCGAAGGTCAGCCAGAACGCCACCAGCGCCAGCGGGATCAGCAGCACCCACCACGTGTTCAGCGAGAGCGTCTTGCGGAACTCCGCCTTGATCAGGTTGCCCATCACTGCTGCGGTCCTCCCCAGTACTGCTGTTGCTGCTGCGGGCCCGACGGCGGGCCCTGCTGGTAGTGCTGCTGGTACTGCGGCGGCTGCGGCGGGTAACCGGGCGGCGGGCCCTGGTACTGCGGCTGCTGCGGCGGGTAGCCGGGCGCGCCGCCGGTGTACTGGCCCTGGGTGAGCTGGAAGAACATCCGCTCCAGGTCGGCGTGCTCCTCCTGCATCCCGTAGACCGCGATCCCGGCCTTGGCGGCGATGTCACCGATCTGCTGCACGCTCGACCCGGCGACCGCGACCCGGCCGTCCGGCGTCGGCGACACCCCGGTGATCCCGTTGTCCTGCAACGCCTTCACCAGCGCCGACGGGTCCGCGGGCTGCACCAGCACCCGCGACTGCTGGCTCTTGCGCAGCTGCTCCAGCGGGCCGTAGTAGCGCGTGACGCCCTGGCTGATGATGACGACCTGGTCGATCAGCTGCTCGACCTCGTTGAGCAGGTGGCTCGACACCAGCACGGTCCGCCGCTGCTCCCGCGCGTAGGAGCGCAGGAAGTTGCGCAGCCACAGGATGCCTTCGGGGTCGAGGCCGTTCGTCGGCTCGTCGAGCACCAGCACCTGCGGGTCGCCCAGCAGCGCCGTCGCCAGCGCCAGCCGCTGCCGCATGCCGAGGGAGAAGCCGCCCGCCTTGCGGTCCGCGGCGCTGCCCAGGCCCACCAGGCCGAGCACCTCGTCGGCCCGGCGGTCCGGCACCCCGATGGCCGCGGCGTACACCCGGAGGTGGTTGCGGGCCGTGCGGCCCGGGTGGAAGCCCTCGTTCTCCAGGACCGAGCCGACCACCCGCGCCGGGTTCCCGAGCTGCGAGTGCGGCCGTCCGTTGATGGTCGCCGTCCCCGATGTGGGTGTCACCAACCCGAGCAACATGCGCAACGTCGTCGTCTTGCCGGCGCCGTTCGGGCCCAGGAAGCCCGTCACCGAACCGGGTTCGACCGTGAAGCTGAGGTTCTGCACGGCGTTCACTGCGCCGAACCGCTTGCTCAGGTTCTGCACCACAATCCGGCCACTGCCGTCGTGCATACCGTCCCCTAACGTTCCCCGCTGATGCGGCGTCATCCTGCCCTACCGGCGCCGCCCGCGCGCACGGAACGGCCGAGAGCGACCTTCATCACTTTCCGCTACCGGCCGGTGGCGGCTTCGAGGGCGCTGACCAGACGTTTCCCGATCTTCGGTCGATCAACTTGGTAAAGAATTCGTGTGACTTGCCGACCCGGTGCAGCGAACTCCGCCAGAGCCCTCTAAGCTAGGACTCGGCGGCCCGCTCCCAGTGACCCCCAGGCTGGTTGAGCGGGTCGCCCCTTCGTCTCTGCATCGCGGCTTCGCCGCTCATGTCGCCTTCGTCGTGTCTCCCGGGGGCCGAGCCCCCGGACCCCCACGGTGCCTCTGGCTCGGCTCCCAGCCCTGCCGTGGCTTCGCGCGGGTGCGGCAGTGGGTGCGCGGGTCTGTGGCATCGTGGCGCGATGCGGATCTTGCTCGTCGAGGACGAACGGCGGCTGGCCGAGGCGCTGCGGGCCGGGCTCACCGCCGAGGGGTATGCCGTCGACGTCGTCCACAACGGGCGGGATGCGCTCTGGCACGCCGACGAACACCCCTACGCCGCCATCGTGCTGGACATCATGCTGCCCGGGCTGAACGGCTACCGCGTCTGCCGCCGGCTGCGGGAGCAGGGCAACAGCACGCCGATCCTGATGCTCACCGCCAAGGACGGCGAGGACGACGAGATCGAAGCCCTCGAAACCGGGGCCGACGACTTCCTCCCCAAGCCGTTCTCCTACGGCGTCCTGCTCTCCCGCCTGCGCGCTCTGATCCGCCGCGGTGGTGCCACCCGTCCGGGTGTCCTCAAACTGGGGGACCTCGAACTCGACCAGGCCGGCCGGACCTGCCGGCGCGGCCCGGCGGACATCCCGCTCACCGGCAAGGAGTTCGCCCTGCTCGCCTACCTCATGCAGCGGCCCGGGCAGGTCGTCACCAAGGCCGAGCTGCTCGACAACCTCTGGGACTTCGCCGCGTCCGCCACGGCCAACCTGGTCGAGGTGCACGTCAGCGCCTTGCGGCGCAAGATCGACGTTCCGTTCGGGGTCGAGACCATCCGGACCGTCCGCGGCGCCGGTTACCACGTGGTGACCGCGGGTGCGTGACCCCGAAAAGGGGAGCGGGCTCCTGCCGCGGTGCGACAGGAACCCGCTCGGGTGAGGTAGGTCAGGCGAGGACGGTGTCCAGCGGCGTGTGCGGCAGGTCGTGGGCCACCGCGACCGGGCCGTTGGTCAGGGCACCGGCGTGCGTGTTGAGGCCCTTCGCCAGCGCGGCGTCGGCCTGCAGCGCGGCCTTCCAGCCGTGCTCGGCCAGCTGGACCGCGTACGGCAGCGTGACGTTCGTGAGGCCGTAGGTCGACGTCCGCGGCACCGCGCCCGGCATGTTCGCGACGCAGTAGAAGACGGACTCGTGCACGGTGTAAGTCGGGTCGTCGTGCGTGGTCGGGCGCGAGTCGGCGAAGCAGCCGCCCTGGTCGATCGCGATGTCGACGAGCACGCTGCCCGGCTTCATCCGGGCCACCAGCTCGTTCGAGACCAGCTTCGGCGCCTTCGCACCGGGGACGAGCACCGCGCCGATGACCAGGTCGGCCTGCAGCACGGACTCCTCGACCGAGAGGCGGTTCGACGTCACCGTGCGGATGCGGCCGCCGAAGTCGTTGTCGATCTGGCGGAGGCGGTCGACGTTGGTGTCCAGGATCTCGACGTCGGAGCCGAGGCCGAGCGCGACGCGGGCGGCGTTGAGGCCCGCGACACCGCCGCCGATGACGACGACCCGCGCCGGGTGCACGCCGGGGATGCCGCCGGGCAGGACACCGCGCCCGCCGCTGGGCTTCATCAGCGAGAACGCGCCGACCTGCGGGGCCAGCCGGCCCGCGACCTCGGACATCGGGGCGAGCAGCGGCAGCGCGCCGTTCGCGGTCTGCACCGTCTCGTAGGCGATCGCGGTGGTGCCGGCGGCCAGCAGCGCGTCGGTCAGCGGCCGGTCGGCGGCGATGTGCAGGTAGGTGAAGAGGACCTGGTCGCGGCGGAGACGCCCGTACTCCTCGGCGATCGGCTCCTTGACCTTGAGGACGAGCTCGCCCTCGGCCCAGGTCTCGTCGGCGGTGGCGAGGATCTTCGCGCCGGCGGCGACGTACTCGTCGTCGGTGATGGAGGAGCCCACGCCCGCGCCGGTCTCGACGAAGACGTCGTGCCCGCGGCCGACCAGCTCGTGCACCCCGGCCGGGGTCAGCGCGACCCGGTATTCGTGCTTCTTGATCTCACGGGGAACGGCGATACGCATGGTCGGCCTCCTGGGTCGGTCTTGCGTCCGGAATCGATGTGGTGCTGGCACTCACGGTGAACCACCCGGACGGCGGTGTCATCGTGCTCTCCGGACAATTCTGGGCGGTATTCGTGGTGCTCGCCGGACAGCCCCTTGACCTCAACTTCACTTGAAGTTGCACCGTTCGGGGATGCGTGCGGTGTGGTTGAGGGAGTTCGGCGGTCCGGAGGTCCTGGTACCGGGGGAGGCGCCGGACCCGGTGCCCGGGCCGGGGCAGGTGCTGGTCGAGGTGGCGTTCGCGAACACCACGTTCGTCGAGACGCAGTTCCGGTCGGGGGCGCCGGGGCCGTTCCGGGCGGCGCTGCCGGTGATCCCGGGCAACGGCGTCGGCGGAGTGATCAGCGCGGTCGGCGCGGGGGTGGACCCGGGGCTGGCGGGCCGGCGCGTGGTCACGTCGACGGGCGGCTCGGGCGGGTACGCCGAGCGCGTCGCGGTGGCCGCGGAGGCGGTGTTCGAGGTCCCGCCCGCCCTGTCGCTCGACGCGGCGGTGGCGCTGCTCGCGGACGGCCGGACGGCGACCGGGCTGGTGCATGCGACCAGCATCCGCCCGGGCGATCGAGTGCTTGTCGAAGCCGCGGCCGGTGGCGTCGGCGGCCTCCTGGTCCAGCTGGCGAAGGCCGCGGGGGCGGAGGTGATCGGCGCGGCGGGCGGCCCGGCGAAGGTGGCGCGCGTGCAGGGGGCGGACGCGGTCGTGGACTACCTGCGGCCGGACTGGACGGCCGCGGTGGGACCGGTGGACGTGGTGTTCGACGGCGTGGGCGGGGCGATCGGAACGGCGGCGTTCGGCCTCCTCCGCCGCGGCGGCCGGATGGCGCTGTACGGCCTGGCGGGCGGCTCGTGGGCCGAAGTGTCCTCTGAGGACGCTGAGGCGCGGGGAGTTTCCTTGGTGCGCTCGATCGGTTCGCCGGATCAGCTGCGCGCGTTCACGGAATCGGCGTTGGCCGCGGGGGCGGCGGGCACGGTGGTCCCGGTGATCGGCCAGAGGTTCCCGCTGGAGAAGGCGGCGGACGCCCACGCGGCGATCGAGTCGCGCACGACAGTGGGGAAGACGTTGCTGGTGCCGTGATCGACGAATTCCTGGCCCGGCCGCTGACGGCCAGGGTGGCGACGGAAGGGCCGACGATCCGGCCGACTTGGTACCTGTGGGAGGACGGCGCGTTCTGGATCCTCAGCGGGCCTTGGTCGCGGCTGCCGGGGTTGGTCCGTTCGCGGCCGCGGGTCGCGGTGGCGGTGGATGTTTGTGAGCTCGACACGGGGGTGGTGGTGCAGGTGCTGGCTGGTGGGGATGCCGCGGTGCGGCCGTTCGACGTGTCGCGGGGGCGGCGGAAGCTGGTGCGGTACCTGGGGAGTGATGAGGATCGGTGGGATCCGCGGTTCCGGGAGTACCTGCATGGGGATGTGGGGGCGGTCTGGGTGTACCTGCGACCCTCGCGGCTGGTGATGAAGGATTTGAGTTATTCCACTTAGGTCGGGCTTGGCGGCGACGATGCCGCCGCCGAGGTGCGGTCATGCGGGCGTAAATGCCAGGCCTAGGTGCTTTTTTGCCGCCCAGCCGAGAAGATCACCGCGCCCCACCCATCCCTGGGGGACGAGCCCCGCTCAGTCTATCGGCCCGCACTGACGGTTTCGGCGATTTGGCTAGCTGGGGCCGGGTTTGTCCACAGCCGGTGCAAGTTGTGGACAGCCGGGTCTTGCGGTCGGGAGTGGGGCGGGAAAGCTATGCACAGGAAGGAAACCGCGGAGGCGTGGAAAGCCGTCGGATGAGACTGCGAGCCGACCACAGGCACCCGAAAGCCGTGCAGGCCGCCGCCGCGGGAATCCGGCGCGGTGCGCCGACCACTGATGCCAAAGAGCTGTGGAGGCCTTCGTCGCGGGAGTCCGGCGCGTGCGCCGAACACGGGGCCCAAAGAGCTGAGGGGACCTTCGTCGCGGGAGTCCGGCGCGTGCGCCGAACACGGGGCCCAAAGAGCTGAGGGGACCTTCGCCGCGGGAGTCCGGCGCGTGCGCCGAACACGGGGCCAAAGAGCTGTGAAGGCCTTCGTCGCGGGAGCCCAGCGCGGCCGAACACAGAGCACCGAAGAGCCGTGGAGGCCACCCAGGGGAAGGCCCTCGCGACTTCCCGCCACAGGAAGGCGGGGAGCGTCACACGCCAACCACAGGGGCCCGAAAAGCCGTGGAGGCCTCCTCGAACGAGAAGGCCTCCACGAACTTTCCGCCGCGGGAAGACGGACAACTCAAGCCCGGTACGCCGACCAAGCGCTCTGCATCCGCGAGTTCTGCCCCGCCGTGAACTCGTACATGCAGCTGTCGTAGCTGTAGTCCATGAAGTTGTGCACCGGGTCCTTGCCCGCCGACGAGCAGGTGTCCTTGTTCGTCGGGCAGCCCGAGGTTGCCGTGGCCTCGGCCGGGGTGTCCGACACGTAGTCGCCCGATCCGGAGCAGCCGCCCTGGAACGTGTGGTATAGGCCCATCCAGTGGCCGACCTCGTGGGTTGCCGTGTCGCCCTCGTTGTAGTTCGTCGCCGAGCGGCCCGGGAGGGACTCGTCGAGGATCACCACGCCGTCCAGCTTCGGCTGGCTCTTGTAGTTCGACGGGAACGTCGCCCAGCCGAGGAGGTCGTCGCCGAGGTTGGCCGTGTAGATGTTCAGCGCGTTCGCGCCGCCCTTGCGGAGCGCGTTCTTCATGTTGCGCTCGGCCGTGGTGCCGTCGGTGATGCCGTTGTACCAGGTGGAGTTGTTCGTGTAGTCGGTGCTGACCAGCGAGAAGCTGAAGCCGCTCGGTGCGTACGCGCTGTTCAGGACCGAGATCTGCTTGCTGATCGTCGCCGCCGGCAGGTTGCCGGTCGAGCCGCTGGTGATCACGTGGAAGTACACCGGGATCGAGGTCGCGGCGGCGCGGGCCGAGAACGCCGTGCGCTTGCCGGCGAGCTTGCCCTGCAGGTCCGCTTCCATGCGGGCCGCTTCCGCCGGGGACACCGTGTCGGCGTGGCCGTCCTTGCTGCGGTCCGCCGCGTGCGTGGGGGTGAAGCAGTCGCCGCTCGGCGCCGCGACGGCGCTCCCGGCTCCTGCGGCCGGGACGGCCAGGGCGACGAGGGAGAGCGCGGACACCGCACCCAGCTTGACGGCCCGACCGAACCGCTCCGAACTGCTCATGGACGAACTCCTCTTGCCACGACCCGGCTACTCCGGGTGGTGTAGAGAAAATGCGGCACGGGATCCGGCGAATCCACCATCTTTCGGCGGGAAAAGACAATCCGAACGATCGGCGCGATCCATGCGGAGTAACGCATAAGTCGAGCGTTGGGCCGAACGGCCCATCAGCTCCAGCGCACGGCGACGAGCTGGGTCAGCAGCGCCAGCCGGACGTCGGGGTCGTCGAGGTCCAGCGGGACCAGTTCCAGCAGCTTCCGCATCCGGTACCGCAGGGTGTTCGGGTGGATCCGCAGCTCGCGCGCGGCCGCCCGCGGGTCGCCGGGGTGCCGCAGCCACTCGTAGAGCGTCTCGACGTACCCGGCCTTGCCCGATTCGTCGTGCGCGCGGAGGGTGCCCAGCGGGCCGAGGTCGGCGACTCGCGCCGCGGCCGCCGCCGTCGCGCCGCGGTGCAGCGTCAGCGCCGTCCACGCCTCGTCGAAGGCGATCACGCGCTCGGTGAGGATCTCGGCGCGCAGCAGGCCGAGGGCTTCGTCGGCCTGGGCGCGGGACGCCGAAAGGTCGCCGAGGCCGCCGGGGGAGCCCGCCGCCGCGCGCGGGACGCCGCCGCGCCGGGACGCCGGTTGCGCCGCCAGGGCCTGCCGCAGCTCGGTCCAGCCGCCCGGCCCCGGCCGGTCCGGCACCACGGCGTAGAGCAGCCCGGCCAGCTCGGTCGCCACCGGACGGCTGCCGATGCCCTGGGAGATCCGTTCGAGCAGGGCGAGCCGCAGGCCCTCGGCGTCGCGCCCGTCGCCGCCGGTGACCTCGATGACGACCACGCGGTGCGGCTCGTCGGACAGGTCCAGCTCCGCCATCGCCTTGCGCGGGTTCGCGCTGCCTTCGAGCACCGCGCGCAGCAGCTCGGCCGACGCGCGGCGCTGGGCGTCGGTGTACGCGCGGCGCCGCAGCAGGTGCAGCGCGACGACCGGGGCGGCGTCGGCGAACGCGGCCGCGCGCTCGTCGGACACCGGCCCGGCGACCACCGCCCACATCGACCCGAGCAGCTCGCCGCCCATCCGGATCGGCACGATCAGCCGCGGCAGCGTGCCGTCGCGCTGGGCGGGGACGAAGATCGTCTGCCGTCCGCGCGACAGCTCGCGGAACACCCCGCGCGAGCGGAACCGCGCGAGGACGTCGTCGGGGATGCGCCTGCCCATGATCGTGGCGACGCGCGCGGGGTCGGTCAGGTCCTGGCGCGCGGAGTAGGCGAGCACGCGCGAGTTGGTGTCCTCGATGGTCACCGGCGCGTCGACCACGCTCGCCACGGCGTCGGCCAGCCGGAACAGGTCACCCGACCCGGGGCCGAGGTCCTCCGACTCGTCGGCGAGGGCGTCGAGGACGGTCCGCAGCAGCCAGACGAGCTGCGCCCACGACGTCGCGGCGTGCACCTGGATCAGCGCGATCCCGCTGGCCTTCGCGGCCCGTTTCACCGGTGGCTTCGCCGCCAGCGGCGGCTTGAGCAGCACGGCGGCGGCGCCCTGCGCGGCGCTCTGCTTCACCAGCTCGGCGGCGTCCGCGGGCCCGGTGGTGGCCACGCCCAGCACGAGGTCGCCTGCGGCCAGGGTGAGGGCCCCGCCGGGTTCGGCGATGACGACGTCGGCGACCGCGGGCGAGTCTTCGGGCAGCTGGAGCGCGTGGAGCAGCGTCGGCCCCACCCGATCGACCACGCTGCGCACCGAAACCACGGGAGCATTCTCGCCGAGAAACCGCCGGAAGGCTCGGTAGGGTCGCCGGGTGAGCGATGCCCGGAAGATCGTGGAAAGCGGTTACGACACCGTGGCGCAGCGCTACCTCGAGTGGAGCGCGCGGATCCCGGACGACCCGCGGCGGCGGTTCACCGCGGAGCTGACCGGCAGGCTCGACGACGGCGCCCGGATCCTCGACCTCGGCTGCGGGGCCGGTGTGCCGAGCACCGCCGCGCTCGCCGAGCGGCACGACGTCCTGGGTGTCGACCTCTCCGCGGCGCAGCTGGAGCTGGCCCGGCGGAACGTCCCCGGCGCGCGCTTCGAGCAGGGCGACATGACCGGACTGTCCTTTCCGGACGGCAGCTTCGACGCCGTGACGGCGTTCTACTCGGTGCTGCACGTGCCGCGGGAGGAACAGGGCGCGCTCTTCGCGCGGATCGCCGGCTGGCTGCGCCCCGGCGGCCGGTTCCTGGCCGCGCTCGGGTGCAGCGAAGCGAACGGCGTCGAGGACGGCTGGCTGGGCGCGCCGATGTTCTTCAGCAGTCACGCCCCGGCGGAGAACCGGCGGCTGCTCGAAGCGGCCGGGTTCACCCTCGAGGTGGACGAGACCGTGACGATGCGGGAACCGGAAGGCCCGGCGACGTTCCACTGGGTGCTCGGCAGGCGCTGAGCCGCCGGGGGCCTGCCGGGGCGGTGGCGGGCGGTTGCACCACCCCGGCAGGCGTTCTGAGGGGTCAGACCTCCAGGGCCTTGACCACGCGGCGGGCACCGGCGAAGAGCATGCCGATGTTCACCGACTTCGGGCAGACGACGACCGCGACCACGTCGGCGTTCTGGTTGTTGCGGATGAACAGGTGGGTGAGGTTGGCGCTGTTGACCAGGATTTCCTGGAAGTAGTGCTCGCCGCTGGCGACGCCGCGGCGCTCCTTGAAGATGTCCTCGATCATCACCACCGTGCGGCCCTGGAACAGGTCGAGGGTCGCCCCGGCCAGCAGGTCCAGCACCTCCGGCGGGTGGGCGTCGGTGGTCTCGACGGCCAGCAGCATGCCGGTGGCCAGGTCGACGACGCCGGAGGCCAGGCAGTCGGGCACCTCCTGCCGCATCCGCTTCACCAGCAGGCTCATCTGGTCCGACAGGTTCTGGCCTTTGCCCAGCACAGCGGTTCTCCTTCTTCGGGGGTTCGGGGTTTCAGCAGGCGGTGAGGATCGAGCCGATGCGCTCGATCGCGGGCCGGGACGCGTGGTGCAGGCGGCCGATGTCGAGGCCTTCGTCGCCGAGCACGACCATCAGCGCCAGCCGGTCGACGGAGTAGACGGCGAGGTAGCCGCCGCTGCTGTGGACGACGGCCTGGCGGAACGCGCCCTGCCCGGTCGCGGCGGCCGTCGTGTGGGCCAGCCCGTGGTGGGCGGCGGCGAGCGCGGAGACGCCTTCGGGGTCGATGCGGTGCTCGGTGTCGGCCACGATGAGCAGGCCGTCCACCCCGGCCACGAGCGTGTCGGTGACCCCGCTCACCTGCCGCCGGAGCGCGGTGAGCTCGCCGACCAGCGCGTCACGGTCCACGGGGAAGTCCTTTCCGGTGCGGGATTTCGTCGGTGTGCCGGCGGTTTCCGGTACCGGACGGCCCGGCCCGGATGCGGTTGAGCAGCCGCGGCAGCACCTGCCAGCCGGACGGCCGCCGCAGGTCGTCCGCGACGCCGCTGGCGCCGGGAGCGCGCTGCGGGAGCGCCGGTTGCGGGTCGGCGACGACGGCCACGCCGGCTTCGCGGGTCCGCGGCCGCAGCGGCGCGAGCGAGCCGGCGGTGCCGGTGGGCACGTCGTCGGCGACGGTCAGCAGGCCGTCGCCGACCATCCGGGACGCCTCGACCGTCACCGGGTAGACGTTGCGGCCCAGCAGGAACGCGATGTCGCGGGCACAGCGCCTGCCGTTGGCGCTGTCCAGGATGGCGCGCCGGGTGGTGCCGAGCGGGGCCGCGCCGACGACGGCGGCGAGGCGTTCCCGGTGCGGGGACACCGGCGTGGGCAGGGACGCGAGCGCGTCGAGCCGCCGCGCGGTCTCGGCCAGCAGCCGGTCGGGTTCGAGGGCCGGGCGGACCGGTACCGGCACCTCCAGCGGTTCGGGGTCCACGGCGTACTCGTCGATGGTGCCGGCGACGATGACGAAGGCGCCGTCCTGGGCGGCCATCGTGGTGACCAGCCGCAGTTCGGTGCCGCCGACCCCGGCGAGCGCGGCGACCGGATCGGCGGCCCGCAGGACGGCCGACCAGTCCGGTTCGCCGATCCGGCCCGACCGCAGCAGCAGCGTTTCGGTCCCGGGCGCACCCGGGCTGTCGACCGCCACCACGGCTCCTTCCCGCAGGTGGACCACGCCGCCGGGGTGGCCCGCGAGGTACAGCGAACCGGTGATCCGGTCGGCGCGGCACGCGCCGAGCGCCCAGGCGAGGAAGCCGAACGAAGACCGGGCTCGGGTGTCGGTCACTGCACTCCTGTGATTTCGGAAATTCCGGTCCCGATGATCGGTTTCGGGTTCCGGGGAGTGGCCGACTCTATGGCAACGACGCCGTTGTTCCCAGCCGGTTCCCCCATTCTTCGCAATGGTGGAAAACTCTTGCCGTGGACGCCGGTGAAGCGAAAAGAAACCGCCAGTCGTGCCACAAGTTCTCGTGCTGCCAACGAAACCGGCCCCGTGTGTGGGCGGATCCGGCGTATGGCATCCTCTCGCGATCGACCCCCGGGAAACGCGAGGTGATCGGCTTGTACGGACGTGACGTGGCGGAATGGCAAAAGATGATCGACGAGGGCAAGGCGATTCTGATCGCCCGCGCGGTCGTCGACAGGACGACGTCCTTCGGTGAATTCGCCGCCGCGCTGAGCCGGCGCACCGGGGTGGCCGGGTTCGACTTCACGACCGCGGCCGGGCGGGCGGGCATGGCCTACCTGCTCGACCGCATCTCCGAAGCCGCGTTCGACGAGTCGGGCGGCAGGCTGCTCGGGGCGCTCGTCCGGAACCTGGGCGCGGACGACGCCGGGCCGGGTTTCTACCGGCTCGCCGCCCGCAAGGGCTTGGCGGTACCGCGCACCCGGGGCGGGCGTCAGCTGTTCTGGGCCCAGCACGTCCGCGAGCTGCACGAGCACTTCGCCCGCAGCGGCCGCCGTCCCGCGGCGGGGTGATCTCCGGCCGCGGAGGCCACCCCGGCGGATGCCGTCAACGCGACAAAACGGCAGTCAGAACTTGCCGCAGCTCGCCGGCCGGGTTCCCGGCGGGCGCCGGGGAGCGCCACGCGACGACGCCGTCCGGCCGCACCAGCGACGCTCCGCCCGCCGAAAGCCCGTACCGGGACGCGAAGACGTCGTCATCGATCGCGTGGCAGGCCAGGCGGACGCCCAGGTCCGCGGCGACGTCCGCCACCGCCGGCCGCCAGCGGGCGTCCTCCCCGGCGCACAGCAGCACCCACGACCGGCCCAGCAGGTCCACAGTGGACGCCAGCCCGGGCGCCCGGAAGCCGGGGCGCCCGGTCGGCGCGTGCACGTCCTCGACGCGCTCGCCGTCGTCCGGCGGCTCCGGGATCACGGCCGTCGAGCGGTAGCGGAAGCCCAGCACGATCGCCGGCTGGTCCTCCGCCTCCGTCAGCCCGGAGACGTCGAGGTCGGGGTGCATGCGCTGCTTCAGGTTGTGCAGCGACGTGTCGATCACCATCCGCGCGATCGGCCGCCGCTCGGCTTCGTAGGTGTCGAGCAGCCCGGGACCCGCCTCGCCGCGCAGGACCGCCGCGAGCTTCCACGCGATGTCCGCGGCGTCGCCGACCGCGGTGTTGCCGCCCATGCCACCGGTCGGCGGGGTCACCTTCGCCGCGTCGCCGATCAGGAAGACCCGGCCGGCGCGGAACCGGTCGGCCAGCCGCGCGGCGACCTCCCACGAGCCGGTCCAGACGATCTCCGGCGCCAGGTCCGGCCGGTCGGTGGCCGCGCGGATCATCGCCACCAGCCGCTCGTGGGTGAAGTCCGCCGGGCTTTCGCCGCGGTCCGGGAAGTAGTCCGGGGCGAAGACGTACCGGTTCGGCACGTCGGTGGTGACGAACCCGGCGGTGAAGTCCGGGTGCCGGAGGTAGAACAGGTCGGACACGCCGCTCAGCACCCGGTCGCCGAGGTCGGCGTCGAACACCACGCCGAGGCAGTGGCTCAGCGCGTCCATCCCGGTGGTCCCGATGCCGAGCCGCCGCCGGATCCCGCTGCGCCCGCCGTCGGCGGCGACGACGTAGTCCGCGCGGACCACGGTCTCCTTCCCGGACTCGCGGTGGCGCAGGGTCGCCGTGACGCCGTCGGCGTCCGGCGCCAGGTCCGTCAGCTCGGTCCGGAACCGCACCCGCGCACCCGCCTTCTCGGCGTGCGCCAGCAGGATCGGCTCCACCACGTCCTGGCCGGCCATGCCGGCGGGCAGCGTCGTCGACGCCGAGACGTCGAATTCGCTGCCGTCCTGGACCAGCCGGTGCAGCACCCGGCCGGCCAGGCTGGTCGCGACGGTGATCCGCAGCCCCTGCGACGCCCGCGGGCTGGCCGCCAGCACCTCCTCGTCGATTCCCGCCCAGTGGAACAACTCCATCGTGCGCCAGTTCTGCCCGGCGGCGCGCGAGTGGACCGACGTTCCCGCGTGCCGCTCGACGGCCAGCACGTCCACTCCCGCCTGCGCCAGGAACAGCGACGCCGACAGCCCGCCCAGTCCCGCCCCGACGACCAGCACCTGTACCCGCTCGGTCACGACTACCTCCCTGCCCGTGAATCTCCCTGTAAAAGTATCTTAGACACAAAGAAATCAATATGACAAGGCAATTCGACTCCCAGGACGTGGGAAAGGTTGGGTAGGCCGTTCGGCGCAAGTAGCTTCGTCCCGGCAGCCCCTCCGCGAACCCCTTGAGCCGCAAGGAGAAAACCGATGACCGAGACCTCGGCGTGGTCCTTCGAGACCAAGCAGATCCACGCGGGCGCCGCGCCGGACCCGGCCACCGGGGCGCGGGCGACGCCGATCTACCAGACGACGTCCTACGTCTTCCGCGACAGCCAGCACGGCGCCGACCTGTTCAGCCTCGCCGAGCCGGGCAACATCTACACGCGGATCATGAACCCGACCCAGGACGTGCTGGAGCAGCGGCTCGCCGCGCTCGAAGGCGGCGTCGCGGCACTCGCGTTCGCGTCCGGCTCGGCCGCGACCACGGCGGCGATCCTGAACCTCGCCGGCGCGGGCGACCACTTCGTCTCCAGCCCGTCGCTCTACGGCGGCACCTACAACCTCTTCCACTACACGCTGCCGAAGCTCGGCGTCGAGGTCACCTTCATCGAGGACCAGGACGACCTGGAGCAGTGGCGCGCCGCCGTCCGGCCGAACACCAAGCTGTTCTTCGCCGAGACGCTGGCCAACCCGGGCAGCAACGTCCTCGACATCCGCGGCGTCGCCGACGTCGCGCACGAGGCCGGCGTCCCGCTCGTCGTCGACAACACCGTGCCCACGCCGTACCTGCTGCGCCCGATCGAGCACGGCGCCGACGTCGTCGTGCACTCCGCGACGAAGTACCTCGGCGGCCACGGAACCACGGTGGCCGGCGTGCTGGTCGACGGCGGCACGTTCGACTTCGGCAAGAACCCGGAGAAGTTCCCCGGCTTCAACGAGCCGGACCCGAGCTACCACGGCCTGAAGTACTGGGAGGCGCTCGGCCCGGGGTCGTACGCGGCGAAGGCGCGCGTCCAGATCCTGCGCGACACGGGTGCGGCGATCTCGCCGCTGAACAGCTTCCTGATCCTGCAGGGCATCGAGACGCTGTCGCTGCGCCTCGAGCGGCACGTGTCGAACGCGCAGGCGCTGGCCGAGTGGCTGGAGCAGCGCGACGAGGTCGAGAAGGTGTACTACGCCGGCCTGCCGTCGAGCCCGCACCACGCCAACGCGCAGAAGTACCTGCCGCGCGGCGCGGGCGCGGTCCTGTCGTTCGACCTGCGCGGCGGCGTCGAGGCGGGCCGGAAGTTCGTCGACGGCACCGAGCTGCACAGTCAGCTGGTGAACATCGGCGATGTCCGCAGCCTGATCGTGCACCCGGCGTCGACCACGCACAGCCAGCTGACGCCCGAGGAGCAGCTCGCCAGCGGCGTCACCCCGGGCCTGGTGCGCCTGGCCGTCGGGCTCGAAGGCATCGAGGACCTCAAGGCCGACCTCGAAGCCGGATTCCGGGCGGCGAAGGCGGAACTGTGACCGTCACCGGCGCCTGGCGGGTCGGCGACCCGCCGGGCCGCCGGAAGTTCGTCACCGGCCCCGGCGCGCTCGCGCTGGAGGCCGGTGGCGTGCTGCCGTCGTTCACCCTCGCCTACGAGACGTGGGGGACGCTCAACTCCGACGCGTCCAACGCGATCCTCGTCGAGCACGCGCTGACCGGGGACAGCCACGCGGCCGGGCCCGCCGAGCCGGGGCACCCGAGCGAGGGCTGGTGGGACGCGCTGATCGGGCCGGGCAAGGCCGTGGACACGAACGAGTACTTCGTCGTCGTGCCGAACGTGCTGGGTGGCTGCCAGGGCTCGACCGGGCCGTCGTCACCCGACCCGGACGGGACGCCGTGGGGCAGCCGGTTCCCGGTGGTGACCGTGTGGGACCAGGTCGCGGCCGAAGCGGCACTGGCGGACGCGCTGGGCATCGGCCGCTGGGCAGCCGTCATCGGCGGCTCGATGGGCGGGATGCGGGCGCTGGAGTGGGCGGTTTCGCAGCCTTCGCGGGTGGCTTCGGTGCTGGTGCTGGCCTCGACCGCGCGGGCGTCGGCCGAGCAGATCGCCTGGGCGGCCCCGCAGCTGCACGCGATCCGCAGCGACCCGGCGTTCCACGGCGGTGACTACTACTCGGCGGCCGAAGGACCCGTGGCCGGGCTCGGCATCGCCCGCCGGATCGCGCACGTC
The DNA here is from genome assembly GCF_013364075.1 of Amycolatopsis sp. Hca4. Taxonomy (GTDB): domain Bacteria; phylum Actinomycetota; class Actinomycetes; order Mycobacteriales; family Pseudonocardiaceae; genus Amycolatopsis. The sequence continues at coordinate 7,696,645 of NZ_CP054925.1, forward strand.
ACCTACCGGAGTGAACCCGAGCTGGCCCAGCGGTTCGGCCGCGCCCCGCAGGACGGCGAAGACCCCCTGCGCGGCGGCCGGTTCGCCGTCGAGTCCTATTTGGACCACCACGCGGCCAAGCTGGCCCGCCGCTTCGACGCGAACAGCTACCTGGTGCTGACCGAGTCGATGAACACCCACGACGTCGGCCGCGGCCGCGGCGGCGTGGCGGCGGCACTCGGCCGGGTGACGGCGCGGGCGGTGATCGCCGGCGTCGACAGCGACCGGCTCTACCCGCTGTACCAGTCGGCGGAGATCGCGGACGGCATCCCGGGCGCACCGGAGCCGTCGGTGGTGTCGTCGCCCTACGGCCACGATTCGTTCCTCATCGAAACCGGTCAGATCGCGGCACTGGTGAAGCACCTGCTGGGATAGGGGCCCCTAGTCGGAGACGGCCTCGGAGATCCAGGGTGCCACCGGCAGGTCGCGGTCCAGGCACTCCACCGACAGCCGGATGGTCCAGCGCAGCGCCTGCAGGACGAGGCTGTCGACCTCGTCCGGGGCTGCGTTGGCGAGGGCGATCTCGACCTGCTCCTGCGCGGCCTCGGTGTTGCCGTGGACCTCCGCGAGCAGCGTCCGGACGGCGGTCCGCACGGGTGGGTCGGCCTGGTCGATCGAGACCTCTTCGCCGTCCTCGTCGAACACCTGGACCTTCACCGGGGCGCTGCCGCCGTCGCCGAGGGTGGCGACCATCGCGCTGCACTCGCCGAAGAGCAGCAGCATGAGGGCCTTCGTCTCGTCCGCGCGGGCCTGCGGCTCGGCGGCCGACGGTGCGACCTCGCCCAGTGCTTCGGCGTCGTCACCGAGGCTCAGCGCGGTCAACGCGCGCTGAGCCTTCTCGACGAGCCGTCGCTCCTGCTCGCTCCAATCCGGGTCCACGTGCCCCATCAAACACCACGACGGCGCCCGTGGGGATACCTTGATCCCCTGATGGTCATCCGGCCGCGCGAAGAGCACCCAGCGCAAGCCGGCAGAGCAGTTCGGCGAGCTCGTCGTCACCGAGATGGCGGTTGTACGGGGTCGAGTTGATCAGTCCGAACACGGCGTGTGCCGCCGACCGGGCCTGCCGTTCCCCCAGGTCCGGGACGGCTTCGCGGATCGCCCGCACCCACACCTCGACGTACTGCCGCTGCAGCGCGCGCACCTGCTTGCGGTCGGCGTCGGTGAGGTTCGCGAGGTTGCGCTCCTGAACGGTGATCAACGCCGGGTGCGCGAGCGCGAAGTCGACGTGGAACCGCACCAGGCCGGTCAGCGTGTCGTCGGGCGCACCCGGCCGGCCGGCCCGCTCGGTGCCGCCGTCGAGCAGGTAGCGGCTGATCGAGTTCAGCATCTCGCCGAGGATCGCGTCCTTGCTGCGGAAGTGCCGGTAGAGCCCCGGCCCGGAGATCCCGACCGCCGCCCCGATGTCGTCGATGCCGACACCGTGGAAGCCGTGGTGGGCGAACAGCTCGGCGGCCGCGGACAGGATCTGTTCGCGCCTGCTCGCCTTCTCGCCGTTCACGAGAGGGGTGGGGTTGGCCGGCATCCGGTCAGTTTAGAGCGGCAGGTTAGCGAGCGCTAACGTCACCGCGTCCCCGGCTGCGGTGCCCTGGTGGCACCGCAGCCGGGGCCGGTCACGTGGTGCAGGCCGCCGCGCCCAGCTTGACGGCCGAAGGTGCGCCCGACGGGCCGTTGGCGGTGAAGCCGAGCGACACCGCCGCCCCGGCGCCCAGTGACGGGCTGTAGGACGGCGCGCTCACGGTCACCGTGGTCCCCGACTGGGTGAAGGTGCCGTTCCAGCCGCTGGCGACGGTGGCGCCGGCGGGCAGGGTGAACACGACGGTCCACGGGTTGACGGCGGTCGTCGCGGTGTTGGTGACGGTCAGCGAGCCCTGGAAGCCGCCCTGCCAGGAATTGTCCAGTTTCCACGCCGTCGTGCACCCGCCGGTGCCGCCACCGGTCGTCGGGGTCGTCGGGGTGGTGGCCGGGGTGGTCGTCGTCGGGTCGGGGCCGCCGCCGGCTGGCGGGATGAGGTAGGGCTGGAGGATGCTCTGCTTCGCCTGGTTGACCGTGGTCCAGTCGTCGTTGAGGATGCCGCCGGTGTCCCCGGAGTTGGGGTTCCACGACCAGTAGGTGAACGAGATGCCGTTGACGCCCGTCCCGGTGTAGGCCATCAGCTTTTCCAGCCACACCTTGTCGACCGGGTTCGCCAGCGTGGTGCCGAACTCGCCCATCATCAGGGGCGCGATGTTCTGCTTGTAGAGGTAACCCCAGTAGTGGTCCCAGATCGCGGTCAGGTTCGCCGGGTAGTCGGGAGCGCTGAACCACGGCTGGTTGTAGACCGAGGTGGCGTACTCGTGCGGGGAGTACACCAGCCGCCCGGGCACGGACAGGCGGACCGGGAACTCGCCCGCCTTCGACAGGTTCCCGCCCCACCAGCCGCAGTCCTCGTCGTTGGACGGGTCGCCGTCCCACACGTTCGACAGCCCGCCGCTGGGGCAGCTCACGCCCTCGACGAAGATCAGCCAGTTCGGCTGCACGCCCAGGATCGCGTTGCCGGCGCGTTCGGCGGCCAGCCGCCAGTCGCGGGCGGTGTCGCCGCAGCCCCAGCACGCGCCGGTCGCGGCCGGGTTGGTGCCCTCGGCGTGCGGCTCGTTGTGCAGGTCCGCGCCGATGACCGTGGTGTTGCCCGCGTAGTGCTGGGCGAGGGTCTTCCAGTCGTTGATCCAGGTGCTTTCCGGGACGCCGGCGGTGTACCAGAGCGCGGTCTGCCCCGCGCTGGTCGGCCGGTGCCGGTCGAGGATGACGCGCATCCCCTTCGTCCCCGCGTAGCCGATCACCTTGTCCAGGATCTGCAGCGGCGAGAGCCCGATCAGGTCGGGGTTGGTGTAGTCGTTGATCCCGGTGGCCGTGGCGCCGGGTTTCAGCGCGTCGTCGGAGAACGGCACGCGCAGGGTGTTGTAGCCCAGCTGCGCCATCTGGTCGAGCTGCTGGCGCCAGGTGCGGCTGGACCACAGGCCGTGGAAGGTCTTGTTGTCGGTCTCCATCCCGAACCAGTTGATGCCGGTCAGCCGGACGGTCGCGCCCGTGCTGTCCAGGATCTTGTTGCCGCTGGTGTGCAGGTACCCGGTGCCCGTACCGCCGGCGGCCGCCGCAACCTGGCCGGTCGCGCCGAAGGTGACCAGCCCGCTCGCGGCCACCACGGCCGCGGCCAGCAGGCCGAACGCCTTTCTCAGCTGCGTCATCTGCTCTCCTTTGAGCGGAACGTCGTTCTGGGAGCGCTCCCAGACGAGGTTAGCGACCGCGGACCCCCTGTTCAAGGGCGCCGGGCGAACCCGTTTCGCCATCGGCACGGCCGGCCGCCGAGACGTTCGCGACCGGCCGTGGCGATCGCCGCCGCCGCGCCGTCCGCGGGTGCCGCGGACGGCGCGGCAGTCCGTCACACGTTCGGTGACGTGCCCAGGTTGACGCCCTTGGCGATGCCCATCGAGTTCACCGCGCCGCTTTGGGCGAGCGTCTGCCCGAAGCACACCGACCACGAGTTCGCCGCGACCCCCGACGACGCACAGGTCCAGATGCCGAGGCCGGTCCCCGCCGAGGTGTAGAGGTCCATCCGCGCGCTCACGGAGAAGAGACCGGACTGGTTGTTGCGCACGATCACCGCGCCCTGCACGGCGCCCCCGCCCACGGACCTGATCGCGCAGACCTGGGCGAGCACGTTGGTGGCGATCGCCTTCGAGCCGGCGCAGTGCCACGTGGCGGGGCTGGAGGTGATCGGGTTGGTGTTGCCGTAGGCGTGCCACGAACCGCTGTCCGCGGCCGCGGCGGTGCCCGTGGTCGCCAGGGCCAGTCCCAGGCCCGCGGCGATGGTGGTCAGACCGGCGAGGGCCTTGCGTGCGACCGTCATCGGAGTTCCCCTCTCGTCGAGCCCCGGTCGGCTCCGGGGCTTCCCTGAGGAATTGCGCCGCGCGGGCCGGCGGTTGAGCCGCAAGCGGCCCGTTCACCCGAACGCCCGCTGACCAACCGCTGACATTTCACACTTCCGGTGTGGGCCGAGTGGGTACCTACCGGTAACTAGGGGTTCCTTGTCAGCCCTCCACCTGCTGTCCTATTCGGGTCGGCCCTGTCACAAAGGAGTGACCCATGGCTGTTCCCACCCGTAACTTCAGGCGATCCCTTCTACGGTTGAGCACGGCCCTGGGGGCCGTTGTCCTTGCATCTCTCGGCGTCACGGGCCTCGCCCAAGCCGCCGGGACCGTCTACGCCGCGCTCGGCGACTCCTACTCCTCCGGGGTCGGGGCCGGCAGCTACGGCAGTTCCGGAAGCTGTTACCGCAGCTCCAAGGCCTATCCGCAGCTGTGGGCCAACGCCCACAGCGGAACCTCTTTCACGTTCCTCGCCTGCTCCGGCGCGAAGACCGGGGACGTGATCAACCAGGCGAACTCGATCCCCTCGTCGGCCACGCTCGTCACGGTGACCGTCGGCGGGAACGACGCCGGGTTCAGCGACGTGATCACCACCTGCACCCTGGGCAGTGACTCCGACTGCGTGAACCGCGTCAACACGGCCAAGACTTACGTGAACAACACGCTGCCGCCGCTGTTGACCAACACCTACAACGCGATCAAGGCCAAGGCGCCGGGCGCCCAGCTCGTCGTCCTGTCCTACCCGCGCTTCTACACCGTGCCCGGCTCCTGCTGGGTCGGGCTGAGTGACACCAAACGGTCCGCGATCAACTCCGGCGCGGACGCGCTCGCGTCGGTGATCCAGTCGCGGGCGGGCTCGGCGGGCGCGACCTTCGTCGACGTCCGGCCGTCGTTCGTCGGGCACAACATCTGCTCGTCGGCCGACGACTACCTGCACAGCCTGACCTGGCCGGTGATCGAGTCCTACCACCCGACCGTCGCCGGGCAGTCGGGCGGCTACTACGCCCCGCTGCGGGCGGCGATCGGCTGAGCGCACCCGTGACGGCCACCCCGGTCCGCCGGGGTGGCCGTTCGCGCGTTCCGGCGACTGGACACCCACGTTAGCGGTCGCTAACATCGAGGCGGAGGTTAACGACCGCTAACTTCGAGGGAGCCCATGGACACGCCGGCACTGGGGACTACGGCTGCCCCGGACAGCGAGGCCTACGCCCGCAATGCCACTTCCCACGCGGAGCTGGTGGAAGACCTCCGCAAACGTTTGGCCGCCACCCGGCCGGGCGGCCCCGAGAAGGCCCGCACCCGGCACGTCGAGCGCGGCAAGCTGCTGCCGCGCGACCGCGTCGACACGCTGCTCGACCCGGGGTCGCCGTTCCTCGAGCTGTCCCCGCTGGCCGCGAACGGGCTGTACGACGACGAAGCGCCGTCGGCGGGCATCATCACCGGCGTCGGGCGGGTTTCGGGCCGGGAGTGCGTGGTCGTCGCCAACGACGCCACCGTCAAGGGCGGCACGTACTACCCGATGACGGTGAAGAAGCACCTGCGCGCCCAGGAGGTCGCCCTCCACAACAACCTGCCGTGCGTCTACCTGGTGGACTCCGGCGGAGCGTTCCTGCCTCGGCAGGACGAGGTCTTCCCGGATCGTGAACACTTCGGCCGGATCTTCTACAACCAGGCGACGATGTCCGCGCGCGGCATCCCGCAGATCGCCGCCGTGCTCGGCTCCTGCACCGCCGGCGGCGCCTACGTCCCGGCGATGAGCGACGAGGCCGTCATCGTCCGGAACCAGGGCACGATCTTCCTCGGCGGCCCGCCGCTGGTGAAGGCGGCGACCGGCGAGGTCGTCACGGCCGAAGAACTCGGCGGCGGTGACGTCCACGCGCGCCAGTCCGGCGTCACCGACCACCTGGCCGACGACGACGCGCACGCGCTGCGGATCGTCCGGTCCATCGTCTCGACGCTCGGCCCGCGCGCGCCGCGTCCCTGGGACGTCCTGCCGACCGAGGCCCCCGCGGTCGACCCGGCCGAGCTGTACGGTGTCGTGCCGACCGACCCGCGCGTGCCCTACGACGTGCGCGAGGTGATCGCCCGGATCGTCGACGGCAGCCGGTTCGGCGAGTTCAAGAAGGAGTACGGCGCGACGCTGGTCACCGGGTTCGCCCGGATCCACGGCCACCCGGTCGGCATCGTCGCGAACAACGGCGTGCTGTTCGCGGAGTCGGCGATGAAGGGCGCGCACTTCATCGAGCTGTGCGACAAGCGCTCGATCCCGCTGCTGTTCCTGCAGAACATCACCGGCTTCATGGTCGGGCGGGCGTACGAGGCCGGCGGCATCGCCAAGCACGGCGCGAAGATGGTCACCGCGGTGGCGTGCGCGCGGGTGCCGAAGCTGACCGTCGTGATCGGCGGCTCGTTCGGGGCCGGCAACTACTCGATGTGCGGCCGGGCGTACTCGCCGAGGTTCCTCTGGATGTGGCCGAACGCTCGGATCTCGGTGATGGGCGGCGAGCAGGCGGCGTCGGTGCTGTCGACGGTCCGCCGCGACTCGATCGAAGCCCGCGGCGGCGAATGGTCCACAGAGGACGAAGAGGCGTTCAAGGACCCGATCCGCGAGCAGTACGAGGCCCAGGGCAGCCCGTACTACTCGACCGCGCGGCTGTGGGACGACGGCGTGATCGACCCGGCCGACACCCGCACGGTGCTCGGCCTCGCCCTCTCGGCCGCGGCCAACGCGCCGCTGGCCGAGGTCAACTACGGCGTCTTCCGGATGTGAGGGGCATGTTCGACTCAGTGTTGGTCGCGAACCGGGGCGAGATCGCGGTCCGGGTCATCCGCACGCTGCGGGCGCTGGGCATCCGCGCGGTCGCCGTGTACAGCGACGCGGACGCCGACGCGCGGCACGTCCGGGAGGCGCACACGGCCGTGCGCATCGGCCCGGCGGAGGCCGCGCGCAGTTACCTGAACATTTCGGCCATTGTGGACGCCGCAGTGTCCTCCGGTGCACAGGCGGTGCACCCGGGTTACGGCTTCCTGGCCGAGAACGCCGAGTTCGCGCGCGCCTGCGAAGAGGCCGGGCTGGTCTTCATCGGCCCGCCGGTCGCGGCGATCGACGCCATGGGCGACAAGATCCGCGCCAAGGCCACCGTGTCCAAGGCCGGGGTGCCGGTCGTGCCCGGTGCGTCCGATGTGGACATCCCGCCCGGCGGGTTCGCCGACGCGGCGGCGAAGGTCGGCTACCCGCTGCTGCTCAAGCCCTCCGCGGGCGGTGGCGGCAAGGGGATGCGGCTGGTGCACGCCCCCGAGGAACTGGACGCGGCGATCGAGTCGGCGCGGCGGGAGGCCAAGGGGTCCTTCGGTGACGACACCTTGCTGGTGGAGCGGTTCGTCACGACCCCGCGGCACATCGAGATCCAGGTCATGGCCGACCGGCACGGCAACGTCATCCACCTCGGCGAGCGCGAGTGCAGCCTGCAGCGGCGGCACCAGAAGATCATCGAGGAAGCGCCGTCGGTGCTGCTCGACGAGAAAACCCGCGAGAATATGGGCTCGGCGGCGGTCGAGGCCGCGCGTTCGGTCGGGTACGTCGGCGCCGGGACCGTCGAGTTCATCATGTCGGCGAAGAACCCGGACGAGTTCTTCTTCATGGAGATGAACACCCGGCTGCAGGTCGAGCACCCGGTCACCGAGCTGGTCACCGGACTCGACCTGGTCGAGTGGCAGGTCCGGGTCGCGGCCGGGGAGCACCTCACCGTGGCGCAGGACGACGTGGTGTTGAACGGCCACGCCGTCGAGGCGCGCGTTTACGCCGAGGACCCGGCGCGCGGGTTCATCCCGACCGGCGGGACGGTGCTGGCGGTGCACGAGCCGGCCGGCGACGGCGTCCGCGTCGACTCGTGGATGACGCCGGGCGCGGTGGTCGGCTCGAACTACGACCCGATGCTGGCCAAGGTCATCGCCTGGGGCCCGGACCGCGCGGCCGCGCTGCACCGGCTCGACCTGGCCTTGGCCGACACGGCGCTGCTGGGCATCGGCACGAACACCGCGTTCCTGCGCGGGCTGCTGGCCGACCCTGACGTCCGCGCGGGCAAGCTCGACACCGAGCTGGTGGACCGCTCCCTGTCCACTTTGGTCTCTTCGGACGTGCCCGCGGAGTTCTTCGTCGCGGCCGCCCTGGACCGGTTCCTGGAGCTACAGCCGTCCGGGCCCGTCGTGGACCCGTGGGACGTGCCGGACGGCTGGCGGATGGGTGGCTCCGGCGGGGTGACGTTCCGGCTGAAGTCCGGCACCGCCCGCGCGGTGGTCCGGGTGCAGGGCACGCCCGCCGCGGCGACGGTGTTCGTCGACGACGCCGCGCCGGTGCACGTGTCGGCCCGGCGGGACGGCGACGTCCTGGAGGTCCGGCACGCGGGCGGGTTCCACCGCTACCGGCAGGCCTGCGGTCCGGACCGGACGGTCTGGCTGGCCCGCGACGGCCTCGGGTTTCCCTTCGGGGAGCAGGAGTTCGTGCTCTCGTCCCGCGGCGAGGCCGCCGGGGCCGGGCCGGTCACCAGCCCGATGCCGGGCACGGTGCTCGTGGTCAAGGTCGCGGCCGGTGACGTCGTGAAGGCCGGAACGCCGTTGCTGGTCGTCGAAGCGATGAAGATGGAGCACACGGTCACCGCGCCGATCGACGGCGTGGTCAGCGAACTCCCCGTCCGGGCCGGCCAACAGGTCGCGCTGGACGAAACCCTAGCCGTCGTAAGCCCCCAAGAGGAGCAGCCGTGATCGACTTCCGCCTGGACGAGGAGTACGAGTCCCTCCGCAAGACCGTCGAGGACTTCGCGCACGCCGAAGTCGCGCCGGTGATCGGCGACCTGTACGAGAAGGAAGAGTTCCCGTACGCGATCGTCGCGAAGATGGGCGAGATGGGCCTGTTCGGCCTGCCGTTCCCCGAGGAGTTCGGCGGCATGGGCGGCGACTACTTCGCGCTGTGCCTGGCCCTGGAGGAACTGGCCCGCGTCGACTCGTCGGTCGCGATTACGCTGGAAGCCGGCGTTTCCCTCGGCGCGATGCCGATCTACCGCTTCGGCAACCAGGAGCAGAAGGAGAAGTGGCTCCCCGACCTGTGCGCGGGAACGGCATTGGGCGGCTTCGGCCTGACCGAACCGGGCGGCGGCTCGGACGCCGGCGCCACGCGCACCCGCGCCTCGCTGGACGGTGACGAGTGGATCGTCAACGGCAGCAAGGCGTTCATCACGAACTCGGGCACGGACATCACCCGGTTCGTCACGGCCACCGCGGTCACCGACGTGATGGAGAACGGCCGCAAGGAGATCTCGGCGATCCTCATCCCGTCCGGCACACCGGGCTTCGCCGTGGCGCCCAAGTACTCCAAGGTCGGCTGGAACTGCTCGGACACCCACGAACTGTCCTTTTCGGACGTCCGGGTGCCCGCGGAGAACCTGATCGGCGTCCGCGGCCGCGGGTACGCGCAGTTCCTGTCCATCCTGGACGAAGGCCGGGTCGCGATCGCCGCGCTGTCGGTCGGTCTCGCGCAGGGCTGCGTCGACGAATGCCTCAAGTACGTCAAGGACCGGGTGGCGTTCGGCAAGCGGATCGGCGAGTACCAGGCGATCCAGTTCAAGGTCGCGGACATGGAGGTCCGCACGCACACCGCGCGCCTGGCCTACTACCAGGCGGCGTCGAAGATGCTGCGCGGCGAGCCGTTCAAGAAGGAGGCGTCGATCGCCAAGCTGGTGGCCTCCAACGCGGCGATGGACAACGCCCGCGACGCGACGCAGATCTTCGGCGGGTACGGCTTCATGAACGAGTTCCCGGTCAGCCGCTTCTACCGCGACGCCAAGATCCTGGAGATCGGCGAGGGGACCAGCGAGGTCCAGAAGATGCTGATCTCGCGCCACCTCGGCGTGGCCTGACCGGCCGAGGGGCACCGCCACGCCGTGGCGGTGCCCCTCGTGCCTACTGCGGCTGTTGCTGCTTCTTGTCTTCCTCCGCCCAGGCCGCTTCCGCCTGCATCTGGATGTCGGTGAGACCGCGGTCGACCTGCACGATGTCCTTGCCCGCCCAGCCCACGAAGTTCTTCGAGCTCTTGGCGTCCGAAAGCGCCTTGAGCATCGGGTAGTACTCCGGGTGGTTCTTCTTGATCCAGTCGTCGGCGAACTTCATCTTCTGGTAGCTGTCGCCGAACTTGGTCTTCAGCCAGTCCTCGTGCTTCTTGATGGTCGAGATGTCGTGGTCGCTCAGGTGCGACTTCGGCGGCGTCGGCTTGGGCGGCTCCGGCGGCTTCGGCAGCGGCCGCGAGAAGTTGGGCGTGGTGCCGTCACCGGGCGGCCGCGTGCTGGGAGTCGCGCCGCCACCGGGATTGTCGTGGGTGACGGCCGTGCCCGGCGGCGGCAGCGGCCGCGAGAAGTTGGGGGTCGTGCCGTCGCCCGGCGGCCGCGTGGTGGGAGTGGCGCCGCCACCCGGACGGTCGTGGGTGATCGCGGTGCCCGGCGGCGGCACCGGCGTCAGCTCGTGGCCCGCGCTCGACGACGAGCCCGGCTTGCCCTTGACCAGCTTCGACAGCCCGGTGAGGCGGGCCAGCGTCCGGCCGGCGTAGGCGACGACCTTGGCGAGCTTCGCCATCATCGCCGCGACCTGCACCGAGACCGTCGCGACGCACTTGGTCACCCCGACGGCGATCGACGCGCCGAAGGTGGGGATGGCCAGCGCGAGCGCGATCAGCATCGTGGAGATGATGTCGCCGAGGATCGTCGTGATGATGTCGCGCAGCAGCGAGCGGACCGCGCCGATCAGCGCCCCGGTGGTCTCGACCATGTAGCCGGCGACGTCGGCCGCCTTGGCGTTGGCGTCGATCCAGCCCTTCCGGTCGTTGATCGACTTCAGGAAGCTGTCGTAGCCCTTGCCCTGCCACTGGGTGATCGTCGCCTGGAGCGTCTTGTCGAGCTCCTCGCCGGTGTTGCGCAGGCTTTCGCCGATCTTGTGCAGCTCGTTGGCGACTTTGGTGACCTCGGAAGGGTTTCCCGCGACCTGGTCCAGCGGCCACTTCAGGAACGACACGTGCTCGATCAGCCAGCCCAGCCCGGCCGCGATCAGCTTCGCCAGCGGGTCCATGGCGAAGGCGACGGTGTCCAGGACGGCGCTGATGACGTTGATGCCCAGCTCGACGCTGACGGCCGCGAGGTCGCCGCCGTGTTCGGTCTGGACCTTGCCGATCGAGTCGCCGACCTGCTTCCAGCTGTCGAAGACGCCGGCGCCGGTGGTGGAGTTCGACGCGGTGATGGGAACGGTCACTTGCCCAGCTCCGTCTCGAAGGTGCTCAAACCCTGTGCCGTGTTCGAATCGTGGGTCGCGTAGGTTTCCGCGGCCTTCTTGACGTCGGCGGCCGACTTGCCGATGTCACCGGCGAGATTGCCGATTTCCCCGGTGATCACCGCCATCGTGATCCGCGACGGCACGGCGAGCACCTGCGCGAGCAGGATGCCGAAGGCGGCGTTGTCGAACCCGTTGGCCGCCTGCATCCGGTTCGCGGCGTCCTGCACCGCCGGCTGCGTCGTGCCCGACAGGAACTGGCTGAACTTCTGCAGCTCGGCCGGGTCGACCGAGAATCCTGCTCCGGAAACCACCGGTTCTCCTCCGTACTACCAGGGGTTGCTTTCGCCGTCGTCCTCGTCCGGCGCGGGCCGGGGCGGACGGCGCGGCTGCGGGTGCTGCTGCTGGGGGCGTTGCGGCGGCGGTGGGGCCGGGGGCCGCCGGTGCGGCGGCGGCACGGGCGGCCGCGGCGCCCGGTCCGGTGCCTCCTGCTCCGGCATGAACACCTCGCTCTTGCCGGGCGGTTCGTCTTCCGGTTCGGGCGCGGGCAGGAACTCGTCCAGCAGTTCGCGTGCGGCCGAGCTCTCGCCGACCATGCCGCTGAACGCGTCGGCCACCTCGGCCGACACCTTCTGCTGCGCCCGGCCGACCAGCTGCATGACCAGGCCGGAAAGGGATTGCGGGGAACGCTCGTACGCGCGCGGGCCGAACCGCAGCTCCTGCAGCACGCCGCTCGGGCCGACGGTCACCGTGACCGCGCCGTCCGGCGAGCGCACGGTGGCGACGGCGGAGCGGAGTTTTTCCTGCGCTGCCGCGGCTTTCGCCTGGATCTCCGCGAGCTCGGCACCGAACGCGGCCAGTGGATCGCCGCCGGGCACTGACTGTGTCAATTTGTCCTCGTCGCCAAGAGAGGTCGTGAACGCGTCAAGTCAAGCAGCGCCGCTTTAACTGCGGATGACACGCACTGAGCCGACGGCTGAACGCCGCCAGGTGGGCTGCACTGGACACCGATAACTATACCGGTATAGTTATCGCCATGGTCGAGATCAAAACGGAGTCCGAGCTGGCGATGATGCGCGAAGCCGGACGCGTGGTGGCGAACACCCTGCACGCGGTCAAGGAAGCCGCCGCGATCGGCGTCTCCCTGCGCGAACTGGACGACGTCGCCGCGCACGTCATCAGCGAGGCCGGCGCCAAGCCGTCCTTCCTGCACTACCAGCCGCGGTCCGCGCCGACGCCCTACCCGAACGTCCTGTGCGCCAGCGTCAACGACGTCGTCGTGCACGGGATCCCGACGGCGTACCGCCTCCGCGACGGCGATCTGCTCAGCATCGACTGCGGCGCGATCCTCGACGGCTGGAACGGCGACGCGGCGATCAGCTTCGTCATCGGCGACGCCGACCCGGCCGACCTCGCGCTCATCGAGGCGACCGAGCGGGCACTGGCCGCGGGGATCGCGGCCGCCCAGCCGGGGGCGAAGCTGGGGGACATCTCGTACGCGATCGGTGCGGCCGGCCGCGCGTCGGGTTTCGGCATGCTCGACGACCACGGCGGTCACGGGATCGGCCGCGCGATGCACGAAGACCCGCACCTGCCGAACGAAGGCCGCGCGGGCCGCGGAATGCGGCTCAAGCCGGGCCTCGCACTGGCGATCGAGCCGATGCTCACCCGCGGCGGCGACGATTACCGCTACGCCGAGGACGGCTGGTCGATCCACACCGCCGACGGCAGCCGGGCGGCGCACGTCGAACACACCATCGCCATCACCGAAGACGGCCCGCGCGTGCTCACCGTGCGGTAGACAGGGGGGATGGACAACATCGTCATCCGGTCGGGTGATTCTGGGGACGCCGACCTCCTGCTCCGCTTCTTCGACGAGGCGGTCGAGTGGCTGGTCGCCCGGGGGAGTTCGCAGCAGTGGGGTACCGAGCCGTGGAGCCGGGTGCCGAAGCGCATCGAGCGGGTGAAGGGGATGGCCGCGGACCCTGGCCTGCGCATCGCGGTGGTCGACGGGGAGCCCGCCGGCGCACTGATCGTCTCGGAAGACCACGACCCGCACGTGCCGGCGGTCGACGAGCGCGAGCTGTACATCCGGCTGCTCATCACGTCCCGCCGGTTCACCGGGAAGCACGTCGGCGGCCGGCTGATCGAGTACGCGCTCGACGAGGCCCGCCGGCGCGGAATCGACCTCGTGCGCGTCGACTGCTGGGCCGGGGGTGACGGCGAACTGCAGCGCTACTACGAGGGCCGCGGGTTCCGGCCGACGGTGCGGTTCTCCGTCGACGAGTGGGTCGGGCAGGTGCTGGAGCAGCGCCTGCGTTAGCAGACCCGGAACTGCGCGGTCAGCCCGTGCAGGGCGAGCGGCCTGCCGTCGGGGCCCGGCTCGAAGCTGATCAGGGTGTAGACGCCCGGCCGCAGCGCCACCAGTGACATCACGTCGGAGCCGTTGTCCTGCCCGATGGTGGTGACCTGGCCCGGTGTCAGCTTGCCGTCGAAGAGGTCCGCGGCGGTGGCGCCGTCGGAAAGGCGGAACAGGATCGCCTCGTGGCGCTGCGCCCCGGACTGGCGGAAGCGCAGCACCACCTTGCCGCCGGGTGCGCGGACGACCGGGGTGTCGGGCCGGTAGTAGTAGTCGCCGACCTCGACGCCGAGGCTGACCGCGTCCGGCGGCACGGGCGGGGCGAGCGGTTCGAGCTTGTTGACCTTCAGGTGCCCGTCGGGGTCCGGCCACCAGTTCCAGCGTTCGTGGGCGAGCTTGTGGCCGTAGGCGAGGTAGGTGCCTTCGGTGCTGAAGCTGCCGTCCGGGTAGGCGATGATCTCGGTCGTGCGCATCCGGTCGATGTGCAGGCCGCCCAGCACCCTGGGCACGGCCGCGTAGCTGTCCTGGTGCATGAACGTCGTGATGAAGTGGACGGTGAACAACGTCGCCGCCGGGTTGGCGGCGAGGTCGTCCGGTCTGGCGGGGTCACCGGCGTTGACGCAGGCGACGAAGTTGCGGATGGCGGCGCGCACCCGCGCGGCGGTGGCCGGGGCCGCGGGGCGGCCCGGCCCGGACGGCGCCGCGGCGGACCCGGGGTCCGCCGTCCACGGGCCCGGTGCCGGAGCCGTGCACGTCGTCGTCGCGGCGGCCGCGACCGGCACCGCCACCGACGTCGAGAGGCTCAGTGCTGCGGCGGCGAAGAGGTGAGTCGGGCGCATGTTGTGCTCCTTTGCGGTGTTTGGGCGGATATCGCCAGGCTAGGAACCGCGAAGGGGCCGCCGCTTCGGGAATCCCACTGAATCCGACCCGTCCGGGTAGCGCGGTCACGGCTCAGGGGTCACACTGTTGACGCGGTGCCAACAGACGAAGGAGTCGCCATGGACCTCGCGGGCAAGGTCGTCGTCATCACCGGCGGCGGGCAGGGGATCGGTGCGGCGACCGCGGCGGCACTCGCCCGCCTCGGCGCGCAGGTGGTGATCGGCGACCTCGACCAGGTCCGGGCCGAAAAGACCGCCGGCGAGCTGGGGGCCGAGGCACTGCCGCTGGACGTCACCGACATCCGGGGGTTCACCGAGTTCCTCGACGAGGTCGAGCGCCGCCACGGCCGGATCGACGTGCTGGTCAACAACGCCGGCATCATGCCGCTCGGCGACCTCGACACCGAAAGCGACGCGACGACCCGGCGGCAGCTGGAGATCAACCTGCACGCCGTCATCCACGGCACGCGCGAGGCGGTGCGGCGGATGCGGCCGCGGCGGTCCGGGCACATCGTCAACGTGGCCTCGTTCGCGGGCAAGGCCGGCTTCCCGGGCGCGGCGACCTACTGCGCCACCAAGCACGCCGTCGTCGGGCTGTCCGAGGCGGTGCACCTGGAACTGCACGGCAGCGGTGTGCACGTCTCGTGCGTGATGCCCGGCGTCGTGCGGACGGAGCTCGCGAGCGGTCTCGCCGAGGCGAAGATGTTCAAGTCCGTGCGGCCGGAAGATGTGGCCGACGCCATCGTATCCGCGCTGCGCAAGCCTCGTTTGGACGTCTTCGTGCCCCGCTCGCTGGGCACTATGGGCAAGCTCACGCGGCTGCTGCCGCGGCGCGCGGGCGAAGCGTTGGCTCGAGCGTTGAAGGCGGACCGGCTTTTGGCTTCAGCGGCCCATTCCCCGGCTCGTGCGGCGTACGAAGCACGGGCCGCGGAGAGCGGTCCCGGGGTAGCTCGGACGGACTAGCGACCGTCCGAATTGGACGTGCCGGCGGGGGTGGCGCTGTTGTTTCCGCCCGCCCGGCCCGGCAAGATTGCCTCCGGATCGGCTTTGGGAGGCTCGAGGACGATGGTTTCACCACCCGCACGGCTGGCCGCCGCGGCGTCGAACGTGGTCGGCAAGGTGCTGCACGGCGGCGTCGCCGACCTGCGCCCGATGCCGCGGGTGCTGATCGACCAGGGGCCCAACCGCTCGCTGTACCGGATGACCCACCGCGGCGGCACGGTGTCCGGGCCCCCGATCCTGCTGGTGCCCCCGCTGGCGGCCCCGGCGATCTGCTTCGACCTCCGCCGCGGCTGCAGCCTCATCGAGCACCTGATCGACGGCGGCCGCAACACCTACCTGGTCGACTACGGCATGGTGGCGTTCTCGGACCGTCGTCTGGGCATCGAGCACTGGATCGACGAGGTGCTCCCGCGCGCGATCCGCCGCGTGAGTCTCGATGCGGGCGGACAGCCGGTGCACCTGGTGTCGTGGTCGCTGGGCGGGATCTTCTCGCTGCTGGTGAACGCCGACCAGCCGGACCTCCCGATCGCGTCGATCACCGCGATCGGCTCGCCGGTGGACTTCACGGCCATCCCGATCGTGGCCCCGTTCCGCCCCCTGGTGGACCTCACGAACGGCCACCTGCTGACCCCGATCTACCGGGCGTTCGGCGGCGCACCGTCCTATTTGGTCAGCCGCGTGTTCCGCGCGACGGGCATCAGCAAGGAAATCACCAAGCCCCTGGCCATTTTGTCCCATCTCGACGACCGCGACTACCTGGCCCAGATCGAGGCGGTCGACCACTTCATGAGCAACATGTACGCGTACCCGGGAAGGACGTTCGGCCAGCTGTACCACCGCCTGTTCCGCACGAACGACCTGGCGGAGGGCAAGGTGGACCTGAACGGCCGGATTATCTCCCTGTCATCGGTCCGGGTCCCGACATTGGTGGTGGCGGGCGAGAACGACACAATCGCCCCGCGGCCATCGGTGGAGCGAGTGGTGGAGCTGCTGGACAAGGCCCCAGAGGTCCGCTTCAAGACGGCGCCGGGTGGTCACTTGGGGGTTTTGACGGGCCGGAAGGCGCGCGGGACGACGTGGCGGTATCTGGACGAGTTCCTGGACGACCAGGTTTCGTGAAAGAGCTGGAGGCCACCCGGGCCGGGGCGGCCTCCAGCGGCCTTACTTGAGTTCGGCGGACGTCTTGCCGAGCACCCGGCGGGCGACGATCAGCTGCTGAATCTGCTGCGTCCCCTCGAAAATGTCCAGAATTTCTCAACGGGATTCGGCCGACCTGGGGATCAGGCCGGTCTGGGGCCCCTGACCTGCGCAGATACGTCTCGTTAGTTCTCGTCGTCTGTCGCCTCTCCCTGGCCTCTGACGGCCTGGAGACGGCCTGGCGGACCAGCCACACTTACCCCTGCATCCCGATACGAAGCCAGCACGCGGCCGGTGGTGCCGGGTCAAGACACGCTTCACCGTCTTGACGCGGTGCTACCGGCCGTTGTCACGATCCGGCGTCGGGATGGAGGTCTCTTACGACGGTGCGTAACGGAGATCGAGTCACGAACGACCCGAATGGCACAAGTGCTCGTACCTCGTCGAGGAGGCCGGGGATGGCTCAGGGGACCCGTGTGCCGCCGCGCGGCGCTGCGCCAGGTGACCCGCTGGCGGCCGCACCGCCCGGCCGGCGGGCGAAGCGGAGCGGCAGCCCGCCGTGTCGGAAGCGGATGCGGCCGCCAAGGCGAGGGGCTACGTAGGCGACAGGCGCGCCGCCACCGGCGGCGCGCCCTTGATTCCATAGAGCCAAGTTCGGCAATCATTTATCTATCGAGTGTCGCGATTATAGGAGGAAGCCGTGCCAAGTAGTTACCCTTATATTTCGTCTGCCGGTCCGATGATTAAGACCTTTGAGAGATTTCGGAAGCAATTTCCAAGGGAGGTTACTGCGGACACTCTGCGTCGGCTTGGTGTGGCGCCTAAGAATGAGAGTTATGTAATCAATATCCTTCGATTCCTTGGGCTAATTGACGAGAACGGGAACAAGGTCGAAGAAAAGGCTAAGGCGTTCTTGCAGCATGAAGACGAAAAATTCTCGGAGCAGATCGCGGAGGTCGTGGAAGCGGCCTATAAGCCCCTCTTCGACCTTTACGGCTCGGATGCATGGGAGACTGGTCGCGATCAACTGGTAACCTACTTCAGGACTACAGATGGCTCGTCAGACGTTGTTGGCAAGCGGCAGGCTATAACTTTCAGCGCGCTTGCGTCCTTGGCGGGACATGGAGAAGTGATTCAACCCAGGGAGCGGGCTCCGAAACCCGGAAACGGTGGTGCGGTACCGCGAAAGAAGGGCAATAAATCCAATCCGGAAAAGGGTGCCACTGTAAAGCAGGATCCGGCGGTGCCGCCTGCTGTGGATCCGGGATCGAGTAGTCGAGTGGGGCTCACGGTCAGGATTGAGGTAAACTTGCCAGCCAATGGTGATCAGGAAACTTACGATGCAATTTTTCAGAGCATTAGGAAGAATCTGATCGATGGCGAGTGATATATCGATTTTCGAGCGCGTAGTCAGGTCTGCGTATAGGCATACGGAAGCCTCTGAGTTGCCCGGTGGGGGTGAAGAGGGGCATCCGTTTGAAGTCCGAAACCTACATGTCGATCTCCCTGCGGATGTGCGCAGGCTATTTGACAACGGGCACTATTCTCAGGCGACGTTTGAGGCGCTTAAGTTTCTAGATGAGGAAGTGCAAAGGATCGCGAATACCTCAGACTACGGAAAGAGTCTCATGATGACTGCGTTCAATGAGAAGAATCCTTCAATTGCATTGAATGCCTTGTCGACGGTCACTGAGCAGAATGAGCAAGAGGGGTTCAAGTTCCTTTTTGCTGGGACCGTGGTGGGAATCCGGAACCCGCGAGGTCACAAGTCGGGCGTTGTGGATGATCCGGAGAGTTGCCTTGACTACTTGGGACTAGCGTCGTTACTGCTTCGTCGCCTGGATTCTGCTGGCGTGCGATGATGTTCTGTTTACTGCCATGGTTAGGTGAAGTAAGCCCTAGGTTCCTCGCTCAGTGCGTGATCTATGCGCAACTTGATTGACGGGTGGACCTCAATGTTGGCTAAGTCGTCAACGGTGATGTATTTAACCTCTTTACTCTCGGCGCTCGTGTGCAAGTTTCCGCCTTTGATGCTAGCGCGAAAGCAGATAGAAAACTCTTGCCTTATCTCCCCGTCGCTATATGCGATAACGTGGTTGGGGTTGGAGTAGACGCCGATAACGCCTGTTACCTCGCACTCGATTCCGGTCTCCTCGTGAACCTCTCGGACTGCAGCTTCGGCCAATGTCTCGCCGAGTTCCAGTTGGCCACCAGGGATCGAGTAAAGGTCGTTGTCGGTGCGCCTGATCATCAGGATCCGGCCTTCGTTGTCCTGAATGAATGCGGACACCGCTACCGCGATGCTGTTCGCCTTGGGTGCTTTCGGGTCGTTGTAGTAGTCGACTCGGGTCATGCTGCCTCCTAGAAGGTGGCTGGCTTGGCGAGGTTCCAGACTGATTCGAAGCTCTCCGAGTAGGTTTCGAAGAGGTCCCCGGCGGACAGTCTCCGCAGGTGGAGAGATGGAGCGTGGGCTCCCTGGAACCCGTATACGTGCGTGTTGATGATCATCTCGTCGTCGAATCGGAAGATCGAGTTGTAGAGCGTCGTGTTGTGGAACCGCATCTCCACCCCGTCGACTCCGAGTAGCGGCCGGTAGGACGCCAGTGCGTTGCGGATGCGTGCTGCGAGCGTCCCGTCGCCGAGCTGTTCTTCCTCCCCGCGCAGGGTGACGCTGTCCCCCTCGGGGTCTCCGAATATGAGCCGGATTTTCGCGCCGGCCTCTGCCTTGGCTGTCAGGTCTTTGATGAACCGCGGGCGTTCGACCAGGAATAGAGCCGCGTGCACCAGGATCTCGACGGTCTCCGATGCTTCCTTGATCAGCCGGTCCCACAGCTCGACGGGGACGGCGTTGCGGTGAGGGAAGACCTGCACAAGCTCGGCGGCGGCCGTCTCGGCCTTGCGCTCCGGGGCTACGGAGTCCGGCCACAGGTACGTCTCTGACTCGCGCGCCATGGCGGCGATCTTGTGCCGGTGCTTGGGGTAGGGCGTCCGGTTCTTGGTGATCCAGCGCTCGACGGTCTTCTGATCGACCCCGACGGCCTTGGCTACCTGCTCCAACGTCAGGCCGTTGCGCAGTAGCGCGTCACGCAGGCGTTCGTTCGGCATCGCCACCCCTTGGGACGTGTAGGGACGTCTTCGACGGTACCAGGGACGTCCCGAGATGTCCCGCCACGTGGTGATCACGTCCCGCGTTTTGGCGGAGTCTGGGTGTCAGGTGGCCGGGGAAGGCCCGGTGCCAAAACACCGAGGAGGTAGGCGTGACCATTGAAACCGCCGTCCGGCCGGCTGGCTTGGACAAGCGGGCGGTCCCTCGCCGACGTGCGGCGTAGGCGCGGCGTGGCATGCGCGACACGGTTCAGATCCACGTCACGGCTGATCTGCCGATTCGTGTCCGGGCGCTGACGTACGCAAACTGCGCGGAAGTCCGGTTCGGCAAGGCGTTCCCGGTGGTCCTGCTCGTGGACTCCGACGCCATCGCCGTACTGCGGAGGGAACTGGACGAGGTGAGCGCGGCACTGGACGCCGCAGCGGCACGAGGCGGAGAACCGCCCGAAGAAACCAACTAACAGACGACACAAGGGATTCAGCATGGCTATCGACAAGGGACATCGCTTCGGCACCGACTTCGACGACGCGTTTCCGCAGGGCTTGGTGATGGTGGGCGAGGTGTCGCCGGACAACGAGTACCAGTCGCGGGAGGACCGGGCCGCGAATCGCCCGGTGCGGCAGCGGGTCGATGAGGTGACGGGTAAGCGGCAGTGGAAGGTGATGGTCACCGACCCGGCCGAGACGCGGGCGAAGCGGGCGTCGTTCGAGATCACCCTTCTCGCCGACGTCCAGCCCGTGCCGACCACCTCGGAGGCGTTGCCGGGGATGCGGCCGATCGAACTGGACGGCCTCACGGCGGAACCGCGCGTGGCGGGGCAGGGTGAGTTCAAGTACCAGTCCTACGTGTTCCGCGCGACCGGCTTCAAGCAGGCCGCGAGCAAGCCGTCCCGGTTCGGCGGGACCAGTGAGACGGCGAAGGCGGCGTGACAGGCATGGGCTTCCGCGAGCGGGTCGAGGCGTGGGAGCAGGCGTATCGGGACTACATGGCCGCATGGGAACACGGCCGCGCGGTCCTGTCACCGACGAGTGCCACGAACACGGCGAATGCTGCTCGGCGGGTGTCGCGGGCGTGGCACGAGCTGGCGCAGGCGCGGGGGTTGCCGTGGTGGTGTGTGGCGGCGCTGGAGTCGGCGGCCGAGGGGTTCGCCGACCTGGCCCGGGAATGGGAACGACATGACGGCAACGTGGGACGGGCTGGGGCTCCGGTGGACGGTCGGGGCGGGTACCGAGGTGACGGTGGAGGAGACCGGGACGGGCATGTCGCATCCGCCGGTCCTGGTGCTGGCCGGTGGGCTGTGCGTGGTGACGCTGGTGCCACCGGAGGACCAGACCGCGTGGACGGGGTGCGCGGTGTTCCTTCGCCGGCTCCGCGACCACGCCGAGGACCTGGCGGCGCTGCTGGAAGCCCGCGCAGGGAGGCGTGACCGTGCGCAGGACTGAGCCGAAGACGCTGCGCGACGCGCACGAGGTCGTGATGGACCGCCGACCACCCAACGACGCGAACCCCTCGGTTTGGCTGGCGTTCCGCCTCGGCAACGCACGGCTCTACAAGGCCGTCGCGGACGTCGACCGGGGTCATCACCACGAGGCGCTGTACTGGGCCGGATACGAGGAACGGCAGGCGGGTGAGATCTCGGCGAACCTTCAGGCAGAAGGGACGCCTGCTGATTAGTCGCATGTAGACGACCGAAAAGTCAACAGTATCAGCGAAAAACGCACGCGATGACGTGCGGCGATGAAGCACGTCCTGTTGCGGGTGCGTGTGATCCGTTAAGGCGCAGAAGCGGTGCCTGGCTACCAACCTTGCCGCTCCTGCGCTGTCCACAACCAGCGGAAGTGAACAATGACAACGCTAAACGACGACGACCGGCGAGCGTCAACGGGGGTCACCCGAACGCGCTGCGCCTCCTGCAAACGATTCGCCAAGCTGCTGCCCGGCGAAACCAAGTGCGCTCCCTGCTTGGGAATGCTGCCGCTGGACCTGCGGGTGAAGCGGGGTGGTCGGTGATGTCTCCCGGCTTCGCGGTAGTCGCTCTGGCTGGGCTGGGGCTCGGTGTGTGGGTGTTGCACAAGATCGGCCGCGCCTTGGCCTCGATCCTGGAAGCTCTGGCTGCGGCGGCCGTGGTGTTCGTGGCCCTGTGGTGGCTGTGCAAGGCGGTCGTGTGGATGCTCGCGCAGGTGGTGACGCGCTGGCGGACCAGCCTCCCCGTGGTTGCGGTCTACGCCTGGTGTGAGCTGGCCGGATGGCTCTCCCTGGCGATCATCCTGGGCTGCGTCGCGGTCATCTTGGCGGCGTGGTGGGCAATCGATGCCGTCTCATTCGATCAGTGGTGCTGGCGGTTCCTGCGCTCCTGGTAGGCCCGGTGGGCGGTGTACGGGCGGAAGCTGCCGGAGTGGCTGCACGCCTGCGGTCTGCCGGTGCGTGATGAGGCGCTGCCGGTGGTGGTGAACGTGAACCTCGTCGGCCGTCGACGCGCGCTGTCCCGCTCGACGTCTAACCGGCCGAACGCGCGGATGCCGAAGGTGCTCGGCGTTCGCTCCGGCGCGTCGTGGGATGAGGTGCGGGTGGAGCTGGTGGCCGGGCAGAAGCCGGAGGACTTCGACGAGGCTGCCCGGGCGCTGGCTGTTGCGCGGAAGGTCGCTCGTTGCCAGGTCCGCGAGCTGGCCCCGAACGTCGTTTCGATCGACTTCCAGCGCCGTGACCTGCTCAGCGGCGGGGTGGCCGGCCCCCAGGTTCCGGACGGCGTCGACTCGACCGGTGTGGATCTGCGGAATGTCCGGGCCGGGCGGACCGAGTACGGCCGTGACTGGCGCGTCCCTCTGCTGGGTTCCGGTGCGCACTGTCTGACCGCCGGTGCCTCCGGGGCGGGCAAGAACTCGGTCATGTGGTGCCCGCTGGTCGCTGCTGCTCCAGCGATCCGGGCGGGAGTGGTGCGGATGTCCGGGATCGACCCCAAGGGCATGGAGCTGGCCTACGGGCGCGGGATCTTCTCTCGCTACGCGGTCGGCGGGAAGGACGCGGTCGAGCTGCTTGACGGCTTGGTGGAGGAGATGGAGTCCGTAAGCGTGCGTTCGCTGGTCGGCTGCGGACGATTCCGGTGTCGACGGAGTATCCGTTGGAGCTGCTGGAGTTCGACGAGATCGGCGCGCTGACCAAGTACACCGACCGCAAGACACGTGAGGCCATTGTGGAGCGTGTCGCGTTGCTGACGACGCAAGGGCGGGCGTTGGGGATCTCGGTCCGTGGCTACGTCCAGGAGCCCACCAAGGACACCGTCCCGGTACGGGAGCTGTTCACCCGGCGTGTGTGCCTGCGCGTGACCTCCAAGACGCACGTCGGGATGGTCCTCGGTGACGGCGCGTACGAGCGCGGAGCGTGGGCGAACCGCATCGGCGACGCGGAGGCCGGTGTCGGTTACGTCTGGGGTGAAGGCATCCGCGAGCCGTTGCGCGTCCGGGCCGGGTGGGTCTCCGACTCCACGGTGAAGGCGCTGGAGGCGTACGTGACCAACGGGGGTGTCGCGGATCTGCGGCACGGCGGTGAGGGGGTGGCCGCGTGAACCGGCTGATGATCTTCCTCGACGCCATCCGCGACCACCTCGACTCCCACCAGCTGCCGCCGGTCGCCACGGTCGACGTCAACGCCTGGTCGAGCCCCATCAAAGTCCAGCTCGATGCCGATAGCCTGCCGGAGGTGGCTCGGGCGTTGCTGGTCTGGGCGCACACGCTCGACGACGTCTCGGCCCAGTTGTGGCGGCTGCGGGACGGGCGGTGGGTCCACCTGTCGATCACCGGCCGGACACCCTGCGGCATCCCGGTCCGCGTCTTCGGCGTGGTTCCGTTCGAGCCGAGCACGTTCCCCGACCTGCCAGCCGGGGCGAAGCAGGACATGCCGGTCTATCTGCTGCGTGGTTGGTTGTCGCCTGGGGAGGTGGCTGCCTGATGAGTGAGACACGCGCGGAGCGGATGCGGGCCCCGCGGGCTGCTGACGTGATCCGGGCGACGGCGGAGAAGCACGGCGTCTGCGTCCGCCCGTTCACGATGGAGGTCGGGGACACCACCACCGGCGAACTCCGCTACGTCCCGGTGCCCTGCGGCTCCACAGTGGAATCGGTCTGCCTGCCCTGCGCGCGGAAGGCGAAGGCGCTGCGGCAGGCCCAGTGCCGCGAGGGCTGGCACATGACCGAAGAACCCAGCCTCACAGCCGAGCCGCCATCGGAAGACCACAAGGAGCTATTGACCTACCGCGCAGACCTGGTTGCGGCCTATCGGGAGGTTGTCGAGCACGACCAGACGGAAGCCGAGGAACTGCGGGAGGAGGTCGCCGGGGTTGACGCGGAACTTCGGCAACTTGGGATGCGGGGCCGGCTGCCCGCTCTCGACGTGCCGACTAAGCGGGCGGTGAAGCGGTCGACCAAGCGGCGGCAGGACGCGCCGAACCTGCCTCGGCGGAAAGTCGCGAAGACCACGGTCGGGCGGGAGTACGCGGGGAAGTTCCGGCCGTCGATGTTCGTCACGCTGACCTGCGACACCTACGGTCCGGTCCGTGGCGACGGCTCGCCGGTCGACCCAAGTCGATATGACTACCGGCGGGCCGCCCGGGATGCGGTGCACTTCTCCGCGCTGGTGGACCGGTGGTGGCAGAACCTGCGGCGGGTCGTCGGCTGGGACGCGCAGTACTTCGCCACCGTCGAGCCGCAGCGTCGGGCCGCCCCGCACCTGCACACGGCGATCCGCGGTGCGGTTCCGCACGACGTGATCCGCCAGGTCACCGAAGCCACCTACCACCAGGTCTGGTGGCCGGCTCATGACGAGATCGTCTACGTCGACCGGCGCCCGGTCTGGGACGGCCCGGACACAGGCTTCGTCGACCCGGAGACGCGCGAGCCGCTGACTCGCTGGGACGACGCGGTAGAGGCCGTCGAGCGTCCCGCACACGTCGTCACGTTCGGGCGACAGGTGCACTCGAAGGGCATCCTCGGTGGCACCGAAGAGGCCGGCCGCCACATCGGCTACTTGACCAAGTACCTCACCAAGTCAACCGGCGAAGTGGTCGAGGCAGACAGCGCGGCCCAGGCCGATCACCACGACCGGCTTCACGCCGAGTTGGCAATCACGCCGTGTTCGCCGCGCTGCGCGGTCTGGCTGCTCTACGGCGTCCAACCCAAGGGCGTCACGGGCAAGACCACTCCGGGGCACTGCAAGGGCCGGGCTCACCGCCGGACCACGCTCGGGCTGCCTGGCCGTCGCGTCCTGGTCTCCCGGAAGTGGTCGGGCAAGACGCTCGTGGACCACAAGGCCGACCGGCGAGCCTTCGTGCTCCAGGCGCTCGCGGCAGTCGGGATCGAGAAGCCAGAGACCGACCGGTCACAGCAGGTCTGGCGCAAGGTCGAGCCCGGAGACCCGCAAGTCCCGCCCCGGCCACACCTGGTGATGCGCGCGATCGCGGAACGGATCACGTGGAAAGCCGAGTACGACCGGGCGCTACTGGCAGCGGAAAGACCTCCAGAAACTTCGGCAACTGGACTCGCGGCCTGATCGAAGGGGGAGCAGTGAACAACATCAGCAACATCGATCGGCTCTGGACAGTCGAGGACGTCTCCGACTACCTCGGGGTCCCGGTGAAAACGCTCTACCAGTGGAAGTGGCGCGGCGAGGGTCCGCCGGTCAAGAAGATCGGCCGGCACCTGCGCTATGACCCGGCCAAGCTGCGCGCCTGGGTCGACGCGGAGGCGGCCTGATGGGACACATCCAAGACCGTTGGTTTCGCCCCGCGCGGGATGCGGTGACCGGGAAGGTCATCCTCAACGCGCGGGGCAAGCCCGTCATGGAACGGTCCGAGCTGTACGGCATCGGGCTGCGGTACAAAGTCCGCTACCTCGATCCGGACAACAACGAACGCTCGAAGTCATTCGCGGACAAGCAGAAGAAGCGCGCTGAGGACTTCCTCATCGGCGTCGAGTCGGACAAACGCGAAGACAAGTACATCGATCCGCGCGCCTCGATGACGACGTTTCGCCAGCAGGCGGAGAGCTGGGTGAAGAGCCAGTCTCCAGACCCGGGCACGCGGTCGACCATCCTCAGTCGGCTCGAAAGTCAGATCTATCCGGTCTTCGAGAGCAAGAAGGTCGGGCAGATCAAGCCGTCGACCATTCGTGACTGGGTCGGCTCGATGGAAGAGCGGAAGCTTTCGGACAACTATCAAGCGGTCTTGTTCAACACCGTGTCCGGTGTGATGGATTCGGCCGTGGACGACCGCCGGATTCGTGAGAACCCCTGTCACGCGAAGACCGTGCGGCGACCGGTCGCGAGTAGCCCGCCGATCGTCGTATGGCCGGAGGAACGCGTCCAGGCCGTGCGGTCGGGATTGGCGGAACGGTTCAAAATCGCCGTCCCGCTCGGTGCCGGCTTCGGTCTGCGGCAGGGGGAGATTCTGGGCTTCTCGCCGGACGACGTCGACCGGACGGCTATGACCGTACGGATTCGTCGACAGATCAAGACGGTTCGGGGCGTGATGATGTTCGCGCTCCCCAAGCGGGGCAAGGAGCGAACCATCCCGCTGTCGGCGGCGATGCTGGCGGAGATCGACGACCATGAGGATCGGTTCCCGTCCGTGGCCGTGACCCTGCCCTGGCAGAGCGCTGATGGTGATCCGGTGACGGCGCGGCTGCTGATGACTGGGGAAGGTGGCCGGCTGTACTCCGGAGATCTGTTCACGAAGGTCGTCTGGCACGGAGCGTTCCGGGCGGCCGGGATCAAGTACCGAGGTCGCGCGGACGGGATGCATGCGCTCCGTCACTTCTACGCGTCCACGCTCCTGGCCCGTGCGGTCTCGATCGCGGAGCTGGCCGACTACCTTGGCCACGCGGACCCGGGCTTCACGCTCCGGACGTACACGCACCTGGTCCCGTCGAGCCACCAGCGGGCGCGGGAAGCCGTCGACGCGGTGTTCGGACGGCCTGCCCTCGATGACGGCCTGGAGGCGGCCTGATCATGAAACCCCGTCCCCGCCGACGCAAAAGCCGCCCGGTCGCAGCGCCCCAAGAAGGGCAAGCGACCGGGCGGATTTCCGTTACGTCACAACTACTTCAGCTCGGCCGACGTCTTCCCGAGGACCCTGCGGGCGACGATCAACTGCTGGATCTGCTGAGTCCCCTCGAAGATGTCCAGGATCTTCGCATCCCGAGCCCACTTCTCCAGCAACGATTCCTCGCTGTAGGCCCCCGTCAGCTCCACGCACTTCAGCGCGATCTCCACCACCGACCGCCCCGCCTTGGCCTTTGCCATCGACGCCTGCAGTGAGTTCGGCTTGCGGTTGTCCGCCATCCACGCCGATTCCAGCGTCAGCAGGTACGCCGACTCGTAGTCCGCCTCCAGGCGGAGGAACTCGGCCGCGGCCGCGTGCTGGGAGTTGGCCGGGCGGTCGTAGTCGATCGTGATACCGGCGGACGTGAGGATCGCGCGCGTCTCCTCCAGGGCCGCGCGGGCGACGCCGATCGCCATTGCCGCCACCAGGGGGCGGGTGTTGTCGAACGTCTGCATGACGCCCGCGAAACCCTTTTTGGTGTCGATCTCCGGCGAACCCAGCAGGTTCTCGCGCGGGACGCGGCAGTTCTCGAAGCGCAGCACCGCCGTGTCCGAGGCGCGGATGCCGAGCTTGTGCTCGGTGCGCACCACCTCGAAGCCCGGCGTGCCCTTCTCCACCACGAACGACTTGATCGCCGCGCGGCCCTTGGACTTGTCCAGCGTCGCCCACACGACCACCGCGTCCGCGCGCTCGCCCGACGTCACGAAGATCTTCTCGCCGTTCAGCACGTAGTGGTCGCCGTCGAGGCGGGCCGTCGTGCTGACCGCCGCCGAGTCCGAACCGAACGACGGCTCGGTGATCGCCATCGCCGCCCACATGCCGGAGAAGCGCTCGAGCTGCTCGTCCGTCGCGACCGAGCTGATCGCCGCGTTGCCGAGGCCCTGACGCGGCATCGACAGCAGCAGGCCGACGTCACCCCAGCACATCTCGATCGTGCCGAGGACGACGTTGAGGTTGGCGCCGTTGCGGTTGCCCTTCTCCTCCTTCTCGGAGGCCGAGCGACGCACCCCCGCCGCGCCCGCGCCGCCCTCGCCCGAAGAATTCAAGCCGTCCAGCAGCGCCGCGAACATGTCCAGTTCGCTCGGGTACGTGTGCTCCGCGCGGTCGTACTTGCGCGAGATCGGCCGGAACACCTCGGCCGCGGCCTGGTACGCCTGGTTGATCAGCGCGCCGGCCTTCTTGGGGACTTCCAGGTTGATCATGACTTGCCTTTCCCAAAGCCTAGAGAAGGACGGCGCCTTCCATGACGCCGATGGCCCGCAGGTCCCGGTACCAGCGCTCGACCGGGTGCTCCTTGACGAAGCCGTGCCCGCCGAGCAGCTGCACGCCCGCGTTGCCGATCTGCATGCCCTTGTCCACGGCGAGTTTCCGCGCCAGCGCGACCTCGCGGGCGTACGGCTTGCCCTGCTCGGCCCGCGCCGCGGCGCGCAGCGTGACCAGCCGCAGGCCCTCCAGCTCGATCGCGATGTCGGCGACGGAGAACGCCACCGCCTGCCGGTGGCTGATCGGCTCGCCGAACGCCACCCGCTCGTTGACGTAGGGGACGACGTAGTCGAGGACGGCCTTCGCGGTGCCGGCGGCCAGCGCCGCCCAGCCGAGCCGCGACAGCCGGACGACGTCGGCGAAGACGTCGGCCTTGCCGCCGCCGAGCAGCGCGCCCGCGGGCAGGTTGACGTGCTCCAGGTGCAGCTTGCCGGTGGCGGCGCCGCGCAGGCCCATCGCCGGCTCGGTTTCGATGGACACCCCGGCGCTCGACGACTCGACGAGGAACAGCGCCGGGCCGCGGCCTTCGAGGTCGGCCGAGACGATGAACAGCTCCGCCTGCGTCGCCCGCGGGACCAGCGATTTGACGCCGTCGAGCTGGTAGCCCTTCGGGGTGCGGCGCGCCTTCGTGGCGGGCTTGAAGGGGTCGTAGAGCGCTTTCTGCTCCTGCAGCGCCAGCGCCGCGGCCGGGACGTGCTCGCCGGTGAACGCGGGCAGGTAGTCGGCCTGCTGCTGCTCGTCGCCCCAGCTGACCAGCGCGGTGCTGACGGCGGACGGCGCGAGCACGGCCACGGCCAGGCCGAGGTCGCCGTGCGCAAGCGCTTCCGCGACGAGCGCGTTGGTCACCACCGAGCGTTCCGTGCCGACGCCGCCGAGCTCCTCGGGGATGCCGACCAGGCTGATGCCCAGCTCGGCGGCCCGGCTCAGCAGGCCCTCGGGCGCCTCGAGCTTGGCGTCGGCGTCCGCGGCGGCCGGCCGCAGCTGCTCGGCGGCGAACTCGGTCACCGTTTCGACGATGAGCTGCTGGTCTTCGCTCGGCGTCAGGTCGAACAGCCCGGTGTCGGCGGCCGGCGTGAGCCGGGCGGGCTTGCCCAGCTTCTGCACCGACTTGAACGACCGGGTCGCCGCGCCGGCAACGCGGAAGCCGTTGCGCGTCCCCGCGGTGACCAGGCCTTCGAGCGGCTTCCGCAGCCCGGCCCGATCGACGACCTTGCTCCCGGCCAGCCGGGTCAGCGCGGACAGGCCCCAGCCCATCGCGTCCCGTTTCCTTGGCGCAGCCATGTGGCCCTCCATCCCGTTACCTACTCGCCAGTAGGTTAACCCGGGAGCCGGGATCGCGCCAGTGCGGGGTCGGTCACGAGTGCGCGGTGTGCACATTCCTGCGCCACTCGGCGAACCGGATGCGCTCGAAGGTGATGAGCCCGAGCACCACGGCGGCCGCGACCACCAGCAGCACGGCGGCGGGCACGTGCTCCAGCAGCGGCGTCGCGGCGACGAGCAGAAGCCCGACGACGAGCCGCTGGACGTTCCAGCTGCCGAGGTTGCGCTTGCGCAGCGCGCTGAGCGCGATCAGGTAGAGGGCGAGGCCGCCGGTCAGCGTCCAGATCGGCACGCCGTGCAGCGCTTCGCCGGGCGTGTGGTGCTCGGTGTCGGCGATGTAGAGGAAGGCCTTCTTCAGCCCGAGGGCGACCAGCACGATCCCGGCGATCAGCGGCAGGTGCAGGAAGGTGTAGGAGTCGGTGGCGAGCTTGGTGCGTTCGGTGCCGGCGGCCTGGGTGAGCCGGTGCTCGGAGACCCGCGCGACGACGTCGAAGTAGGTCCACCACATCCCGGCGGCCAGCCCCAGCCCGCACACGGCCGCGCCCGCGACCAGCCACGACATGGGCAGCGCCCCGATCCCGATCCCGATGGCGACGATCGACTCACCGAGCGCGATGATCACGATGAGCCCGAACCGCTCGGCGAAGTGCGCGGGCGAGTTCAGCCGCCACCCGTCGGGCCCGGTGAGGTAGACGTTGAGGTAGTCGACCAGCAGCGCGACGACCCACAGCCCCAGCTGCCACGGCCCGCTGAGGAAGGCGGCCACCCCGAGCAGCACGACACTCGGCAGCAGCCCGACGAACATCTTGAGCAGCACCCGCCGCAGTCCCGGATCGTCCTTCGCCGCGCCCAGGTAGGCGACGAGGTGAAGAAGCCGAACAAGCGCGTAACAGACGACGAAGAGAGCGGGCGCGTACAGGCCGCCAGGGTGGTCGACGAAGGCTTCCGGGATGGTCAGCGACACCAGGAACATCACGGCCATCGCGCCGAACATGGCCAGCCGCGCGATCCCGTGGTCGACGTGGATGGTGTTCCCGAGCCACGCATAGCTGCACCAGCACCACCACAGCACGGCGAGCATGGCCACCCCCTGCCCCACGCCGGTGAGGCTCAGGTGGTCGGCCATCAGCTGGGTGACCTGGGTGATGGCGTAGACGAAGACCAGGTCGAAGAAGAGCTCGATGGTGGAGACGCGGTGGTCCTCATCCGCGCTCACCAGGTGCAGGCGTGTCGTGGGCACGCCGAATTATGGACGAAAACATGTCAACAGGCGCCGGATTTGTCGTAACGCCCTGCGCGAACATGGCCCAGCGTGCATGGGTCTGGGACAATGGTCCCGGGACGTGGGGAGGTGGGCCGTGCATTCCTATCCGGCCGCGCACCACAGGACGATCATGGCCGTCGACATCGCCGGCTACAACGACCCCCGGCGGACGACGGCGCACCGGCTGGTCATCCACGACGGGTTCTGGAGGATCATGCGCACGGCGTTCGCGGACGCCGGCATCCCGTGGGACGCGCTCTTCAGGGAGAACACCGGCGACGGCATGATGATCCACCTGCCGACGGAGGTGGCGAAGGCGGACCTGGTGGCCGAGCTGCCCGAACGGATGCTGGCCGAGCTGCGCCGCTACAACGAGGTCCACGCCGCCGAGGCGAACGTGCGGCTGCGGATGGCGCTGCACGCGGGCGAGGTCTACCAGGGGAGCAACGGAACGATCAGCGACGCGAACAGCCACGCGTTCCGCCTGCTGGACGCGGCCGAGATCAAGGCGGCGCTGAGGGAGTCGGAAGCGGTGCTGGCCCTGGTCGTGTCGAACACGTTCTACCAGGACGTGGTCCGCGCCGACCCGGCGGCGGACGCGCGCGCGTACCGCCGCATCCCGATCGAGAACAAGGAAACGAAGACGGAAGCCTGGCTCCGGCTGTTGGGCGCGGTGAGGAACGGCCTCCCGGTGCCGGCCGTCCGGCCGGCGGCGACCACGGATTTCGCGGCGCTCATCGACGCGCTGCTGGCCGTCGACTGCGTGCGGAACGCGGAAGGCCGCGGGCTCCTGCTGCGGATGTTCTCCCGGCGCGAGATCGCCGATGCGGTCCGGCATCAAGCAGAAGACCGGCTGCATGTGATCGAACTGGCGCGCACGTGTGAGCGCTACGACGGCGGCCTGGCCGAGCTGCTCGCCGCGGTGCGTCTCCTGGAGCCGGGGTCACCACAGGTCGAACAGCTCAGCGCCGTGATCGCCGGCCGCTCCGGCCTGGGAGCTCGTTGACAGTTGTCCGCCTTTTGCCCCTTCTCCTGATGTGCCGGATAGGTAGACTCGCGATCTTCGGGGGCACTTTCGCGGGGGCGGGAGGTGGTACGCCGGTGTCGACTAGGCAAGGGCGCCGCCAAGTCGGTCTCGCGATTCGCCAGGCTCTCGTCGATGTCCTCGTGGTCGCCGGTTTCGCCGACGACAAGTCGATCCGCACGTTGCTGGTCGCGGAGCTACGCAGAGAATTCGACAGTCCGTTCACGGTCCCCGACCAACTGGATCCGCGAGCGCAGCTGATCGAGATCGTCAACGAGTGCAGCGATCTCGAAGGGGGTCTTCGCAAGCTGGCCGATGTGCTCCAATTACTCCGTCCAGGGACCAAAGAATGTAAACAGTTCCGCGATTTGGTCGATTCCGTGCCGCTGTTGGACGTGGTACCAGAGGACGAGCAGGAACGCTTCCGACAGCAACTGGAGGGGTTCTCCCCGCCGGGGCTCAAGGCGGCGGTTCGCCGGGCCGCCCGGTTCGTCGTGCCGACGCCGCAGTACGCCGACGCAGCGGCAGCCTTCTTCGGTCTTGCCGACTTCAATGCCGCGCCCGGGGAACTGCCGCCGGTCGTGGCGTTCGCAGAGCTGATCGCGGCCGAATGCGACGAGCGATTGGCCGCAGATCTGCGGAAGTGGTCTCACGGACAGGCGCACCGCCTTCGGCTCGACGGCGCTCTTCGTGAGCTTCAGGTCAGCGTCACGCCGTCTGCGTCGTCGCGGCTGCACTTGACCATCATGATCAGTCTCGACCCCGTCGATCAGGATCGTTACGAAATTTCCCACTGGCGGCAAGATGATCCCGCCGAATGGCCGCCACCTCGTGGGGAGACCGTGTCGACGACATCGACCGGGTTGGAAGAGGCAGTGGCCGAGGTGATCTCCGCAGCG
Source organism: Amycolatopsis sp. Hca4 (assembly GCF_013364075.1). Classification (GTDB taxonomy): domain Bacteria; phylum Actinomycetota; class Actinomycetes; order Mycobacteriales; family Pseudonocardiaceae; genus Amycolatopsis. Next base: position 7,729,238 of record NZ_CP054925.1, read on the forward strand.
GAAGAGGCCTGGTCGACGCGCGACACCGAGGCTCTGCTCGAATTCGTGCTTCCGCGCGTGTTGTTGGGCCTTCCGGTGCATGCGTGGAGCACGCAGGGTGACATCGGTGAGCCTCGCCCGCTGTACATGACTTACCCGACGGTTATTCGTTCACTGGAACGGATGCGTGCTCCGCGTTCCCACCGGGTTTGGCGCCGACGGTGGTCCTCCTGGGCTCAGGAGCCGTCGTTCGATCGAGTGTATTTCTGCGGCCGCGAGGACACCGAAGATCGACACCGCATCGACGCGATTCTCAGCGACGAGCGGTGGCTCATGACGGTGCTGACGCAGGTGCCGTCGGCAAGCCCGATTCCGGGGCGCGATGAGCTATTCGCTGCTCTGCGCGCTGGGTTGCCCGTCATCGTTTGGCACCCTACGGTCTCTTCGGAAGTCGTGCGTGAGGTGGTAGCCTGGTTGGCCAGCAGTGACGATTTGGGGAATTTGCCTGCGCTGACCCGGAAGCACCGTCTCGACGCACTGGGAAATCGGTCGTCGTCCCCGGATGGCGGGGTTATAGGGGACTTGGTGGTGCTATGGGACGACCCGAACCGCACGCTCCCCCTCGGCGAGGGCGGAAGCCGCCCGGTCGGCAGAGGGGGTGCCGATGAACAGGACCGAACTCGCTGACCGTACACCGGACTGGTGGATATACCGGGGCACCGGACAGCCCCTGCAGGACATGCACCTTTCCGACCGGCTCCCGCCCCCGCCGCCTTGGCGCGACTTCCGGCGGGACGGCGAGCCGCTCGCGGCCGACGTACCGCAGGACGACGCCGAGATCGACCGGCGCCTGGGTGTCGCGCTGAGCTTCACCACGGGCCAAGCCGACCGCACCGAAGTGGACATGGTCAACGCTGCGTTGTACCTGCGCCGCCCCCTCCTGGTGACGGGGAAACCCGGCAGCGGCAAATCCAGTCTGGCCTACCGGATCTCCCGCGAACTGCGGCTGGGCCGCGTTCTCCGATGGTCAGTGACCTCGCAGACGACTCTGAAATCCGGGCTCTACGACTATGACGCGATCGGCCGGGTGCAGGCATCGGCAGCGCGCCACGCCGGCCCGGGCGAACCCGGCGGGGAGGAACCGCCCATCGGCGACTTCGTCCGGTTGCGTGAGCTGGGTACCGCCTTCCTGCCGTGCCGGCTCCCGCGGGTACTGCTTGTGGACGAACTCGACAAAGCGGAATCCGACCTGCCCCACGACCTCCTCTCGATCTTCGAGGACGGTGAGTTCCTCATCCCGGAGCTGGCGCGTGATGCCCGCCGCTCGCCGGTGGCGGAGGTCTTCACGGCCGATCCCGGCTACACCGCCCAGGTGGAAAACGGCGTCGTCCGGTGTTCGGCCTTCCCCGTCGTGGTCATCACGAGCAATGGGGAAAGGGACTTCCCGCCCGCGTTCCTCCGCCGGTGCCTGCGTCTGGAGATGAAGGACCCCGACCCGGCGCAGCTCGCCGCGATCGTCGCCGCGCACGCGCTTGACCCGCGGCAGCGGGGAGTGCTGATCGAGGACTTCGTCGCGCGGCGTGCGGCGCTCGGTGGGTTGCCCGCGGACAAGTTGCTCGACGCGATTTTCCTGGCGACGTCCGGTGCCTATCACCCCGACGACCCGGGGTGGCCGGCGCTGGTCGAGTCGCTGTGGCAGCACTTGAACCAGCAGGGGCACTGAGATGCCGCGGGGCGCGGACGACCCGGAATCCCACGACCTGACACCGAGTGAGGTCGCTGACGGACTGTGGCTGATGGCCGCGATCGAGGCCAATACGGCCGAGCCGCCTACGCCTGTGGAATCGTTCACGTCTCCACTCCGCTCCGAGCCGCCCGAGACCGCTGCGATGCATCCTCCGCCGATGCGAGAACCCGAGCGCGACGGTCTCCGGATGCCGGACGACCTTCCGGCCCCCGTCTCGGCGCAGCCCGGGGCGGGGACCGACCGTGGCACCACGGTCGTGGATGGGCTGCTGAGGAGAGCGCAAGCTCCGGCGGTCGCCGCTGCTCCGCCATTGCCCGAGATCGGTCGGCTCGTGCGTGCCTTCCGGGCCTTCAAGCGCAAGGTGCCTTCGGTGCAACCGGAGGACGTTGAACTCGATGAGGAGCGAACCGCGGAGGCCAGCGCGGAAGCGGGGGTTTGGATCCCGGTCACCAAGCGCAAGCGCATGCCGTGGTTGGACCTGACCCTGGTGGTCGAGCAGGCACCTTCGATGGCGCTGTGGGCTCCCACGGTCGCGGCTTTCGTGGCGCTCTGCCAGCGGAGGCTCAGCATCTTCAGGTCGGTCCAGGTCCGGTTGTTGGAAACGGGCAAGGCCGGCCGCGCCGAAGGCGGCATGGTTCTGGGGCCGGTGCTGCGCGGCGGAACTCCGGAAAGCCCCGTCCGGGGCGCCGGCGAGCCGGTCGACTCCTCCGGGCGGCGTGTGATGCTGGTGCTGACGGACGGGATCAGCGACGCATGGCGCCACGACCTGGTACAGCCCCTGATCGCCCAATGGGGCCGCAAGGTCCCGGTTGCGATCGTCCACCTGCTGCCGAGGCGGCTGTGGATGCGTGGCGGTGTCGACGCCAGGAACGGGGAAATCACCACAAAGGGTCCGGTCAGGCCCAACGACACGTATCGGGTTGGTCTGACCGATCTGTTGTTCGACGAGCCCGAGCAGGCCGAAGCGCCCGAGGACTCGGTCGCCGTGCCCGTGCTGGAGCTGGAGGCTCGGTGGTTCCGCAGGTGGACCGAAATCGTTACCGGACGGGCGGGCGAGCCGCGGAGATGCTCAGTGATGGTAATCCGGGAGCGGGCCTCGGATTCTTTCCCCGAATCGAGTGAAGATCCGGAGTTGCCGGAAGACGAGTCCACTGCTCAGGACCGTGTGAGAGATTTTTACAGTCAAGCTTCGCCGTCGGCATTCCGGCTGGTCACACTCTTGGCTGCAGTTCCGGTCGATCTCGATGTCGCGTCCGCTGTGCAAGCGGAAATGTTGCCGGAGTCCGGTCCTGATCACCTGGTTGAGGTATTCACGAGCGGACTGCTTCGAAGCGGGGGCGCCGGTCAACCGTGGGATTGGACGACGCCGTGGGAGTTTTCCGGCCAGGCGAGACGGGTCTTGCTCAGCGGTGCGCGAAGGTCGGATACGGCCCTTGCGGTCAGCGCTGCGTCGCGGCGGATCGGCAGCCGGAACCCTGCGTTGGCAAGGCTCGAGGCGGCACTGGCGGCCCCGGACTCGACTCCGGACCCGCCTGACACGGCGACGATGGAGGAGGTGGCCCTCGAGCGAGACGTGATGAGCGCGTTGTCGGGTCCGTACCTCTCCAGAGCTGACCGAGTGGCCAAACTTGCGCAAAGTGCCGATCCGAGTAAGGTCGGTGCCAAAAGACCGCGCGCTGAAGAAGTAATGGCCGAGGACCTTGCAACGGTCCCCGGCCAAACGCCTGTCGGCAGTCAGGAGAACCGAGACCCGGTGGATCTAGCCTCAGCCGGTTTGGACGAACCAGCCGCCGCCGAGAAGGCGAATGTCGTCGCCAGTGTTGGCGCATCGACTTCCCGTCAAGTACGCCGTTCAGGCGAAGAGGTCCCTCCGGTTTGGGGTTCGATCCCGCCGCCCAATCCCAATTTCACCGGCCGCACCGAACTGCTCGCTCAGCTGGCTGAACGATTGGGCGCGGGCACCACCGCGGTCCTGCCGGCGACCCTGCACGGCATGGGTGGCATCGGCAAGACGCAGATGGCGACCGAGTACATCTACCGCCACCTGCAGGATTACGAGATCGTCTGGTGGATTCAGGCCACCCAGCCGACCCAGATCCACGCGTCGCTCACCGAACTGGCCCACCGCCTCCGATTGCCGGGAGCCGACGAGGCCATCACGGCCGTGCCCGCGGTGAAGGAAGCGCTGCGCCTGGGCCGACCGTACCGTCGCTGGCTGCTCGTCTTCGACTCGGCCGAAGACCCGGAAATGGTGCGCCCGTTCTTCCCCGTCGGCGGACCCGGCGACATTCTCGTCACCTCACGCAACCCGAACTGGGCCGGTGTGGCGCGCCCGCTCGAGGTGGCCGTGTTCGAGCGCGCCGAAAGCAAGACGCTGCTCAGCAAGCGTGGACCACAGCTGGGTGATTCGGACGCCGACCGCATCGCGGAGAAACTGGGCGACCTGCCACTGGCCATAGAGCAGGCGGCAGCGTGGCTGGCGGAGACCGGGATGTCCGCCCGGGAGTACCTGCAGCTGTTCGACGAGAAGGTCGCGGAAATCCTCGACACTTCGACCCCTCAGGACTACGAGGCTTCGGTCGCTGCGGCGTGGAACGTGTCTTTCGACCAGTTGAGTGTGAGCAGTCCGGCCGCACATCAGCTGCTGCAGGTTTGCGCGTTCTTCGCGCCCGAGCCGGTGTCCCGGAGCTTGTTCAACGGCGTTCGTGAGACCACAATCGCGCCCGAGCTCGACCGGGCGCTCCGGGACCCGATCAAGCTCAGCCGCGCCATCCGCGACATCAACCGGTTCGGTCTGGCGAAGATCGATCACCGCACCGACACCATTCTCCTGCACCGGCTCGTGCAGCTGGTCCTGCGCAATCGCATGTCCGATCAACAGCGCCGCGAGATGCGGCATGGTGCCCACAAACTCCTCGCCAACCTCGATCCGAACAACCCAGCTTCCCCGCGGCAGTGGCAGCGCTATCAAGAGGTACTGCCGCACATCTACGACGCCGAGCTGATCGAATGCACCGATCAGTGGGTCCGACAACTGGTGCTCAACCTGATGAGGTTCCTCTACCACTGGGGTGACCACGACGGCGCGGTCACACTCGCGGAACTTGCGGTTCAGCAGTGGGAACGGGACCGAGTTGAACGACAGGAACGCGGTGAGCTGCCCATCGAGGACCCGCCGTTGAAAGAACTGGAGGCGTCCGAGCGGCTGGCGTTCTTCCAATGGACTGTCGGGCGCTACACCGACGCGGAAAAGGTCAGCAAGCGAACTTACGACCGTTACAAGAGCCTCGTGGGGCCCGACGAGGAAGAGACTCTCAACGCCGCGCTCGCGTACGCCCTTGTCTTGAAGGCAAGAGGCGACTTTGCGGCGGCGGCACAACGGAACGAAGAGATCTATGTCAAGGCGCGCGGCCTCTTCGGCGAAGAAGATCCGAGCACCCTGAACGCAGCTCACGATTACGTTGTGGCGTTGCTCCTCATCGGGGACTATCGGCGGGCGAATGAACTCGCCACGGAAACCTACCGTCGGCGAGTCGAGGTCTTCGGTTACGACAACGCGCTGACCGTGGCGACGCAGGTCCTCATGGTTATCGCTCGGCGCGAGCTCGGTGACTACCCATGGGCGAGGATCGAACAGCAGCAGATCACTGACCGGGTCGAGCAGCTCTACGGCGAGGACAGCATCAGCACCCTCCGCCGTAAAGCCCACCTCGCGGTCGCGTGCCGGAAGGACGGCGACCACGAAACGGCACGCGAGATCTCAAAGGACGCTCTTCGGCGCTTCCGGGTCCGATACGGCGACAAACACCCGAATGCGCTCGCCTGTGCCTTGGGGTATTCGATCGACCTGCGGCAGGCACAGGAGTTCGCGGCGGCGCGAAAACTGGGGGAGGAGGTCTTCGACCTCTATCGGGAAAGCTTGGGAGAGAAGCACCCGCACACGTTGTCAGCGGCACTCGACCTGGGTGTGACCATGCGCCTGTCCGGCGATCCCTCGAACGCACGACTGCTCGACGAGCGGACGTTGGAGGACTTCAGAGCGCAACTCGGCGAAGACCACCCGCACACGATCGTGTGCGCGATCGATGTCGCGAGTGACCTTGCGGCGCTGGATCGCGTCCAAGAAGCCGCTGAGCGTGACGCCGAACTGCTGCAACGGTCGCGGCGGGTCCTGGGCAAAGACCACCCGACGACCCTTGCGGTCCAGCTCAATCGTTCGTTGGATCTCAAGACGCTCGGGCAGATGGAAGAAGCGGACGAGCTGTACGAGGACGTCATGAACCGCTATCGGCAAGTCTTGGGCGAAGCGCACCCAGGGACGATTGCCGCCTCGCGGGGGGTCCGCGCCGACTGTGACATCGATCCGATGCCGCTCTGACCGGATCAATGCGTGAACCGTCCGATCCACCCGGCGACAGCCTCGATCGCCGGCGCGTGATCGGTGGTAGCACGAAGTACTCGGTGTACTGCGCGGACCAGTTCCGGGCGGTGCAGCAGCGCTCGGGCGGCCGGTCCGGTGCCTCGGACAGACAAAGCGAGCCCAAGGCCCACAATCGCGGCAGGAGCGTCCGGATCTGTCGCCAGCAACCGCCGGTAGCCGGCCACCGCCGATTCCTGTTTTCCCGTGATCAACGCGACGTCGGCGTCGGTCGAGCCGGGAACGTCGGGACCGTGCTCGACGACCGCCGTCCTGCCGGCGCCGAACCGCAGCCGAAGCAAGTCGGTTCGTGCGTCGGTCCAGCCGCCGTCAGGGACCGGGGTGGGCATGCGTGGCTCAGATGGCCGGCCGAGCTTGGGCCACGAATCCCTGCGGTGCCACGCGTCGGCCAACGCGGCTACTGTCTCGATGTCCGGGCGCAGATGGCGGATGCGCCAGGTCGCATAGTGGTCCGCGGCCGCGGACGCCGCCCAAGCGCTCGGTTCGGCGGCGACCGGTTCCCCTTGCCAGGGCGCCAAGCTTGTCGCGACGCCATCGAGGAACCTGCGCCCGATTGGGGTCAGGCTTTCGTCGTTTTGCACCTGGAGCAGGGTTCGCCAAGCGGCGGACCGCCATAATGCGAACTCGAAGGCCGCCAATGCGTTGTCCGGCTCAGCCGTGGCTAGCGCCCGCCAGAAGGCGGAAACCCCGAAAAACGCGTAGATCCCGTGCAGCACGCCACCGATCGGCCTGGGGTCGTCACGCCACGGCGCGTAGAAGCGCTCGCGCGGATCGTCCACGTGCAAACTGGCCAGGTGTTGAATGCCTCCGAGCTTGATGTGGTGAAATTCGTGGACGAGCGCGGCGGCGAGGGGTTCGGGCTGGGTGCCGGAGGCCATGATCGCGCTTCCGAACGCTTCGCCGGTCGAGGCGCTGGGCAGCCGGAACGCCACTGCCGGGGCAGGGACCAACGACTGCAGGCCTTCCGTCATCGCCTCGGCCACCTCGGGCAGATGAGTGGTCAGCAGCCGCCACGCGCCGCTGACGACGGTTCGCCATGACTCGACTTCCAGCGCCGTGAGCCGTCGGGGCACGACCGGTTCGTAAAGCCCCCGGTAGGGGTCGAGGTCGTCGAGCCGGATTGCGAGCCGCTGACCACCGTGCCAACACATGACCTGGCGGAGAGGCTGCCAGCCTTCTGTTTCGACGCTGAGGTCATCCGGCAGCCGGACCTCAGTGGTCCGATCGCTGACGAGAATCCCGGTATCGTCGGCCAGTACCTGTGCGATCCCGAACTGTCCGGGGGTGCGGAGGCGGACCATGCCCAAGGTCGGCAAGGCGATGTTCCCCTGCCAGACTGGAAGCTCCGCTTCGAACTCCGCTCCGGCGCGGATCGCGGCTGCGGCGGCCAGGCAATGGACATGGCCGAGATGCATCCAAAGCGGGCAGACGCCCGTCACGTCGTGGCGGCACAACCGGGTGGTGTAGCCGGCCCAGGTGCCGGTGTAAGGATGGGCAAGAATCGCTTCGACCGCCGCAGGAGCTCGGACCTGAATCCTGGACAGTAGCTCCCACGCCGATTCCGGCGACGGGAGCGGACCAGCCAGCTCCGGCGATTTGGCTGCCTGCTCGATGATCCCCCTCAACAGGAGCAGCCGCCTGCTCCGCTCGGCTGCGCGGAGCCGCCGCACAGGGGCGGGGCCGCCGCCACCGCGGGCCAGAGCGTCGAAATCGGCCCACAAGAGGCGGTGGGGCAGGAGCTCACCGGTTGCCACGGTCAGTCGACGCGTTCAGCGCCGCCGGCCCCGCTGCCACTGGCTGTGACAGGGATGAAGGCTGCTCGGTCGGCCGCATGGCTCAGCGCGTTGCGCAATTCGTCGCCGTCGAGGTTGCGTAGCTTCGACAGCGGCACTTCCCCGAGATCGAGGAGTTCGGATTCGATTCCCGCTTCCCGCCCAGAGCGCGGTGCATCCATTGCGATCCCTTCCCTCAGGGAGAACGGGCCCCGTCAGCCCGCTTCGCATTGTCCCGCATTCTTCGCGATTGCGATAGGGACTGAGTGCGTGCGCCGTATGGGGGAGCGAGCCATCTGCGCGGCAGAGGCGGGAATGCGAAGGCCGGGAGGGTCACGACCGTAGAAAGTTTCGTGATGCGGAGAGGTGCACGCAGAGACCTGATGACGATCACGCTGCCGTACTGAAGCTGCGTCGATGTACGAAGGGACGCTACGCCCCAGCGCCCTTCTTGGGCGACCAGCAGATGTCCACTTTTTGCCCCTGTTGCGTCGACTGCCACTGGGTAAAATCACGGGTCCGCGGGTAGCCGGGCGGGGAGGTGGTTCATCACGTGTCGGCCGGTGAGCAAACCCACGGGCAACGCCGGGACTTGCTGCTCCCGTCCACGGTTCGCGTGGCAGTCCGGGAGGCGATCGTCAATGTGCTCGCGAACGCCGGGCTGGCGACGGACCGGTCGAGCCGGTCGCTGCTGCACGAATTGATCCACGACAGCCTCGGTTTCCCGTTGACGGTCTCCGACCACGCGACCGGGCGGGACCAGCTGATCGACATCGTCAACGCCTGTGCGCGAACGGACGGCGGGATGCACGCGCTCGACCAGGCCGTACGCATGCTACGGCCAGGTTCTCCGGAAGCAGAGCTCTTGAACCGGCTCGTGCACGAACCGCGGATGCACGACCTGCTGCCGGATTCCGAGTTGCTTTGGCTGCGTTCGGTGCTGACCGGGGTTACCCCGCCGAGGCTGGGTGCGCTCCTCCGCCGGTCGGCCAGCCCCGCGGCATACCCGGGCGGCGAGCCGGGAGACGCCTGGGACGCCTTTTGCCTGCTGACCGAGCTCAACACCCCGGCACACGGGCTCCCGCCGGCGCTGACATTCATCGAACTCGTCGCCGCGGAATGCCCGAGGCCACTCGGTGACCAGCTGCGGGAATGGAACACCTGGCAGGCCCGGAGAGTCCAGGGCGAAGCCCGCTTGCACGAACTGCGGGCCGAGTACAAGCCCGGCGCGGGCGATGGACTGCGCCTGCATCTGGTGATCATGGTGGAAGTGGACGGCATCGACCCGGACCTGCACGTTGTTTCCCATTGGCGGCAGGAAGATCCGCTGGAGTGGCCGCCTGCCCGTGGTGGCATGGCCACCATCCAGGGTGCGGATCTCGAGCACCACGTCGATCGGCTGGTGGTCGATTCCGAACGTGCTTGGGCGGAATACCGCGAGGAAGTGGCACTCGAATTCATCCTCCCGCGATCGTTGGTCAATCTTCCCGTACACCGGTGGTGCAAGGAACACGAAACCGGAGACCCCCGGCCGCTCTCCCTCGATTACCCGATCGTCATCCGCTCGCTGGAGCGGATGTTTTCCCGGCAGTGGCACCGCGCGTGGCGGATACGGTGGGAAGCGATGCTCGGCAATCCCTCCGCCGAGCGGGTGTACTACTGCCGGTCACAGGACACCCCGAAACGCCATCATCTTGACGCCGCGCTCAGCGACGGACGATGGTTGGTGATGGTGCTCGCGGGACCGCCGCCGGCTCGGCCACGGCCCGGAGAGGACGAGCTGGCGACAGGCTTGCGGACCGGGATCCCGGCCCTGCTCTGGCACCCCTATGCGCCCGCCGAGGTGGTGCGTGAACTCGTTGCCTGGCTCGTCGACGGCGGCGGACTCGGCGATCTGCCCGCGCGAACCCAGGATTCCCGGCGGGCGTCGTTTCGCGAAGTGACGATTCCCGCCGACCTGCGGGCAGCCGGCGACTTGGTGATCTTGTGGGACGACCCGAGCAGACTGATCTTCCTGGACGATGGCCCCTATTTGACGGACTTGACTCGGGAGAATGCGGATGAACGGGGAAAAGCATCCTGAACGGTCGGACTGGTGGATCTACCGCGGTACCGGCCGGCCGCTCGACGGCGCCATGCTCGCCGATCTGCTCCCGCCCGCACCACCGTGGCGCGCCTTCGACGGAGGTCCCTTGCCGGACGAGGACGTTGTGCCGCCGGACGAGGGCGAGGCGGCCAGGCGGCTGGGGTCGGAGCATCGGCTGATCACCAGGCATGTCGACTCTCACGAGATCGACATGGTCAACGCCGCGCTGTACCTGCGGCGGCCGCTTCTGGTGACCGGCAGGCCCGGTAGCGGCAAGTCGAGCCTCGCATATCGGGTTGCCCGCGAGCTCGGACTGGGCCGGGTGCTTCGCTGGCCGATCACGTCACACACCACGCTGAAAGCCGGGCTGTACACCTATGACGCGATCGGCCGGGCCCAGGCGGCCGGTACTCGGTCCGCTGCGCAAGACAGTGATCAGGAACCACCGATCGGCGAGTACCTTCGGCTCGGTGAGCTCGGCACAGTCTTCCTGCCGCGCCGGCAGCCTCGCGTCCTGCTCATCGACGAGCTCGACAAGAGCGAGGCCGACCTGCCGAACGACCTGCTGAGCCTCTTCGAGGACGGCGAGTTCGCGATCCCCGAGCTGGTGCGGATGCGCAGTCGGACCCGTGAGGTCGAGGTTTTCACGGCCGACCCGGACCTGACGGCGACGGTCTTGGACGGCCGGGTTCGGTGCGCAGCTTTCCCGTTCGTGGTGATCACCAGCAACGGCGACCGCGACTTCCCACCGGCCTTTCTCCGCCGGTGTCTTCGGCTCGAACTCCAGGACCCGGACATCGAACAGCTGGCGGCCATGGTGGCGGCACACGCGCTCGACCCTGACGACGCCCACCGATCCCGCATCATCGAGGAGTTCGTGAGCCGTAGCGAAGCTTACGGCGGGTTGCCGGTCGACAAGCTTCTGGAGGCGATCTACCTGGCGACGTCGGGGGCGTATCACGATGAAGGCGATTCTTGGCCGCGGTTGGTGGATGCGCTTTGGCGGCAGTTGAACTCCGTGGTGCCTTGAGATGTCCGAGGAAGAGTCGCGAGAAATTCGGGTCGGGAGCGAGCCACTGTCGTGGAGCGAGGTCGCTGACGCGATTTGGCTGGCGGCAGCGCTACGCCGGACGCCGGCACAGCCGAACGGCGATCCGGAAGCACGCCCCTCGGATCCGGATCCGGCACCCCAGCTGCCGCCACCACCGATCCGCGAGCCGGATCCCGGGAAGGGACCGCGGCCGGACGTGGGGCCCGAACCGGTGGCCAGGAGGCAACGGCATCATGTGGTCGGAGCTTTCGGACGGGATGTCCACGGGGAGGACAGTGGAGGATCGCCGCAGAACGGGCGGGCCCCCAAACCGGGGGCAATGCCGGGTGGACCGGACATCCTGCGATCGCTCCGGCCTCTGAAACAGCTGCGTCCTTCCACCCGGGAAGACGACGTTCAGCTGGATGAGGAATCGACCGCCGAGCAGGCGGCACAGGACGGTCTCTGGCTGCCCGTGTTGAAGCCTGCTCCGACGACTCGTGTCCTCGACCTGACGGTGGTGGTCGACGCGGGAGCGTCGATGGCACTGTGGCAGTCGGAAGTCACGGCGTTCCTGAAACTGGTGCAACAGCTCGGGGCATTTCGGACAGTCCGGATCCGATACCTCGAAACGGAGGCCCGTGCGACGGACGGCTCCCTCTCGCCGGTGCTGCGCGGCGGCACTCCGGACGCGCCGCAGCACAGTGCGGCCGAACTCCTCGGCTGGTACGGCGACCGGCTCATGCTGGTCCTCACCGACGGCGTCGGCGAAGCGTGGCGGCGCGACTTGGTTTCGCCGCTGCTCGCAAGGTGGAGCCGCGGCATGCCGGTCGCGTTGGTGCACCTGCTGCCCCAGTACATGTGGAAGAAAGGTGGTCTGCCACTGCACCGGGCCTTGCTCGCGTCGCCTGGCCCGTTCCGGCCGAACGGCCGGTACGGGTTCGAGCTGCCGGACGCCTGGATGACCATGGCGGACCCGGAAAAGACCATCGCCGACGCCGTACCCGTGCCGGTCCTCGAACTGGAAGGCCGCTGGTTCAGCTGGTGGGTGCGCTTTGTTTCGCGCACGATCACCGAGGGGGTGCCGGGCACGGTTTTGCTCGCCCGCGACCAGCCGATGCCCGAGCCCGCGGTCGACGACGAGCCCGCGGCACCACTGTCGGCCGAAGAGCGGGTCCGGCGGTTCGTGGGGGCCGCCACCCCGCCGGCGCTTCGGCTCGCGACGTTGCTGGCCGCGGTCCCGGTCAGCCTGCCGATCGCGCGGTTCGTCCGCGCGGAACTCGTGCCCGAGGCCGGGACAGCACACCTGGCCGAGGTGTTCACCAGCGGGCTCCTCGCCCCGCCCAAGGCGGACGTCCTCGAGGAAGACGCCGTTTTCGAGTTCCCCATCCCGATCCGCGAGGCGCTGCTCGCCGCAGGACGGCGCGCGGAGACCGTGAGGGTGGTCGCCGCGACCGGGCAGCGGTTCGGCGAACGGCACCCGGTGTTGCTGAAGATCGCCGACGCGCTTGCCGACCCGGACCGCGCCGCCCTGCCCGAAGACACGGCGGACATCTCCCTCGAACGAGTCGTCATGCGCGCGCTTTCCGGCCCCTACGCGTGGCGAGCCGAACGCCTGCAGGAACGGGAGCACGAGCTGGCTGCGGCGAAGGACAATCGGGACGTCGTCACGGAAGACGACGAGGCCCCGCCTTCCGCCACCGAACCGGGGTTCGCGGCGGAGCGGCTGGTCACGGACGCCCGCGAAGAAGCGGCCACTTCCCTCCGCCGGATCCGGCGGATCACGACGGACGCCCCGATCGTCTGGGGCGCGGTGCCGGCCCGCAACCCGGAGTTCGTCGGCCGCCGCGAACTGCTCGACCGCCTCGCGGCCAGCCTGCGGCCGGCTGGCTGCGCAATCCTGCACGGACCTGGAGGACTCGGCAAGACCCAGATCGCGGTGGAGTACATCTACCGGCAGCTGGGCGACCACGATCTCGTCTGGTGGGTCAGTGCGCACCAGGAGTCACAGATCCGGGCGTCGCTGACCGAGCTCGCCCGGCAGCTGCGGCTGCCGGGTGCGGAGGAGGCCCTCACCGCGGTGCCCGCCGTCCTGGCGGCGTTGCGCGCCGGAAAGCCCTACCGCCGCTGGCTCCTCGTCTTCGACGCGGCCGACCACTCCGAGACCCTCCTGCCGTTCCTGCCGGCCGACGGGCCGGGCCGAACGCTGGTCACGGCCCGGGACGCCGCTCCGGACGGCTTCCCGGCGGATTCGATCGCGGTGGGCCGGTTCACCCGGGCGGAGAGCATCGAACTGTTGCGCCAGCGGGATCCCACGGTCACGGATGCGGACGCGGACGCGCTCGCGCGGAAGCTGGGCGACTTGCCGATCGCGCTGGCCCAGGCTGCGGCGTGGCGGGCGGAAAGCGGTATCCCGGTCGCCGAGTACAACCGGCTCCTGGACGAGAAAGTGGCGGAGATTCTCTCGACGTCCCCGAGGACTTCGGACGACGAGATCGCCGCGGCGGCGGCTTGGAACGTTTCGTTCGACGGTCTTGCCGTCCGCAACCCGGCGGCGCACCAGTTGCTCCATGTTTGCGCGTTCTTCGCGGCCGAACCGATTTCCCGCAGTCTGTTCGCCGGGGTGCGGGGCGTCTCGATCGCTCCGGAACTGGACACGGCGATGCGGGACCCCGATCTGCTCGACCGGGTATTGAGGGACATCAACCGGTGCCAGCTCGGGAAACTGGATCACCGCAGTGGTTGTTTGCTCCTTCACCGGCTCGCGCAGCTGGCGTTGCGGCGCCGGATGTCCGACGGAAAGCGGGCCGAGATGCGGCACGGCGCCGCTCTGCTGCTGGCCAACCTCGATCCCAACGACCCCGAGACTGCGTCCTGGTGGCCTCGCTACCAGCTGGTGCTGCCACACCTACGACACGCAGGCCTGATCGATTGCGACGACTCGTGGGTTCGCCGGTTGCTGCTCAACGTGATGAAGTTCCTGTACTTTTCCGGCGATCACGCCGGGGCGCTGGCGCTGGCCGAAGAGGCCGCGATGACTTGGACGAATCGGTACGGCGAAGACGACGTCCAGACCCTGGCGGCGTCGGAGCAGCTCGGGCGCATGCTCTGGGTGCTCGGCCGCTACGAGGAATCGGTGGAGGTCAGCGGCCGGACGCTACGGCTCTTCCAACGGACCGCGGGGCCGGATTCGGAACAGGCATTGCGTGCGGAGATGCTGGTGGCCGGAGGGCACAAGGCCAACGGAGACTTTTCCGCGGCACGGACTCTCAACCAGCGGACCTACGACAGGGCCCGGTCCCTCTTCGGCGACGACGACCCGTCCACCCTGCGCGCGGCACACGACCTGGTCGTGTCGCTGCTGCTGGTGGGAGAGTACGAGCAAGCGCGCTGGCTCAGTGAAGACACTTACGAACGCCGGTCGGAGGTTCTCGGGTACGACAACTGGGAAACCATCCTCACCCTCAACATCATGATCATCTGCCGGCGGGAGCTCGGTGACTACTCCTGGGCTCACATCGAGCAGCAGAAGGTCGTGGAACGGGTGCGCGGCCTCTTCGGCTCGGACACAGACGGCGTGGTCCGGCGCGATTACCACCTCGCGGTCGCACAGCGGAAGGACGGTCACCACGACGCCGCGCTGAACCTGTCCGGCAGCGCCCTCGAGCGCTTCCGGCACAAGTACGGGCGGGATCATCCCAATGCGCTGGCCTGCGCGCTGGCCCACTCGCTGGACCTGCGCAACGCCGGTGACCTGTCCACGTCGCTCGAGCTCGGCGAACAGGTGCTGGCGCAGTACCGGGCCAACGTGGGTGACCGGCACCCCCACACCCTGGTGGCCGACGCGGACGTCGGCGTGACCCTGCGGTTGCTCGGGGATCCGGCGGCCGCGTTGACCCGGGACGAAGCGGTACTGACCAGGTTGCGGGACCGGCTCGGCCCGGCACACCCGCACGTTCTCGCGTGCTCGATCAACACGGCGAACGACTGCTACGCGCTCGGTGACGTGCCGCGTTCCCTGCGGATGAACACCGAAACGCTGGCGCGGCTGCGGCGGGCGTTGCCCGACAGCCATCCCGTCACGCTCGCGGCCCGGCTCAACCGGGCCTTGGACCTCGAACGGCTGGGCCGCATCAGGGAGGCGGTGAGCCAGCACGAGGAGGTGCTCGGCGCGATCAGCCGGGTACTCAGGCCAGGTCACCCGGCCATCATCGCCGCGGAAAACGCGGTGCGCGCGGAGTGCGACATCGATCCGATGCCGTTGTGAACCGGTCAGGAGAGCCCTTCGGCCGTCCAGGCGGCCAGATCCTCGACATGGGGGGTGCCGCCGGTCTCGCGCAGTTTCCGGTGCGTCGCGCGGATCAATTCGGGCGCGGCGAGCAGCGCGCGCTTGGCCGGCCCGTCCGGGAGCGACAGACCCAGACCGATCAATGCCGAGGCGTGGTCCGGATCCTTGGCGAGTTCCGCGGTGTATGCGGCCCTGGCTTCGTCGACCCGGTCACCGACCAGCAGGTGGTCGGCCTCCAGTACGTCCGGGACGTGTGACCACGACCGGGCCAGCCGGGTCTCGCCGTTTTCCCCGAGCCGGACCCGAACCAGGTCGGCGCGGGCGTTCGGCCAGTCGCCGTCCGAAACCGTGTCGAGAAGGCCGCCCGGTGCCACGGGCGGACAGGGGAGTCCCTCCTGCCAAGCCTGCGCGAGTCCGGCCACCGCGCCGGGTTCGGGGCGGACGTGGCGAAGCCGCCAGCCGGCGTGGTGATCGACGGCCAGGGTGTCCGCCCATCGCGCCGCTTCACCCGCCGTCGGTTCGTCCTGCCAGGGACCGAGTACCGCCGCCAGCTCTTCGAGGAAACGCCGTCCCTCGTCGGTCAGGGACGAGTCGTCTCGGATCGCTTCGAGCGTGCGCCAGCTTTGGATGCGCCAGTGGGCGAATTCGAACGCGGCGAGCAGGTCGTCCGGGCGCGCTCGGGAAAGCGCTCGCCAGAAAGCCGAGACCCCGAAGAACGCGTAGATCCCGTGCACCAGCCCGCCGAGCGGTCTGGGGTCTTCCCGCCACGGCGCGTAGAGCCGCTGGGTGCGGTCATCGTCGTGCAGCCGGGCGAGCTGCAGGAGTGCACCCAGCCGGATGTGCTGGAACTCGTGCACGAGTGCCGCGGCCAGTGCCGCCGGTTCGTCCGGTGCAGCGATGACCGCGCTGCCGAAGGCTTCGCCCGTCGATGCGCTGGGGAGCCGGAACGGGACGGCAGGCTCCGGCACGATCGACATCAGGCCCGTTGGCAGGACCTCGGCGTATTCGGGCAAGTGCTCGACGATCAGGCTCCAGGCTTCGCCGAGGAGGTTCCGCCAGTTCGCCGACTCGGTTTCCGGCAGCCGGGCCGGCGGGATCGGGTGGTACAGACCGCGGTGCGGGTCCAGGTCGTCGAGCCGCAGATCGAGGACGCGATCGCGAGTTTCGAATCGGAACGTTCGCAGCGGGCTCCAGGCCGGCTGCGTGGGTGCGACACATGACCGCTCGTCGCGGATCGTGAAATCTCCTGCTTCCCCACGCACCTCGGCGATGGTGAAGCCGCGTTCTTCGGAGAGCCGTGCCGCTCCCAGCGTCGGCAGCACGACGGTGCCGTCCCAAACCGGTACGCGGATGGTGAAGTCGAGACCCGCGTGGATCGCCGCCGTGGCGGCGAGTGTGTACAGGTAGCCGTAGTGCACCCAAAGCGGGCATTCACCGGTGAGATCCTGTTCGATCAGCCGGGTCGTGTATCCCGCCCAACTGCCGGTGTACGGGTGGGCGAGGATCCGCTCCAACGAGCGGAAATCGGCCTGCTGAGCCCGGACCAGCAGATCCCATGCGGCTTCGGGGCTGGTCAGCGGTCCTGTCAGCCGGGGATCGGTTGCCGCGCGTTCCACCAGACCGCACAGCAAGAGCAGGCGACGGCTCCGGTCCGCGGTGCGCAGGACGTCCAAGGCAGCGCTCCCGCCACGGCCGGCGGCCAGCCGGTCGAAGGTGTCCCAGGCGATCGAATGCACATCCGGTTCTGACGAGACGTGGTCCATCGTGCGCACGGGGAACCTTTCGGGGCAGGGTCAGTCGACGCGCTTGGCGCCGTTACCGCTGCCGCTGGCGGTCACCGGGATGTGGGCGGTGCGGGCAACGGCGTGGCGGATCGACCGGTGCAGGGCGACAGGATCGAGCTTCCGCATTTCAGACAGTGCCGTCGAGCTCAGATCGAGGAGTTCGGATTTGATCCCGGGTTGTCCATTAGCGTCCGGCGATCGCATGCCGATTTTCCTCTTCCATAGCATTGAAGCGACAACTTAGAAACGACTGGCAAGCCGAACAGAATTTAGCACGAGTCCTTGCTGCTCCATTCGGGTGACCCCGGTTAAGCATTCATGCAGTACAGCTGCATGGCGAAGTGGAAGAAGTAATCAAACAGCTGATCGAATCGATCGGGTGATGCCGTTTTCGGTACGCTGTGTTAGGTGGCGGTCGCGCTTGGTGTGTCGCGCGGCGCAATTTTGGGCGTGATTGTCAATCCGTCCCGACAATGACCGCCTGTCCGGTGGCTAGTTCGCAACGCCTAGGACCGTATGGAGCAATGCTGTCAGCTCGGCTTCGAAGTGTGAGCGCGTAGCCACCCGGCGCGTGCGGGCCAGGTCGTTCGCAATGGTCAGCGCCGCGTGGACCGTGATCTTCGCTTCCCGTGCCGGCAGCTCCGGCCGCACCGCCGACAGCAGCGTCACCCACTGGGCCACGTAGTCCCGCTGGACCCGCAACAGATCCACCTTGTCCCGGTCCGGCATCGTCACCCGGTCCGCCGAGAACGACACCAGCAGCTCCGGCGTGTGCAGGATCGTGTGCACGTACGACGCCGCCAAGCGACGCAATGCCGTGCGCTCGTCCGGGGCGTGCAGTGCCTGCTCGGCCGCCAATGCCAGGCGGTCCGCCGCGCGGTGGCCGATTGCCACCATCAGAGCCGCCTTGCTGGGGAAGTGGCGGTAGATGCTGGGCCCCGCTATGCCTGCCGCCGCTCCGATGTCCTCCATGCTCACCGCGTGGTAGCCCCTCTGGGCGAACAAGGCCGTGGCCTCCGCTAGGACCTGCTCGCGGCGGGAGGGGGTGCCCAGGCTCAGCGCCGAAGACGGTGGCGATGAAGACGGTGCGGGGAGTGTGGTGTTCAGCACATCGAGCGCCAGGTCGACCAGTAACTGAGCGAAGCGGCGGCGGGCCACCGACGTGTGGTGGACCGACACGCTCCCGAACACCGACAGCGCTGCCCAGCAGAGGAGCTCGGCGTCCTCTGCCGGCAGCTCCGGGCGGTGGGCCTGCAGGGCCTTCGACCACGCCGCCAGCGCCAACGTCGACCTGCGGGCTATCTCGCGCTGGTCCTCCTTCGGGAGGTGACGGCCCTCCCAGCGCCACAGCGCCGCGATCTCGCGGCGCTCGACCGCCTGGGTCGCCAGCCTGCTCAACAGCGATGGCAGCTGGTCAGACGCCGGAACCGAGTCCGACAGGGCCTCCGCTGTCGCCGCCTCCATGTCCTCGAACCCGCTCAGGACGACGTACGCCAGGATTGCCTGCTTGTCCGCGAAGTGCCGGTACAGCGCCGGGCCCGTTACGCCCGCCGCGTCCGCTATGTCCTTGATCGCCACCCCCGGGAAGCCTCGGGCGCGGAACAGCTCTGCCGCCACCGCGGCCAGCTGGGCCTTGCGGTCGCGAGGGCGGAGGCTGCGTTCGGTCATGGTGAGTGAACGATAGCGGCTCATGGCACACCTGCAACCCATTGACACCATGGGGTTATCCGGAGATATGTTAATGGCCATTAGCCCTACTGGCCGGTATCATCGGCCACGGTACGAAGACGTCCCACACGCTCGCGAGGAGTTGTTCAGTGAGTAGCGAGGCCTACATCTACGAGGCGATCCGCACGCCTCGCGGCAAGAACAAGGGCGGTGCCCTGCACGGCACCAAGCCGGTCGACCTGGTGGTCGGCCTGATCAACGAACTCAAGGTCCGCCACCCGAACCTCGACCCGCAGGCGATCGACGACATCGTGCTCGGCGTCGTCTCGCCCGTCGGCGAGCAGGGCGCCGTCATCGCGCGCACCGCCGCACTCAACGCGGGCCTGCCCGAGACCGTCGCCGGCGTGCAGCTCAACCGCTTCTGCGCCTCCGGCCTCGAGGCCACCAACACCGCCGCGCAGAAGGTGCGCTCGGGCTGGGACAACCTGATCATCGCCGGCGGTGTCGAGTCGATGTCGCGCGTGCCGATGGGCTCCGACGGCGGCGCGCTGTTCATGGACCCGGCCACCGCCTACGACAACTACATCGTCCCGCAGGGCACCGGCGCCGACCTGATCGCGACCATCGAGGGCTTCTCCCGCGAGGACGTCGACCGCTGGGCCGTCCGCTCGCAGGACCGCGCCGAGGCCGCCTGGTCCGGCGGCTACTTCGCCAAGTCCGTCGTGCCGGTCAAGGACATCAACGGCGTCACGGTCCTGGACCACGACGAGCACCGCCGCCCCGGCTCCACCGTCGAGGGCCTCGGCAAGCTCAAGCCCGCCTTCGCCGGCATCGGCGAGCTGGGCGGCTTCGACGCCGTCGCGCTGCAGAAGTACCACTCGGTCGAGAAGATCAACCACGTCCACACCGGCGGCAACTCCTCCGGCATCGTCGACGGCGCCGCGCTGGTGCTCGTCGGCTCCGAGCAGGTCGGCAAGACCTTCGGGCTGACCCCGCGCGCCCGGATCGTGGCGACCGCGTCGATCGGTTCCGAGCCGACGATCATGCTGACCGGCCCCACCCCGGCCACCCAGAAGGTGCTGAAGGCCGCGGGCCTCAAGCCCGAGGACATCGACCTGTGGGAGCTCAACGAGGCGTTCGCCTCCGTCGTGCTCAAGTGGATCAAGGACCTGCACCTCGACGAGGAGAAGGTCAACGTCAACGGCGGCGCGATCGCCATGGGCCACCCGCTCGGCGCCACCGGCGCGATGCTGGTCGGCACCGTGGTCGACGAGCTGGAACGCCGCCAGGCGCGCCGCGCCCTGGTGACCCTGTGCATCGGCGGCGGCATGGGCGTCGCCACCATCATCGAGCGGGTGTGAGGAACCAAATGGCCGAGAGCAAGACCATCCGCTGGGAACAGGACGAAGACGGCATCGTCACCCTGACCCTGGACGACCCGAACCAGTCGGCGAACACGATGAACGCCGACTTCCGCGAGTCACTGGGTGTCACGGTCGACCGCCTGGAGGCCGAGAAGGACTCCATCACCGGCGTCGTCCTCACGTCCGCGAAGAAGACCTTCTTCGCCGGTGGCGACCTGAACGACCTCATCCAGGCCAAGCCCGAGCACGCGGTCGAGCTGACCGAGGGCAGCACCCTGATGAAGGGGCAGATGCGCCGCATCGAGCAGCTCGGCAAGCCGGTCGTCGCGGCGATCAACGGCGCCGCGCTCGGCGGGGGCCTCGAGATCGCGCTGGCGACGCACCACCGCATCGCCGCCGACGTCAAGGGCAGCCAGATCGGCCTGCCCGAGGTGACGCTGGGCCTGCTGCCCGGCGGCGGTGGCGTCGTGCGCACGGTGCGCCTGCTCGGCATCCAGAGCGCGCTGCTGAACGTCCTGCTCCAGGGCCAGCGGCACCGCCCGGCCAAGGCGCTCGAGCTCGGCCTGGTGCACGAGCTCGTCGGCTCGGTCGAGGAGCTCGTTCCCGCCGCGAAGGCGTGGATCAAGGCGAACCCCGAGGGCGGCGTGCAGCCGTGGGACGTCAAGGGCTACAAGATCCCCGGCGGCACCCCGTCGAACCCGAGCTTCGCGGCCAACCTCCCGGCGTTCCCGGCGAACCTGCGCAAGCAGATCAAGGGCGCGAACATGCCGGCGCCGCGGGCGATCCTGGCCGCCGCGATCGAGGGCGCGCAGGTCGACTTCGACACCGCGATCCAGATCGAGACGCGCTACTTCATCCACCTCGCCACCGGCCAGGTCTCGAAGAACATGACGAAGGCGTTCTTCTTCGACCTGCAGACGATCAACTCGGGCGGCTCGCGGCCGGACGGCTTCGAGAAGTACACCGCCAAGAAGGTCGGCGTCATCGGCGCGGGCATGATGGGCGCCGCGATCGCGTACGTCTCGGCGAAGGCCGGGATCGACGTCGTCCTCAAGGACGTCTCGCTGGAGGCGGCCGAGAAGGGCAAGGGCTACGCGGAGAAGCTCGAGCAGAAGGCGCTCTCGCGCGGCAAGACCACGCAGGAGAAGTCGGACGCGCTGCTGGCCAAGATCAAGCCGACCGCCGACCCGGCCGACTTCGCGGGCGTCGACTTCGTCATCGAGGCCGTGTTCGAGAGCGTCGAGCTCAAGCACAAGGTGTTCGGCGAGATCGAGAGCGTCGTCAACGCCGACGCGGTGCTGGGCTCCAACACCTCGACGCTGCCGATCACCACCCTCGCCGAGGGCGTGCAGCGCACCGAGGACTTCATCGGGATCCACTTCTTCTCGCCGGTCGACAAGATGCCGCTGGTCGAGATCATCTGCGGTGAGAAGACGTCCCCGGCGACGCTGGCCAAGGTCTTCGACTACACGCTGCAGATCAAGAAGACCCCGATCGTCGTCAACGACAGCCGCGGCTTCTTCACCTCGCGCGTGATCGGCACGTTCATCAACGAGGCCGTCGCCGCGCTGGGCGAGGGCGTCGAGCCGGCGTCGATCGAGCAGGCCGGTTCGCAGGCCGGCTACCCGGCGCCGCCGCTGCAGCTGATGGACGAGCTGACGCTGACCCTGCCGCGCAAGATCCGCAAGGAAACCCGCGAGGCGATCGAGGCCGCGGGCGGCACGTGGAAGGCGCACGCGTCGGAAGGCGTGATCGACCGGATGGTCGAGGAGTTCGACCGCAAGGGCCGTTCCACGGGCGCGGGCTTCTACGAGTACGACGCGGAGGGCAAGCGCACCGGGCTGTGGCCGGGGCTGCGCGACGCGTTCAAGTCCGGCTCGGCGGAGGTGCCGTTCGAGGACCTCAAGGAGCGGATGCTGTTCGCCGAGGCACTGGAGACGGTGAAGTGCTTCGACGAGGGCGTGCTGACGTCGGTGGCCGACGCCAACATCGGCTCGATCTTCGGCATCGGCTTCCCGGCGTGGACCGGCGGTGTCATCCAGTACATCAACCAGTACCAGGGTGGCCTGCAGGGCTTCGTCGACCGGGCCCGTGAGCTGGCCGCCCGGTACGGCGACCACTTCGAGCCGCCGGCCTCGCTGGTGGAGAAGGCCGCGAAGGGCGAGATCTACGAATAACGGCTGACGTCCGAAGGCCGCCACCGGAATCCGGTGGCGGCCTTCGGCGTGTCCGGGCTTGCCGCGTCACGGCTCCAGCGCGAAGTGCGGCAACCGGCGGTCCAGCCACCGCGGCAGCCACCACGCGCGGGCGCCGAGCAGCCGCATGATCGCCGGGACCAGCAGGCAGCGGATCACCAGTGCGTCCAGCAGCACCGCGACCGCCAGGCCCAGCCCGAACTGGGCCAGCATCCGGGACGGGTCGAGCAGGAACGCGCCGAACACCAGGACCATGTTCGCGCCCGCCGCGGTGATCACCGCGCCCGTCGAGGCGAGGCCCTCGCGCACCGCCAGCCGGGCGTTGCCCGTGCGGCGCCACTCCTCGTGCATGCGGGACACCAGGAACACCTCGTAGTCCATCGACAGCCCGAAGACGATCGCGAAGATCATCACCGGCACGAACGCCTCGATCGGGCCCGGCTGGGCGCCGAACCAGCCGTCGCCGAACACCAGGGTCATCACGCCGAGGGAGGCGCCGATGCTCAGCAGGTTCAGCAGTGCCGCCTTGAGCGGGATCAGCACCGAGCGGAACACCACCATCAGCAGCAACGCCGACAACCCGACCACGACCAGCACGAACAGCGGCAGCCGGGCCGCGACGGCGTCCGCGAAGTCCGTCGCGGCCGCCACCGAGCCGCCTACCAGGTAGTGGCCCGGCAGTGCCGGGAGGACGTCGGTCCGCAGCCGCGTTACCAGCTCGGCGGTCGCCGCGTCCTGGGGTGACGTCGTCGGGAAGGCCAGCACGGTCCGGCCCATCGGCGGCAGGACCCGCGCGATGCCCGGCGTGGTCGTCAGCTTCTGCTGCAGCGCACCGGTGTCGCCGTCCTCCGTGACGATCGCGAGCGGGCCGGTGAAGCCCGGGCCGAAGCCGTCGGCCAGCCAGTCGTAGGCCTGCCGCGTGGTGGAGCCGGCCGGGTCGGTGCCCGCGTCGGCGAACCCGAGCCGCATCCCCGCGGCCGGAATGGACAGTCCGATGAGGACGATCAGGCCGATGGCCAGCGGGGCCAGCGGACGACGTTGGACGCCGTCGGCGAGCCGCCGCCACGCCTTGCCGGGTTCCCTGCGGAGAGCCTGCCGGCGGATGCCGCGTTCGAGGCGCTTGCCGAACAGCGACAGCAACGCGGGCAGCAGCGTGACGGACGCGAGCATCGTCATCAGGACAGTGAGCGCGACCGACAGCGCCACCCCGCGCAGCCCGCCGAGCCCGAGCGCCAGCAGGCCGAGCAGCGCGATGATCACCGTCGTCCCGGCGAACAGCACCGAGCGGCCCGCCGTGTCGAGTGCCCGCCGGGCGGCCGCGTCGCGGTCGTGGCCGGCCAGGATTTCGCTGCGGTAGCGGGAAAAGATCAGCAGCGCGTAGTCGACGCCGACACCGAACCCGACCAGCATCATCAGGGGCGCGGTGTAGCTCGCGATGTCGACGAAGTGCGAGACGACCGTGATCACGCCCAGCGTGCTGCCGACCGCGAACACCGCGGTGATCACCGGCAGCCCGGCGGCGAGCAGCGAACGGAACAGGAAGACGAGGATGACCAGCGCGGCGAGCAGCCCGACGCCTTCCGCGGGACCACCGCCTCCGGAGATCCGCTCGACCGGGTCCCCGGCGAGCGCGAACTCGACGGGCCCGGCCCGCTTCGCGGTGTCGGCGAACTTCACGATGTCGTCGTACGGGAGGTCGGTCGACGCCGCGTCGAAAGTGACGGTGGCGTAACCGATCCGCCCGTCGGGGGAGAGCGTCGGCTCGGTCACCGACCGCACGTGCGGCAGCGACCGGACTTCCCCGAGCATGTCGTCGATCGGCGCGCGGTTCGCGGCGAGCCCGCCGTCGGCCTTCAGCACGATCTGCGCGCTCGCGCCGGACTGCGCTGTCCGGTCGAGCAGGTCGACGACCTGCTGCGATTCGGTGCCGGGCAACGAGTTGTCGTCGTGGAACGCGCTGCCGGCCAGCTGCGAGGTGGCCGTGACGCCGATGAGGACCAGTGCCCAGAGCGCGACGGCGAGCCACCGGTGGCGCTGCGCCCAGCCGGCCAGCCGGGCCAGGCCGCCGCCGGTGGTACGAGTGATGGTGTCCATGGTGGACAAGGATTCGCGAGCGGGGCCTACCGCGCGTCGCGCAGCGGAGGACACTTCGCCTGCTCCCGGCGGTGTCCCCTAAGGCCGGTCCCGTACACCCGGGGGAGTACGGGTCAGGGTGCCAGCCACCGCGGCGTCACCGCGCCGGATTCGTAGGCGAGGACGACGAGCTGCGCCCGGTCGTGCGTGCCGGTCTTGGTCATGATGCGGCTGACGTGCGTCTTCGCCGTCGCCGGGCTGAGGGTGAGCTCGCGGGCGATGTCGTCGTTCGACAGTCCGGCCGCGACCAGGGTCAGCACTTCGCGCTCGCGCTCGGTGAGCCGGTCCAGCGCCGGCGACGGCGCGGGACGGGTGCCGCGCGCGGCGAACTCCGCGATCAGCCGCCGGGTGATCGAGGGCGCCAGCAGCGCGTCGCCGCGGGCGACCACGCGCACGGCGTGGATCAGCTCCGCGGGCTCGGTGTCCTTCACCAGGAACCCGCTCGCGCCCGCCCGCAGCGCGCCGTAGACGTCTTCGTCGAGGTCGAACGTCGTGAGGATGACGACCTTGGTCCGGACGCCCGGGTCTTCGAGGAGGTGCCGGGTGGCGGCGAGGCCGTCGAGCACCGGCATCCGGATGTCCATCAGCACGACGTCGGGGTGGTGGTCGTGCGCGGCCTGCAGCGCCTCGCGCCCGTCGGCGGCCTCGGCCACGACGGTGATGTCGTCCTCGCCGTCCAAAATGGACCGGAAGCCGGCGCGGACGAGCCGCTGGTCGTCGACGAGCAGGACCCGGATCATCGGCCCATCATCGCACCGGCAGCCGGGCCCGCACGCGGTAACCGCCGTCTTCGCGCGGTGCCGCGGTCAGCTCGCCGCCGAGCGCCCGCGCGCGTTCGGCCATCCCGCGGATGCCGTTGCCGGCCGGGGCCTCGCCGCCGCGGCCGTCGTCGTCGACCTGCACGGAAAGCTCGTCGGCGCCGTAGCCGAGCCGGACGACGACGGTCTTCGCACCGGCGTGCTTGGCGACGTTCGTCAGCGCCTCCTGGACCACCCGGAACGCGGCGTGCTCGACGTCCGGGGGGAGGTCCCGCGCGACGCCGTCGATCTCGGTGCGCACGGTCAGCCCGGACGCGCCGACCGATTCGGCCAGCTCCGCGACCCGCTGGAGGCTCGGCCCGCCGGCCTGGCGGAGCATGCCGAGCGTCGTGCGCAGCTCCTGGAGTGCGGTCTTGCTGGCGTCCTTGATGGCGCCGAGCGCCTCCTCGGCCTGGCCGGGGTCACGCCGGTGCAGCGCGGCGCCGGCCTGGACGTTGATCAGCGCGAGGTGGTGGCCGAGGACATCGTGCAGCTCGCGGGCGATGCGCAGGCGTTCGTCGGTGGCGCGCGCCCGCGCCTCGGCCTCCTTGGTGCGCTCGGCCTCGGCGCGGTAGTGCGCGACGGCCCCGCCGGCGACCAGCGCGACGAACCAGCCGGTCATCAGGAAGAACGCGAAGTTGTCGACGTGCCGGCCGGTCCGCGAGCTGATTTCCCCGGCGGTGACCCCGGCCATCGCGGCGACGACGAGCAGCGCGGCGCCGCGGATCCGCCCGGCCGCGGCGGCGTTGTAGAGGGCGTAGGCGAAGGCGAGCAGGACGAGGCCGTCGGGGTCGGTGAGGGGGTAGTAGACGGCGCAGCAGACGAGCGTGAACGCGGCAACGGCCAGCGGGAAGCGGCGCCGGAAGAAGAGGGCGGCGCAGCCGAGGCCGGTGAGCACCCAGCCGAGAGCGGCGTGGTGCGCGGGCTCGGGACGGTCCCCCAGCACGGCGAAGAGCGAGCCGACGACGACCGCGACGACGACCGCCAGCTCGGCCGCGTACCGGCGTGGCCAGGACATGGGGAGAGTTTAGGAGCAAGGCGTAACAACCGGACGGCTTCGATCGACTTCTGCGACATTGCTTCGTGGTGCCAAGGAGTCGTCGTGCGGATGAAGCTCGGTGCGGTGCTGGTCGCGGGTCTGCTGGTCACGGGCTGCGGGGTGGGTTCCGTGCCGCCCAAGGACACCGGCAACCTCGGCGTTCTCGCGCCCACCAGCTCGGCCTACCCGACCCCCACGTACCCGGTGCCGACCGAGACGACGGCTTCGGCTTCGACGACCACGGAAGCGCCGGCGGCCGCCGTGACTCCCACGGCCGTCCCGACGGCGATCGCACCGAAGGCGGCTGTTCCGACGGCGGCCGCGCCGAAGCCG
This sequence comes from Amycolatopsis sp. Hca4, assembly GCF_013364075.1. Lineage (GTDB taxonomy): Bacteria > Actinomycetota > Actinomycetes > Mycobacteriales > Pseudonocardiaceae > Amycolatopsis. The sequence continues at coordinate 7,755,891 of NZ_CP054925.1, forward strand.
GCCGCGCCCAAGACCACGGCCCCGAAGCCCCCGGCGCCGCGGACCACCGCGCAGGCCGCGCCGAAGCCGGCCGAGTGCGGTGCCGACTACTACCGGAACTCGGACGGCAACTGCGTCCACCGGCCCAGCGACAACCCGGCCGGCGCCACGGCCATCTGCAAGGACGGCACCTACAGCTACAGCCAGCACCGCTCGGGCACCTGCTCCGGCCACGGAGGCGTCCGCACCTGGCTGTGACGAAACCACCACTCGTACGGAAATCCGTCACCCCGTGGGTACAGTGCATGAAGTTGCATGACGCGTACTAAGTACCCACTGGGGGTGTGGTGGTGTCCCGTTCCGGCCGGCCGATCGTCGTGGTGCTCGCTTCGTGCGGGCTCGTCGCGTCGTTCATGCAGACGCTGGTCGTGCCGCTGATCCCCGTCTTCCCGCGGCTGCTGCACGTCCCTGCGGCCGACGCCTCCTGGGTGGTCACCGTGACGCTGCTGGCCGCGTCCGTCATCACGCCGGTCAGCGGGCGGCTGGGCGACCTCTACGGCAAACGGCGGATGATCCTCGTCAGCCTCGGCCTGCTCATCGCCGGCTCGGTCGTGTCCGCGACGACCAGCGCCCTCGGGTTCCAGATCCTCGGGCGCGGGCTGCAGGGCTGCGCGATGGGCGTGATCCCGCTCGGCATCAGCATCATGCGCGACGAACTGCCGCCCGAACGCGTCGGCGGGGCCATCTCGCTGATGAGCGCGACCCTCGGGGTCGGCGGGGCCATCGGGCTACCGGTCGCGGCCGTGGTCGCCGAGAACGCCGACTGGCACGTGCTCTTCTGGACCGCCGCCGGGCTCGGGCTGGCCTGCGCGCTGCTCATCGTCACCGTGGTGCCCGAGTCGCCGCTGCGCACGCCCGCCCCCTTCGACTACTTCGGCGCCTTCGGCCTGGCCGCCGGGCTGCTCTGCCTGCTGCTGCCGGTGGTCAAGGGCGGCACCTGGGGCTGGACCAGCGTCCCGACGCTCGGGCTGGCCGCGGCCGCCGTCGTCGTGCTGCTCGGCTGGGGTGCCTACCAGCTGCGCCGCCGTGATCCGCTGGTCGACCTGCGGGTCTCCGCGCGCCGTCCGGTGCTGTTCACGAACCTCGCGTCGATCATGGTCGGCTTCGCGTTGTACGCCATGGCGCTGTCGTTCCCGCAGCTGCTGCAGGCGCCGGCGTCGACCGGCTACGGGCTGGGCCAGACGATGGTCGAGTCCGGGCTCACGCTGGCCCCGAACGGCCTGGTGATGATGCTGCTCTCGCCGGTTTCCGCGCGGCTCATCGCCCGGTTCGGCCCCCGCCCGACGCTGATCAGCGGCTCGCTGGTGATCGCCGCCGGGTACGGGTTCGCGATCGTGCTGATGGACAACGCGTTCGAGCTGATCACCGCGTCGGTGATCATCGGGGCCGGCGTCGGCATCGCGTACGCGGCGATGCCCGCGCTGATCATGGGCTCGGTGCCGGTCACCGAGACGGCGTCGGCGAACGGCTTGAACTCCCTGATGCGCTCGGTCGGCACGGCGATCTCCAGCGCGGTGATGGCGGCGATGCTGGCCCAGCTGACGATCAGCGTCGGCGGGCTGCCGGTGCCGTCGCTGTTCGGCTTCCGCGCGACGTTCGCGGTGGCCGCGTTCGCCGCGCTGGCCGGCGCCCTGCTCGCGGCGCTGGTCCCGCGGAAGCGGACCGCGCCGGAGCTGGTCGCCGTCTAGTTCTTGCGCGCCACCAGCGCCAGGCCGCCGCACTCGGCGGGGTCGGGCGGCATCTCCGTGGGGTCGTCCGGCCGCCACTCGGGGATGAACACGATGCCCGGGTCGACGATCTCGAAGCCGTCGACCAGCGCGCGGAGCTCGTCGGCCGAGCGCGGCGTCACCGGGTTCGCGCTCTTCCGGTACATCGCGACGGCGCGCGCGGTGTCGTCGCTCTGCTGCTCGTAGGTGGCGGACGACAACGCGAGGTAGCTGCCGGGCGCGAGCGCGTCGCGGTAGGCGGCGATCAGCCCGGCCGGGTTGCGCTCGTCCGGGATGAAGTGCACGAACAGCGCCATCACGACCATCACCGGCTGGTCCAGGTCCAGCATCATCTCGGTGGTGTCGTGCTCGAGGACGTCGTCGGGGAACTCGGCGTCGGCGTGCACCATGGCCGCGTTCTCGTTGTCCTCCAGCACGATCTCGCTGTGCGCGACCGCGACCGGCTCGTTGTCGACGTAGACCACGCGCGCATTGGCGTCGACGGCCTGGGCGACCTCGTGCACGTGCCCGACGGTCGGCATGCCGGAGCCGATGTCGAGGAACTGCCGGATGCCCTGGTCCATCCCGAACCGGATGGCCCGCCGCAGCCACTGGCGGTTGAGCCGCGCCCGCTCGCGCGCGTTCGGCTGCGCGGCCAGCACCTGCTCGGCGAACATCCGGTCGACGGCGTAGTTGAGCTGCCCGCCGAGGATGTAGTCGTACACCCGCGCGGCGTTGGGCTTGTCGAGGTCGATGCCCCGCCGCGCGTACTCGTCTTCGCTCATCCGCCGCTCCCGGAGTCAGGTCTGCCGCGAGGATAGCCGGAGACTCAGTTCTTGCGGGCCACCAGGGCGAGCTGGCTGGCCAGCTCCGGGTGGTCCCCGACCTCGGCCGGATCGTCCGGCCGCCACTGCGGGGTGAACACGATCCCCGGCGGCACGACCTCGAAGCCGTCCAGCAGCGCGCGCAGCTCGTCCGTCGACCGCGGGACGAAGTCCGTGACGCTGTTCCGGTACAGCTCGGCCGCGCGGCGGATCTCCTCGCTCTGCCCTTCCAGCGTGCCCGACGACAACGCCAGGTAACTGCCGGGGACGAGCGCGTCGCGGTAGGCCGCGATCATCCCGGCCGGGTTGCGCGCGTCCGGGACGAAGTGGATGAACGCCGCCATGATCACCATCACCGGCTCGGTGAAGTCCAGCAGCCGCCTGGTCGTCGGGTGCTCGAGGACGTCGGCCGGCACCTCCGCGTCGGCCTGCACCATCTCCGCGTTGTCGTTGTCCTGCAGCACGATCTCGCTGTGGGCGACGGCGATCGGCTCGTGGTCGACGTAGACCACCCGGCACGCCGGGTCGATCGACTGGACGATCTCGTGCACGTGCCCCACGGTCGGCATGCCCGAGCCGATGTCCAGGAACTGCCGGATCCCCCGCGAAGCGCCGAAGGGCACGGCGCGGCGCAGCCACCGCCGGTTGAGCAGGGCCACCTCCCGGAACTCCGGGTGCATCCGGAGGATCCGCTCGGCGAACTCCCGGTCGATCGCGTAGTTGAGCTTGCCGCCGATGAAGTAGTCGTAGACGCGAGCCGCGTTCGGCTTGTCGACGTCGATGTCGCGGATCGCGTGCTCCTCGGTCATCAGCGCTCCTTGCGGGCCACCAGCGCGAGACCGCCCGACTGCTCCGGCGGGTCTTCGAGCGGTCCGTCCGGACGCCATTCCGGGGTGAACACGATGCCCGGCGGCAGGATTTCGAAGCCCTTCACCAGCGCGCGCAGTTCGTCGGGTGACCGCAGCGTCAGGGGCGTGCCGCTCTTCTCGTACAGCGCCACCGACCGCTGGGACTCCTCGCCCTGCCCCTCCCACGTGCCCGAAGACAACGCGAGGTGACTGCCCGGCGCGAGGACGTCGCGGTAGGTGCCGATCAGCCCGGCCGGGTTCCGCGAGTCCGGGATGAAGTGCACGAACGCGGCCATGATCACCATCACCGGCTCGCCGAAGTCCAGCAGTTCCCTGGTGACCGGGTGCTCCAGCACCTCGTCCGGGTACTCGGCGTCGGCTTGGACCATGGCCGCGTTCTCGTTGCCCTCCAGCACGATCTCGCTGTGCGCGACCGCGATCGGCTCGTTGTCGACGTACACCACCCGCGACGCCGGGTCGATCGACTGGACGACTTCGTGCACGTGACCGACCGTGGGCATGCCCGAGCCGATGTCGAGGAACTGCCGGATGCCCTGCTCGGCGCCGAACCGCACGGCCCGGCGCAGCCACGCCCGGTTCGTCAGCGCCATGTGCTGGGCGTTCGGCAGCACCCCCAGGATCCGGTCGGCGAACACCCGGTCGACGGCGTAGTTGAGCTTGCCGCCGATCATGTAGTCGTACACGCGCGCGGCGTTCGGTCTGTCGAGGTCGATGCCCCGCTTCGCGTGTTCGTCTTCGCTCATCCGCCGCTCCCGGGTCGAGGGTGTGCGGGGAGGATAGTCCGGTTCACAGCAGCGGCGGCACCGCCGCGTCGATGAGGTGCGGACCCGGTTCCGCGAAGGCCCGCTGGAGCTGCTCGGCGAGCTCTTCGGCGGTCGTCGCGCGCGACGCGGGTACGCCCATGCCCTCCGCGATCTTCACGAAGTCCATGTCGGGCCGGGAAAGATCGAGCAGGTCGTTCGCCTTCGGGCCGCCCGAGGCCGCCCCGACGCGCTGCAGTTCCAGCCGCAGGATCGCGTACGCGCGGTTGTTGAGCACCACCGTCGTGACGTTCAGGTTCTCCCGGGCCTGCGTCCAGAGCGCCGAAATCGTGTACAGCGCGCTGCCGTCGGACTGCAGGTTGAGCACCGGCCGGTCCGGCGCCGCGACGGCCGCCCCGGTCGCCACCGGCATGCCGTAGCCGATCGCGCCGCCGGTCAGCGTCAGGACGTCGTGCCGCGGCGCGCCGGCCGTCGCCATCGGCAGCATCAGGCCGGAGGTGTTGGCCTCGTCGGCGATGATCGCGTTGTCCGGCAGCAGCGCCCCGATCACCTCGACCCAGTTCTGCGGGGTCAGCGGCCCGCTCGGCAGTGCCGGCCGCGATTCCGGCGCCGGCACGGGCTCGGTGTCCGCGGCGACCAGCTCGGCGACTTCGTTCAACGCGCGCGTGACGTCCTGCCCGACCGACGCCAGCGTGTGCACCTTGGCGCCTTCGGGCACCAGGTCGCTCGCCTTGCCCGGGTAGGCGAAGAACGACACCGGCGCCTTCGTGCCCGCGACGACGACGTGCTTGATCCCGTCGAGCTGGTAGGCGACCTGCTCGGCGAGGTAGCCGAGCCGCTCGATGGCCGGCAGCCCGGCACCGCGCTCCAGCCGCGCCGGGAACGTCTCGACGAACACCTTCGCGCCGGTCGCGGCGCCGATCCGGCTCGCGGCACGCAGCCCTTCTTCGCGGCACGCGCGGCCGCCGATGAGCAGGGCGACCGGCTCCCCGGTGCCGAACACCGCGGCGACGTCCTTGACGGTCGTCGCGTCCACGGCCTGCGGCACGCGCGGCGGGATCGGCGCGCAGGTCTCGCCGCCTTCGCCCCACGAAGCGTCGGCGGGCAGGATCAGCGTGGCGACGCGGCCGGGCGCGTCCTGCGCGGCGGCGACCGCGGCGGCGGCGTCGGCCCCGACGTCCTTCGTGTGCTCCGAGCGGCGCACCCAGCCTTCCAGCGAGCCCGCGACGGCCTCGATGTCCGACTCCAGCGGCGCGTCGTACTGCTTGTGGTAGGTCGCGTGGTCGCCGACGACGTTGACGATCGGCGTGTTCGCGCGCCGCGCGTTGTGCAGGTTCGCCAGGCCGTTGCCCAGGCCGGGGCCGAGGTGCAGCAGCGTCGCGGCGGGCTTGTCCGCGATCCGCGCGTACCCGTCGGCCGCGCCGGTGACGACGCCTTCGAAGAGCGCCAGCACGCCCCGCATCTCGGGGACGGAATCGAGCGCGGCGACGAAGTGCATCTCCGACGTGCCGGGGTTGGCGAAGCACACCTCGACGCCGGCGTCGACCAGCGTGCGGATCAGGGACTGGGCGCCGTTCTGCTCACTCATGCGCACACCTCGCTGACGCTCGGTGCGGCCTGAGCGGCAAACGCTGTGTTGAATGATTCGTTCGCAGGCTCACTCATGCGGTTCCTTCTGGGAAGAGAACGCCGGGGTTGAGGATCCCGGCGGGGTCGAAGCTCTGCTTGATCCGGCGCATCAGCTCGATCTTCGCCGGGTCTTCGAGTTCGGCGTGGTAGTGCGCCTTGGTGCGGCCGAGGCCGTGCTCGCCGGAGATCGCGCCGCCGAGCTCCATGGCGTAGGCGAAGATCTCGGTGAGCAGCTGCTTCCGCTTGGCGTCGTCCTTGCAGAAGATGCCGAGGTGGACGTTGCCGTCGCCGGCGTGCCCGCAGCCGAGCGCGCCGCCGCCGGCGGCCATCGCCAGTTCGCGGGCCTTGCCGATGAACTGCGGCATCGCCGTCCGCGGCACGACGACGTCGATCACGTCGTCGGCGCCGGCCGCCTTCGCGGTCCAGAAGGCCTTTTCGCGGGCTTCGATGAGCTTGCGGGCGGCGGGGCCTTCGAGGACGTAGACGTCGGTGGCGCCCAGCTCGCCGAGCAGCTCGCCGACGGTTTCGACGTCCTCCTCGAGGCGGCCGGCCTCGCGGTTTTCCAGCGCCACCACGAGGTACGCCTCGCTGGTCTCGCGGATCTTGTCCGGGACGCCCAGTTCGAGCTTCTCGTTGTAGACGATGGCCGCCATCGTCAGGTTGTCGATGTACTCGAGGATGTGCGGCGCGAGCCCGCTGGAGAGCACCTCCGGCACCGCGGCCATCACCTGGCCGAAGTTGCCGAAGGGAGCGAGCACCGTGGCGCCGTGAGCCAGCCGCGGGTGCAGCTTGACGGTGATCTCGGTGGCCAGCGCGAGCGTGCCCTCGGAGCCGATGATCAGCTGCGTGAGGTCGTAGCCGGTGGAGATCTTCGACGTCTTGCCGCCGGTCCGGATGATCTCGCCGGTCGGCAGCACGGCCTGCAGGCCGAGCACGTTGTTGCGGGTGACGCCGTACTTGACCGCTCGCATCCCGCCGGCGTTGGTCCCGACGTTCCCGCCGACGCTCGCGCTGAGCTCGCCGGGGTAGACGGTGTAGCCGAGCCCGGCTTCGGCGGTCTTCGCGTCGAGTTCCGCGAGGGTGACGCCGGGCTGGACGACGGCGACGTGGTTCCCGGTGTCGACTTCGAGCACCGCGTTCATCCGCTCGAAGGAGATCAGCAGGCCGTCCGCCTGCGGCCGGGCCGCCCCGGACAGCCCGCTGCCGGAGCCGCGGGCGGTCACGGGGACGTTGTGCTCCGAAGCGGCCTTCAGCAGCTCCGCGACTTCTTCGGCCGTTGCCGGCTTCGCGACGTACGCGGGCTTCTGCGGCTCCGCCGTCAGCGCTTCGTCGTGCGCGTAGTCCTCCGAGATCGCCTCGCCCGTGAGCAGGTATCTCTCTCCGACGATCTCCGCCAGGCGTGTTGCCACGTCGCCCATCGGCCGTTTCTCCTCCGCGCCGTCGCTGTGGTTACCGCAGCGTAGTACGTACCGGCGGTACGCCGCCATGAAGGATTTTCATGTTCGCGCGCGGAGGAGTCGAGCCGGTCAATCCGCCTTGTTCAGGGCGTCCTGGAGCAAGGTCAGCGCCTGCCTGGCGACGACGTTGAACAGGCCCATCGTCGTGTCGGGCCGGGCGAACACCACCAGCAGGACCGGGCCCTGGACGGGGAAGACGCAGACGTGGCCGAGCGAGCCCTGGAACATCGCGCCACGGGCCTCGCCGAGGCCGGCCTGCCCGATGAACCTCGTCGCCAGGCCGACCGCGGCGGCGGACATGGCCGCCACGCTGTCGTCCTCGATGTCCCGGGTGTCGCTGGCCAGCAGCAGGCCGTCCCGGCTGGCCACCAGCAGGCCGGTGATGTTGGCCCGGTCGACCTGGTCGCGGATCCGGTCGAGGGCCTCGGCCGTCGCCTTCGCCTCAGGGTGGGCTTCTCGGAGGACCTGCCCGGCCGGGAAGGCGCGGGCCGCGCCTTGGGTGCGCATCGGCAGCGGCAGGGGAGTGCCGGGGAGTTCGGCCGGCATCCCGGTCACACGACCAGCTCGGTTTCGATGTTCTTGAGGTAGTGCCGGGCCAGCGCGAGGTTGGCCCGCTCGCGGTCCAGGACGAGGTAGAGGAACAGCGAGGAGCCGTGCTTGCCCGGCTGCAGCAGGCGGATCAGGTGGTACTGGCGGTGCAGGGTGATGAGGATGTCCTCGATCTCGTCGTTGAGCCGCAGCGCGGAGATCACCCGGAGCTTGGAGCGGATGACTTCGGTGTTGCCGGCCGCCGCGGTCTCCAGGTCGAGCCAGTCGCCGCCACCCAGCGTGCCGAGGGCCATCCCGCTTTCGTAGTCGACCAGGGCGGCACCGACCGCGCCGGTGATGGAAAGCGCTTCCTTCAAGGCTGTTTCGATGTTCATGGGGCTGTCTTCTCCCTTGTCCCGACGCCTTGACGTGCCGACCCGGTGGCCAGGTGCGATCACCCTAGAGTTGCCTGAGGCGTCAGCATATCCCCAAACGGAGTAATCAAATTGCTCCGACGGCCCTATAGGATTACGCAGAGTGCAACTTGCAGATTTAGCTCAGGCTAAATCTCTGGTGGGTGACGCGTGCGGCGGCGAAGCTTCCCGTCATGACCTCGACGTACACCTTCGAAGACGATCTTTCCGTGCAGCGCCTGGGTTTCGGTGCCATGCGGCTGACCGAGTGGGACCACGTGAAGGACGGCGCCAAGGCGGTCGCGCGCCGCGCGGCCGAGCTCGGCGTCACCTTCTTCGACACCGCTGACGCCTACGACCTGGGCCTGAACGAAGAGCTGCTCGCCGACGCCCTTCACCCGTACCGGGGACTGCTCATCGCGACGAAGTGCGGGCACGCGCGGCCGAGCCGCGGCGAGTGGGTCCCGCTCGGCCGGCCGGAATACCTGCGGCAGCAGGCTGAACTGTCGTTACGACGGCTGCGCGTCGACCGCCTCGAACTGCTGCAGCTGCACCGGATCGACCCGCAGGTGCCGCTCGCCGACCAGATCGGCGCGCTCGCCCGGCTGCGGGACGAGGGCAAGGTCGCCCGGATCGGACTGTCCGAAGTGACCGTGGCGCAGCTGGCCGAAGCGCGGGCCATCGCGCCGATCGCGAGCGTGCAGAACCGCTACAACCTGACCGATCGCGCGTCCGACGACGTGCTCGGCTACTGCGAACGCGAAGGGATCGCGTTCGTCCCGTGGCTTCCGATCGCCAACGGTGGCCACGCCACGGCGGGCGGTGTGCTTGCCAAGGTCGCGGCCGACGTCGGCGCGACACCCGCTCAGGTGTCCCTCGCCTGGTTGCTGCGCCGTTCACCGGTGGTGATCCCGATTCCGGGCACTTCGTCGATCGCGCATTTGGAAGAAAACTGCGCGGCCGCGGAAATCGGGCTTTCGGACGCCGAATTCGAACGGCTGTCCGCGCTCGGGTGAAGCGGCCCGGCCGCGGATTTCCCCGCGGCCGGGCTCCGGATTCCGGTCAGACCAGCCAACCGAGGAAGTGGGCCAGGTGCGCCAGCGCGCCGGTCAGGATGTCGTGGCAGTAGTGGGCGTGCTGCGCGAACGTCTGCATGGAATGGCTCCTCTTCGAACTGAAATGTGATTCCCTGGAGTGCGCCTCGCGAGGTGCTGTCGAAGATTTTCACCGTGCTGGCAAGTTGTCAAAAAGCCGATTCCCGCCGACGCCGGTGGCGCGGAATCTTCCCATGCTAAACGCGTAATCCCTTCGTGTTTTCCTGCGGGGTGCCCTGTTCGGGCGTCCACCACTGTGTGTAGTAGTCGACGGAATCGTGACTGTCGGTGATAGTTCGCTTGATCCGCCACCCTGGGCAGGCGGGTAACTCGATCTGGTGATCACCTGACACGAAAGGTGAAGTCGCCGATGATCACTCGTTCGGGTGGCGGGACCACGTGAAACGCCGACGCCGGGTGCGGTGGCGCACCCGGCGTCGGCGTTGCGGGAAAAGGGAATCAGGCGCGGGCGAAGGAGAGCGTCTCGCCTTCGACACCCCGCAGCCACAGGTCCTGCGCGGCCGCCGCCATCTCGGCCAGGCCCTCCTCGATCGTGGCGAACACGTTGCCGGGCACCCAGCCCGCGTCGCCGTTGATCAGCAGGTTGTTGCGGCCGTAGAAGATCGCCAGGTCGGTCGCGCCCTGGTCGCTGTGCGCTTCGCTGCCTTCGTCGTAGCCGTACGCCGGGTTGCCGATCTCCCAGGCCTCGAAGCCGAAGTAGACGACGTCACCCGGAATCGGCGTGATCGTCGGGTTCTCCCGCCCCGGCTTGGGCTCGGCGAACGGCGGCACGAGCGTGTAGACCTCGTTGCGCGCGTACTTCGCGTGGTAGGCGGATCCGCTCTGCGGCAACGCGTCCCAGACCGCCCTGCACGTCCGCGGGGCCTCCTCGTCCAGCAGCCGGGCCCGGCAGGAGACACCGCGCTTGTCGAGGGTGATCGTGATGTACCGGGCCATGCTCAGCTCCCCGTGACCGAAGCGACGACGTCTCCCCAGATCCGCAGCGCGTCGTCCACCTGCTCGGCGGAGACGACCAGCGGCGGCACCATCCGGACGACGTTCATGTACGGCCCGCAGGTGAGCAGCAGCAGCCCGTTCTTCGCCGCGGCCTGCTGGGCGGCCTGCGCGGTGGCGGTGTCCGGCTCGCCGTCGGCGGTGGTGAACTCCGAGCCCACCAGCAGCCCGAGGCCGCGCACCTCACCGATGGACGGCGTCTTGTCCGCGATCACCCGCGCGCCTTCGAGCAGCTGGCGGCCGCGCTCGGCGGCGTTCTCCACCAGGTTCTCCTGCTCGATGACCTCGAGCGTCGCGATCGCCGCGGCGCACGAAACGGCGTTGCCGCCGTACGTCCCGCCCTGCGACCCCGGGAACGCCTTCGCCATCAGCTCCTGCGAAGCGGCGATGCCGGACAGGGGAAAGCCGCTCGCCAGGCCCTTCGCGATGAGGACGATGTCGGGCGAGACGTCGAAGTGGTCGTGGCCCCAGAACTTCCCGGTGCGGCCGAACCCGGTCTGGATCTCGTCGACGACGAGCAGGATGCCGTGCCGGTCGGCGCGTTCGCGCAGGCCCGCCATGAATTCCGTGTTCGCCGGGACGTACCCGCCTTCGCCGAGCACCGGCTCGACGAAGATCGCGGCGATCTCGTTCGGCGCGCTGACCGTCTGGAAGAGGTAGTCCAGCTCCCGCAGCGCGAACTTCGTCGCGGTCTGCTCGTCCCAGCCGTAGTGGTAGGCGTAGGGGAACGGCGCCACGTGCACGCCCGCCATCAGCGGCCCGATGCCCGCGCTGAACCGCGTGCCCGACGTCGTCATGGACGCGGCGGCGACGGTCCGGCCGTGGAAGCCGCCCTGGAAGACGATGACGTTCGGGCGCTTCGTCGCCTGCCGCGAAAGCCGCAACGCCGCCTCGACGGCTTCGCTGCCCGAGTTCGCGTAGAAGAGGGAGTCGAGCCCGCTCGGCAGGACACCGCCGAGGCGCTCGGTCAGCTCGAGGAGCGGCTTGTGCATGACCGTCGTGTACTGGCCGTGGACGAGCTTGCCGATCTGCTCCTGAGCGGCCCGCACGACGTGGGGGTGGCAGTGCCCGGTGCTCGTGACGCCGATGCCGGCGGTGAAGTCCAGGTGGCGTCGGCCGTCGACGTCGTAGAGGTAAGCCCCTTCCCCGTGGTCGACCACGACGGGCGTTGCCTGCTTGAGCAGCGGAGAGAGCTGGGCCACAGCGTGCTCCTCGGTCGGTTCGAGCGGGTTGTCGATTGTTGACAATATCCATAGCATGGCTCTCGGGACAACACGTGAGGAGCAGGTCGGCATGAGCGCGAGCACCGAGACCGGCGTCGTCGAAGCGGTCGGCAAGGAACTGTTCATCGGCGGCAAGTGGGTGGCCGCCCAGGACGGGAAGACGTTCCCGGTGGTCGACCCGGCCACCGGCAAGGAGCTCTGCCACGTCGCCGACGCGTCGCCGTCGGACGGCGTCGCGGCACTGGACGCCGCGGTCGCCGCGCAGGCCGATTTCGCGAAGATGGCGCCCCGCGAACGCGGCGAGATCCTGCGTCGCGCCTACGAACTGCTGATGCAGCGCCAGGAAGAACTGGCGCTGCTGATGACCCTGGAGATGGGCAAGCCGCTCGCCGAGTCGAAGGGCGAGATCGCCTACGCCGCCGAGTTCTTCCGCTGGTTCGCCGAGGAAGCCGTCCGCATCGACGGCGGCTACGCGACCGCCCCGAACGGTGCCGGCCGGTTCCTCATCACCAAGCAGCCGGTCGGCCCGACGCTGCTGATCACGCCGTGGAACTTCCCGATGGCGATGGGGACGCGCAAGATCGGCCCGGCGATCGCCGCGGGCTGCACGTCGGTGATCAAGCCCGCCGCGCAGACGCCGCTGTCGATGCTCGCGCTGGCCGGCGTCCTCGCCGAGGCGGGCCTGCCCGAAGGCGTGCTGAACGTGGTCACGACCACCGACTCCGGCGGCGTGATGGAGCCGCTGATCCGCGACGGCCGCGCCCGCAAGCTGTCGTTCACCGGCTCGACCGGGGTCGGCCGCAAGCTGCTGGAGCAGTGCGCCGACAAGGTCCTGCGGACGTCGATGGAGCTGGGCGGCAACGCGCCCTTCCTGGTCTTCGAAGACGCGGACCTGGACGCCGCCATCGACGGCGCGATGCAGGCGAAGATGCGCAACATCGGCGAAGCGTGCACCGCGGCGAACCGGTTCTACGTGCAGCGCGGTGTCGTCGACGAGTTCGCGCGGCGGCTGACCGAGCGCATGCAGGCCCTGCCGATGGGCCGCGGCACCGAGAAGGACGTCGTGGTCGGCCCGCTGATCGACGAGAAGGCCGTCGAGAAGGTGACCGAGCTGGTCAAGGACGCCACCGACCGCGGTGCTCGCATCCTCACGGGTGGTTCGGAGGTCGACGGGCCGGGGCACTTCTACCCGGCCACCGTGCTCACCGACGTCCCGCAGGAGGCGCGGCTGACGCACGAGGAGATCTTCGGGCCGGTCGCCCCGATCACGCCGTTCGACACCGAGGAAGAGGCGGTGGCCAAGGCGAACGACACCGAGTTCGGGCTGGTTTCCTACGTCTTCACCAGCGACCTCAAGCGCGCGCTGCGGGTCTCGGAAGCGCTGGAGGCCGGGATGATCGGGCTCAACCAGGGGATCGTGTCGAACCCGGCGGCGCCGTTCGGCGGGATCAAGCAGTCCGGGCTCGGCCGTGAGGGCGGCTCGGTCGGCATCGACGAGTTCCTGGAGACCAAGTACATCGCGGTGGCCCTGTGACGGCGTACCGCATCGCGAGCATCCCGGGCGACGGGATCGGCGTGGACGTCACGGTCGAGGCCCGCAAAGTCCTCGGCCGTTCTTCCGAGCTGTTCGGGTTTTCGCTGGAGTGGACGGAGTTCGACTGGAGCTGCGAGCGGTACGCCAGGGTCGGCGCGATGATGCCGGAGGACGGGGTCGCGCAGCTCTCGGCGTTCGACGGGATCCTGCTCGGCGCGGTCGGCTTCCCCGGCGTCCCGGACCACGTTTCCCTGTGGGGCCTGCTGATCCCGCTGCGGCGCGCGTTCCAGCAGTACGTCAACCTGCGCCCGGTGCGGCTGCTGCCGGGTACGGCGTCGGTGCTGGCCGGGCGGAAGGCCGAGGAGCTGGAGCTGGTCATCGTCCGGGAGAACTCCGAGGGGGAGTACTCGGCGATCGGCGGCCGGCACAACGCCGGCCGTCCGGACGAATTCGTCCTGCAGGAGTCGGTTTTCACGCGGGTCGGCGTCACGCGGATCATCCGGTACGCGTTCGAACTGGCCCGGACGCGGTCCCTGCGCGTCTGCTCGGCGACGAAGTCGAACGGCCTGATCCACTCGATGCCGTTCTGGGACGAGATCTTCGCCGAGGTCGCGGCGGAGTTCCCGGACGTGCACAGTGAACAGATGCACGTCGATGCGCTGGCCGCGCGGATGGTGCAGGCGCCGGACCGGCTCGACGTCGTGGTGGCGTCGAACCTCTTCGGCGACATCCTGAGCGATCTCGCGGCCGCCATCACCGGCGGGCTGGGCATGGCGCCGTCCGGAAACATCAACCCATCAGGTGAACATCCGTCGATGTTCGAGGCGGTCCACGGGAGTGCTCCGGACATCGCCGGGCAGGGGATCGCCAACCCGGTGGCGCAGATCCTGGCGGCCGCGATGCTGGTCGAACACCTGGGTGAAACCGTTGCGGCACAAGCGATCCGAGCCGCGGTGGACCGGGTGCTCGACGAGGGCCGCGTGCGCACGCCCGACCTCGGCGGCACGGATACCACAGAACGGCTCGGCACGGCGGTGGCCGAAGCGCTGGGCTGAGTTTTTGTCGGTGCCCTCCGGCACGGTGGTTCCCGAGCCCACCGAGGGGGAGGAAGACACCGATGTGCTTCGAGTGCGAGAACCGGGACAGACCCGGGTACCTGGAACGGCTTCGCCGCGGCATCGCCGGCCGGGGCTGGCTGGTGCAGGGCGTGGAGGGAGCCGGGCCGTACCCGCCGTGGGCCTACACGATCGGCCTGAGCGGGTACGGCCGTCCGGAACTGGTCGTGACGGGCCTGCCGCTGCTCGCGGCCGGCACCCTGCTGAACGAGCTGGCCGCCCACGCCCTGCACGGCCCGCCCCCGTCGGCGGGTGACCACCTCCCGCTGGTCGACGGCCGGCTCATCGAGGTCGTCGAGCTCGCCGAGCCCTCGGCCCACCTGGTCTTCGCGGTGGCGCTGTACGGCCCGGAAATCCGCGCGCTGCAACTGGTCCACGCGGACGCCGAGGGCCGCTTCCCCTGGTCACCCGACTACCGCGACGGCCAGGCGGGCCAGCCGGTCCTGGGACCCCGCCATGCCCACTGACCCCGCGCTGCCCCTCCAGACACGCAAGATGCCCGCCCAATCACGCGAGTTCCGCCTTCAAACACGCGAGTTCCGCCTTCAAACACGCGAGTCTCGTCCCGGATCACGCGAATTCCGGCCCGGATCACGCGGGTTCCTTGGCCGGCAACGCGTGTCGTCCACCCAGGTACGCGTGTCGTCCGTCCAGGTACGCCAGTCGACCCTCCAGGTACGTTGGCCGACCCTGCAGGTACGCGTGTCGACTCTCCGAACACGCGAGTCGACCGCTCAATCACGCGTGCCGGCCCTTCGATCACGCGTTCCCCGGCACCGGTGGCGCTTGCCCGTCCCGCAGGCTCGTGCCCGGCGCGAGCCGCTGCACCGCGTCCTCCATGTGGGCTTCGAGCAGCGTCAGCGCCGTCTCCTCGTCGCCGTCGCGCAGGGCCTGGATCAGCTTCGTGTGCTCCTCCACGCGTTCCTCGACCCGCTGGTACGTGCTCTGCAGCGCCGTCAGGCACATCCGCGTCTCGATCAGCAGCGTCCGGGCCATCCGCACCAGCCGCTTGCTGCCCGAGGCGTTGATGAGCGCCTCGTGGAACTTCAGGTCCGCGGTGGACAACGCGGTGGGGTCGTCCTCGCTCGCCGCGGTCGCCATCTCGGCGACGGTCTGTTCGAGCACGTCCGCGATCCGGTCGCGGTCGCCGCCGCGCAGGGCGCGCACCATGGCGGCCCGCTCGATCGCCGATCTGGCCGCGTAGATGTCGTAGACGTCGCCCGGCTCGAGGTCGATCACGAACAGCCCGCGGTGCCGTTCGCTGCGCAGCAGTCCTTCGGACACCAGGTGCTGCATGGCTTCCCGGAGCGGCCCCCGTGACACCTGGAACCGCGCGGCCAGCTCGGTCTCGCCGAGCTGGGTGCCGGGCGGGAGCGCGCCCGTCATGATCGCGTCACGCAGCTGGCGCGCGATGACGGCGGCCGTCGACTCGCGGCTCACCGGTTCGATCTCGGGCAGCATGCCCGGTGGCAGGGCCATCTCAGGCGCTCCCGTCCGGCAGGTGCCGGAAGAGCGCGCCGAGCGAGCGGACGAGCCGGTGCTGGCCAGTCAGGCGCAGGCCCTCCCAGACCGTCACCTGGTTGGCGGTCAGCACGGGCTTGCCGAGCGCGGCCTCCACGGCGTTGATCTCGCCGAGCGTGCGCATGGCCGTGTCCGGCACGAGCACCGCCTCGGCGTCCGGGTGGTCGTGGCTCACGGCGAGCTCGATGACGGCCTCGGAGCTCATCGCGCCGACTTCGGCGGCCGTGATGATGTCCGCGCTGGCCATCGAGACGACCTCGATGCCGCCGGCCCGGAGGAAGTCGACGAACAGCCGGGCGATGTCGTCCGGGTAGCTCGCGGCGACGGCGACCCGCCGGACGCCCAGCGCACGCGCCGCGTGCACGAACGCGAAGGAGGTGCTGGAGGCCGGGACGCCGGCGACGGCGGCGAGGCGGTCGGCCTGGTCGCGGGCGCCGTCCCAGCCGTAGACGAAGCTGCCGCTGGTGCACGCCCAGATGACCGCGGCGGGCTCGTGCTTGGCGAGGAGGGCGGCGCCGTCGGCGAGGCGGGCTTCGCTGCCGAGGTCCAGCAGCTCGGCCACCGCGTGCTTGTCGGTGCCGTAGATGTGCTCGACCGCCAGCCGGATGTCGCCCTCGTCGACGGCCGTGCCGCCGAGCAGCTGCTCGGCCAGCGGGTAGTCGTCTTCGGCCGCGTGGTCGGGGTAGATGAAACCGATGGTGGTCACGGAACCTCCGGAGGGGACGCAAATTGTCGACAATCCTAGAGGGGAGGTCAAGGAAAACCCTTCACGACACGTCACGGAGCCACCTTCCGGGTCCGACGATGGGGAGGTGCATCCGGCGCAGGCACGCCCACATGGTCAGCTGGTTGGCGGTGAGCACCGGTTTGCCGAGCGCGGTTTCGAGCGGTTCGATCAGGTCGTAGGTGGGGAGGTTGGTGCAGCTGACGAAGATCGCTTCGGCGTCGCCGTGGTCGGCGGCGAGGATCCGCTCGGCGATGGTGCGGTAGCTGACCTTCCAGATGCCGCCGCCCAGGCCGAGGTGGTCGCTGGCCACCGTGGTCACGTCCAGCTCGGCGAGGAAGTCGTGCAAGGCGCGGGTCAGGTCGGCGTCGTACGGCGTGAGCACCGAGACGCGGTGGAGGCCGAGCTGGTGCAGCACTTCGGCGAGCGCGCCCGAGGTGGTGACGGCGTCCGGCGCGCCGGCGTCGCAGATCGCCTTGGTCAGCGAGCGCTCGTAGTCGACGCCGTTGACGAAGCTGCCCGACGTGCACAGGTAGGCGACGACCTCGGGCTCGACGTGCAGCACGTCCCGGGTGGCGCTGGCCAGGTGGTGGCTGTCGCTGACCAGGCGGGCCATCTCCATGCTGACCGGCACGGGCTCGTACGGCGTGCGGGCGAGGTGGAGGGACACCTCCATCGGCACCCAGCGCCAGAGCTCGCGCTCCAGCGCGAGGTCGAAGGGGGCGATGACACCGATGCCCCGCTGGGCCAGCGGGCCGTCGAACGCCAGGAAGTCGAAATCCAAGGCTCAGCCTCCGGAATACGTCTGTGCTTGACAGTCCGGTGCTCCGGGGGTCGTTCCTCGGATTGTTGACAATCATACGAGTGACTTTTACCGTGTCAACGTGATCGCCTCGGAACACCGGGAACGCCCCGTCCTGGCAGTGCTCTGCGGCGAGTCCCGCCCACCGGACATGCGTGCTGTCGAATCCGGGGCGGTCGTGCGTTACACGGACGCGGCGGGCCTCGCCGAAGCGCTGTCCGGAGCGGATGCCCTCTTCGTCTACGACTTCCTGTCGACGGCCGTGCCCCAAGCGTGGCACGCGGCCGACCGGCTGCGCTGGCTGCACATCGCCAGCGCGGGCGTCGACCCCGTGCTGTTCCCCGGGCTGCGCGAGAGCGACGTGGTCCTGACGAACTCGCGGGGTGTCTTCGACGACGCCATCGCGGAGTACGTGCTGGGCGTGGTCCTCGCGTTCGCGAAGGACTTCGCGCGCTCGCACGACCTGCAGCGCGAAGGCCGCTGGCAGCACCGCGAGACCGAGCGGATCGCCGGGCGCGAGGTGCTGGTCGTCGGCACCGGGCCGATCGGCCGGGCCATCGCGCGGCTGCTGCGCGCGGCCGGGATGCGGGTCAGCGGGGCCGGCCGCCGGGAACGCATCGGGGACCCGGACTTCGGCGTCGTGCACGAGTCCGCGCGGCTCACCGAGGTCCTGCCGCACGCGGACTACGTCGTCGCCGTCGCGCCGCTGACCGAGCACACGAAGGGCATGTTCGACGCGCGGGCGTTCGCCGCGATGAAGCCGTCGGCGCGGTTCGTCAACGTCGGCCGGGGCGAGCTCGTGGTGACCTCGGACCTGATAAAAGCGCTGGAAAGCAACGCCATCGCCGGCGCCGCGCTCGACGTCTTCGACACCGAGCCGCTGCCCGCCGAAAGCCCGCTGTGGACGCTGCCCGACGTGCTGATCTCGCCGCACATGTCCGGTGACTTCATCGGCTGGCGGGACACGCTGGTCGAGGTGTTCACCGAAAACTTCCGCCGCTGGCGCGCTGGGGAGCCGCTGCGCAATGTCGTCGACAAGACGCTCGGCTACGTGCCGTCGGGGAACCAGGGAGCCGGATGAACGACAGGATGCTGACCGCCAGCGAGCTCGCCGCCGCCTACGCGACCGGTGAGCTTTCGCCGGTCGAGGCGACGCAGAACGCGTTGCAGGCCATCGAAGCACGGGACGGCGAGTGCAACGCCTACTGCCTCGTCGACGCCGACCGCGCGCTGGAGCAGGCCAAGGCGTCCGAGGTCCGCTGGCGGGACGGCAACCCGATCGGCTGGCTCGACGGCGTGCCGTCGTCGATCAAGGACATGTTCCTCACCCAGGGCTGGCCGACCGTGCGGGGCTCGAAGAGCATCGACCCGGACCAGCCGTGGGACGTCGACAGCCCGGTCGCCGCGCGGATGCGCGAGGCCGGCCTGGTGCTGCTGGGCAAGACGACCACGCCGGAGATCGGCTGGAAGGGCGTCACCGACAGCCCGCTGTGCGGCATCACGCGCAACCCGGCCGACCCGGCGAAGACGGCGGGTGGGTCGAGCGGTGGCAGCGCCGCGGCCGTCGCGGCCGGGATGGGTGAGCTGTCGGTCGGCACCGACGGCGGTGGCTCGGTGCGGATCCCGGCGTCGTTCTGCGGGATCGTCGGGCTGAAGCCGACCCACGGCCGGATCCCGCTGTACCCGGCGAGCCCGTTCGGGCCGCTCTCGCACGCCGGCCCGATGGCGCGCTCGGTGGACGACACCGCACTGCTGCTGGACGTGCTTTCGCTGCCCGACCACCGTGACCCGGCCGCGCTGGCACCGCCGGTTGGCTCCTTCCGGGAGGCCGTCCGGCGGGACGTGCGCGGCCTGATCGCCGCGTTCTCCCCGACGCTCGGCTACGTCGACGTCGACCCGGAGGTGGCCGCGATCGTCGCCGAAGCGGTCCGGGCGCTGGGGGACGCCGGCCTGCACGTCGAGCAGACCGACCCCGGGTTCGCCGATCCGAAGCCGGCGTTCGACGTCCTGTGGTCGTCGGGGGCGGCGAAGCTGCTGGACTCCTTCCCGCCGGGCTCGGAGCAGCGGACCGACCCCGGCCTGCGCCGGGTCTGGGAGCTCGGCAAGAAGTGGACGGCGGGCGACTACCTCGACGCGACGGCCGAGCGGGCCGCGCTGGGCATCCGGATGGGCGAGTTCCACACGCGCTACGACGTGCTGATCACGCCGACCCTGCCGATCGCCGCGTTCGAGGCAGGCCACGACGTGCCGCCGGGCAGCGGGCTGAGCGAGTGGCCGGAGTGGACGCCGTTCACCTACCCCTTCAACATGACCCAGCAGCCGGCGATCAGCGTGCCGGCCGGGCGGACGTCGGCGGGGCTGCCGGTCGGCCTGCAGATCGTCGGGCCGCGGCACTCGGACGACCTCGTGCTGGCCGTGGCGAAGCTGCTGGAGGAAGTGCGGCCCTGGGCGCCCGCCTGAAGCACACGTGAGGGTGAAACCCGGACCGGCGTGGCGGAAGCTGTGCCACTGTCGGCCGGGTGAACGCTGAAGGCTGGCGGTACGAACGAGCCATCCCGACCGTCGACGTCACCGGGCAGCCGGCCCGGGTGGTCGTCGGCCTGGTCGAACAGGGCGGCAGGCTGGCCGCCGCGCTGCGGGTGGACGATGGCAAGGCCGCGCTGGTCCCGCTGGAGACCGGCGGTGAGCTGCTCAAGGCCCTGCGCGAGACGCTGGAGAGCTGGTGGCGCCTCGACGGGCACCGCGACCTGACGCCGCCGGAGCCCCGACCGTCAGCCGACGCCGAGCTCGCCTAGGCGGCGCCGCCCGGTTTCGGTGATGCGCAGCGCGCGGCCGCGTGGCCGTCGGCGGAGCCAGCCGGCGCCGAGGAGTGCCGTCAGCAGGGCGGTTCCCAGCGCCCCGGCGAGGTGGACGGTGCCGTGCGACCAGTCCAGGCACGCGCGAACCGCCGGCCCCGCGCCGGGCAGCTCGCCGATGCCCAGCGCCGCGAGCACCGGGTGGTCGAAGGTGCGCACCACGCTCGTCTCGCCCGGGGCCAGGTCGCCGACGACGCCGTCCTCGCGCAACACCACGGCCAGGTCGACGCCGAGTTGCCCGGCCAGGTGGCCGTAGCAAACGCGGGCGCGCAGCAGCGGCCCCGCCGGCGGGTCGGGCTGGAACCGGTCCGGCAGGCGGGGTGGGGCGAGTGCCGCCAGCGCCTCCACGAGCTGGGCCACCGCCGGGCCGGCGAGCCGGTGCAGCCGCTGCCGGCCCGCGTCCGTCACCTCGATGAGGTCCGCTTCGCCCAGTCGGCGCAGGTGGGAACTCGCGGTGGAGGGCGCGATCCCGGCGACCGCCGCCAGCGCCCGTGCGGTGTGCTCGCCGCCGTCCATCAGCTGCAGCAGCATCGCGGCCCGGGCCGGCTCGCCGATGGCTTGGGCGACCGTCGCGATGTCGGGCTCGCCGGGCATGGTGCGAGCGTAGCCGGGGAACAGTTCGCTCCGGATCGAACGGTTCCTGTGCCACCCTGCGGCCGTGATCGATCGCTACTTCGAGGACTACGTCCCCGGGGTCACCTACGACTGCGGGAGCGTCGAGGTGACCGACGCCGAAATCCTGGACTTCGCCCGGCGGTACGACCCGCAGGAATTCCACGTCGACGCGGCCGCGGCGGCGGACGGCCCGTTCGGCGGCCTGATCGCCAGCGGCTGGCACACCGCGAGCCTGATGATGCGGCTCTACGCGGAGCACTACCTGTCCGCGGCGTCCAGCCTGGGCAGTCCGGGCGTCGACGAGCTGCGCTGGCCGCGTCCGGTGCGGCCCGGCGCCGTGCTGCGGCTGCGAGCGACGGTGACCGAGGCGCGCCGCTCTCGCACGAAGCCCGACCGGGGTGTGGTGCGGACGCGGGTCGAGTTCGTCGACGGCGGTGACGACGTCGTGTTCAGCGCGAGCGTCCTGAACCTCATCCGGGTGCGCCCTGCCGGACCAGGCCGCGCACCTGCGGGTTGAGCAGCACGATCGCCGTGGCGCCGACGATCAGGGCCGCGCCGCCGAGGAGCGTGGCCGACCGGCCGGCGTGCTCGGCGAGCGGGCCCGCCGCGATCTGGCCGAGCGGCATCGCGACGAACGAGCCGAGCATGTCGTAGGAGTAGACGCGGGCGAGCCGGTCCGGCGGGATGTTCTCCTGCAGCGACACGTCCCAGGCGACGGCGAACTGCTCGATCGCGATCCCGGAAAGGAACATGGCGACCAGCAGCGGCAGCAGGTACGGCGTCTCGCCGAGCGCCAGCATCGGCAGGGCGTCGACCATGATGAAGGCGACGCCGATCGCGAGCATCCGCCGCGGCTGCCAACGGGCGGCGACGATGCCGCCGAGCAGCGCGCCGGCGGTCTGCACGGCCAGCGCGAGCCCCCAGCCGGTGCGGCCGAAGGTGTCGTCGGCGACCAGCGGGCCGACCACCAGCAGCGCGCCCGCGTTCACCGCGTTGA
This sequence comes from Amycolatopsis sp. Hca4, assembly GCF_013364075.1. Lineage (GTDB taxonomy): Bacteria > Actinomycetota > Actinomycetes > Mycobacteriales > Pseudonocardiaceae > Amycolatopsis. The sequence continues at coordinate 7,777,611 of NZ_CP054925.1, forward strand.
CCACCATGAACTGCAGCACCACGAGCCACACCCAGGACCGGGCGCGGAACTCCCGCCAGCCTTCGGCGAGTTCGGCGAACGGCCGGCGCCGGCCCGGCCCCCGTTCGCCCTGCGGCAGCCGGATCCGGCGGTAGGCCAGCGCGGCGGCGAGGAACAGCAGGGCGTTGCCGCCGAGCGCCCAGCCGGAGCCGGCGAAGGCGACGAGCACGCCGGCGAGCGCGGCCCCGGCGATGCGGCCGACGTTCGACAGCAGCCGGACCAGCGCGTTCGCCGGAGCGAGCAGCGCGGCGGGCACGGTCAACGGCGTGAGCGAGGCGGCCGCGGGCAGGGAGATGGCCGAGACGGCGCCGTTGACCAGGCTGAGCCCGGCCAGCAGCGGAACGGACGCGAAACCGCCGAGGACACTCGCGGCGATGACGGCCTGCGTGAGGGCGGCGGCGGTTTCGGTGCCCTGCAGGATGACCGACCGCGGCAGCCGGTCGGCCAGCATCCCGCCGAAGAGCACGAGCAGCACGTTGGCCAGCGACCGCGCCCCGACGACGAGCCCGAGGTCCACGGCCGACCCGGTCAGGTCGACAACGGCGAAGGCGAGCGCGAAGGGCGCGACGGCGTTCCCGAAGTCGGCGAGGGTCCGGCCGGTGACCAGGGCGCGGAACCGGGTTTCCCGCAGGGGCGCGGTGAGCGAGGTGGGCATGGGAGCGGCTCCGGTGGGTTCGGGAGACGGGCGTGGCGGTTGGGTGCGGTCGCGGGGTGAGCCGGTCAGGTCCGGAGGCACTCACCCGTGCTCGTCCGCCGCCAGCTCGAACAGCGCCACGCTCGCGCTGACCCGCACGGTCCCCGGCGTCCGCGGCGGCCGGGCTGCCGCGTGCAGTTCCTCGCTCAACGCCGTCGCCTTCTTCAGCAAGCGCGCCCACAACTCCGGGTCCACCCACAGCTCCGCGTCCGTCAGCGACGCCGGGCGGCGGTCCGCTCGTGAATCCGCGCGGCGCAGGAGCTCGTTCGCGATCGCCTTCGTCAGGAGTTTCTCCTCGCCCGGCGCGCGGGTCGTCAGGCGCTGGCCCGACTCGGGCTGGTGGCGGTAGCGCTTGGCGCGGCCGCCGCGGATGTGGACCTCCTCCGCCACCTCCAGCAGGCCCGCGTCGTGCAGGCGGCGGATGTGGTAGCTGACGTTCGCCTGCGTTTCGCCGAGCTCTCGGGCCGCCTCCGCCGCGCTCAACGCCGTGCCGGTCAGCAACGACAGGATGCGCAGGCGCAGCGGGTGGGCCAGGACTCGGAGGTGGTCGTGGGGCATGGACCCAGTCAACCACAACTGTCAAAGAGTTATTTGGGGGTCAGAGCGAGAAGCGTGTGCCGTCTCCCGGGAGCGACGCGCCGGCGGCCAGCACGGCGGCGTGCTCGGGTGACGCCGGGTCGAGCACCGGGTTCGTGTTGTTCAGGTGCGTGTACGCCCAGCGCCGCCCCGCCACCCGGGGCAGGCTCGCCGTGATCGGCAGGTGGCCCATCGCGAGCTGGTCCGGTCCGCCGACGCCGGCCATCTCGTCCGGCGCGTGGAACGTCCCGTCCAGCAACACGAGCGAGGCGTCCGCCACGAACTCGTCGAACCCCGGCGGCCAGCTCCGCAGGCACGGCGCGTACACCAGCACCCCGCCCGTCGCCGGGTCCGAGATGCGGTAGGCGACCACCCAGGGCCCGCCGGAGCCGGAAGCGTACTTCGGCCGCTTGTCGCTCACCGGCAGCGCCTCGACCCGCAGCCCCGGAATGTCCACATCGGACGAATACGTCCAGCCGCCGTAGCCGTCCAGCACCGCGAAGAACGGCGTCAGCGCCGACAACACGGCCGGCGGCGCCCACACCGGGAGCCCGCCCGACTCGCGCAGCATCAGCAGGCCCAGCGAATGATCGAGCTCGGCGTCCGTCAGCAGCACCCCGCGCAGCGGGATCTCGCGCGGCCCCGGCCCGGCCCGCAGCTCCGGTGTGGCGAGGAGCTGGGCCCGGATGTCCGGCGAGCAGTTCAGCAGGTACCAGCCGTCGCCGTCCGCGCTGATCGCCACGCAGTCCTGCGTGCGCGGCGGCAGGTCCGCGGTGCACAGGCGGCACGCGCAGTTCCACTGTGGACACCCGCCGCCCGCCGCGGTGCCGAGCAGGATCACCTTCACCGGCGCATGACCAGGTCGGCGACCGGCGGGCGTGAAAGGACCAGGTCGACCACGCCACGCTCCGGCGACCGCGAGCACACCGGGTCCGTGGCCGCGGCGTCGCCGGTGAGCAGGAACGCCTGGCAGCGGCAGCCGCCGAAGTCGAGCCCGCGGCGGTCGCACGTGCGGCACGGCTCGCTCATCCACTCCTCGCCGCGGTAGGCGTTGAACGACGACGACCGGTACCAGATTTCGGCCAGTGGCGTGTCCCGGACCGAAGACAGCGAAAGCGTCGAGATCGCCGACGCCGCCGGGCAGGGCAGCACCGTCCCGTCCGGCGCCACGGTCAGCTGCCGCGCGCCCCAGCCGTACATGCACGGCTTCGGGTACGGCTCGTGGTAGTCCGCGACGACGTAGACGATCTCCATCGTCCCCCGCAGCCGTGCCACCGCCGCGCGCACCACCGGCTCGGCGGCCGCCAGCTGGCCTGCCGTCGGCATCAGCGCGTCCCGGTTGCGCAACGCCCAGCCGTAGTACTGCGTGTTCGCCAGCTCCAGCCGGTCCGCGCCCATCCGCTCGGCCAGCTCGATGATCCCGGCCAGCTGGTCGTGGTTCTGCCGGTGCAGCACGACGTTCAGCGACAGCGGCAGCCCGGCCTCCTTCACCAGGGAAGCCGCGGCGAGCTTCCGGTCGTGGGCCTTCGCCCCGGCCAGCAGGTCGGCCCGCTCCCGGGTCGCGCCCTGCGCCGACAGCTGGACGTGGGCCAGCCCCCGCGAAACGAGGTCGTCGAGCCGCGAAGCCGTCAGGCCGAGGCCCGAAGTGACCAGGTTGACGTAGCAGCCGAGCCGATGAGCGTGCTCGACCAGTGCGGGCAGGTCCGGCCGCAGCAACGGCTCGCCGCCGGACATGTGCACCTGCAGCACACCCAGTTCCCGCGCCTGCGACAGCACCGACAACCAGTCCTCTGTGGACAGCTCGGCGGCGCGGGCGGTCAGCTCCACCGGGTTCGAGCAGTACGGGCAGTGCAGCGGACAGCGGTGGGTCAGCTCGGCCAGCAGGCCGAGCGGCGGGCTCACGTCCATGCGACGACCCGCCGTTCGCCCAGCCGGGCCAGCACGGAAAGGACGTCTTCGGCGACCACACCGGAGTAGCGCCGGGAAAGCGCCGTCGTGATGTCGGTGACGGACCGGGCGCCGTCGCAGAGCTCCAGGACCGCGGCCGCGGTGGCGTTCGGCACCAGGACGCCCTCGGGGAACAGCAGCACGTGCGTCTCCCGGACGTGGTCGAAGGACAGCCGCACGCCGCGGCGCAGCTGCGGGACGGACTCGGCGGTGATCACGCGGCCGCCCGTTCGATCGCGTCCAGCATCGACCACAGCACGTCGCACTTGAACGCCAGCGCGGCGATCGCGCGGTCCTGCTGTTCACGCGTGACGCAGTGGCGGACCACGATGTCGAGGGTGTCCTTGCCCTCGCCGGAGACCTTGTCGATGCGGTTGGTGAAGTAGGCGAGGTCCGCCGGGGCGATCCACGAGTAGTGCGCGAGCATGTCCGCCACCCGCTGCTGCATCAGGTGCCCAGCGAACATCTCGGTCAGTCCCGACGCGACGGCCTCCCACCACGGTTTCGTCCGCGCGAAGCTCACGTAGGCGTCGACGGCGAACCGGACACCGGGAACGACGTGCCGCTCGTCGAGCACCTCGTCGCGGTCGAGGCCGACCGCCGTGCAGAGGCGCAGCCAGCGTTCGGTCCCGCCGGTGCCGGCGCTCTCGCCGTCGTGGTAGACGATCCGGTCGAGCCACTGGCGGCGGATCTCCGGCACCGGGCAGTTGCTGATGATCGCCGCGTCCTTCTGCGGCAGCACGCACTGGTAGTACCAGCGGTTCGCCGCCCAGATCCGCAGCGCGCGCTCGTCGAGCTCGCCCGCGTGCAGCCGGCGGTGGAACGGGTGCGTTCCCCAGTACCGGCCGGAAAGACCGCGCAGGGCCTCGATGAATGCGCTTTCCGGGAGTGGCCCGACCGGCATCCGTCAGTCCGCCATGCGGGCCGCGTAGGCGGTGACCTCCATCGGGGTTTCGTACTCGACGAAGTCCGGGGTCGTCCATTCCTCGGTCATGGCCTGCTCCTCTTCTCCGGGGCTGATCGTCGCCACCCTAGGAGCCGGAAGAGCCGCCTGACCAGGATTGTCGCCGCGCTTTCGGAAAGTTTCCTTCCGATGGGGGAGCAAGCGTGCCGATGAGCGGGCTACCTTACCGCAGCTTCGAGTTCCACCAGTGCCGTGTCGAGGTGTGTCAGGATCCGCTGCAGGTGCGGGACGCTCCGGCGGCAGCCGGTGACGCCGAAATCGAGGTTGTCGCCGTTGCTCGTCAGCGTGATGTTCACGGCTTGGCCGTCGAGCAGCACCGAAGCCGGGTAGATGCCGTCGAGCTGGGCGCCGTTCCAGTACATCTGCTTGCGCGGGCCGGGGACGTTCGAGATCACCAGGTTGAACGGCGGCCGCGTGTTCTTGACGACGCCCGGGATCGGCGAGACGCCGAGCTGGGCGACGTTCACCGCCGAGAGCAGCAGCGTCTGCAACGGCGTCAGCTCCGAGAACAGCCGCTTGCCGTTGCGCATCGACTGGTGGATCGTGACGAGCCGCTTGCCCGCGTCCGGCAGGTCGGTGGCCAGGTTGCACAGCAGCGCGCCGATGTTGTTGCCCGCCGCCTCGCCGGGATCGTTCTGGCGGCGCAGCGAAACCGGCACCATCGCGATCAGCGGCGCGTCCGGCAGCGCGCGCTGCTCGATGAGGTAGTCCCGCAGCGCGCCCGAGCACATCGCGAGCACGACGTCGTTGCGCGACACACCGGCCGCGGTCGCCACCTGCCGGACGCGGTCCAGGGACCACGACTGCGCCGCGAACCGGCGCGCGCCGCCGATCGGCACGTTGAGCATCGTCTTCGGCGCCTGGCCCGGCAGGGTGATGGTGTGCTCGCCGAACGCCTCCCGCGCGACCTTCATCGCGGCCGGCGCCAGGCTCGCCAGCTGGTTGGCCGTCTTCCGGGCCGTCCCGAGCAGCGACCGCGGGCGCTTCTCGCGCTCTTCGCCGGGCTTGCGCCGGGTGCCCCACCACGGCGGGCAGTCCAGGTCGGCCGGGTCGTCCGACAGCGTGCCCTGCAGCTGGCGCAGGGCCGAGACGCCGTCCATCAGCGCGTGGTGGACCTTGGTGTAGACGGCGAACCGGCCGTCGGCCAGCCCTTCGATCAGGTGGGTTTCCCAGAGCGGGCGGTGCCGGTCGAGCAGGGTGCTGTGCCAGCGGCCGGTCAGCTCCAGCAGCTCGCGGATGCGCCCCGGCTGCGGCAGCGCCGAGTGCCGGAAGTGGTAGTCGAGCTCGAGGTCGGCGTCGGTCGACCAGGCGACGTGCCCGACGGTGTTGACCGGCCGGCCGGGGCGGCGCCGGAACACCGTGCGCATGTTGTCCGATTCGAGCAGGCTCTTGCGGACGTCACGGAGGTAGTCGTCGCCGGCACCGTCGGGTTTCTTGAACAGCTGCAGACCGCCCACGTGCATCGGATGCTCGCGCGTTTCGACGAGGAGGAACATCGAATCGGTCACGGGCATCATCGCCATGGGACATCACCTCTCGAGCTCGGCACGCCGACTCTACGCGCTCGGTGGCCGTCGGTGGATCACGTTCTACATTGGCGAGTATGACCGGCCGCGGCGCAGGGGAAACGTCATTGCCACCGATGGCCGAGTGCGTCGTGATCGGCGGTGGTGTCATCGGCGTCAGCTGCGCGTTCCGGCTGGCCGAGGCCGGCGTCGACGTCCTGCTGCTCGAGCGCGGCGGCCTCGGCGAAGGTTCGACGGCGAAGGCGGCGGGCGGCATCCGGTCGTCGTTCACCAGCCGCGTCAACGTCGAGCTCGGCCTGCGCGGGCTGGCCGGGTACAGCGCTTTCTTCCGCGACTTCGGCACCGAGATCGACTTCCGCCGCGACGGCTACCTCTACCTCGTCACCGACCCGGCCGACGTGCCCGCCTTCGAACGCTGCGCCGAGCTCCAGCGGGAGTACGGCGTCCGCAGCCACCTGCTCGACCCGGCCGAAGTGAACAAGGTGCTCCCGCTGGTGGCGACCGACGGGGTCGTGGCCGCGCTCTGGTCGCCGGACGACGCCAAGGCGACGCCGGACGCGGTCGTCCAGGGCTACGCGAAAGCGGCCCGCGCGCTCGGCGCGAAGCTGCGCACCGGTGTCGAGGTCACCGGGATCGAGCGCGACGGCGATGCGCTGACCGGCGTCGTGACGACGGCGGGGTTCGTCCGGACCGGCGCGATCGTGTGCGCGGCGGGCGCGTGGTCGGGCCGGATCGGCGAGCTGGCCGGGCTGGACCTGCCGGTGCGCCCGTACCGGCGGCAGGTCGTGTTCACCGGGCCGGTGCCCGGGCTGCCGGAAGCGGTTCCGCTCACCATCGAGATGCCGTCGGCCTTCTACTTCCACCGCGAAGGGCCGGGCCTGGCGATGTCGTTCTCCGAAGACGAAGGCTTCCCGGGCTTCGACACGCGGTACGAGCCGGGCGAGTGGCTGCCGCGGCTGGCCGAGCTGGCGGGGCGCCGGCTCCCCGCCGTGCTCGACACCGGTATCCGGACCGCGTGGGCCGGGCTGTACGAAATGACGCCGGACCGCAACCAGATCATCGGGGAAAGCGTCCTGCTGTCGCGGTTCATCTACGCGACCGGCTTCTCGGGCCACGGCTTCCAGATGGGCCCGGCCACCGGCGAGCTGGTCCGTGACCTCTACCTGGGCCGACGGCCGGCGGTGGACATCACCGAGCTCGACGTCCGGCGGTTCGCCGGAGGCGCCACGAGTGCGGAACACAACATCGTCTAGGGGCCGATTGCCAGATCGTTGAACGATCTGGCAGTATCCGGCCCGTGGCTGTGAGTGGTGCTCGGGAGCTGGTGGACGCGCTGGAAGCGCTCGGAACGGAGATCGTCTTCGGCCTCCCGGGGGTGCACAACCTGCCACTGTGGGAGGCACTCGGTGAAACCCGCATCAAGCTCGTCGGCGTCCGCCACGAACAGACCGCGGGGTACGCCGCCGACGGCTACGCCCGCGCCACCGGCAAGCTCGGCGTCGCGCTGGTCACCACCGGCCCGGGCGCGGCGAACACGCTCGGTGCGGTCGGCGAGGCCATGGCGTCCGCGGCCCCGGTGCTGGTCATCGCCACCGACATCCCCTCGACGCTGCGGCGGCCCGGCGTCGTCCGCGGCGTGCTGCACGAGACGTCCGACCAGCAGGCGATGTTCGCCCCGGTGACCAAGGGCGGCTTCACCGTGCGCGCGCCCGACCAGATCGGCACCACCGTGCACCGCGCCGCCCGGCTCGCGCAGCTGCCGCAGAGCGGCCCGGTCTACCTCGGCGTGCCCACCGACTACCTGCGCGAACAGGTGCCGCACCGGCGTCCGCCCGCGCCGCACCGCAAGCCCGACGTCGACGTCCCCGACCTCGCGCGCGCCGAGGCGATGCTGTCCGACGCGAACCACCCGCTGATCTGGGCCGGCGGCGGCGCGTTGCGCTCGGGCGCGGGTGAGGCGATCGGGGCGCTCGCCGAGAAGCTCGCCGCGCCGGTGATCACCACGTTCGCCGCCCGCGGGCTGCTCCCGCTCGACCACCCGTGCCTGGCGCCGAACCCGGTGCACACGCCGGAGGTCGGCGAGCTGTGGGACGAGGCCGACGTCGTGCTGGCCATCGGCACCGACTTCGACGGCCTGATGACGCAGAACTGGCGGATGCCGAAGCCGCCGAAGCTGATCGCGGTCAACGTCGACGCCGACGACGCCGCCAAGAACTACCAGCCTGACCTGACGCTGGTCGGGGACGCGCGCTCGATCGTCGAGCGGCTGCTGCCGAAGCAGCGGGACGGGCTCGACGACATCACGCTGCGGCTGGCCGGCATCGGCCGCCGCGTGCGCCAGCGGATCCGCGACGAGGAACCGCAGGCCTACGACTTCCTGTCCACTTTGGACGAGGTGCTGCCGACGGACGCGGTGCTGGTCTCGGACATGTGCGTGGCCGGCTACTGGGTCGGCGGCTTCCACCGGGTGCGGGCGCCGCGCAAGCTCGCCTACCCGATGGGCTGGGGCACCCTCGGCTACGGCTTCCCGGCCTCGCTCGGCGCGGCCGCCGCCGGCACCGGGCGCGCCATCTGCATCACCGGTGACGGCGGGTTCCTCTACAACTGCGGCGACCTGGCCACGCTCGCCCAGGAGCAGCTGCCGGTCACCGTCGTCCTGGTCGACGACGGCGGCTACGGGATGCTCCGCTACGACCAGGACCGCGAGGGCCTGCCGCACCGCGGCGTCGACTGGGACAGCCCGGACTTCGTCGGACTGGCCCGGTCGTTCGGGGTGCACGCCGATCGCGTCTCCGGCTTCGGGCGGGCGTTCCGGCGGCTGCTCGGCGAGTTCGTCGAGTCCGACGAGCCGAACGTGCTGGTGGTGAAGGCCAAGCTGAAGCCGCCGCTGAACACCTCGCCGCGGTGGTACCGGACATGAGGATCGGCGTCGACATCGGCGGCACCTTCACCGATCTCTGCGCGGTGGACGAGACCGGGATCGTCGCCGTCGGCAAGGTCCTGACCACGCACGACGAGCCGGCCCGTGCGGTCGAGGAGGGCTTGGCGGCCCTGCTGCCGGACCTCTCGGCCGTCGAACAGGTCGTGCACGGGACGACGCTGGTCACGAACGCGCTCATCGAACGGAAGGGCTCGCGGACGGCGCTGCTGGCCACCGCGGGCTTCCGCGACGTCCTGGAGATGCGCCGCGAGCACCGGTACGAGCTCTACGACCTGCAGCTGGAGCTGCCCGCGCCGCTCGTCCCGCGGCACCTGCGGTTCGACGTCCCGGAGCGGATCCTCGCCGACGGGTCCGTCCACACCGGACTCGACGAGTCCTTCGCCGCCCGGCTCGGCCGGGAGCTGGCGGCGCGCGGGATCGAGGCCGTCGCGGTCTGCTTCCTGCACGCCTTCACCAATCCCGCGCACGAGCGCCGGGTGGGCGAGATCCTCGCCGAGGTCGCGCCCTCGCTCCGGGTGGCGCTGTCCTCGGACGTGGTCCCCGAAATCCGCGAATTCGAGCGGACGTCGACGACGGTGGCCAACGTCTACGTCCAGGACCTCACCGAACGCTACCTGCGCGACCTCGAACAGCGGCTGCACCGGCTGGGGATCACCCGCGCACCGCACATCATGCTGTCCAACGGCGGTCTGGCCACAGTGGACACCGCGGCCCGGCACCCGATCCGCATCCTCGAGTCCGGCCCGGCCGGTGGCGCGCTGGCGGCCGCGGAGCTGGGCCCGCCGGACCTGCTGGCCTTCGACATGGGCGGCACCACGGCGAAGCTGTGCCTGATCGCCGGCGGCGCACCGCTGGTGACGCACCAGTTCGAAGTGGACCGCAAGTACCGCCTGCTGCCGGGTTCCGGGCTGCCGGTGCAGGTGCCGGTCACGGACATGATCGAGATCGGCGTCGGCGGCGGTTCGATCGCCCGGATCGACGCGCTCGGCCTGCTGACCGTCGGACCCGACTCGGCCGGGTCCGAGCCCGGCCCGGTCTGTTACGCGCGCGGCGGCACCGAGCCCACGGTGACCGACGCCGACCTGGTGCTCGGCTACCTCGACCCGGGCTACTTCCTCGGCGGCGAGATGCGCCTGGACGCCGAGGCCGCGAAGGCGGCGATCGCCGGGAAGATCGCCGCGCCGCTGGGCGTGAGCGTCGAAGAAGCCGCGTGGGGCATCCACACGAGCGTCAACGAGGACATGGCCAACGCCGCCCGCGTGCACGCCGTCGAGCGCGGGCACGACCCGGCGAAGCTGCCGATGTACACCTTCGGCGGGGCGGGTCCGGTGCACGGCGTCGGCGTCGCGCGAGCACTCGGGGCGCCTTCGGTCGTCGCGCCGCCCGCCGCCGGGGTGCTGAGCGCGGCCGGGTTCCTCACCGCGCCGCTGGCGTTCGACTTCGTGCGCTCAGCTCGCTCGGCCGTGCACGACCTCACCTGGGAACAGGTCAACGCGCTGTTCGCCGAGATGGAGGCCGAGGGCGAAGCGCTGCTGGCGAAGTCCGGAGTGGACGAGGTGACGCACCGGCGCATCGCCGAGATGCGCTACGCCGGGCAGGGCTACGAGATCCGTGTTCCGGTCCACGACGGACCCTGGCCGGGAACGTTGATCGACGAGTTCACCCGCACCTACCGCGCGCTCTATCAGCGCAGTGGGCCCGAGGTCGGTGTCGAGGTGCTGAACTGGCGGGTCGTCTCGAGCGGGCCGAAACCGGCGGTGACACTGCGGTTGACCTCGGCTTCTTCCGGGGAGCCGCGCAAGGGCACCCGTCGTGCCTGGTTCCCGTCGACTGGTGGATTTGTCGACACGGCTGTGTTCGACCGGTACCGGCTCGAGCCCGGGGCGCGAGTCGACGGACCGGCCATCGTGGAGGAACGCGAGTCCACTGTGGTCGTCCCGCCGGGCGCGTCCTGCGTGGTCCGGGCCGACGGCTCGCTGGAGGTGACGGTGTGAGTGTCGACCCGATCCTGGCCGGGCTGTTCGGCAACCGCCTGCACTCGATCCTCGCCGAGCAGCAGAACGCGCTGGTCAACACGGCCTTCTCCGCGGTCGTGCGCGAGTCGCTCGACCTCGCCTGCGCGGTGTTCGACTCGCGCGGGGAGATGATCGGCCAGTCCGTCGGCGGCACGCCGGGGCACATCAACGCGATGGCGACCGGCATGCACCACTTCGTCGCGGCGTACCCGCCGGAGACGCTCGAACCCGGGGACGTGCTGCTCACCAACGACCCCTGGCAGACCGCGGGCCAGATCAACGACATCACGGTGGCGACCCCGGTGTTCCGCGGCGGCCGGCTGGTCGCGTGGTTCGCGTCCTGCTGCCACGCGCCGGACATCGGCGGGCGGCTGGTCTCCGCCGAAGCCCACGAGGTCTTCGAAGAGGGCCTGCGCCTGCCGATCCTGAAGTTCCTCCGCGCGGGCGAGGTCAACACCGACCTGGAGCGGCTGATCCGGGCGAACGTCCGGACGCCGGAAGAGACCATCGGCGACCTGTACGCGCAGGTCACCGGCAACGAGGTCGGCGCGGCAAGCCTGCTGCGGCTGCTGGACGAACTCGGCCTCGACAGCCTCGACGACGTCGCCGCCGAGATCATGGACCGCTCGGAGCGGGCGTTGCGCGACGCGCTGCGGAAGCTGCCCGACGGCACGTACACCAACGAGATCGCCACCGACGGCTTCGAGGACGAAGAGATCGTCCTGCGCGTTGCAGCCACTGTGGACGGTGACGAGATCCACCTCGACTTCGCGGGTTCCTCACCGCAGAGCCGCCGGGGGATCAACGTCGTGCTGAACTACACCCGGGCGTACGCCTCGTTCGCGGTCAAGGCGGCGATCTCGCCGGAGGTGCCGCACAACGCCGGGTCCTTCCGGCCGGTGCACGTCACCGCGCCCGAGGGCTCGGTGCTGAACTGCCTGCCGCCGGCCCCGGTCGCCTCCCGGCACCTGATCGGCCACTTCCTGCCGTCTCTGCTGATCGGCGCGCTGCCGGGCACGGCGATCGCGCCGAGCGCGGACGCGCTGTGGATGACCATCTGGCGCGGGCCCGGGTTCATGCTCAACGTCTTCCAGACCGGTGGCACCGGCGCGCGGCCCGGCAAGGACGGCCTGTCCACCACGGGGTTCCCGAGCGGCCTGCGCTCGACGCCGACCGAGGTCATCGAGACGATGGCGCCGCTGGTCCAGCACACGCGCGAGCTGCGCGTCGACTCCGGCGGCGCGGGCCGGTTCCGCGGCGGACTCGGACAGGTGACCACGATGGGCGCACCCGGCGTGCCTTCGTGGAGCGTCAACGGCAATGTCGACCGGGTGCGCGCCGCCGCGTCCGGCGTGGACGGCGGCAGGCCCGGCGCGCCGGGCCGGTTCGGCCTCCACGGCGGGCCGGACCTGCCCGCCAAGAGCCGGGTGACGCCGCCCGCGGAGTCCGTCGTGGACGTCACGCTGCCGGGCGGCGGCGGGTACGGGCCGCCGCACGAGCGGCCGGTGGCGGCGGTGTTCACCGACGTCGTCGAGGGCTACGTCTCGGTGGCGGCGGCACGCGAGGTGTACGGCGTCGAAGTGCGGTACCTCGGGGACGCGGACGCGCTCGTCCGGCTCCCCGAGGACTACGCGGTGGACGAAGAGCAGACAGCACGACTGAGAGCAGGGCAGTGAGCATGGGTCGGTTGGCCGGCAAGGTTGCGGTGGTCTTCGGCGGCGCGCGGGGCATCGGCCTCGCCACCGTGAAGGAGTTCCTCGCCGAGGGTGCGACGGTCTTCGCTTCCGACATCCGCGAGCCCGCGGAGGCGGTCGACGGCTACCGTCACTCCATAGTGGACGCCACCGACGAGGCCGCGGTGGCCGCGTTCGTCGACGGTGTCATCGCCGAGGCCGGCCGGATCGACGTGCTGTTCAACAACGTCGGCATCCACCTCGGGAAGTCCCTCGTGGACACCACGCTGGCGGAGTTCGACCACATCTTCGCGCTCAACGTGCGGGCCGCCTTCCTCGGCACCCGCGCGGTGCTGCCGCACATGATCGCGCAGAAGGCGGGCAGCATCGTCACGACGTCGTCCAACGGCGGCGTGATGGGCCGCCCCGGCGACCCGGTGTACAACGCCACCAAGCACGCGCTGGTCGGGCTGACGAAGTCGATCGCCGTCGCGCACGCGCACCAGGGCATCCGGGCCAACACGGTCAACCCGGGCGCGATCGACACCGACATGCTGCGCAGCACGCTCAACTCGCCGGAGGAGTTCGAGACCAAGCAGCACCAGCTGGTCGCGAGCACGCCCGCCGCGCGCGTCGGCGAGGCGTGGGAGGTCGCGAAGGCCGTGGTCTTCCTGGCCAGTGACGAGTCGAGGTTCGTCAACGGCGTAGTGCTGCCGATCGACGGCGCGAAGGCCGCGGGGGCGATGCCGGGCAACCGGTACAGCCTCGATTTCGAGCTCGGCGTCAGGTAGCGCCGTGACCGTCGATGCCTCGGGGCTGGAGAGCGCGCGGCACCTGCTCGAGCGCAGCGGCACGGCCGAGCGGGTCGCCGCGATCCTGCGCCAGTACATCACCGACGGCGTCTTCGCCCCCGGCGAACGGCTGTCCGAACCGGCGATCAGCGCGGCGCTCGGCGTCTCGCGCAACACGCTGCGCGAATCGTTCCAGCTGCTGGCCCACGAGCGGCTGGCCGTGCACGAGCTGAACCGCGGCGTGTTCGTGCGCGAGCTGACCACTGAGGACATCGAGGACCTCTACGTCGTCCGCCGCACCACCGAGTGCGGTGCCCTGCGGCGCGCGGCCGAGCTGTCCACTGTGGATCTTTCGCCGGTGGAGCGGGCGCTGGCGGACGGCCGGGAGGCGGCCGAAGCCGAGGACTGGCCGTCGGTCGGCACCGCCAGCATCCACTTCCACCAGGCGCTCGCCGACCTGGCGGGCAGCGAGCGCCTCTCCGCGACGATGCGCCAGGTGCTCGCCGAGACGCGGCTGTTCTTCGTGCTCAACGAGAACACGCGCGCGTTCTACGAGCCGTTCCTCGACTGTCACGAGCAGATCCTGCGCGACCTGCGCCGCGGCCGGTTCGACGCGGCGGAGGCCGCGCTGGACCGCTACCTGCGTGACGCCGAGGTCCGGCTGCTCGAGCTCAGTGCACCGGGAACACGACGGTCAGGCGGTACGGCCGGCGGATCGTGACGGGGTGGTAGCGCCCGACGGCGTCGGCGACCCAGCTCTGGTGGGCGATGGTGCCGAAGAGGGAACACGTGCGGTAGCCGGCGGCCGGACCATCGGCGCGCGCCGGGGTGGCCGGTACCGAGGCGAGCAGCACGGCGGCCACGGCGGCGGTGGTCGTCGCACGTCGGAAGCTCACCACCCCACTCAACCCCGCGGGAACCGCCGACCGGAAAGGATTCGAATCGGTTCAAATCGACCGTTCCGCCTGCTACCTTCGCTTGGGTGTTCAAGCTGCGGGTCGATGCCGAGACGGTGGCCAGGACACGGTTTTCCCCGTCACTGGCGGCGGAGTCCCTCGCTTGGCTGAAGCTCGCCGCCGACGCGGGCAGGCACCCGGTGTTCGGCGATCCCGGCCCGCTCGCCCGCGGTGCGCTCGCCCACCCCGACGTCGCCCTGCTCCTGGACCTGCTGCCGCGCCCCGGCGAGGTCTACACGCCGGACCTGCTCACCCCGCAGCCGGGCACGGCCACCCGGCCGCGTGAGCTGCTCGACGAGCAGATCGCGCGGATCGAGGCGACCACGCAGGACGAGGTCGAGACCCAGGTGCTCGCCCACACGCAGGTCCACTGGACCAGGCCCGTGCCGGTGACCGCCCGCCGCAGCGTCGAGTCGGGGTCGATGCCCCGGCGGCTGGCCAACGGCCTCGCCCGGTTCTGGCGCGACGCGCTCGCCGAGGACTGGGCCGGCCTGCAGACGGTCCTCGACCGGGACATCACCCACCGCGCGCAGTACATCGCCCGCCACGGCGTCGGCGGGGTGCTCGACAGCCTGCACCCGTCCATCGGCTGGGCCGGTGACGCGATCACGGTCGTCAAGCCGTTCGACGGCGAGGCCGATGTCTCCGGCCGGGAGCTGGTCCTGGCCCCCGGCGTGCTCAGCTGGCCGGTCATCAGCATCCAGATCGACATCCCCGGCCAGGTCGTCCTCTGCTACCCGGCCCAGGGCGTCGGCACCGGCGCCGGCCACCGGCCGGGCCGGATCGCACCGGTCGTCGGCGCGGCCCGGGCGGCGCTGCTGGCCGACCTCTCGTCCGCGCGGTCGACCTCGGAGCTGGCCGCGCGGACCGGGTACAGCGCGGGCACGGTGTCGTACCACCTGAGCGCGTTGCACCGGGCGGGCCTGGTCAGCAAGGTCCGGGACGGCCGGTACGTGCTCTACCGGCGGACCGCACAGGCCGTCGTGCTCCTCGAGTCCGGGTAGAAAGGGACCGAACCGCCTGACGAGGAGCCGCCGATGCCCCCTGCTGTCCGCCCGCTCGACGGGATCAAGGTCGTCGACCTCTCGCGCATCCTCGCCGGGCCGTACTGCACCCAGTACCTCGGCGAGATGGGTGCGGACGTGGTCAAGGTCGAGCCGCCGGGCCACGGCGACGACACCCGCGGCTGGGGACCGCCGTTCGTCGGCGACGAGGCCGTCTACTACCTCGCGGCGAACCGGAACAAGCGCGGGATCGTGCTCGACCTCAAGAGCGACCGCGGCCGCGATGCCCTCCGGCGGCTGGTCGCCGGGGCCGACGTGCTCGTCGAGAACTTCCGGCCGGGGACGCTGGAGAAGTGGGGCATCGGCTACGAGGAGCTGTCCGCGCTGAACCCGCGGCTGATCCACGTGTCGATCACCGGGTTCGGGCAGACCGGCCCGTACCGCGACCGCGCCGGGTACGACCTGGTGGCGCAGGCCATGGGCGGCGTGATGTCGCTGACCGGCGAGCCGGACGGCGGGCCGGCGAAGGTCGGGCTGCCGGTGGCCGACCTGAACGCGGGGACGTGGGCGATCATCGGCGTGCTGATGGCGTTGCAGGCCCGGCACACGACCGGCCGCGGCCAGTACCTCGACGTGTCCCTTTTGGACAGTCAGCTGGCCTGGCACGTGTACGCCGCGGGCGCGGTGTTCCACGACGCGCCCCGCCCGCGCCGGATGGGCTCGGCGCACCCGAGCATCGTCCCGTACCAGGGCTACCACGTCGCCGACGGCTGGCTGGTCATCGCGGTCGGCAGCGAGAAGCTGTGGCACGCGTTCTGCGGGGTGCTGGGCCTGGACATCGCGGCCGACCCGCGGTTCTCCTCGAACGCCCTGCGCGCTGCCCACCGGGACGAGCTGAACGCGCTGCTGGAACCGGTGCTCCTGACCCGCCCGGCGGCGGAGTGGATGAAGGCGTTCGACGCGGCGGGCATCCCGGCGGCGCCGGTCAACGAGGTCGACGACGTCTACGCGGACCCGTGGGTCCAGGCGCGCGAGCAGGTGGTCCGGCTGCCGCACCCGACGCTGGGGACGTACGTGGGCACGGGCTTCCCGGTGAAGGCGTCGGACACCCCGGCGCGGCCGACGTCCGCCCCGCCGACCCTGGGCCAGCACACCGCGGAGGTGCTCGCCGAGCTGGGTTACTCGCCGGCGGAGATCGCGGAGTTCCTGGACTGACCGGCCGGTTTCCCGAGGCGAACTGTGCACGATGGAGTGGTCGCTTTCGGCGCTTCGCCCTGGTAGGGATGGGGGCAGGAGCGAGGAGGACCGATGTCAGCACAGCACGCCCTGTGGCACCCGTTCGCCGACATGGGCGCGGTCGACAGCGACCGGATGGTCATCACCCGAGGCGAGGGCTCGTACGTCTGGGACGAAGCGGGCCGCAGGTACTTCGACGCGACGGCGTCGCTCTGGTACGCGAACTTCGGCCACGGCCGTCCGGAGATCACCGAGGCCGTCTCCCGCCAGCTGGGGGCGCTCGACTCGTGGAACCTGTTCGGCTACAACGCGAACCGCCCGGCGATCGAGCTGGCGGACCGCGTCGCGGCCCTGGCGCCGGAGCCGGGGTCGAAGGTGTTCTTCGGTTCCGGCGGCGGCGACGTCATCGACACGGCGGTGAAGCTGGCCCGGGCGTACTTCGTGCAGACAGGCCGTCCGGAGAAGGTCCACGTGATCGGCCGCGCGCAGGGCTACCACGGAACGCACGGCTTCGGCACGGCGGTCGGCGGCATCCCGGCGAACGCGGCGGGCGTCGGCCCGCAGCCGCCGGAGTTCTCGCACGTCCCGTACGACGACGCGGCCGCGCTGGAGGCGGAGATCCTGCGGGTGGGCGCCGCCCGCGTCGCGGCGTTCTTCTGCGAGCCGGTGATCGGCGCGGGCGGCGTGCTGCTGCCGCCGGAGGGCTACCTCGAGGAGGTGGCGGCGATCTGCCGCCGGCACGAGGTGCTGTTCGTGGCGGACTGCGTGATCGCGGCTTGGGGCCGGCTGGGGACGTGGTTCGGGATCGACCGGTGGCCGGTCAAGCCGGACCTGATCACGACGGCGAAGGGCATCACGGGCGGAACGGTCCCGCTGGGAGCGCTGGTGGTGGCACCGGAGGTGGCGGCGCCGTTCTTCACGGGCAAGCCGGGAGCCCCGATCTTCCGCCACGGACCGACGTACGCGGGCCACCCGGTGGCCTGCGCGGCGGGGCTGGCAACGTTGGACATCTACGAGCGCGAAGGCTTGATCCCGCGAGGCCGCGAGCTGGAGAAACCCCTGGCGGACGCGGTATCGGGGGTCAGTGGGCACGCGTTGGTGGCGGAGGTCCGTGCGGGCGTGGGCTTCCTGGCGGCGGTGGAGCTGAAGGCGGAGATCGTGGACGCGGACCCGGGAGCCCCGGTGAAGCTGCAGCGGGCGTGCCGCGACGAGGGCGTGATCGTCCGGAACCTGGGCCGGGGCGTGGCGGTTTCGCCGCCATTGGTGGCGGCGGAACCGGAGCTGGACCTCCTGGCGGCGGCCCTGCCGAAGGCTTTGGACCGCTTGGCGGCGCAGGTCTGAGCTCGCGCCGGTGGCGCTGGCGTGATTGCGCCCGGGACTCGTGATCGAGCCCGGATCTCGCGTGATCGAAGCCGGAATTCGCGTGACCGGGCCCCGATCTCACCTGCCGGGCCGGCGGCGGCCCCCAGCCCGCCGCCGGCCCGGCAGGCTCGGCTCAAGAAACGCAGAACTCGTTCCCCTCCGGGTCGGCCATCGTCACCCAGCTGTGCGGCCCCTGCCGCCCCCGCCACAGGAACTCCGCCCCGCGCGCCTTCAGCTTCTCGACCGTTGCCTCGACGTTGTCCGCGCCCACCCACACATCCACGTGGACGCGGTTCTTCACCGTCTTCGCCTCCGGTACTTCCTGGAAGAGGATCCGCCGCGGTGGCCCGTCCGGTGGCGAGTCCGGGTGGCGGATCCCCGCTCCGGTGCGCCACACCAGCGACCCCCGGTAGGTGCGGGTCTCCTCCTCCTTGGCATACCCCTTCGCGATCATCTCGCGGACGAAGCCCTCGTCCGTCGGCTCCACGGACCAGCCGAGCGTCTCGGCCCACCAGTCGGCGAGCACGTGCGGGTCGGCCGCATCCACCACTACCTGGAAGTCATACGCCATACCGGCACATTAACGACCGAGTCCGACATTTTCCGGAGCATCGGGTCCTCGGGCACGACCGTGAAGCGCCACTTGTCCACGCCGCCGCCCATGATCTCGGCGTACCGGCGGGCGCCGTCGGCGTTGGCGAAGCGGACCTGCTGGCCGTTCGTCAGGTGGGTGATCTTGACCGCCACTACTACCTCCCGAAGTTGGTGGGCCGGCCCTCGGAGCTTCCCCCTCCGGGACCGGCAGGCACAGTAGAACACATGTTCGACCGACCGCGCCAGTCTCTCCCCCAACTAGGGGACCGAAGAAAGAAACCGCAGGTCAGAGCGGTCGGATCATGGCGACACGCGGCCAGGTGTCGAGGCCGCGGGCGGCTTCGGCGCGGCGGATCGAGCGCAGTCCGGCGCCGATTTCCGCGTCCGGGATCACCCGGAACCGCAGCCGCTCGTAGTACGGCGCGTTCCACGGCACGGATTCGAACGTCGTCAGCGTCAACGCCGGCAGCCCGCACTCGGCCGCCCACTCCGCCAGGGTCTCGATCAGCGCGCGGCCGATGCCCCGCCGCGCGTGGGACGGCCGGACCGAGACCTGCTCGATGTGCGCGCACCCGTCGACGACGTCCGCGACGAGGTAGCCCACCGGCCGGTTTTCGGCGTCGACGCTCACCCACGCGCGCCCGGCCGACTGGTACGCCGCCAGTTCCGCCACCGATCCCGGGTCGTCGTCGGCGATCGCGGCCATGCCGACCTCGCGGAACAGGGCGCCGGCCTCGACTTCGACGTCGACGAGCGCGGGCAGGTCCTCGGGGTGCGCGAGCCGGATCACGCAGGCAGTTCTACGCGCCCGCGCGGGTTTCTCACAGCGAATAAGACGAGATCGCCCGCTGGATGCGGACCGCGTACTCCTGCAGCGCGGTGATGGCCGCCTGCCGGGCCTCTTCGGTGATCCGGGCGGCCGGGCCGGCCAGGCTCAGCACCGTGGGCCGCCTGCCGATCGTCTGCACCGGCACCGAACACGCCCAGACGCCTTCGTCGAGCTCGCCGGAGCTGACCGCGTACCGGTTCTCCAGCGCCCACTTCAGCTCGTCGCGCACCGCGGCGCCGCGCTCTTCGACGATCGCCGCCCAGCGCCGTTCCCGCTCGATCTCCGGCAGCAGCGCGAGCAGCATCTTGCCGGACGCGCCCACCCCGAGCGGCAGCGAATGCCCCGGCTCGAACGTGAACCGCATGGCGCGGTCGCACTCGACGCGGTCCGCGCACACCGCGGCGTCGCCGAACCGCTGGAACAGCATCACCGTCTCGCCGAGCTCCCGCGCGGCTTCCTCCATCGACGGCCGCGCCAGCCGGACCATGTCGTTCGCCAGCTGCGCGGCCCGCGCCAGCGGCATCACCTGGCTGGTCAGGTGGTAGTGGCCGGCGCGGCCCTCCTCGAGCAGCTGCAGCTCCTTGAGGAGGGCCACGTACCGGTATGTCGTCGCCACCGGGGTGCCGATCGTCGCGGCCAGCTCGGCGACGCTCGCCTCCCACCGGCGCTCCGAAAAGGCCAGCAGCAGCTGGAGAACCTTGCGGGAACTGCTGGCTCCCGGGGTGCGGCGCGGTGAAGTGGTGGCGGAACCGTCGGCGGTGCTGACGGCAGGCGTCATCGTAGCCCTCTCGGTGAGACAAAAACTACCTTCGCTATCACACGGGGTGAATAAATTAGCACGTAGTGTGAAAGGAAGGCCAGCAATAGGCCCGGAAAAAGGCCATCACCGCCGCACCGAGGTCACATCGTGAGAAACTCGCCCGGTTTCGTCACCACCGGTGACTCGACGTAGAGCCCGCGGTACTCGTCCTGGATCCCGGAGTTGTGCACCTGCAGCGCGAGCGGGCCGACGCGCCCCGCGGTCTTGTCGGTGAACCGCAGCACTTCGACGCCCTTGCAGGTGATCGCCGTGCCGCTGAGCGGGCAGCAGGCCATCCGCGCGACCCCGGTGGCGGCGTCGCCGATCAGCTCGCACTGGGCCCACTTCTTGATGTCGATCGTGGTGTGCGGCAGCTGCTGGAACAGTTTCCCGCCGCCGTTGTTGTGCCCCGGCCGGTAGTCCCAGTGTCCGCCGTTCGGCGGCTGGAACTGGATCGCGCTCAGCGCGTCGCGGATCGGATCGGTGGTGCCCCAGATCAGCACGGTCGGTTTGTGGTTGCCCTTGACCTGCCGCACGCTGAATATCCACCGAAACGTGCCGACCTGCTGTTTGTTGTAGTACAACCAGCCGCGCGCGGTGCCATTGCCGTGGATGACGCCGTTCTTCGCCGACCAGAGCCCGTCTTTCGACGAGGTCCACCCGCCGAGGCCGGTGCCGTCGAACATCGGCACCAGATTCGGGTCACCGTAGGGGTTGTCCGCGGCGGACGCGGTGGGGGCCATGGCCGAGGCCACGACGATCCCCGCGACCAGCACAGCGAAGAGCTTCCGGAACATCCTGCCGTCCTCTCGTGAACGCGAACTGCGGTCGAGGGTTTCGGACGGCGAACTGAACGCTACGAGCGTTGCCGGTGAGCCGTCAACCGCGGTCCCGGTCACCGGTGAGGAACGGGGTCAGCAACCCGGGGACGGCCCGGTCGGCGAGCGCCAGCCCGTCGGCCTCGCCGACGTCGGGCACCGCGTACTTCCCCTTGCCCGCGGCCACCGGCGCGATCAGCGTGACCAGCCCGGCCCGGCGCTGGAAGTACGAGCGCTCCACGACGATCCCGGTCATCCCGTCGCAGCGGACCGCCGCTGTGCCGCGGTCCAGCGACCCCGACCGCGTCACGAGGTAGCGGCCGGTGAGCGCGTGACCGAGGCCGCGGTAGCGGTCCCAGCCGACGAGCGCGGCGAACGGCACGAGCACGAGCGCGACCTGCCACGGCCAGTCCGGCAGCGCGCCGAGCCACGCCAGGCCGTAGAGCGCCGCGGCGAACAGCAGCACGCTGAAGACGGCCCGGGACAGCCGCCGGTACAGCGCCCGGCGCGGGTGGCGCACCAGCGGCGTCGCCACCGGGTCCTCGCCCAGGACGTCGGCGACGACTTCGTGCGCACGTGCCAGCGGCGCCGGCGGCAGCAGCAGGCTGCCGCCCTTGTCGGCGCTCTTGCCTTCCCGCAGGCCGGCGGCGATGGCGACGCAGCGGGCGCCGCCGGCCAGCCGCAGCGGCAGCGGCTCGCGGATTTCGGCGCCGCGCAGGCGGTCCTCCTCGATCGACACCGACCGCGTGGTGATCAGCCCGCGCCGGATGTGCAGCGTCCCGGCGGGCTCGCGGGTGAGCCGGAAGTTCCAGAACGACAGCACGTACCCGCCGACCGACAGCAGCGCGACGAGCACCAGCAGCCCGACGGCCGCGAGCACCAGGCTCACCCACACCGGGGTGTCGGCGAAGTGCCCGACGACCGCCTGGACCAGCGAGAACTGGATCGGGTCGAAGTGCAGCTCGTGCGCGAAGTGGTAGACCGTGCCGACGGCGGCACCGACCACGGCCAGCCCGGACAGCGTGAACGGCGCGTACCGCAGCCACCGCTTGTCGACCGCGGCGATCAGCTGCTCCTGAGGCGCGGCGGTGGCTTCCTCAGGGGCGGCGGCCTCGGCCTTGCGGTGCAGCAGCAGCGTCCGCAGCCGCTGGGCCTCGGCGATGGTGACGGCGTCCAGGACGAGTTCGTCCTTGCCCGGCCCCTTCCCATGCGAGTGGCGTCCGGTGCCGATCCGCGCGGCGGCCAGCGAGAAGAGCCGGTGCTTGGGCTCGGAGGTGACGTCGACCGTGCGGATCCGGTCGCGCGGAACGGCCCGGTGCTTCCGCGAAAGCAGCCCCGTGCGCCACTCGACCTGCGACTCGGTGATCCGGTAGCGCGAGGTGAGCACGTGCGAGACACCGGTGAACACGGCGATCGCGGTGAACACGAGGCCGACCCACTGCCACGGTTCGCCGTGGCCGAACAGCAGCGCGCCGGCCAGCACCGGCAGCGACTTCACCAGGTCCAGCACGGGCCGGATGAGCAGCATCCGCCGGTCGAGGTGGTGCCACGGCGCGTCCTGCGTGCCCTCGGCGGGCGGCGTGACGGCGGGTTCGGTGCTCTCCGCGGCTTCGGTGGGGGTCACGTCGCGTCCCCGCGGACGGCCTGGGTCGTCTTCGTGAGCTCGTCGGCCAGTACGAGCGCGCGGTCGTGCGCCAGGCCCGAGATGCGCAGCGGGCCGGCCGCGGACGCCGTCGTCACGGTGATCTTCGCCAGCCCGAACAGCTGCTCGAACGGGTCGCGCTCGATGTCGACGGTCTGGATCCGCGAAACCGGCGCGATCCGCCACTCCTGCTTCAGCCAGCCGGACTGCGTGTAGACGGCCTCCTCGGTGACCTCCCAGCGGTGCACGCGGTAGCGCCACTGGGGCATCACGATCAGGTGCAGCGGGCCGAGCACGCAGGAGAGCACCAGCGTCACGGTCAGGAACTCCGGCGCGTCGTCGCTGGTCACCACGATGAGCGTCTGGACGCCGAGCAGGATGATCCACAGGATCGAGGCGGTCACCGTCCAGTAGCCGATGGCCCGGCGGCTGACCCGGTGCGCCGGCGGCCGCAGCCGCAGCGCCGTGTTCGTGGTGTGTTCGCTCACCGCTCAAGCGTGCCCGATCAGGGCCTTGCCTGCCCACGACACTTGTCACGAAGGCGATCCGAACCGGCCTCGAACGCGTGGCGTTACGATCGGCGACACCGTCGGCGGAATGGAATCCCACCCGGGGTGTGTTGTGCTTGACGGATTGGTGTAGCAGAGACCAGGAGGACCCGGTGGGATTCGATCCCGACGACCTGTACGAGGTGGACTCGGACGTCCCCGACCTGACCGGAGCGGTGCTGCTGCACCACTTCGAGGGGTTCATGGACGCGGGCTCGGCGGGCCGTCTGCTGGCCGAGCACCTGCTGGGCGGCGAGCACCGGGTGATCGCCCGCTTCGACGTCGACCGGCTCATCGACTACCGCTCGCGGCGGCCGACGATGACCTACGCGGTCGACCACTGGGAGGACTACGACGCGCCCGAACTGGTCGTGCACCTGCTGCACGACACCGACGGCACGCCGTTCCTGCTGCTGTCCGGCCCGGAGCCGGACCACGACTGGGAGCGGTTCTCCGCGGCGGTCCGCAACCTCGTCGAGCGCTGGGGCGTCCGGCTGACCGCGGGCTTCCACGGCATCCCGATGGGCGCGCCGCACACCCGCCCGCTCGGCGTCACCGCACACGCGACCCGCAAGGACCTGGTCGGCGACAACCAGCCGCTGCCGAACCGGCTGCAGGTCCCGGGCAGCCTGGCCGCGCTGCTGGAGTACCGCTTCGGCGAGTGGGGCCACGACGCGATGGGCTTCGCGGCGCACGTGCCGCACTACCTCGCGCAGTCGACCTACCCGGCGGCGTCGCTGATCGTGCTCGACGCGCTGAGCCGCGCGACCGGGCTGAGCCTGCCGGAGGGCGAGCTGCGCACGGCCGCCGACCTGGCCGACGCCGAGATCAACCGCCAGGTCGCCGAGTCCGACGAGATCGCCGACGTCGTCCGCGCCCTGGAGCGGCAGTACGACACGTTCATCGAGGCCTCCGACCGCGGCAGCCTGCTGGCGGAGTCGGTCGAGCACATGCCGACGGCGGAGGAACTCGGTTCCCAGTTCGAGCGGTTCCTGGCCGAGCAGAACGGCGGCGACGGCACCGAGCGCTGATGACGCGCTACGACGAGATCGGCATCGGCTACGCGGCGGGGCGGCGGACCGACCCGCGCTGGCTGGCGCCGGTGCTCGCCGCGCTGGGGCCGGCGGCTTCGGTGCTGGACGTCGGCTCGGGGACGGGGTCGTACGAGCCGCCGTCGCGGCGGGTGGTCGCGGTCGAGCCGTCGGTGGCGATGATCCGGCAACGCCCGCCCGGGGCCGCGCCGGTCGTGCGGGCGGTCGCCGAGGCGCTGCCGTTCCCCTCGGGCGCGTTCGACGCCGCGCTGGCGGTGTTGACCGTGCACCACTGGCCCGACTGGCGCGCCGGCCTCGACGAGCTGCGCCGCGTGGCGGGCCGCCGGGTGGTGCTGGCGTACGACACGGCCCGGCACAGCGACTTCTGGTTCGTGCGGGAGTACGTGCCGGAGGTGGCGTTCCTCGAGCGGTCGAGGCCCTCGGCGCCGGAGATCGCGGAGCACCTGGGTGCGGTGTCGGTAGTGCCGCTGCCGGTGCCGTGGGACTTCACGGACGGCGTGTTCCCGGCGTACTGGCGCCGCCCGGAGGCGTACCTCGACCCGGCGGTCCGGCGATCGTGTTCGGCGTTGGCCCAGACCTCGCCGGAGGCGGTTGCACGGGGGATCGCGCGGCTGCGGGCGGACTTGGAGTCGGGACACTGGCAGGCGGACCACGCGGAGCTGCTGGACCTGCCGGAGTGGGACGCGGGGTTCCGGCTGATCGTGGCGTAGGGCTCACCACTCGCTGCGCGCGAGCTTCCCGACGCCTTCCGCCGTGTCGCGGAACCCGGCCTCGCCCAGGACCGCCCGCAGCCGCGCGTTGAACTCCTCGATCGCCGGGCCGACCCGGACCAAAGCCTCTTCGCCGGCCGCCGCCAACCGCAGCACCACCGCCCGGTGTTCGTGCGGGTGCGGCTGCTTCGCGACCAGGCCCGCGTCGACGAGCCGGGTCACCATCGCGGTCACCGCCGACTCCCGCTGGCCCAGCTGCTCCGCCACCTCGCGCTGGGTCGAGCCCTCGCCGATGGCGAAGAGCGCTCCGAGCTGGGCCGTGGTGATGCCGGCCGCGGACAGGCAGCGGCGGTCGGCCGCCACGCGAAGCCGGTGGGCGGCTTGCTGGAGCAGGAAGAACAGGCGCTGATCGGGTTCCGGCACGTGCCGATCTTGACAGGCGGGGCGGCTCAGCGCCATGCTCACTTCACTAGTGAAGTGGGGGTGGGTCGTGCTCGATTTCGCGGCAGCGCGCGCAGGTCTGGCCAGCCAGCCGTTCAGCAGGCTCCTCGGCGCCCGCCTGACCGAGTTCGGCGACGGCGCGGCCACCCTCGAACTGGACATCCGCGAAGAACTCCACCAGCAGAACGGTTACGTCCACGGCGGCGTGCTCGCCTACGCCGCCGACAACGCGCTGACCTTCGCCGCCGGCACCGTCCTCGGCCCGGCGCTGCTCACCGCCGGCTTCACGATCGACTACCTCCGGCCCGCGGTCGGCGAGGTCCTGCGCGCCCGCGCCGTCGTCGTGCAGGCCGGGCGGTCGCGGGCCACCTGCCGCTGCGAGCTGTACACAGTGGACGGAGAGACCGAGCCGGTCCTGTGCGCCGCCGCGCAGGGGAGTGCTCGGCGGAAAGGCTAACCGTGGCAGCCTTCTTCGTTCAGCGGTCCGAACGACGGCAGCACCAACCCGCACAGATAACCGTCGATCCACCGGCCGTTCCCCGCCAGGTTCGTCCCCAGCCGGACGAACGGGGCGAACGCGCGGAGCCCCGCGGCCAGCGCGTCCTGGTTGCGCTGCAGCATCGACGTCAGCTGGTCGAGCTCGGTGAGCAGCGGGGCGACCCGGGACTCGCCGATCAGCCCGGACACCTCCGACGACAACCGCCGTGAGCCGTCGAGCAACGTGGTGATCGCCGCCTCGCGGCTGCTTATCGAGGCGAGCAGCTCGTTGCCGTCTTCGATGAGGCGGCGCACCGCCGCGTCGCGGTCCACCAGCGTCTGCGAAACCACCCGCGTGTTGCCCAGCAACGACCTCAGCTGCCGGTCGCGGGAGGCGAGGGAGTCCGACAGCCGCGAGAGCCCGGTCAACGCGGCGCGGACGCTCTGCGGCGTGTCCGCCAGCGTCGCCGACAGCGTGTCGAAGCTCTTCGCCAGCCGCGCGGTGTCGATTCGGTCCACTGTGGACGAGAGGTCGCCGAACGCCGCGAGGATGTCGTAGGGCACCGTGGTGCGGGAGCGCGGGATGGGCGATCCCGGGTCGAGCGTGCCCTCGCCCTGCGGGTCGAGGGCGAGGTACTTCTGGCCCAGCACGGTCTTCAGCCGGATCGCCGCGGTCGTCGCGTCGCCCAGCCAGGCTCCCTTGGCCCGGAACGAAACCAGCACGTGGTCGCCGCGCAGCCGCACGTCCGACACCCGGCCGACCTCGACGCCGGCGATGCGGACGTCGTTGCCCACCGCCAGCCCGGCCGCTTCGGCGAACTCGGCCGCGTAGGTCGTCCCGTCGCCGATCACCGGCAGGGACCGCGCGTTCAGCGCCGTCACCACGCCAAGGGCCAGCACGGCCAGCCCGGCGAGTGCCGTCCGGACCGGGGCGTCGGCAGCCCGAAGTGCTGACATGGCGTCAAGAGTGACCCACCTCACGTCGAGTCGCCAGTCGAGCCCCCCGATGAGAGGAATCGGGATATTCACGGTATTCGAGCGCGTTGGCCGCCCGGTCGGTCATCCAGGTGAAGATCCCGCCGAACAGCCGGGTGCTCAGCATCCGGTAGGCGCGGTTGCGGCTGCGGATCTTCGCGGCCGTGCGCGGCGCGAGGAAGTTGCCGGAGCCCTTGCCGTTCTTCTGCCCCACCGTGGCCGGCTTGCGCAGCCGCTGCTCGTACTTCGCGAACGCCGTCACGTGGTCGCCGCCGGCCGCCGCGAGTTCGCCGGCCAGCACCTGGGCGCCCATCATCGCGAGCCCGGTGCCGGACCCGCCGGGCCCGGCGCACCACGCGGCGTCGCCGAGCAGCACGACCCGGCCCTTCGACCAGCGGTCGAGGTGGATCTGGCTGATCGAGTCGACGTACAGGTCGTCGGCCGCGAGCAGCGCTTCGAGCAGCTTCGGTGTCTCCCAGCCGGTGTCCGCGAACAGCTGCGCGATCAGGGCCCGCTGCTCTTCCGGCGTCCGCCGGTGGAATTCGACGCCGTCGGCGGCGAAGACCAGGCTGACGTGCAACCGGTCCGGCAGCCGGTGGCTGCCCGCGGTGAGGCCGCGGCCCGGCTCGTTGTACATGACGCTGGCGTGGTCGAGCCCGAGGTGGTTGGGCGCGGTGTAGCCGGCGATGCCGAAGCCGAGGTCGCTCCGGAAGTCCCGCTCCGGCCCGAAGGCGGCGGCCCGCACCCCGGAGTGCACGCCGTCGGCCCCGACGACGAGGTCGAACTTCCGCGGCGCACCGCGGCGGAAGGTGACTTCGACGCCGTCCGCGGTTTCGGTGAGGCTCGTGACGCGGTCGCCGAAGACGTATTCGGTGTGGTCCGCGGTGTGCTCGTGGAGGATCCGCGCCAGGTCGCCGCGCAGGATCTCGACCTCGCCGCTCCACGCGGCACCGGGCACGGTCAGCACCGGACGGCCGTCGAGGCCGAGTACGGTCTGGTCGCCCATCGCCGTCTCGTACCGGCGGATTTCGTCGAGCACCCCCATCGCGGACAGCAGTTTCACCTGTTCACCGCGGAAGTCGACGGCTTGGCCGCCGGGTCGCAGCGCGGGCGCGGACTCGACGACGGTCACCCGGTAGCCGGCGCGGTGCAGCCAGTGGGCGGCGGACGGGCCGGCGATGCCCGCCCCGGAAACGAGCACGGTCTTGGTGGTCATCGGAAGGGTTCCTCTCGGTTCGGTCGGTGCCGACGCCGAGAGTGCGGGTGCCCGCTTACCGTCCTCGCACGGTCCGCTGACGGTTCGGTCAGTACGCCGCGGTTGCACTCGCTAACATGACCCGGGTGGACCGCGCCGCCGACGGCCGGATCCAGGAGGACGGCGACGAAGTCGTCGAGGCACGCATCCTGGATGCCGCTGCACACCTGATCGCCGAAGAGGGCTTCGGCCGGTTGAAGATCGGCGGCGTCTGCGCCCGCTCGGGCTACGCGCGGTCGGTCGTCTTCCAGCACTTCGGCGACAAGGACGGGCTCGGGGAACGGCTCGTCGAGCACGCCGTGGCGGCGTTCACCGACGCCTACAGCGAGGCCGTCGCGGCCCGCACCGGCTCGGCGAACGCGACGCCGATGGACATGCTGCGGGCGCTGCTGGACATCATCTTCGAGCTGATCCGCACGATGCCGACGCTCAACCAGGCCTTCCTGGCCCTCTGGGGCGACGCGGCGGCGGAGTACTCGGCGTTGCGCGGCGCGCTGACCGAGGCCGACCGCCGGTTCCGGTTCGCCATCGCGCAGACCGTGGCCAGCGGGGTCGCGGACGGCTCCATCACCGGTGTCCGCGACCCCGATTCGTACGCCTCGGCGTTGCTGGCCCAGCTGCGCGGGATCTCGATGCAGGCGTTGATCGACCCCGACGGCGTCGACCTGCGTGGCCTGCGCGCCGAACTCGAGCGCAGCGTCGATCGGCTGTCCGCCGGGTTCCGCGGCACGCTTTAAAGCGCGTACACGATGCTTCGCAGCACGATCACGCCGATGAAGACGAGCGTGAAGGCGAGGTCGAGTGAAATCCCGCCGATCCGCACCGGCCGCACGACCCGCCGCACCGGCCCGATCACCGGCTCGGTCGCGGCGTAGGCCAGGCCGCGGGCGCGCCGCGCCCACGGCGGGGTGTTGCCGACCACCGCGACCCAGTCCAGCACCATCCGCGCGACCAGTACCAGCAGGTACAGGCTCAGCGCGAACCCGAGCAGCGTCCCTAGCGCACCCATGGCCCCTCCGTTCTTCCTGCTCCGACAACGCACGGGACGGCCGTGGAGTGCCAGTTCTGTCCGGTTCTCAGGATTTCGACAGGATCGGGTGACGGCGCTCACGGGCGGTGGCGATCAGCCGAAGGTGACCACGAGCCGCCCGCCGGAGGCGAAGGACCACTTCACCGTGCCGGTGTAGGACGCGCACCGCGACCCGTTCTCGCCCGTCCAGAACTGGTCCGAGCTGTCGACGGTCTTGTCGTTCGACCCGCCACCGGCGAGGCGGCACGAGGTGTCGTTGCGGAACACCGAAGTCCCGGTGTCGAAGGAGAAGTTGCGTTCGGCGTTGTCGATGCCGACGTTGTCCGAGACGGACATGGAGCCGGGATTGCTGTTGTGGGTGAACCCGTGGTGGCCGTTGCGGTCGCCGTTCTTGTTGACCGTGCCGTCGCCGAGGGTGCCGTTGGCGTAGGCGAGGGAGTCCTCGATGGTCACCGGGCCGACGGGACCGGTGTCGGTCTTGGTGTAGAGGTCCCAGCCGTCGTCGATGTCGTGGTGCGAGAGGGCGAGGCCGCGGTTGGCGGGTCGTCGGTGCTGAAAACGCTTTCAGGCCCATCGGCCCGGCGTGCGGACGAGGCCGTCAGCCCTCGTCCGGGGTGACCAGTGCGGTCAGCAGCCGGGGCAGCACCTGGTTGACGTAACGGTTGTCCGCCCGGTCGGGCAGTTCGTCGAGGATCGCTCGTTCGAGCATCGTCTCGTACAGCCGGACGATCGTGATGACGGCGCTCTCGGGTTCGACCGCCAGGCGCAGGCCCAGCCGGCCGACCAGGTCGAGCAGGATTCCGGCGAGGGCGGCGTGGAACCGGCGCTCGGCGGCGGCCGTCGGTGCGCGCAGTTCGGGCTGGCGCAGGGCCTGGGCGCGGAATTCGGCGTTGAGCAGGTACCACGTCTCGTCCGCGGTCAGCGACGCCATGAACAGCGCGGCCGCCTCCTGCAGCACGCGCGTGACCGCGTCCGCGGACGTCGGGTCCACCGTCGCGGTGGCTTCGGCGACCGCGGCGCGCAGCCGCTGGATGCGCTCCTGCATCTGCACCTCGTAGACCGCGAGGAACAACTCCTCCTTGCTGGCGAAGTTGGAGTAGAAGGCGCCGCGGGTGAACCCCGCGCGGTCGCAGATCAGCTCGACCGGCGCGTCGCGGATCCCCAGTTCCGAGAAGACGTCGTGCGCCGCCTCGATGACCCGCCGCCGGGTCTCCGCGCGTCGCCGGGTCATCCCTCTCGGGCTCGCCTCGCCGGTCGTCATGCCGCCACCTTACTTTTCCCGGTCCACCCGGAGGAGTGACGCGATGCACTCTGCATCGGATACATCCTGCATTACGATACACGACGTATCCAACGTGGTCAGGAGGCCTCGTGTCGTCGTTCCTCTACCGGCTGGGCCGCACCGCCGCCCGCGCCCGGGTGCTCGTGCTGGCGCTGTGGGTGGTGGTCCTGGCCGCGGCCGGCGGGGCGGCCCTGCTGTTCAACCAGGGCACCGACGACGCCTTCGCCATCCCCGGGTCGGAGTCCCAGGACGCGCTGGACCACCTCGGCCGGGTCTTCCCCGAAGTCAGCGGCACGTCGGCCCAGCTGGTCCTGGTGGTGCCGGACGGTGCGAAGGCCGACACCCCGGGCAACCGTGCCGCGGTGGCGCAGGCGGTGATCCGCATCGGGAAGCTGGACCAGGTCGCCACCGTCGTGAACCCGTTCGACGAGAACGTCAGCGGCGCGGTATCGGACGACGACCGGGCCGCGCTGATCGCCGTACCGCTGAAGGTCCAGCTCGCCGCCGTCGACCCGGGTACCAAGGCCGGGCTCGCCACGATCGCCGACGACCTCGGGCGCCAGACCGGCGCGAAGGTGTACACCGGCGGCGACGCGTTCTCCGACCGGGTGCCGAAGCTCAGCCCCACCGAGGGCATCGGCCTGCTCATCGCGCTGCTGGTCCTGGTGCTGATGTTCCGGTCCCTGATCGCCGCGGTCATGCCGCTGCTCACCGCGGTCCTCGGGGTCGGCGTCGCGATCGGGCTGATCTTCCTGGCCACCCCGGTCACGCCGATCTCGTCGACCGCGCCGATGCTGGCGGTGATGATCGGGCTCGCGGTCGGCATCGACTACGCCCTGTTCCTGCTGTCCCGGCACCGCGACCAGCTCGCGGAAGGCCTCGACGTCGAGGAGTCGATCGCCAGGGCCACCGCCACCGCCGGCTCGGCGGTGATCTTCGCCGGCCTCACCGTCGTCATCGCCCTGCTCGGCCTGGCCGTCGCGGGGATCCCGTTCCTGACCACCATGGGCGTCGCCGCCGCGGTGGCCGTGGCACTGGCGGTCGGGATCGCCGTCACGCTGGTGCCGGCGCTGATGTCCTTCGCGGGCAAGCGGTTGCGGCCGCGCGCCCCGAAACCGAAGCGGACCCGGCGCCGCCGGAAGCCGCGGATCGCGCGCTGGTGGGTCCGCGCCGCGACGAAGGCGCCCCTGGTCACCGTGCTGGTCGTGGTCGGCGGGCTCGCGGTGTGCGCGATTCCCGCGACGAGCCTGCGGCTGGCGTTGCCGGACAACGGAACCGAGGAGCACGGCAGCCCGGCCCGCGACACCTACGAAGTCGTCAGCGAACACTTCGGTCCCGGCTACAACGGCCCGCTGATCGTCACCGCCGACATCATCACCAGCACCGACCCGATCGGCCTGGTGAACAAGATCGCCGACGAGATCCGGCACGTCCCCGGCGTCGCCTCGGTCCCGCTGGCCACCCCGAACCCCAAGGGCGACACCGGGATCATCCAGGTCGTCCCCACCACCGCGCCGGACTCCGCGCAGACCGACGACCTGGTGGCCCGGCTGCGCGGGCTGGAGCCGCACTTCCGTGAGGTCTACGGCACGCAGACCGCGGTCACCGGCATCACCGCGGTCGGCATCGACGTCTCCGCCCAGCTCGGCAGCGCCCTGCTCCCGTTCGGCATCCTGGTCGTCGGGCTCTCGCTCATCCTGCTGGCCATGGTGTTCCGCTCGATCTGGGTGCCGATCAAGGCCACCGCCGGCTACCTGCTCTCGGTCGCGGCGGCCTTCGGGGCGACGTCGTTCGTGTTCGTGCAAGGACACCTCGCGGACGTCCTGAACGTGACGCACACCGGCAGCGTGATCAGCTTCCTGCCGATCATCCTCATGGGTGTCCTCTTCGGACTCGCCATGGACTACGAGGTCTTCCTCGTCTCCCGAATCCGCGAAGACTACGTCCACTCGCGCGATCCGCACCACGCGATCGAGTCCGGGTTCATCTCCGCCTCGCGCGTGGTGGTCGCGGCCGCGGTGATCATGTTCGCGGTGTTCGCCGCGTTCGTGCCCGAAGGCAGCGCCACCATCAAACCCATCGCGTTCAGCCTCGCCGTCGGGGTCTTCATCGACGCTTTCATCGTCCGGATGACCCTGGTGCCCGCCGTGCTGGCGTTGCTCGGCCGCCGGGCCTGGGGGCTGCCGCCGAAGCTGGACCGCGCGCTGCCGGTGTTCGACGCCGAGGGCGACGCGCTCGTGCACGAACTGCGGCTCGCGGACTGGCCCGGCACGGACGAGGCGATCAGCGCCCGCGGCCTGCGCATGGAGGACGACCGCGGGCGTCCGGTGTACCGGGACGTCGACCTGCGCGTTCCCCGCGGCGGCGTGCTGGTGCTGCACGGCACGGGGGCCTGCGGCAAGACCGCGCTGGCGTACACGCTGGCCGGCCGGGTCACCAAGTTCACCGGCGACCTCAAGGTGCTCGGCCGGGTGCTGCCCCAGCACACGCACGCCCTGCGCCGCGACGTCGCCGTCATCCCGTGCCGCGGCACAGCGGACCCGGCCCGGCAGATCGCCCGCGACGGCGACGCCGGGCTCGTCGTGGTCGACGACGTCGACCTCGTGCTGCGCGCCGACGTCCGCGACCACGTCCGCAGGCTCGTCGCCGAGCGGGGTGCCACGACCTTCGTGCTGACCTGCCAGGACCCCGAGCGCATCGCGGACCTGCTGCCCGCGGGCACACACCTGCACACCCTCACCGCCGTCCAGCCCGCCGAGGTCCGCTGATGCTCAAGCCGTTCGCCGATTCCGCCCGTGCCCTCGCCACCGGGCCGCTGACCTGGCGCACCTGGGCCGGCCTGATCGCCGTGCCGCTCATCGTCATGGGCCTGCTCACGTGGGCGTTCTGGACACCGGACGCCAACCACGGCACGGCCAAGGCCGCCGTGGTCAACCACGACGAACCCGTCCAGGTCAACGGCCAGACCATCCCGCTCGGCCGTCAGCTGGCGGGTTACCTGACCCACAGCGAAGATTCGGCCTACGACTGGGTCCTCACCGACGCCGACGACGCCGCCGCCGGTCTCGCCGACGGCAGCTACGCGGCCACGGTGACGATTCCGAAGGACTTCTCCGCCCGCGCCACCTCGAGTGCCACCGCCAAACCGCTCGAGGCTCGCCAAGCGCAGCTGCAGGTGCAGACCTCCGACGCGGCCGGTGTCAGCGACCCCGGCTTGGCCGGCCACATCGCCCAGGCCACCCAACGGACGTTGAACCAGCAGGTCGTGCAGACCTATTTGGACAACGTCTACATCGGATTCACCACCCTGCACCAGAAGGTCGGCCAAGCCGCGGACGGCGCGGCCCAGCTGGCCGACGGGACGCGTCAGCTGGACGATGCCGCCGGGCAGCTGCGCACCGGCGCCGGCCAGCTCGCCGACGGAACCGCCCAGCTCGCCACCGGCTCCGGCAAGCTGGCGTCCGGGCTCACCCAGGCCGAGCGCGACACCGCGCAGCTGCCCGCGCTGACCCGGCAGCTGGCCGACGGCGCCGACCAGGTCGCCGACGGCAACGAACAGCTCGCCGGCGTCGTCGTCCCGCTGGCGAACCGGATCATCGCCGCGCTCGACGCCGTCCCGTCGGCGAGCAGCGCGGCCCAGCAGTTCCGGCAGCTCGCGGACGAGTGCACCGGCTCCCCGGCGTTCTGCGACCGGCTCCGGGCGACCGCGGACCGGTTCACCACCGACGCGGGCAAGATCGACGGCGTCAAGGCCGCCGTCCGCGCCAACGCCGTCAAGGCCCGCGACGCCGTTCAGGCCCTGGCCACCGGCGCCCGCAAGGTCGCCGTCGGCAACGCGCAGCTCGCCGCGAAGTCGAAGGAGCTGGCCGCCGGCATCGCGTCCGCCGCCAGTGGCGCGAGGCAGCTCGACACCGGCGTCCGGCAGGCGAACTCCGGCGCGCAGAAGCTCGCCTCCGGAGCCGGGCAGCTGAAGGACGGGACCAAGAAGGCCGACGACGGCGCCCGGGAACTCGCCACCCAGCTGGACCAGGGCCGCGACCAGGTGCCCAGTTACACCGACGCCGAACGCGCGCACCTCAAGACCGTCGCGGCCGACCCGAGCACCGCCAGGACCGACGGCACCCCGATCGGCACCCTGGCCCTGACGTTGTTCGCCGCGCTCGCCCTGTGGGCGCTGGCGCTGGCCACCTACATCGTCACCCGGGCCGTGCCGGACGGCGTCCTGACCGCGCGTGAACCGACGTGGCGGATCATCGTCCGCGCCGCCATCCCCGGCGCCACCGCGGCGGCCCTGGCCGCGGTCGCCATCACCGCGATCGCCGTCCCGGTGCTCGAACTCGGGTTCGTCGGCACCCTCGGCTTCCTGCTGATCGCGCTGCTGGCCGCCTCGGCGTTCGTCGCGCTGAACCAGGCCGCCACGGCGATCTTCGGCCGCGCCGGCCGGATAGCTTCTCTCGCGGTGCTGGTCCTGGCGGGCGCGACCGGCGTCGTCTCGACGCTGCCGGGGCCGCTGTATGCCATCGCGGACTACCTCCCGACCCACGGCGCCGTCCTGGCGCTGCGGGCCGCGGCCACCGACGGCACCGGCCTCACGACCGGGGTCGCCCAGCTCGCCGCGTGGCTGGTGGTCGGGACGCTGGTCTCGATCCTGGTCACCGACCGGCGCCGCTACCTGTCCGCCAAGAGCATCCGGCTGCGCCACGCCCACCCGCTGGCGACCGTCTGACCGCGAGAGCCGATCTCACCGTTCAGCGCCGGTCAGGCCGTGGAGCACGAGGTTGGTGACGGTGTCGGCGGTGGCGCCGTCCGCGGTGGGCAGGGCGTGGTTGAGGCCGACGAGCATCGCGCCCACCGCGACGGCCAGCAGCTCGGGATCCCCGGGCAGTGGCTGGCCGCGGTCACGCAGGTCCTCCAGGTGCCGCCTCAGCGGGGTGGTCCAGTGGGCCAGCTCGTCCCGCAGCCGCCCGGACGCCGGGGAAGCCGCGATCGCCGACTGCAGCAGGGCGACGGCGGTCGGGCGGTGGGTGCGCAAAGCCGTCCAGCAGGCCGTGATGTGCTCGCGGATCGTGTCCGTGGTGGGACGCGGGGCCGCGGCCAGTTCGCCGCGCAGGGCCGCGAGGATCTGCTCCTTGCCGGTGAAGTGGGTGTAGAAGGAGCCCGCCGCGCGGCCGGCCGCGGTGGCGATGTCGGTGATCTTGGTGTCGAGGTAGCCGTGTTCGGCGAACAGCCGCTTCGCCGCGGCCAGCAGGTCCGTCCGGGTGCGGCTCGCGAGTTCGGCTCGGCTGGCCATCAGCTCGCGAGGAGGTGCTCGGCGGATTCGTGGAGCGGGGATCGCACCTTGCCGGGGTCGACGTCGACGAGGGCGTGGTCGCGTTTGCGCCGGCGGACGGCGACCATGACCGCTTCGAGCCGGCCGACGCGATCGGCGAGGCCCCGCGCTCGGGCGCCTTCGGTCGTCGCCCAGGCCAGGGCCTGCTTGGCGGTGATCGTCGCGGTGAGGGCGAAAGAACCGGTGTCCTGCCGGTGCCGCTCGTGGTCGTGGCCCCGCTGGGCGGCGAGGGCGATGCGGGCGGCGGAGAGCACGTCGGCGCGTTCGGCGTCGGGCCGGTACGGCGCCATGGTGATCACGCGCGCGCCGCGCAGCAGGACACGGCTCACCGCGGCACTTCCGGCGTCATGGTGCGGACGGCGGCGCGGGTCGAGGCGAGGAAGTCCTGGGTGGCGATGTGCCCGAGGTAGCCGTCGGGCCGGACGAGCAGCAGCGTGTCGCCTTCGATCCCGTAGCCAGTGCGGAAGCTGCCCGGTCCGTCGACGGTGAGGCGGCGCAGCGGCGCTCCCGTGGCGGGCCAGTCGAGTTCGGCGCTCGCCGCGGTGGCCTGCGTGCCGTGGGCGAGGAGGGTGAAGTGCGGCCCTCGGAAGGTGCCGAACAGCCGTGCGCCGCCGAGGTCGGCGTCCGGGGCCCGGTCGCCGATCTGCAACGTCGCCGTGCGGTCGGCTTCGGCCGGGGCGAGCGGGCCGCCGTGGTAGGTGATGGACAGCTGTTGTTCGTCCTTGCCGCGGCGCAGGCTCGACGGGTCGAGTTCGGCGAGGCCTTCGTACTTCTTCGTGGACAACCCGAGCACGCCCGCGGCGATGGGGAGGCGTTCGGCCTCGTAGGTGTCGAGCAGCCGCGGGTCGGCTCCGGCGAGGACCTGGGCGAGTTTCCAGCCGAGGTTGTAGGCGTCCTGGATGCCGGTGTTGAGGCCTTGGGCCCCGGCGGGGGTGTGCACGTGGGCGGCGTCGCCGGCGAGGAAGACCCGGCCGCGGCGGTAGGCCTCGACCAGGCGGATGTTGGGCCGGAACACCGACCGCCACTGGATGTCGCGCACGGCGATGTGCCGGTTGCGGGTGTGCGCCCGGATCCGCCGGGTGATCGCCTCCTCGCCCTCGGGCGGTTCTTCGCCGGGAGCCAGGCGGATCATCCACTGGAACAGGTCGGTGTGCGGCAGCGGGCAGGCGCCGGTGAACCGGCCTTTCACGCCGGGCCAGACGTGCCAGCGGTCGCGGGACAGGCCGGTGGTGACGGCGTCGACGATCAGCATCCGGTCCCGCTCGTCGGTCTCGCCGAGGAAGCCGAGGTCGAGGTGCTTGCGGACGGCACTGGACCCGCCGTCGGCGCCGACGAGGTAGCGGGTGGTGATCCGTTCGGGGCCGTGGTCGCCGGTCACGGTGGCGGTGACCGACGTGTCGTCCTGGTCGAAGCCGGTGAGTTCGCGGCCGTATTCGACCTTGCCGCCGAGCTGCTCGAGCCGGTCGTGCAGCACGGCGTCGGTGCGGGACTGGGGCATCAGCCGGGTGTTCGGGTACGGCACGTCGGCGGTGGCTTCGCGGTTGCGGAACATCCGCCACGGCACGGCGACCGGACCCAGGTGAATGCCCAGCCGGGGGTAGTCGCTGCTGCCGGCGAGGACGTCCTTGAGCGCGCCGAGGTCGTCGAACACCTCGAGCGTGCGGGGCTGGATACCTTTGGCGCGGGAGCCGTCGAAGGAGTGCGGGGCCTTGTCGATGATCCGGACGGCCAGGCCGCGGCGGGCCAGGTCGATGGCGAGGGTGGTGCCGGCCGGGCCGGCCCCGGCGATCAGGACGTCAAGGGTGTCGTTCATGGTTCGAGCCGTTCCGGGTGGGGAACGGTGAACGACGCGAGCAGGTCGCCGACGTCGTCCGGCCGTTCGTAGGGGGCCATGTGGCCGCATTCGGTGATCACGTGCGTCTGCCGCGGACGCAGCAGTTCGTGCACGGTGTCCAGGTGGGTGATCGGGGTGACGCGGTCGTCGTCGCCCCACACCAGCAGGACCGGCAGTCCCAGGTCGCCCGTGCTGCGGAACAGGTCCTGCCGCTCGTGGAGCGGGAAGTCCTGCAGTGTCTGGAAGAACGCGTAGAGGGAGCCTTCGTAGCGGTAGGCGTCCTGCACCATGGCGACCAGCCGGGCGGACAGGCTGGGGTCGCGGACGTTGTGCCCGAGGTGGCCTTCCAGGAGCTTGCGGCCGAAGCGCCGGGCGACGAACCCGGCCACGATGTCGTTGCGCAGCAACCGCTGCGGCAGCGGCCGCGCACCCAGCCCGGCCGGGCCCACGATCGTGAGCGTGGCCACGGTCTCGGGAAAGAGGTTCGCGTAGGCCATCGCGACCAGGGCCCCCATCGACGTGCCGACGACGTGGTGCGGACCGCTCGGGCTCAGCGCGGCGGTGAGCTCGGCCAGCTGCCGCACGAACAACGCTTCGTCGTAGCGGCCCCGGACCCGGTCGGAACAGCCGCGCCCGTAGGCACTGTAGGCCAGGGTGCGCAGCCCGCGGGCGTGCAGCCGCGCGGCGAGGGAGTCCCAGTAGGACAAGGGGATCGTGATGCCGGGAACCAGCACGGCGAGTTCGCCGTCGTCGGGGCCGGTCAGCTCGTAGTGCGTCACCCCGTCGGACAGGGTGACGAAGTCGCCGCGCAGGGCCGGCCGCGTGGCCGCATCCAGCCGGAGGTCCTCATCGGAGGCGACGAAGTACTTCATTGCAGGAACTCCCTGATCGCCTTCGCCACCCAGGACGGGTCTTCTTCCGGCAGCAGGTGGCCACCGTCGGCGTGGACGCGCTCGGTGGCGCCGGGAATGTCGCGGGCGAAGTGCTGCCCGTCGATCTCCGCGCTGCGCAGGACCAGCGTCGGGACCGCGATCTTCGGGATGTCGGCGCTGCGGTCGGGCTGGTCGGTGGTGGCGAAGTCGACGAACGCCGACCGGTTCCCCGGACGGCTGGTCAGCGCGTGCACCCGGTCGACCATCGCGTCGTCCACGATCGCCGAGTTCGCGCCGACGGCCTCGCGCAGACCGCGTTCGGTCGCGCTCCGCGGCAGCCAGCGTCGCAACAGCGGGCGCAGCGCCGGGTTCCGGGCCAGCCGTAGCCCGGCGGGCAGCGTCTTCTCCGGGTAGCCCGTGGCGTTGACCAGCACCAGCCGATCCACCCGCTCGGGCGCGTCCAGAGCGAGGTTCCACGCGATGTTGCCGCCGAGCGAGTTCCCCGCCAGCGCGAAGTGCGGCACCTCGAGCGCGGTCAGGAAGCGGGCGATCGTGCCCGCGTAGGTCCGGACGCGGTAGTCGCGATCGGGCCGCGGTCCCGTCCGCCCGAAGCCGGGCAGGTCCGGGCGGATCACGTCGAAGGACGACGACAACAGCTCCGCCACCCGCCCGAAGCCCTCCAGCGAGGACCCGCTGCCGTGCAGCAGCACCACCGCGGGCCCCCGGCCTGCGCGGACGTAGTGGATGCGCTGGCCGTCGATGGCCACTGACTGCGTGCTCTCCATAATGGCAACAGTGTTGCCACTATTGCGGCGGGTGTCAACCGCGGCCATACTGAACGGGTGACCAGTCCGTCCCCGGCCGCTCGGCGGTCACGAGGCCGTCCCGCCGTCCCGCTGGACCGGATCCTCGCCGCGGCCCTGCAGCTCGTCGACGAGGAAGGCGCCGAGGCCCTGTCGATGCGGAGCCTCGCCCAGCGGCTCGAATCCGGCACGGCCACGCTCTACCGCCACTTCGGCAACCGGGCGACGTTGGTCAACCACGTCGTCGACCGGGTGTTCGGCGAGGTCGACCTCGATCCACGGGCACTGGCGGAGCTGAGCTGGGACCAGGCCTGCCAGGTCGTCGCCCAGGCGATGTTCGACGCGC
Organism: Amycolatopsis sp. Hca4; assembly: GCF_013364075.1. GTDB lineage: Bacteria > Actinomycetota > Actinomycetes > Mycobacteriales > Pseudonocardiaceae > Amycolatopsis. Next base: position 7,816,971 of record NZ_CP054925.1, read on the forward strand.
TGGGCCGGCACCGGAGGGTCGCGCCCCTGCTGATCGAGCAGACCCCGACCGGGCCGAACGCGATGGTGCTGCGGGAACGCTGCCTGGCCGTCCTGCTCGACGGCGGGCTGCCGCCGAGTGTCGCGGCGCGCGTCTACGCGACTCTCTCGCGCTACGTCCTCGGGTTCGCCATCCAGCTCGCCGGCACCGAGGACGGCGCCGAACGGGAGCGGGCGTCAGCGCACTTCCACGATCTGCCGCCCGTCGGCTTCCCGGCCACGCGCGCGGCCGCGGACTCGTTGCCGGTGCCGCTGGAGGACGAGTTCGCCTTCGGCCTGGAGCTGATCGTCACCGGCCTGCGCCGGCTGCACGCTACGGCAGGACGAGCAGGGTGATGGAGTTCGCCGGGTAGGTCGTGGTGACGCGGCCGCGGTTCACCGGCAGGTCGCTGCCTCGCACGATCGAGGAAAGATCGGCGGCGCCGTAGGTGAACCGCTGCGCCTTGCCCTTGCCGGCGGCGCCGGTGATCGACAGCGGGGCGGAGAGCTCGGTGGCCGTCTTGTTGACCACCATGAGCGTGAGCGCCCCGTCGCAGCGGCGTTGCGCGCCGTAGATCGCGAGCTGCCCCTGGTCGGTGCTGGCCGCCGAGACGCTGACGTCGCCGAACTTGCCGCCGGCACCGTCGTAGTTGCGGTACATCCGGAACGCGTAGGCGGCCGGGTCCGTGGGCTTGGGCTCGCCCCAGATGGTGGCCAGGTCGAGACCCTCGCGGCCGAAGATGCCGAGGACGTCGGCCTCGGCCAGCGCGCCGTTGATGTCGTCGAGGGCGCCCCAGTTGTATTCGGTGATGGCGGTCCGGGTGCCGGGGTAGTACCGGTCGACCCACTGCTTCATCGTGCGGATGAACTGCAGTGGTGGCGCGTTGACCCCGCTCGGGCCGATCCAGGATTCCTCGACGTAGGACGGGTCCCACAGGGAGCGCGTCGACCGCAGCCGCCACGCGTTGGCTTCGGGCGTCTTGTCGCCGCTGATCTGGGGGTAGTAGTGCTGGTCGAAGTAGTCGAGCAGCCGCTTGCCCGCGGTGTTGCTCGCGTCCTTCATGTTCTTCAGGAACCACTGGGACAGGTTGAGCCCGCCGTGGGCGGCGGCGTCGGCGCCCGGGGCGCAACCGTCCACACCGGACGCAACCCATTCGCAGTAGCCCCAGCCCGAAGGGCCGAGGACCGCCGCGCGCGGGTCGGCGGCCTTGACGGCGGCGGCGGTCGCCGTGCTCTTGCTGCCCAGCTCGTCGTCGCTCACCGGCTGTGGGTGCACGTCCCGGTGCGTGGAGCTCCACAGCACCGGTTCGTTGTCGAGTTCGTAGATGGGGACGCCGCCGCGCGCCGCCGGGCCGAACCGGCTCACCAGGTGCGAGACCATTTCGCCGGCGAAGGCCGCGTCCGCCGGGACGGAGGTGTCCGTCGGCTCGGCCCCGGTCAGGTCGGTGTTGTCGAGCCGGCCGTTGCCGCAGTTGGCGTCCCACTGGTCGAACGAGTCCTGGCTGGGGAAGCGGGTGGCGGGGAAACCGCAGGCGTGCGGCCACTCCGGCCCGTCCTTCGCCACCCACCCGGACATCGGCAGGGTGACGACCTGCTTGCTCCCGCGGTCGAGGTTGCGCTGGACGTAGGCCTCGAGGGTGTTGTCCGGCCCGGCCACGATGTTCTCGAAGTACCAGTCACTGCCGGTGTTGTAGGTGTGGTTCTTGAAGTTGTAGCGGCTGCTCGCGTTGCCGCCCCAGCGTGAGACCGGCGTGCCGAGCTCGGCGACGAGCGCGGGGTCGCCGCCGTTCATCCCGTAGATGTCCGGGCTGATCGCGTGCCGGGCCGCGCGGAGGTCCACTGACAGGCTGAGCCCGGCGGCGGAAGCCGGTGGTGCCGCGGTGGTCAGGAGCGCGGCCACCAGGCAACCGCCTGCCGCGAGGGGCTTGCCGGACCGTGGGCGATTCCGCCGCTGAGCAGCCACCGGGAACTCCTGACGTCGTCGTGTGGGAGCGCTCCCACACGATACCGGCGGTGGGCCGGGCGTCAATCGGCCGAGCGGAAGCGGTGCCGGCCTCGTCTGTGTACCAGCGCATTCGCCCCCGTCGGCGGCGGTAACTTTCCGCGAAGCCGGGACGCTGTGCTCAGGCGGCGGTGTCCGGCGTCGCAGCGGCGTCGAGGTCGGGCAGTGGCCTGCTGCAGATGTCGTGGGCTTCGGCCGCGGTGAGGCCGAGCATGCGCAGCAGGTCCTCGGTCACCTCGTCGGTCGCCGCGGCGTCGTCTCGCTCGGGCCGGCAGTGCAGCAGGTGGCCGAGGCCGAGCGCGGTGCCGGCGACCGTGACCATGGCGAGTTCGGGGTCGGTGACGGTGAAGCGGCCGGCTCGCACGGCGGCCTCGATGTCGCGGCGGGCCCGGGGAGCCAGCCCGCTCTCCGCGGTGGCGAGTTCGAGCCCGTGGTGCAGGAGGACCTTGCTGAGCTCGGGGTGCTTCCGGTGCAGGCGCCCGGTCAGCCGGAAGCTCTGCGCGAAGACCTGGGCCGGGTCGTCGAGGCCGGTGGTCAGCTCGTCCAGCAGGGCGCCGTGGGTGTCGAGGGCGTCCTCGACCGCCGCCCGGTAGAGCTGCTCCTTCGTCTCGAAGTGGTTGTAGAACGACCCCATCCCGACGTCGGCGGCCTGGGTGATCTCCAGGATCGGCACCGCCGTCTTCCCCTCGGCGATCAGTGCCTGGGCCGCTCGGACCAGGGCGGCGCGGGTGCGCGCCTTGCGCCGTTCCAGTCGGCTCGGAGCGTGCTCCGGCATCCGTGCTCCCGTCTTCGCAGGTCGTCGCCGCATCGTAGCTCATGACGTCACTGATGAGGAAATCGTCAGAAACTCTTGACTGAGGACATGCTCGTAACTGACGATGTCGTCATAATTGTGGATGGAGGGAGCAGCCGTGGGAGATCCGCACAGCGGGCTGCACAGCGAGCACGGCGCACTCGCGGGTGAGCACCCCGGCCGGGCGGCGAACCCGGTGATCAAGGTGCACGACCTCGCGTGGCTGGAATTCGAGAAACCGGACCTGGAGCGGGCGGAGGTGTTCGCCCGTGCCTTCGGGTTCACCACCGTGCTCCGCACCGGGCGCGAGCTGCACCTGCGGGGCACCGACGCCGGCGCGCCGTGCGTGCTCATCCGCAAGGGCCCCCGGTCGAAGTTCCTCGGACCGGCGTTCCTGGCCGCGGCGCCGGGCGACGTCCTGCGGCTGGCCGAAGCCACCGGCCGGGCGGTCGCCATGCTGCCGGAGACGCTGGGCGGCGTCGTCGTGGACGTGCCCGACCCGAGCGGCCTGCGGGTCCGGGTCGTCGCGGACACCCACGAGCTGCCCGCGCTGGCGCCGCAGGAGCCACAGCTGCTCAATCTCGGGCACGAGGTCCGACGGGTCAACGCCGCGCAACGCCCGCCACGGGCCCCGGCGCTGGCGCAGCGGCTCGGGCACGTGGTGCTGCAGACGACCCGCTACCGCGAGGTCCTGGACTGGTACCTGGACCACCTGGGCCTGATCGTCAGCGACTTCCTGTACTACCCGGGGCAGCGCGAGCGCGGGCCGGTGATGAGCTTCATCCGGTGCGACCGCGGGGCCACCCCGGCCGACCACCACACGCTGGCCATGGTGCTCGGCCCGGCCGACCGCTACGTGCACTCGGCCTACCAGGTTGCCGACCTCGACGCGCTGGCCGCCGGTGGCGAGTACCTGCGCGAGCACGGCTACCACCACTCGTGGGGCATCGGCAGGCACGTCGAGGGCAGCCAGCTCTTCGACTACTGGCGTGACCCGGACGGGTTCATGGTCGAGCACTTCAGCGACGGCGACCTGTTCGACAACACCCTCGAGCCCGGCTGGGCCCCGATGACCGCTTCCGGGCTGGCCCAGTGGGGGCCACCCGCCACCGCCGACTTCCTCGGCGTCAAGCCCGGCCGGGAAGCACTGCGCGAACTGCGTGCGGTGTTCTCCGCGCTCCGCGAAGACAACGAATTCGACGCCCAGCGCTTCCTGGGCCTGCTGAAGGTGGCCCGTTCATGAACGAGCTTGCGAGTGAATCATCCAACACAGCGCTTCCGGCTCAGGCGGCACCGAGCGCCAGCGAGGTGTGCGCATGAGCGTGACCGTCCTGCGCACCGCCGACGCCTGGTACGTCGCCACCCCGTCGGGCGCGGCGGAGATCCCGACGGCCGCGACGACCACCGCCGAACTGCTCGGCGACCGCGCGGCGATCGCCGCCGCGGCCACGGAGACCGTGCCGGTGGCCTCGCTCGACCTGGTTTCCCCGGTCACCGCGCCCTGCCGCGTGGTCGCCCAGATGACCAACTTCGCCTCGCACGTCACCGACGCCGGGATGGACCCGGAAACCGTGCCGCTGACGTTCTTCCGCAAGGCGTCCGGGTCGATCAGCGGCCCCTTCGACGACGTCGTCAAGCCGCCGCACGTGACGCTGCTCGACTACGAGGTCGAGATCGGGCTGGTCATCGGCCGGGAAATCCCGGTCGGCAGCGAGATCGCCGAGGAGTGCATCGCGGGCCTGGTGGTGACCAACGACGTCTCCGCCCGGGACATCCAGCTGCCGCAGACCCAGTTCTACGAGGCCAAGTCGTACCCGACGTTCACCCCGGCCGGGCCGGCCCTCGTCCTCTTGGAGGCCAACGAGCTGAAGCGGTTCGCCGACCTGCGGCTGCGGCTGTCGGTCAACGGCACGGTCCGCCAGAACGCGGTCGTCGGCGAGGACATGATCCACCGCCCGCTCGAGGCCCTGCAGGCGTTGACCCGGTTCCAGCGGCTGGATCCCGGCGATCTGGTGCTGACGGGGACTCCGGTCGGCACGGCGTTGTCCGCGCCGCCGAAAGTGGTGGAGAAGATCGCCGCGCTGCTGCCGCCGGCCCTGAAGTGGAAGCTGTTCTTCAAAGGCCAGGCGAAGAACCCGAAGTACCTGGCCGACGGCGACGTCATCGAGGCTTCGGTCGCCACCGACGACGGTGCCCTCGACCTCGGCACCCAGCGCACGGTCGTGAGGTACCGGCGATGACGGGCGCTTCGCTGTGGCCGCGTTACGCCGAGCCCGCCGACCTGGCCGAGATCGAAGCCGTCCCGCTCGCCGACCGCGGCCTGCCGGAGTCGACCTACGCCCTGCTCCTGCGGGCCGCCGGATGGTGGCCGGAGCACCCGGCGACGACCGTCCTGCCCGAGGCCGCGCGGTGGCGGGAACCGGTCCGGCGCACGTTCGCCGAGCTGCTCGCCGACGTCCACCGCTACGCGAACCTGCTGCTCGACCTCGGGGTCCGGCGGGGCGACGCGGTGGCGTTGCTGGCCCCGAACTGCGCGGAGCTGATCCCGGCGACGCTGGCCGCGCAGCTGGCCGGGGTCGCGGCCCCGCTGAACGGCGGCCTGGCCCGCGACCACCTCGGCGAGCTGCTCCGCCGGTCCGGCGCGCGCGTGCTGATCACCGCCGGTCCGGAACTCGCGCCGGAAGCCTGGGACACCGCCCGGACGCTGGCCGCCGAGCTGGACGTCGTCCTCGTGCTGCGCCCGACCGGCGCGGCAGGCGAACCGCCCGCGTTGCCCGCCGTCGACGGGGTGCGCGTCGGCTACCTCGCCGAGCTCGCCTCCACAATGGACTCGTCCGAGTTCGCCGGTGCACTCCCGGTGGCGTCGGACCTGGCCGCGTTGTTCCACACCGGCGGCACCACCGGGGCGCCGAAGCTGGCCGCGCACACGCACGCCAACGAGGTCGCCGACGCGTGGATGATCGCGGCGAACTCCCTGCTCGACGTCGGCTCGGTCGTCTTCGCGGCGCTGCCGCTGTTCCACGTCAACGCGCTGGTGGTCACCCTGCTCGCGCCGCTGTTCCGAGGGCAGCACGCGGTGTGGGCCGGCCCGCTCGGCTACCGGGAACCCGCGCTGTACGGGGAGTTCTGGAAGATCGTCGAGCACCACCGGATCGCCGCGATGAGCGCCGTGCCGACGGTGTACGCGGTGCTCGCGCAGTGCCCGGTGAACGCCGACATTTCGAGCCTGCGCTACGCCATGGTCGGCGCTTCACCCCTGCCCGCGGCGGTGCGCGAGGGCTTCCAGGCGCACACCGGCGTCACCCTGGTCGAGGGCTACGGGCTGACCGAAGCCACCTGCGCCAGCGCCCGCAGCTTCCCCGACGACCCGCGCCCCGGCGCCGTCGGGCAGCGCCTGCCGTACCAGCGGATGAAGGTCGTGCACCCGGAAACGGGGGAGGAGTTGCCCAGCGGCGAAACCGGGGTGCTGGCCATCAGCGGCCCGGCCGTGTTCCCCGGCTACGTCGTCGGGCGTGCCGGAACCGGGTACGTCCTGGACGGCCTCGGCAAACTTCGCGACGGCTGGCTGACCACCGGTGACCTGGCCCGGTTGGACGCCGACGGGTTCGTGCACCTGGCCGGCCGGGCCAAGGACCTCATCATCCGCGGTGGGCACAACATCGACCCGGCCCTGGTCGAGGACGCCCTGCTCACCCACCCCGAGGTGACCGCGGCCGGCGCGGTCGGCCGTCCGGACGAGCATTCCGGGGAGGTGCCCGTCGCGTACGTGACCCTCGCTCCCGGTGCCACCGTCACCGAGGACGAACTGCGGACGTGGGCCGCCGGCCGCGTGCCCGAGCGGGCCGCTGCGCCGAAGGCGGTCACGGTGCTCGACGCACTGCCGGTGACCGACGTCGGCAAGCCTTACAAGCTCGCCCTGCGTGCCGACGCCACCCGCCGCGCGATCGCCGAGGCACTGACGGCATTCGACGGGGTGAGCGTCGACGCGGTGATCGAGGATGCGACCGTGGTCGCCGCCGTCACCCTTCCGTCCGAAGTGGACGAACCGGAGGTGGCCGCGACCCTCGCCCGCTACACCGTGCCCACCCGGCTGGCCTTCGGAGGAAAACCGTGTTGATCGCCCTGTCCGTCCTCGCGGCGGTCATCTTCCTCTTCTCCGGCGCGGCCAGCCTGCTCGCGCTCGCGCCCATGCGGGAACGCGCCGCGCACACCGGCTTTTCCGTCACCGCCTACCGCGGTATCGGTGCGTTGCAGATCGCCGGAGCCGCCGGGCTCCTGCTCGGCTTGAGCGTGCCGGTCCTCGGCGCGCTGGCCGGCACCGGCCTGCTCCTCCTGCTCGCCGGCGCCGTCATCACGCACGTGCGCGTCCACGACCGCGGCCGCGACCTCGCGCCGGCGCTGGTCTGCGCGGTGCTCGTCGCCGGCTACCTGGTGGCGCTCGGGGTGTCGCCGTGAGGGTGCCGGTCGTCATCGTCGGCGCGGGCCCGACCGGGCTGACGGCCGCGGCCCTGCTCGGCCGGTACGGCGTCGAATGCCTGGTGCTGGAGCGCTGGGAATCGGTCTACCCGCAGCCGCGCGCGGTGCACCTGGACGACGAGGTGCACCGCATCCTCGGCCGACTCGGGCTGGCCGCGGAGTTCGCGGCCATCTCCCGGCCCTGCCACGGGCTGCGGTTGCTCGACCCGGGCCTGCGGGTGCTGGCCGAGTTCCGCCGTTCCCCGGGAGGCGGCCGCCACGGCTACCCCGAGGCGAACATGTTCGACCAGCCCGACCTCGAGCACCTGCTCCGCGCCCACCTGGCGACGGTCGGCGCGGTCACCCTGCGCGGCAACACCGAGGTGACCGGGATCCGGCAGGACGGCACCGGCGTGCGGGTCGAGGTGACCGACCGCGGCACCGGCGCGCGCGAGACGATCGACGCGGACCACGTCCTGGGCTGCGACGGCGCCAACAGCGTCGTGCGGACGGCGATCGGCGCGACGATGGCGGACCTGAAGTTCGACCAGCGCTGGCTCGTGGTGGACATCGCCACCACCGCCGACCTCGGCCAGTGGGAGGGCGTGCACCAGGTCTGCGACCCGGCCCGCGCGGCGACCTACATGCGCATCGGGAAAACCCGCTACCGCTGGGAATTCCGGCTGCTGCCGGGGGAGACCGCCGACGGCTTCCACACGCTGGACCGGCTGCACCCGCTGATCGCGCCGTGGACCGGGCACGTCCCGGCCGCGGAGCTGGAGATCGTCCGCGTCGCGGAGTACACCTTCCGCGCGCGGGTCGCGGACCGGTGGCGCGACCGCCGCGTGTTCCTGCTCGGCGACGCCGCCCACCTCACCCCGCCGTTCATCGGCCAGGGGATGGGCGCCGGCCTGCGTGACGCCGTCAACCTGGCCTGGAAGGTCGCCGGTGTGCTGGACGGGACCCTGCCCGAGCGCGTGTTCGCCAGTTACGAGGCCGAACGCAAGCCGCACGCGCGCGCGATGATCCGGCGGGCCGTGCTGATCGGCAGGGCCATGACCGAAGGCGGGCGGTTCGGCGACCTGATCCGCCGGGTGGTCGCGCCGCGCCTGAGCGGCCGCGTCCTCGACAGCGCGACGCCGGGACTGCACCGCTCGGACCTGGTCGTGCGGCCCCGCTTCGGGCGGTCCCTGGCGGGACGGCTGTGCCCCAACGCCCTCCTCGACGACGGAACCCGCTTCGACGACGTCGCCGGCGGCCGCTTCGCCGTCGTCACCACGAAAACGCCGTCGGAGACCGAGCGGGCCGCCATCCGCGAGTCCGGCGCGGTCCTCGTCCCCACCCGGCTCTCCGGTGAGCTGCGGCGCTGGCTGCGCACCGGCGCGGCCGTCGTCCGTCCGGACGGGACGGTGCTGAGCGCCGGTCGCCGCCTCTCCCGGTGCCAGTACCCCTGACAAAGAGCGACGATGCCATGACGTGCCGGTCTACCGGCCGGACATCTCTTCGCCGCAGGCGATCCTGGACCCGTACCCGCACTACGCGAATCTGCGTGACCTCGGTCCGGTCGGGTGGCTGCCCGAGCAGAAGGTCCACGCCGGGGCACGACGCTCGGCAGCGACGGCGAAGACCACGCCCTGTTCGCGCACCGGCTGACACCACGAGCCGCCCAGCCGCTTCTTGACTTCCAATCAAGAAGAGCTCTAGCCTTCCCGTCGGCCTGCTCTTGATTGCAAGTCAAGAGCTGAACGAAGGTGGGCGATGGGAACTGCGGCGGAGAAGGACAGCCACACGGCGTCGGTGCGACGGGACGTGTGGTTCGAGTCCGGAGGCGTGCGGTGCGCGGCGTGGCTGTACCTGCCGGCCGCGGGTGGCGGGCCTCGGCCGTTGGTGGTCATGGCGCACGGGCTGGGAGCGGTGCGGGAGTGGCGGTTGGACGCGTTCGCCGAACGGTTCGCCGCGCAGGGCTGGGCGGTGCTGGTGTTCGACTACCGCTACCTGGGGGCCAGCGAGGGCTCTCCCCGGCAACTGCTCGACATCGGCGACCAGCTCGACGACTGGCGGGCGGCACTGGCCTACGGCCGGTCCCTGCCGGAGGTCGACCCGGACCGGATCGCGGTGTGGGGGACCTCGTTCGGCGGCGGGCACGTGCTGCGCATCGCGAGCGAGGACCACGAGCTGGCCGCGGTGGTGGCCCAGTGCCCGTTCACCGACGGTCCGGCGTCCTTGCTCTCGCGGTTCCGGTCCAGTCCGGTGAGCATGGCCGGGCTCGTCATCGCCGCCGTGCTCGACGTCGTCGGGTCGGTGTTCCGGGCGAAGCCGGTGCTGGCTCCGGTGGTCGGGGTGTGGTGGATGCCCGCCTTCCTGGTGTCGCCGACCGCGATCGCCGCGGCGTCGAAGCTGATCCCGGCGGGGTCCCGGCTCTCGCCGCGCACCGCCGGGGTCCTGGCCCGGATCCCCGCCGTGGGCCACGGGTTGTCCGCGACCGTCGAGACGGGCGGGCAGCCGTTCCACCCCGGTGACACCGCGGTCGGCCGCGACACGATCTGGGGCGTCATGAAGGGTTCGGAAGGTGGTGGTGACAGCGCCAACGCGGTCGCGGCCCGGCTCGCGTTGCGGTTGCCGCTGTACCGGCCGGGCAAGCGCCTGCGCAAGATCACCGCGGCGACCCTGTTGTGCGTGTGCGACGACGACCGCGCCGCCCCGGCGCGCACCACGGCCCGCCTCGCAGCCGGGCAGGACCACGTCCAGGTCAACCACTACGACGGTGACCACTTCGACATCTACGTCGGTGACCTGTTCGAGCGTGCCGTCGCAGACCAGATCCGGTTCCTCGCGGCGCGGTTCAGCCGGTAGCCGACCGGCCGTCGGGGGAACCCGCCACGGCGGCGATGCCGCGAGCACTGCGCACCAACGCCTCGACGACGCCGCGATCGCCCGCGGCGTCGTTCGCGTGGGTCAGCATCCCTTCGACGACGAACACCCCGATCCGCGTCATCGCGTCCTGCTCGGTCTCCGGCACGCCCAGCGCGGCCAGGTGCCACCGCAGGATCGCCTCCACCTGCGCGTGGAAGCTGTCGTGCCACACCCGCAGTGACTCCGAGGCCGCAACCCTGGCGTGCACCGTCGTGATCAGCCGGTCGACCCGCCGCAACTCGGTGACCGCCCACAGCAGCTGCTCGACCGGCGGTTCGGCCGAGCGTTCCGCCACACCGGCGAGGAACTGCGCGAACAGCGCATCCAGCACGGCGACCAGTACTTCGTCCTTGTCCTTGAAGTACCAGTAGACGGTGTTGGAGGTGACCCCGGCCTCGCGCCCGATCCGCGCCACTGTCGTGGGTTCGTAGCCCTCGTCCACGAACAACCGCGTGGCCGCGGCGACGATCTCGCCGCGCTTCTCTTCCCGGTCCTGCGGGCGTCGGTTACGCGGCATCCCTCACCTGGCCCGATCGGTCACCAACCGTGAAAACAAGAAAAGGGAGGATGTCAGGTGCGACATCTCTCCCGTTCCCATCCCTGTGGTGCCCTCGGCAGGATTCGAACCTGCGACACCTGCCTCCGGAGGGCAGTGCTCTATCCCCTGAGCTACGAGGGCCCATCGCTGGGCGACTCCGAAAGCTTAGCGCATGCTCCCCACCCCTTTTCCCGCAGGTGGTCCCACCAGTGAATCCGCTGGTCAGCGCGATGAAGTTGATCCTCTTGCCGGGTCGTCGATAGCGTAGGAGCCCCACCTGAAGGAGCCGAGATGGCCGAGCCGTTCCAGGTACCTCTCGACGAGGGCGACGTCGCCGATCTGCGGGAGCGGTTGCGGCGGACGCGGTGGCCCGAGGCCGAGACCGTCGACGACTGGTCGCAGGGCGTTCCGCTCGCCTACGTCCGCGAGCTCTGCCGGGACTGGGGTGAGGAGTACGACTTCGGCTTCGCCCGGCGGCTGAACGCCTTTCCGCAGTTCCGGGCCACCGTCGACGGCGTCGGCCTGCACTTCCTGCACGTCCGGTCGCCGGAGGCGGACGCACTTCCGCTCGTGCTCACCCACGGGTGGCCCGGGTCCGTCGTCGAGTTCCTCGACGTCCTCGGGCCGCTCACCGATCCCGCGAAGCACGGGGGTGATCCCGCCGACGCCTTCCACGTCGTCGCGCCGTCGCTGCCCGGGTTCGGGTGGAGTGACAAGCCCGCTCTCAAGATCCCGCGGGTGGCCGAGCTGTGGGACGGGCTCATGACGTCGCTCGGCTACGAGCGCTACGGCGCCCAGGGTGGCGACTGGGGTGCCGCCGTCACCAACGCGCTGGCGCGGTCCAGGCACGTCGCCGGGGTGCACGTCAACTTCGCGCCCGTGCGGATGGACACCCCCGATCCGACGCCCGCGGAGAGCCGGGCGCTGGCCGACCTCGAGGAGTTCCGGCGGACCGGCAGCGGCTACTCCGCCCAGCAGGGCACCCGCCCGCAGACGCTCGGCTACGGCCTCTCCGACTCGCCCGCCGGCCAGGCCGCCTGGATCGCCGAGAAGTTCTGGGCCTGGACCGACCACAAGGGGAACCCGGAGGACGCCGTCGACCGGCAGCGGGTCCTGGACGCCATCTCCGTCTACTGGTTCACCGCGACGGCGGCCTCGTCCGCGCGGATGTACTGGGAGAACAACGACCGCGACCTGTCCACTGTGGACGTCCCGGCCGGGGTTTCGGTGTTCCCGAAGGAGATCGTCCGGCCGTCACGGCGGCAGGCCGAGCAGCGCTACACCGACCTGCGCTGGTTCGAGGAGCTGCCCGTCGGCGGGCACTTCGCCGCGCTGGAGCAGCCCGCGCTGTTCGTCGAGCAGGTCCGGGGGTTCTTCCGGCTGGTGCGCTAGGTGTAGTGCCCCGTGAGGTTGTTGACGCGGGTGATAGGTGGCTTTCCGCCGAGTGAGGTGTGAGCTCGGTGATGGTTGTAGCGGTGGAGAAACTCTGGCAGGGCTTCGGCGCGGTGGTGTGAGCTGGTGAAGGGCTGGGCGTAGGCCCATTCTTCGGCGAGGGTGCGGTTGAAGCGTTCGGCTTTGCCATTGGTTTGCGGCCGGTAGCGGCGGGTGAAGCGGGCTTCGGCGCCGATGCTGGCCAGGGCGTCACGCCAGGCGTGGGAGCGGCGGTAGGCCAGGGCGTTGTCGGTCATGACTCGTTCGATCCGGTCGACGCCCAGCTCAGCCAAGGCAGTGGCGGCGCGGCGGAGGAACCCAGCACATGTGGCGGCGGTTTCGTCGGGGTGGATTTCGGCGTAGGCGATGCGGGTGTGGTCGTCGATGGCGCAGTGGACGTACTCGTAACCCACGCGGGCTCCGTAGCGGGCGCGGCGGCGTTCGAGGCTGTCGCGGCCGTGTGCTCGCCAGCCGCCGCCCTCGCGCAGCCGGCCGAGTTTCTTCACATCGACATGCAGCAGCTCGCCGGGCCGGGCGCGTTCGTAGCGGCGGATCGGTTGTCCGGTCGGGCGGTCCAGCCAGGCCAGTTTCGGCAGGTGGTGGCGGGTCAGGACGCGGTGCACGGTCGAGGCGTGCATGCCGAGGATGCCGGCGATGCGGGCCGGGCCGAGACGTCGGTTCCGACGCAGGTCAAGGATCTGCTGCTCGGTCCGCTCCGGGAGACGGGTGGGCGTGTGGTGGGGCCTGCTGGAACGGTCGTGCAGGCCGGCTTCGCCGTGCTGGCGGTAGCGGCGGACCCATTTGTGCCCGGTCGCACGGGAGATCCCGAGTTCGGCGGCCACATGGGCGACCGGGCGTCCCGCGGTGACCCGGTCGATCAGCAACCGGCGGCCGTGCAGGGTCAACCGGGCATTACGGTGGGACACGAAGACCTCCGTCGTGTTCGGTGATGGCGTCAGACACCAGCACCACACACGGAGGTCTTCGCCTTGATCAACCCGACGCGCCGCTCAACGGTCAACAACGTCCATGGTCACTACAGCTAGGGCCCGTTTGATGTGCTGACCAGCGGAGCTTCTGGCCGGCGTTGTGGGTGCGGCGTGTCTTGGGTGAAATAGGCGAGGTCTCCGGAGAACGATCAACGACCAAGCTGATCAAGAAAACCGGCGACCTCGTGCCCAGCCTGGCGGCGACGGGGCGAGCCGATCTGACCGACGCGCAGTGGGCGATCCTGGAATCGCCGCTGCCTGTCGGCAAGAAACCCCGCCGCCCACCCCTGTGGAGTAAACGCCAACTCCTGGACGGCATCCGCTGGCGGGCTGCCGGGCTGATCACCTGGGAGGTGAGCGTGGATTCCACGATCAACCGGGCCCGCCAGCACGCCGCAGGCGCCTGCATCGAGGGCGACCTACAGAAAGGACCGCCCGGCGGTATCGGCGAGCCCGAACCGGCCAACCGCGCGCTGGGCCGGTCGCGGGGAGGCTGGACGACCAAGCTGCCTGGCCACCGAGCAAGGCCAAGGCCTGCAGTTCCGCGCCAACCAAGCCTATCTGCGGCGACGCGGGATCGCGTGCACGATTCCCCAGCCCGCTGATCAGGTCCGGCGTCGCCGCAACCGCGGCCGAGCCGGTGGCCGGCCACCAGCATTCGACCCAGAGATCTACAAGCAACGACACGGTCGAGTGCGGCATCAACCGGCTCAACCGCAACCGAGGCGTCGCCACACGGTTCGACAAACTCGTAGTTCCCTACGAGGCAACCGTGCACATCGCGGCGATCAACGAGTGGCTACGCCATTGAAACAGGCTCTAGGCGAGCCAGCCGCTGGTCAGGCGCTGTACGGCCGAGCCGTCGAGGTCGGCGAACTTGGTCGAGGCGAACTCCTCGGCCCACTTCGACGTCTGGATGCGGAACGCGGGTGCCTCGGCCGTCATCGCGGCCAGGATCACTTCGGCGACCTCGTCGGCCGTCTGCGCGCTCTGGAACGACTTCGTGACGTTCGCGATGTAGGAGTTCAGGGACTCGGCGTACGGCCCGGCCTCGGCGAAGAGCCGTTCGTCGACGCCGACGTTGTTGACGAACTCGGTCGCGACCGCGCCCGGCTCGACGACGCACACCTTGACGCCCTGGGCCGCGGCCACCGGGGCCAGCGATTCCATCAGGCCCTCCACGGCGAACTTCGCGGCGCAGTAGGCCTCGTTGAACGGCTGGCCGATCACGCCGCCGACGCTGGTCACCGTGATCAGGCGGCCGCCGCTCGCGCGCAGGGCGGGCAGCGCGGCCTTGGTCGCCTCGGCGACGCCGAAGAAGTTGACCTCCATCGTGTCGCGCAGCGCCGAGAGCGGTTCCTTTTCGAGCGTGCCGAGGTGGCCGGCGCCGGCGTTGTTGACCAGGACGTCGAGCCGGCCGTAGTCGGCGAGGACGCCATGGAACGCCGCGCTCACGGAACCCGCGTCGGTGACGTCGAGCGGGCGGATTTCCAGCTCGACACCGGCTTCGGCGGCGGCTTTGCGCAGGCGGTCGGCGCGGCCGGTGTCGCGCATCGTGGCGACCGTGCGGAAGCCGCGCCGGGCCGCCAATACCGCCGTGGCCAGGCCGATCCCGGTGGACGTGCCGGTGATCAGGGCGACGCGCTCGTTGCTCATCAGGGGAACCTCGATCTGTTCAGGAGGATGATGGTTTATGTAGTGAACTAAAATGACTATAGGCATGGATGGTTCATGCAGTCAACTAACGGCATACACTCGGCTGATGATGAGCGCTGACCCGATCACCGAAGACGTCGTCGCCCTGCTCGGACGGATCTTCGACCGGTACGTCGCGTCGTACGAGGGCGCGGCGGCGGCGCAGGGCCTGACACCGGTGCAGGCCAAGGTGCTCGCCGCGCTCGACGAGCCGCTGCCGATGCACCGGATCGCCGAGGAGCTGAAGTCCGAGCGGTCCAACGTGAC
The DNA here is from genome assembly GCF_013364075.1 of Amycolatopsis sp. Hca4. GTDB lineage: Bacteria > Actinomycetota > Actinomycetes > Mycobacteriales > Pseudonocardiaceae > Amycolatopsis. Next base: position 7,832,071 of record NZ_CP054925.1, read on the forward strand.
CGGGATCATCGACCGGCTCGAAGCACGCGGCCTGGTGGAGCGCCGCCCGGGCGAGCGTGACCGGCGGATCAAGAACATCGTGGCCACGCCGGAGGGTGCCGGGCTGGCGCGCAACTTCCGGCAGGCGCTGGGTTTCGCGGCCGAACCGCTGGCCGGGCTCACGCCGGAAGAGCGACTCCGGCTGCGGGAACTGCTCACCCGGATGGTCGACGCCGAAGCGTGACGAGTCCGCCTGGCGGGACACCCCGCCTGGTGGATTGGGCGGCTCCGCCGGGCGGGGTAACTTGCGGGTGGGTGAACTTAGGCTGGCCTCTGTTGCATATATGCGCATCCGACTATATGTTTGGCCCGACGGCGAACCGGGAACGGAGGCGGCATGGGTCAGGGACACGGCCACGGGCACGCGATCGCGCCGGAGAGCGCGTCGGGCCGGCACGTGCGGAGACTGGCCATCGCCCTGGGCATCGGCGCCGGGTTCATGGTGCTCGAGTTCGTCGTCAGCCTGACGACCGGCTCACTGGCCCTGATGTCGGACGCGGCGCACATGTTCACCGACGTCCTCGGCGTCGGGATGGCACTGGCCGCGATCATGCTGGCGCGGCGCAGCGGACCCACGGTCGGCCGCACGTTCGGTCTCTACCGCGCGGAGGTGCTGGCCGCGCTGGCCAACGCACTGCTGCTGTTCGGCGTCGCGGCGTACGTCCTGATCGAGGCGATCGGCCGCATCGGCGACCCGCCGTCGGTCCCGGGCCTGCCGGTCCTGCTGGCCGCGGCGGCCGGCCTGGTGGCCAACCTGGTGTCGTTCGCGGTGCTGCGTGCGGGCGCGAAGGAGAGCCTCAACGTCCGCGGCGCGTACCTCGAGGTCCTGGCCGACCTGATCGGCTCGGTCGGCGTGCTGGTCAGCGGCGCGGTGACGCTGCTGACGGGCTGGCGCTACGCCGACCCGATCATCGGCGTCGCGATCGGGCTGTGGGTCCTGCCCCGCACCTGGACGCTGGCCCGGCGCGCGCTGCGCATCCTGTTCCAGCACGCGCCCCATGGCGTCGACGTCGGCGCGATCAACGCGGAGCTGTCCGCGCTGCCCGGGGTCGCGGACGTGCACGACCTGCACGTCTGGACGCTGACGTCGGGCATGGAGGTGGCCTCGGCGCACCTGACGCTGGCGCCGCCGGCCCGGCAGTCGGACGTGCTGACCGAAGCGCAGAACCTGCTGTCCTCGCGGTACGCGATCGAGCACGCGACCCTGCAGGTGGAGGCGCCGCAGTGCGCGCGCCGCTGCCAGGAGCTGTCCTGGTAGCCGGTCAAGCGGGCAGCGGCTGAGCGCCCCGGGCCGAGAGCATCACCTTCATCTGGTCCATCTCCGCCCCCTGCGACGTCATGATGCTGTTCACCAGCGCCTTCAACGCCCCCAGGTTGGAATGCGTCCCCGCGTACTGGGCCATCGACGTCCCACCCTGGTGGTGCCGCAGCATCAGCTGCAGGAAATACACGTCCAGCTGCTTCCCCGACAGCGACCGCATCTTCGCCAGCTCGGCGTCCGTGGCCATACCGGGCATCAGCGGCCCGCCCGCCGGGTTCAGCGAAGACGGGGGCATCTGCATGCCGTCGTGGCCCTGCATCGGCTCCGTCATCCACTGCATCGGGGCGCCGATCGGCTGCTCCGGCTGGTCCCACAGCATCAGCCAGCCCTTCATGCGGCCGACCTGCTCCAGCTGGGTGCGCTCGATGTCGAACGCCAGCTGGCGGACCTCCGGGTCCGTCGAGTGGTCGCGGGCCCAGCCGGCCATCGTCACGGCCTGGAGGTGGTGGGTCGACATGTCCTGGGCGAACCCGACCTCGACCGACCCGGCCGCCGGGGTGGCGGCGGCCGGGTCGTCGTCGAAGGCGCGGGTGAGGAACATGCCCGCCGTCGCGCCGAGGAGCAGGACAGCGAGGAGGGTCCCGCCGATGATCACCCAGCGGGACCAGACCGGCTGCTCGGCCGGCTCCTCGGAGGACGTCACTTGGTCGGCGTCCCCGAGGGGGCGGACGGCTGGTTCATGCCACCCTGCTCCTGCTGCGCGCCCGCCGTGCCCTTGTAGTCCATCGGCTTGGCGTCGGGACCCGGCTTCGACGGGTCGAACGGCGGCGGGTTGTCCGGGTCGAACTGGCCGGGGCCGAGGGCGTCACAGGACGCGCCGACCTCGGGGTAGACCCCGTTCGGGTTGGTGCGCAGGGCCACGATGAACTGGTCGATCCGCGGGTCGTTGACGTCGTCCAGCTTCAGCTGGTGGCCCCACGACTGCAGCGAGATCGGCTTGTCGAGGCCCGGGTACGGCGACATCATCGTGTACGGCTTGCCCTTGACGCGGACGCTGAGCATGTTCAGCGCGTCGCCCGAGACCTGCTGCGGGTTGTAGGCGATCCAGACGGCGCCGTGCTCGAGCGCGTGCACCATGTTCTCGGTCCGCACCGCGTTCGGGTAGACGACGCCGGTGCACGCCGCCCAGTAACCGTCGTGCGGGCCGCCGAACGGCGGGGTCTTGTCGTAGGCGACGCGCTCGGTCGGGAGGACGTGCACGCTGCCGGTGTAGGTCGCGGTCACCACGCCGGGGATGCGCTTCGAGGGGTCGGGGTCCTGCGCGCTCGGCGTGAACGACGCGGCGGCGGCCTCGCGGTCGGCCTGCTCACGCTTCGGCGCGGACTGCACCATGTAGTAGATGATCACCGAGGCGGCCAGCGCCACGACGGCGACGACGGCGATGATCGTGCCCCACGGCGTCCCCTTCTTGCTCACCACGGAACCACGGGCCGCCTTCACCGCCGACCCCTTTTTCCGAGTTGTCCCGTTCGCCATGGCTTCCGCGTTCTCCCTCTGGTGGCTGCGGACGGATTCCCGCCCGGGCCAGTGTAGAGACCACGCGTCTGATCACCGTTAACGCCTCACACACCCACGGATCGTGATGTGGCCGAGACCGATGAAAGCCCCCGACCAGGGCACACCTAGAATTCGGCAAGTGACTCCCGCCGCTCTCGCCGAACTGGTCCGCAGCTCCGCCGTGCAGGTGCTCGCCGCACGCGGCATCGACGACGCCGTGCTGCCGGAGCAGGTGACCATCGAACGCCCGCGCAACCCCGACCACGGCGACTACGCGACGAACCTGGCGCTGCAGGTGGCCAAGAAGGCCGGCCTCAAGCCCCGTGACTTCGCCGAGGCGCTCGCCGAGGCGGTCTCGGCGGACGACGGCGTGGCCTCGGCCGAGGTCGCCGGCCCCGGCTTCCTCAACTTCCGGCTCGCCGCCGCCGCGCAGGGCGACATCGTGCGCCAGGTGCTCGACGCCGGCGCCGTGTACGGCCGCGGGGACGCGCTGGCCGGCACCCGGATCAACCTCGAGTTCGTCTCGGCGAACCCGACCGGCCCGATCCACCTCGGCGGCACCCGCTGGGCCGCGGTCGGCGACGCGCTGGGCCGCGTGCTGGCCGCGCAGGGCGGCGACGTCACGCGCGAGTACTACTTCAACGACGCCGGTGCCCAGATCGACCGGTTCGTCCGGTCCCTGATCGCCGCCGCGAAGGGTGAGCCCGCGCCGGAGGACGGCTACGCGGGCGGCTACATCAACGACATCGCCGCCAACGTCCTCAAGCAGGAGCCGAGCGCGCTGTCGCTGCCGGAGGCCGAGCGGCACGAGACGTTCCGCCGGATCGGCATCAACCTGATGTTCGGCGAGATCAAGCAGAGCCTGCACGAGTTCGGCACCGACTTCGACGTCTACTTCCACGAGAACTCGCTGCACGAGTCCGGCGCGGTCGACGCCGCCGTCCAGCAGCTGAAGGACTCCGGGAACCTGTACTTCAACGAAGGCGCCTGGTGGCTGAAGTCGTCGGAGTACGGCGACGACAAGGACCGCGTCGTCATCAAGCAGGACGGCAACCCGGCCTACATCGCCGGCGACCTGGCCTACTTCAAGGACAAGCGCAACCGCGGCTTCGACCTGTGCATCTACATGCTCGGCGCGGACCACCACGGCTACATCGCCCGCCTCAAGGCCGCGGCCGCCGCGTTCGGCGACGACCCGGCCACGGTCGAGGTGCTGATCGGCCAGATGGTCAACCTGGTCAGCGACGGCAAGCCGGTCCGGATGTCCAAGCGCGCCGGCACCGTGATCACCATGGAGGACCTGGTCGAGGCGGTCGGCGTCGACCCGGCCCGGTACGAGCTGATCCGCTACTCGGTGGACTCCACTTTGGACGTCGACCTGGACCTGCTGCGCAAGCACTCCAACGACAACCCGGTCTACTACGTCCAGTACGCCCACGCGCGGCTGGCGTCCCTGCAGCGCAACGCCGCCGATCTCGGCCTGAAGTCGCAGTCCACTTCGGACGTCGATTTCGGACTCCTGACGCTGCCCGCCGAGGGCGACCTGATCCGCACCATCGGCGAATTCCCGGAAACCGTGCGCCGCGCCGCCGAAATGCGGGAGCCGCACCGGATCGCGCGCTACCTCGAAGAACTCGCGGGCGCCTACCACAAGTTCTACACCGTGGGCCGCGTGCTGCCCATGGGCGACGAAGAGGCGACCCCTCTGACGTTCGCCCGGCTCGCGCTGTGCGAAGCCGCCCGCCAGGTGCTGGCGAACGGCCTCGCCCTCCTCGGTGTCTCCGCTCCGGAACGGATGTAAGAAATGGCGCACCCCGCTGGCCCACGGCACGCCGACGTCTACCCCCACGCCGACACCTCCGGGCTGCAGCCGTCCGGGGCCGAGGAACTCGACAAGCTGCCCGCGAAGGTCTGGCCCCGCAACACCTTCCGCGCCGCCGACGGCGTCGTCCGGATCGCCGGCGTCGACGTCCGCGAACTCGCCGAGCAGCACGGCACGCCGCTGTTCGTGGTCGACGAAGCCGACTTCAAGTCGCGCTGCGCGGACTACGCCGAGGCCTTCGACGACCCGTCCCTCGTGCACTACGCGTCCAAGGCGTTCCTCTCCATCGAGATCGCCCGCTGGGTGGCCGAGCAGGGCCTGAGCCTGGACGTCTGCAGCGGCGGCGAGCTCGCCGTGGCCCAGCGCGCGAGCTTCCCCGCCGAGCGGATCACCTTCCACGGCAACAACAAGTCGACCGCCGAGCTGGAAGCGGCGGTCGTCGCCGGGGTCGGCACGGTCGTGCTCGACAGCTACTTCGAGATCGCCCGGCTGGCCGACATCGCCGCCCGCCACGACGTCGTGCAGCCGGTGCTGATCCGGGTCACCGTCGGCGTCGAGGCGCACACCCACGAGTTCATCGCGACCGCCCACGAGGACCAGAAGTTCGGGTTCTCACTGGCCGGCGGCGACGCCGCCGAGGCGGTCCGCCGGGTGCTCAACGCGCGCTCGCTCAAGCTCGTCGGCCTGCACAGCCACATCGGCTCGCAGATCTTCGACGCCGACGGCTTCGAGGTCGCCGCCCGCCGCGTCGTCGGGCTGCTCGCCGACCTGGCCAAGGAACACGGCCCCGAGCTGCTCGACCAGCTGAGCCTGGTCGACCTCGGCGGCGGGTTCGGCATCGCCTACACCGAGAAGGACAACCCGCCGCCGCCCGCGCAGATGATCACGCAGATCCGCGAGATCGTCCGCAAGGAGTGCGCGTACGCGGGCCTGCCGGTGCCGCGGATCGCCGGCGAACCGGGCCGCGCGATCGCCGGTCCCGGCACGATCACGCTGTACGAGGTCGGCACCATCAAGGACGTCTCGCTCGGCGACGAATCCGCGCGCCGGTACGTCAGCGTCGACGGCGGGATGAGCGACAACATCCGCACCGCGCTCTACGACGCGGTCTACGACGTCCGGGTCGTTTCCCGCTCCGCGAGCGACAACGACCAGCCGGTGCAGGCCGTGTTGTCCCGGGTGGTGGGAAAACACTGTGAGTCCGGCGACATCGTCGTACGAGACTGCTGGCTGCCCGACACGCTGGCTCCCGGCGACCTGCTGGCGGTCGCGGCGACCGGCGCGTACTGCTACTCGATGGCGAGCACGTACAACCGGATGCCCCGCCCGGCCGTGGTCGCCGTGCGCAACGGCAGCTCGCGGCTGCTGCTGCGGCGGGAGACGACCGACGACATGCTGCGCCTGGAGGTCTGAACACAGTGGCTGCCCCAGAGGAACGCCCGGCCATCCGCGTCGCGCTGCTCGGCTGCGGGACGGTCGGCGGTGAGGTCGCCCGGCTGCTCACCGAGCAGGCGGGGGAGCTGGCCGCGCGGGCGGGTGCGCCGGTCGAGCTGGCCGGCATCGCCGTCCGCCGTCCCGACAAGCACCCCGAGCTGCCGCCGGAGCTGCTGACCGCCGACGCCGAGAAGCTGGTGACCAGCGACGACGTCGACGTCGTCGTCGAGCTGGTCGGCGGGATCGAGCCGGTCCGCGGCTGGCTGCTCGCCGCGCTGAAGGCCGGGAAGTCGGTCGTCACGGCGAACAAGGCACTGCTGGCCGAGCACTCCGCGGACCTGTTCGAGGCGGCCGACGCCGCGGGCGCCGACCTGTACTTCGAGGCCGCGGTGGCCGGGGCCATCCCGCTGCTGCGCCCGCTGCGCGAGTCGCTGGCCGGTGACCGGATCACCCGCGTGATGGGGATCGTCAACGGCACCACGAACTACATCCTGTCCGCGATGGACTCGACCGGCGCCGGCTACGCCGAGACGCTCGACGAGGCCAGCAGGCTCGGGTACGCCGAGGCCGACCCGACCGCCGACGTCGACGGCTACGACGCCGCGTCGAAGGCGGCGATCCTCGCCTCCCTCGCCTTCCACACCCGCGTCACGGCCTCGGACGTGCACCGCGAAGGCATCGCCGACGTCACCGCGGCGGATCTCGCCGCGGCCCGGATGCTCGGCCGCACGGTGAAGCTGCTGGCCATCTGCGAGCGCGTCACCGACGACGACGGCGTCGAGTCGGTGTCCGCGCGCGTGCACCCGGTGATGATCCCGCGCCGCCACCAGCTGGCCGGCGTCGGCGGCGCGTTCAACGCCGTCTACGTCGAGGCCGACGCCGCGGGCGAGCTGATGTTCTACGGCCAGGGCGCGGGTGGCGCGCCCACGGCCAGCGCGGTGCTCGGCGACCTCGTCGCGGTGGCCCGCAACCGGGTCGTCGGCGGCCGCGGCCCGCGCGAATCCGCGCACGCGGCCCTGCCCGTGCGGCCGATGGGCCAGACGCCGACCCGGTACCACGTAAGCCTTTCCGTGGCCGACCGCGCCGGGGTGCTCGCCCAGGTGGCGCAGGCGTTCGCCGACCACGGCGTGAGCATCGCGGCCGTGCGGCAGAGCGACGTCGGCGACCGCGCGAGCCTGGTCGTGGTGACGCACCAGGCGCCGGACGCCGCCCTGAAGTCCACTGTGGACCAGATCGGGCGGCTCGACGTCGTCCACGAAGTTGTCAGTGTGATGCGCGTGGAAGGCGAAGACCAGTGATCAGGCACCCCTGGCCCGGGCTCATCGAGGCGTATCGGGACCGCGTCCCGGTCCCGGAGGGCGCCCGCGTCGTCACGCTCGGGGAGGGCAACACGCCGCTGCTGCCCGCCCTCCACCTGTCCGAGCTGACCGGCTGCGAGGTGTACCTCAAGGTCGAGGGGGCCAACCCGACCGGCTCGTTCAAGGACCGCGGGATGACCGTGGCCATCACGCACGCGCTGGCCAGCGGCCTCAAGGCGGTGATCTGCGCGTCGACCGGCAACACCTCGGCCTCGGCCGCCGCCTACGCCGCCCGCGCCGGGCTCACCTGCGCGGTGCTGGTGCCGCAGGGCAAGATCGCCATGGGCAAGCTCGCCCAGGCCGTGCTGCACGGCGCCCGGATCCTGCAGGTCGACGGCAACTTCGACGACTGCCTGGAGCTGGCCCGCAAGACCGCGGCCGACTACCCGGTCACGCTCGTCAACTCGGTCAACCCGGTGCGCATCGCCGGCCAGAAGACCGCCGCGTTCGAGATCTGCGACGTGCTCGGCACCGCGCCGGACATCCACTGCCTCCCGGTCGGCAACGCCGGCAACATCACCGCCTACTGGGCGGGGTACGCGGAGTACGCGGCCGACGGTGTGGTGAAGAACACCCCGCGGATGTTCGGCTTCCAGGCGGCAGGCGCGGCGCCGCTGGTGCACGGCGAGCCGGTGGCGGACCCGGAGACGGTCGCGACCGCCATCCGGATCGGCAGCCCGGCGTCGTGGACCGCCGCGGTGAAGGCGAAGGACGAGTCGGACGGGCTCTTCGAGGCCGTGACGGACGAGAAGATCCTCGAGGCGTACCGGCTGCTGGCCGGCCGCGAAGGCGTGTTCGTCGAGCCGGCGTCGGCCACCAGCGTGGCGGGCCTGCTGGCCACCGCCGCCGACGGACGGCTGCCGCGCGGCTCGAAGGTGGTCTGCACGGTCACCGGGCACGGCCTGAAGGACCCGCAGACGGCCCTGGCGGGCAACGTCGAGGTCGAACCCCTCGCCGTGGACCCCTCGGCCGTCGCGGCGGCGCTGGACCTGCGGTGAGCGGGGAGTTCCGGGTCACCGTCCCGGCGTCGACCGCGAACCTCGGGCCGGGCTTCGACGCCTTCGGGATGGCGCTGAGCCTGTACGACGTCGTCGAGGTGCGGGTCACCGACACCGGGCTCAAAGTCGAGGTGATCGACGCCGGCGCCGGTGGCGTCGAAGACGTCCCGACCGACGAATCCCACCTGGTGGTGCGGGCGATCCGCGCGACCTGCGCGCACCTCGGCGTCGAGCCGCCCGGCCTGCACCTGCGCTGCTTCAACGCGATCCCGCACGCCCGCGGCCTCGGCTCGTCCGCGGCCGCGGTGGTCTCCGGTGTCGCCGCCGGGTACGCGCTGGCGGGCCGGGAGATCGACGCGTTCGGCGCGCTGCAGCTCGCGGCCGGCTTCGAAGGCCACGCCGACAACGCCGCCGCCAGCCTGTTCGGCGGCCTGGTACTGGCCTGGTGCGACGGCGGGGAGTTCCACGCCGAACGGCTCACCCCGCACGCGTCGATCCGGCCGGTCGTGGCCGTGCCGTCGGTGCGCTCGGCCACCGCGACCACGCGCGGCCTGCTGCCCGCGACCGTGCCGCACGCCGACGCCGCCCACAGCGCCGGGCGGGCCGCGCTCGCCGTCCACGCGCTCACGGCGAAGCCGGAGCTGCTGCTCGCGGCCACCGAAGACCGGCTGCACCAGCACTACCGCGCCCCGGCGTACCCGGCCAGCGCGGAGCTGGTGGCGACGCTTCGTGCACGGGGAGTAGCCGCCGCCGTTTCCGGCGCGGGTCCGACGGTGCTCGCGCTGACCACCGGGGGAATACTTCCGCCTGACGTGCGCGTTGATGCCTTCGACGTCCTCGAACTGCCCGTGGATCTCACGGGCGTGCAGGTTGCGGCTCAGTAAAGGCTGGGTCACGTGGCCGACGGGGGAGCCGCCACGCGGGGGTGGTTGTTGCACCCGGCACCGCTGCGGTCTACCCTCGGGGGCGTTCGATCACCGTGCGTTTCCGCACCCGATGCCGGTCCCGGGGAATCCCCGGATCCGCATCCGTCGTCGATCCGCCGAATCCGCACCGCCTGGCAAGCGGGGTAACGCGGAACGACTTGGGCGGGTTTCCGGTTTCGGCGGTGCCGAATTCCGTGTCCTCCGTTTGGAGGACGCAAACCCCTGTGGTGGAGGCGCTCCAGCTGTGTTCCGCACGGCCGAAGAGCTCATCTCGCGTATCGGGGGGCAACTACGCCGGTTCGCGATCAGAAGCGAGCGGCAGTCCGCTGATCCACCTGGAGGCGTGGATCGGTCAGGAAGGACATGTGTGAGCAACACCGATCTTTTGAGCGACGTGAGCGGCACGGCCGAGACGAACGGCACCGCCCCCGCTCCCAAGCGGACGGTCGGCGGGCTGACCGGTAAGACCGTCGCCGAACTGCGTTCGCTGGCTGGGGAGCTCGGCGTCGGCGAGACGACGGGCATGCGCAAGGGCGACCTGATCGCCGCGATCCGCGAGCGTCAGGGCAAGTCCCGCAAGCCGCGTGCGGCGGCCGAGACGCTGCCGCTCGAGGGCGTCGGCGAGCCGGTGAAGGCGGCGGCCCCCAAGGCCGAGCCGAAGGCCGAGGCGCCCGCCGCGCCGTCGGAGACCAAGCCGGAGCCGAAGGCCGAGGCGCCCGCCTCCACGCCGTCGGACGACCGGCCGCAGGCCGAGCGCCCGCAGCAGGACCGGCCGGACGCCCAGCAGGGCCAGGACGGCCAGGCCGAGGAGGGCGGCCGCAGCCGCCGTCGCCGCGGCTCCAACCGCGCCGCCGGGTCCCCGGACGGCCAGCAGGGCGGTGACCGCCAGCAGGGCGACCGCCAGCAGGGCGGCGACCGCAACCGCGACCAGCAGCGCCAGGGCGGTGGCAACCGCGGTGACAACCGGGGTGACAACCGCCAGGACGGCAACCGCGGTGACCGCCAGCGCAACCAGCAGGACGGCAACCGCGGCGACGGCAACCGCGGTGACAACCGCAACCAGCAGCCGGACGACGACGAGGAAGGCGGCCGTCGCGGCCGTCGCTTCCGCGACCGCCGTCGCCGGGGCAGCGGTGGCGGCCGGGCCGAAGGCGGCTCGCCGGACACCGAGATCCGCGAGGACGACGTCCTGCTGCCTGTCGCGGGCATCCTGGACGTGCTGGACAACTACGCGTTCGTGCGGACCTCCGGCTACCTCGCCGGCCCGAACGACGTGTACGTCTCGCTGTCACTGGTCCGCAAGTACGGCCTGCGCCGCGGTGACGCCATCACCGGTGTGGTGCGCCAGCCGCGCGAGGGCGAGCAGCAGCGGCAGAAGTTCAACCCGCTGGTGCGCGTCGACTCGATCAACGGCCTGGAGCCGGACGAGGCCAAGCGGCGTCCCGACTTCACCAAGCTGACCCCGCTGTACCCGAACGAGCGGCTGCGCCTCGAGACCGAGTCGCACAAGCTCACCACCCGCGTGATCGACCTGATCATGCCGGTCGGCAAGGGGCAGCGCGCCCTGATCGTGTCGCCGCCGAAGGCCGGTAAGACCACGATCATGCAGGACATCGCCAACGCGATCTCCACGAACAACCCCGAGTGCCACCTGATGGTCGTCCTGGTCGACGAGCGTCCGGAAGAGGTCACCGACATGCAGCGCTCGGTGAAGGGCGAGGTCATCGCCTCGACCTTCGACCGGCCGCCGTCCGACCACACGTCGGTCGCGGAGCTGTCGATCGAGCGGGCCAAGCGCCTGGTCGAGATGGGCCACGACGTCGTCGTGCTGCTCGACTCGATCACCCGCCTCGGCCGCGCGTACAACCTGGCGGCCCCGGCGTCCGGCCGGATCCTGTCCGGTGGTGTCGACTCGACCGCGCTGTACCCGCCGAAGCGGTTCCTCGGTGCGGCCCGCAACATCGAGAACGGCGGCTCGCTGACCATCTTCGCCACGGCGATGGTCGAGACCGGCTCGACGATGGACACGGTCATCTTCGAGGAGTTCAAGGGCACCGGTAACGCGGAGCTCAAGCTCGACCGGAAGATCGCCGAGCGCCGCGTGTTCCCGGCGGTCGACGTCAACCCGTCCGGTACCCGCAAGGACGAGCTGCTGCTCTCGCCGGACGAGCTCGCGGTCACGGTGAAGCTGAGCCGGGTGCTGCACGCGCTCGACTCGCAGCAGGCCATCGACCTGCTGATCTCGCGCCTGCGGAAGACGAAGACCAACGTCGAGTTCCTGATGCAGGTCTCGAAGACCGCCCTCGGCGGCGGCGAAGACGACTGAGTCCCGTCTTGCGAGGGGGCCTTCCCGGTGCGCCGGGGAGGCCCCTTCGCGGTGGGAATAGCTGGTCAGCGGGGTGCGTTCCAGTACACGTCTGCCCGTCTGGCAGAATTACCCGCTGAAGTCCGGCGCCGGTTCACCCCGTGGACGACTGGGGACCCGGAGCCAACGAGAGAGGACACCATGAAGAGCGGTATTCACCCCGAGTACGTGGTCACCGAAGTGAACTGCGACTGCGGCAACAGCTTCACCACGCGCAGCACCAAGACCAGCGGCAACATCCACGTCGAGATCTGCTCGAACTGCCACCCGTTCTACACGGGCAAGCAGAAGATCATGGACACCGGTGGCCGGGTCGCGCGCTTCGAGGCTCGCTACGGCAAGCGCCAGAAGAAGGCCGACGCCAAGTAGCTTTTTCCACGGCGCCCATCCGGTACTCCCGGGTGGGCGCCGTTCTTTATGGTTGTTTCCCGGGCTGAGAGGTGGCTGAAGGTGGATTCGAGCTCGCTCAAGGGGCTGCTCGCCGAGCACGCGGAGCTGGAGCGGCAGCTGGCGGACCCGGCGGTGCACGCCGACCAGGCGCGCGCCCGCAAGCTCGGCCGCCGCTACGCCGAGCTGACGCCGGTGGTCCGCGCGGTCCACGAGCTCGATACGGCCCGTGACGACCTCTCGGCCGCGCGGGAGATGGCCTCGGAGGACGCGGAGTTCGCCGCGGAGGCCGAGCAGCTGGCCGCGAAGATCCCCGAGCTGGAGTCGAGGCTCACCGAGCTCCTGCTGCCGCGCGACCCGTACGACGGCTCCGACGTCGTGATGGAGATCAAGTCCGGCGAGGGCGGCGAGGAGTCGGCTCTGTTCGCCGGCGACCTGCTGCGGATGTACCTGCGCTACGCCGAGCGCCACGGCTGGAAGGCGGAAGTCCTCGACTCGGTGGACTCCGACCTGGGCGGCTTCAAGGACGTCACGCTGTCGATCAAGACGAAGGCGGCCGACGTCGACGGGGTGTGGTCCCGCTTGAAGTTCGAGGGCGGCGTGCACCGCGTCCAGCGCGTCCCGGCGACGGAGTCCCAGGGCCGCATCCACACGTCGGCGTCCGGGGTGCTGATCTACCCGGAGCCGGAGGAGGTCGAGGTCGAGATCGACCCGAACGACCTGCGCATCGACGTGTTCCGGTCATCGGGCCCGGGCGGCCAGAGCGTCAACACGACGGACTCGGCGGTCCGGATCACCCACCTGCCGACCGGCATCGTGGTGTCCTGCCAGAACGAGAAGTCCCAGATCCAGAACCGCGCCCGCGCCCTGCAGGTGCTGCAGGCCCGCCTCCAGGCCATCGCGGAGGAGGAGGCGGCGGCGAAGGCGTCGGACGCGCGCAAGTCCCAGGTCCGCACGGTCGACCGCTCGGAGCGGATCCGGACGTACAACTTCCCGGAGAACCGCATTTCGGACCACCGGGTGAACTACAAGGCGTACAACCTGGACCAGGTCCTGGACGGCGACCTGGACGGCGTGCTGGACGCGTTGGCGACCGCGGACCGCGAGGAGCGCCTGGCAGCCCAGTCGGGCTGACGCCGTGTCGACCTCCTGATCACGCGTGTCGACCCTTTACGCAGGAGCCGGGGCTTCCGGTCCGTGAACGGAGGGTCGACACGCGTGATCAGAGGGTCGACACGCGTGTTTGGCGGGTCGACACGACCTCAGCCGGGCTGAGTGGCCGGCTGACGGGCGACCAGCCAGCACAGGCAGAACGGGTGACCGGCCGGGTCGGCGTACACCTGGAAGTCGTCGCCCGAGGTGCTGCCCGCAGCCGGCTTCAGGACTTGTGCGCCGAGGGCCATTACCTGCTCGTGCGCTTCCGCGAAGTCCTCGACCCACAGGTCGAGGTGGATCTGCTGCTTGACCGGGCCGTCCGGCCACTCCGGCGCCACGTGGTCCGGCGCGAGCTGCACCCCGATCCGCGGTGCCCCGTCCACCAGCACCATGTGCCAGTCGCCGTCTTCGTCGACCTCGCCACCGAGCACGCCCGCCCAGAAGCGGCTCTCGGCGGCGAGGTCGGCCGCGTCGAACGTGACGACCTGGTGCATTATCCGCATCAGCCGGACCAGAAGCCGGTGATGAAGCGCAGGTAGATCATCCCGCAGACCAGCGCGTTCGCGTACAGCACGACGTGCACCGCGCCGCGCAGCTGCGGGCGGCGCTCGCCGAACAGCACCAGCGCCACGTACATCACCAGGCACGGCAGCAGGTAGCGGTGCACCGACACCACGTTGTTGTTCATCGTCAGCATCACGATCGACGCGAACCCGAACAGCGCCAGCGGGACACCCTTCGACCGCAGCGCCACCAGCACGTACACCGAGCTCACGAACAGCAGCGCCAGCCCGATCATCGGCAGCACGTGGCTCATCAGCGTCCACGCGTCCATCTTCGTGTCGCCGAGCAGCGCGTGGCCGGTGATCTTGGCTTCGCGCCACAGCGTCTCGAGGATGTTCGGGTTGAACTTGTGGTACGACCACTCCCGCACGCCCTTGAGCGCGTTGAAGCTGCCGAAGAAGTCCCCGGTCTGGATCTTCATCGCGACCATCACGGCGGCCAGGCCGGCGAACGCCGCCGGGAACCACAGCAGGTTCCACGACAGCAGGCCGCGCAGCTTCCAGTCCTTCGACCGCCAGAACTCCAGGAAGCACAGGCCGACGAAGACCGCCGCCGTGATGCGGGAGGCCGTCAGCGGGATGAGCGTCAGGCCCATCCAGAGCCACTGGCGGCGCAGCGCGAACAGGTAGGCCCAGAAGCCCAGCGCGCAGAACACCGCCTCGCTGTAGAACGAGTGCAGGAAGAACGCGGCGGGCGCGGTCAGGAACGCCGCGACGACCAGCCACGGCGCCCGCTCGCCCGCGAAGAAGTGGCGGCCGATCTTCAGCAGCGCGACCGCGGCCAGCCAGGTGGCCACCAGGTTGACCAGGAACCCGGCGACCAGCAGGCCGATCGTGCCGAAGCTGACCGTCTGCACCAGCCAGACCAGCAGCGGGAACACCGGGTAGAACGCCCGCGTCGGGGCGTAGCTGCCGGTGTAGGCGTGCATCGCGATCTCGCCGTAGTTGCCGGCGTCCCACCGGTAGGTGTGCGCCAGCAGGCTCATCGTCGAGCCGATGCCGGTCTTCGGGATGCCCTCGTCGGTGGGGCTGGACGGCGCGAACAGGTACGCCAGCGCGATCAGCACCACGTTCCAGGCCAGCACCACGGCGAAGACGCGGGCGTAGTCGCCGTTCAGCCAGGCCCAGCGGCTCGCGCGGGCCTGCTCCGGGGCCTCCGGAGCGGGCTGGTCGGCGACCCGGGACGGGACGGCGGTGCTAGTCATGCGTAACCTCCGCGACCGGCGCCTCGGCCGCCGCCGCGGGCCGGTGCCGGAAGACGACCTTGTGGTAGAGCACGTAGTTCCAGACCAGGCCGACCACGATCCCGGCGAACTTCGGGATCAGCACGTTCACCCCGGGGAACGCGCTGGTGACCCCGAAGATGATCGCCGCCTGCACCACCCACAGTCCGAACGCGGTGACGGCGAAGAACAGCAGCGCCTGGCGGCGGACGTCACCGTCCTTGGCGCGGAAGGTGAAGTTCCGGTTCAGCGTGAAGCTGAGCAGCATGCCCGTGGTCGTGGAGATGAAGTTCGCCACGAACAGCGGGACGCCCAGCGTCACCAGCAGCGCGTAGCCGAGGGCGTCGACGAGGGTGTTCGCCACGCCGACCAGCCCGAAGCGCAGCTGGGTCGCCGAGATCAGCTTCACCGGGCGCCTCGTCCCGCGTCGGCGCCCTCGCGGGCCTCGACCGCCACCCCGGTGCGCACCGACGCGACGCCGTACAGCGGCCGGTTCTGCACCTGGGAGTACGTGCGGCCGATGTAGCTGCCGAGCACGCCGAGCATGATGATCTGGATCCCGCCGAGGAAGAACATCGCGATCCCGAGGAACGCCCAGCCGGGCACCGCGGTCTCCGGGGCGAACAGCTTGACGCCGCCGACGTACAGGATCCCGACGAAGCTCAGGAACGAGATCAGGTAGCCCATGCGTGTGATCATCCGCAGCGGCGTCACCGAGAAGCCGAGGATGCCGTCGGCGGCGAAGCGCAGCATCTTGCGCAGCGGGTAGCCCGTGACGCCGGCGTGCCGCTTGTCGCGGTCGAACAGCACGGCGGTCTGCTTGAAGCCGATGTAGCTGACCAGTCCGCGCAGGAAGCGGTCGCGCTCGCGGTACTTGCGCAGCTCGTCGACCACCTTGCGGTCGATCAGCCGGAAGTCGCCGGTGTTCTTCGGGATGTCGACCGCGGCCATCTTCCGCAGGAACCAGTAGAACCCGCCGGCGGTGATCTTCTTGAACGGCGAGTCCTGGCGGGAGCGGCGCTGCGCGTAGACGACGTCGAAGCCCTCTTCCCACTTCTCGATCAGCTCGAGGGCGACCCGCGGCGGGTCCTGCATGTCGCTGTCCATGATGACGACGGCGTCCGCGTCGACCAGGTCCAGCCCGGCGGTGACGGCCATCTGGTGCCCGAAGTTGCGGCTCAGCTCGACCACGGTGACGCGCTCGTCACGGGTGCTGAGCTCGGTGAGCTTGGCCAGCGAACCGTCCCGGCTGCCGTCGTCGACGTACAGGAAGCTGAAGTCGTACTTGCCGGCGAGCGGGCGGGTCACCTCGTCCACCGTCCGGTGCAGCAGGTCGATGTTCTCTTCCTCGTTGTAGATCGGGAAGATGAACGCCACCCGGCGGGTGATCGGCTCTGTGGGCACTGCGGGGCTCCCCGGAGGTTCGGTGCGGAACGGTTCGGGCGGTGCCGTGGAGCAGGCGAATCCCCGACCCGGTGACCTGCATCCTAGAAGATCGGGCCGATCAGGGTCCCGGCACCCGGACTTGTCGCCTGCGCGCCGGGGGTGCCTCGATACGCTGGACGGCGTGGGACCGGCGCGTGTCCTCACGGGGGAGTTCCGCCTGGTGTGCCAGGCTCGACGAGGTGAAGGACGACGAGTGAACCGGCAGCCGCTGCGCCTGGCCATCATCGAGGCCACCCGCATCCTCGAGCGCGCGGGCGTCGCCTCGCCGAGGTTCGACGCCGAGGTGATCGCCGCGCACGTGCTCGGGGTCGAACGCGGCAGGCTGCCGATGGTGCCACTGGTCGACCCGCCGGTCATCGAGGCCATCGGCCAGCTCGTCCAGCAGCGCGCCAAGCGCATCCCGCTGCAGTACCTGACCGGCTGGGCCGCGCTCGGCGACATCACGGTGGCGGTCGGTGCCGGTGTGTTCGTCCCGCGGCCGGAGACGGAGCTGCTGCTCGAGTGGGGGGTCAAGTTCCTGCAGGGCCGCGAGTTCCCGGTGGTGGTGGACCTGTGCACGGGTTCCGGCGCGCTGGCGCTGGCGGTGGCCCACGCCCGCCCGGACGCGGTGGTGTACGCGGTGGACATCGACCCGCAGGCCCTGGCCTGGGCCAGGCACAACGCGGACGTCCACGCCGAAGCGGGCAACACCCCGATCCGGCTCTATTCGGGCGACATCGGCGACCCGACGATGTTCGCCGAGCTCGACGGCCTGGTCGACCTGGTGCTGTGCAACCCGCCGTACGTCCCGGAGGGGACCCCGGTACCGCCGGAGGTGGCCGAGCACGACCCCCCGCGAGCGGTGTTCGCGGAGGAGAGCGGGCTGGCGGTGATCCGCCACGCGATCGCAGCCGGCGCGCGCCTGCTGCGTCCGGGGGGAGGACTGGCGATCGAGCACGACGACACGCACGGCTCGGCGGTGCCGGCGCTGGTGCGGGCGCGGCGGGTGCTCACGGGGGTCGAGGACCATGCCGATCTGACGGGCCGGGCGCGATTCGTGACCGCGCGGCGGCTGGGCTGAGCAGCCTTCGCCTACATGGTTGTCAAGCCGCGCCGGTGACAGTCTGCTCGCCCAGAGCGGTCATGGTCGCCTCGACCAGCGGGATGCGTGGACCCCGGCGATCGCGGTCAGCCGGCGGCGGCCTTGCGATGCCGGCCGGGCCGCTGCAGCGCGAGAGGATTTCCAGCACCGCCGGGTGGCTGTCCGCGGGCCGGTCGTGTGCTGGAGGTGGATGCCGGTGAGCAGGCCGCGGGTGCGGTTGCCGATGCGGGCGGCTTCGCCGGCGTCCGGCCCAGCCCCGCCGGCTCGGCCGACGCGTCGCCGCCGACGTCGACCGGCCGCAGTGTGTGCGGCACAGCGATGACGAACGCGTTCCGGGCGTCGGTTCTGGCGTGGCCCGGGAGAGGCCGGTGATGCGGCGGATCGCGAAACCCGGGCAGTAGGCGACTTGGTGTCCGGCCGCGCGACCGGCACCGCCCGATTGTGGCCGGCTGATCGACCCCCATCAGCGAAAGGCCGGAAAGGCGGGCCTGCTGCAGCTCCGGCTCGGTTCAGAGGGCATTCGGGATTGCCGGACTCGGATCGGCGGATGGTTGCTCGCTGGAGAGCTGCTGGAACCCGAACGCCGTGCAGCCCGCCGTCGCGGTCTTCGAGTTCGTTGACGACCTGCGGGCGAGAGCGCGGCCGGCCTTCGCGGATTCATCGCTCGCGGGTTCCCTTTCGCAGGTGTTCCGCCCCGCCGGGTGTGGCCGCGGTGCTCGAAGCAACCGGAGCCCAGTGGAACACTGCCGAGCTGACGGCCATGGTCGAGCAGGCCGGGCGCTCGTCGCCGAGCCGACGCGAGCGGCTGGTTCCGCCGGCCCGGGTTGTGGCGCGTTCGAGTCCTTGCCAAGCAGCCGCTGCGGACATTGCCGCAAGCGCGCTGTCCAGGGGCTGGGCGTCCTGAGCAGCCCCCGATTCCACGCTAGCGGCGGCCACCGACGAAAAGCCGGGAAAGCCGCCGGCGAGCGGCCTTGTTGTCCACAACCCGGCCGAGCTGTGGACAACAAGGCCCTCACCACTAGAAGCCGAACGCCGTGCAGCTCGCCGTCGCGGTCTTCGACGGGTCGCTCACCGAGGTCGCCGTCAGCTTCACCCGGGCCGCCAGATCGCCGCCCTGGCTTCGCTTGGCGTACGCCGGCACCTTCACGTGGCCGCCGAACTTGGCCGTGGCCAGCTCGTTCGGCAGCTTCACCTGCCAGCCGCGGGCGTCCGTCGACACGGTCAGCCGGTACGTGTCCGTGTCGTACGGGGCCTGCGCCCCGCGGGCCGCGCCCGTGTTCAGCAAGCCGAAGTCGCACGTGGCCAAGCCGCCGCGGGCGATGGCCGGCAGGGCCGGGGTCAGGGCCGCGCCGCGGGACTGGCTGCCCGAGCCGTCCAGGGACGCCACCGTCACCGTGTACGACAGGATGCCGCGGCGGTCGCGGGCCACGTCCGTGATCAGGAAGCGCAGGCGGTTGGCCTGGTCCGTGTACTCGTACGGGCTCGCCGCCTCCGTGCCCGCCTTGAACAGGGCGTCGTTGAGCTGGCGGTAGTCACCGATGGTGATCTTCACCGGCGTGCCGTCGGGCTTCGTGTAATCGGTGATGCCGATGTCCTGCGGGTTCGCGTCGATCACCCAGTCGAAGGGGGCGTTGTCCTTGTTCTTCGTCTTGGTGATCAGCACGCCGGAGTCGGGCGTGAAGGAGTCCGAGCCCATCCGGTCGACGACCTCGACGGTGTAGTTGTCGTAGCCGCCGCCGTCGCAGAACGGGTCCGTCGCCCGGTCGCACTTCGGGGCCTTGTCACCGCCGGTGAGCTTGATGTTCAGGCCGGTGAACGCACCGGGCTGCGCTTCGGCCTCCCGCGCGGTGAGCCGGGCCGAGACCGGGCCGGTCTTCGCCAGCTCGTTGCGGTCGAGCTGCAGCACGTCCGCCGGGTCGACGATGCCGAGCTTCAGCTTGTTGCGCAGCTGGTGCTGTGCTCCCATCGAGCTGCCCTGCGTCGCCGGGATCTGCCAGCGGGTGTGCGGGCCGCCGGGGCCGTTGAACGTCCCGCGCGAAAGCATGTCCCACGGCCCGCTGTAGCTGCGCGAGGGCGGCGTGCCGAACGGGTTGTTGTAGTTGTCGCCGATGCCGAGGATGTGGCTGAACTCGTGGGCGTAGGTCGACTGGCCCGAGCTTTCGGCCTGCACCGAGCTGCCGTCCTGGGCGTTCGGCCAGATGCTGGCGGCCGACGCCCACGACGTCCACGGCACGTACCGGGTGGCGGCGTAGTTGGGCAGGTCGTGGTTGGGCGGGCCGAAGGCGTCCGGCACGTTTTCCTTCGTCCCGAACTTCATCTCGCCGAACTCCTGCCAGGTCGAGCTCTCGTCCTGGCCGGCGGAGAGGTAGAAGACGAAGTCGAACTGCTTCGCGGTGTCGCCGACGTCGGCGCGCCAGGCGTCCCCGGCGTCCTTGCGGAGGTCACGGCTGCAGTCCGCGCCGGGCGGGCAGGCGCTCGGCTGGAACTCCATGCCGTATTCGTAGGACTTCCCGGGCATCCGGTACGGCCCGAACGCGGTCAGCTGCACGCCGAACCGGCCGCCGGAGTCCTCCATCCAGTACTCGTTGATGGTGTGGCCGTTGTTGAGGGCTTCGGGCTTGTTGAGGAAGTCCTGGTAGTACTGCGCGACCTTCGCCCGCGGAACGTTCGCGGCGGCGGGCCCGGGGTTGCCGAAGATGGTCGAGTTCGCGGGTTTCGTGACGACGAAGTCCTGATCCGGGTAGTCGGCGAGGACGACAGCGCCCTTGAAGGTGCGCTGGGTGGGCTTGAGGGTCGGATCGGCCCAGTTCGTGCCGGGCACCTTCCGGTAGTCGGACCAGGTCATGTGGTCCTGGTTCTCCCAGTGCGCGGCATCGATCGGCGCGGGCCAGCCACGGGTGAGCGGTTCGGCGGCGGCGGTCCCGGCGCCGAGCCCGGAGAGAACGGCGACGGCGGCGAGCAGGGCGAGCGCTTTCGGGGTTCTGGGGCGCATCTGCGGCTCCTTCACTGGGAACCCACGGGGGTGGTGGTTCCCGAAGATCGACCGTATTGAGCCGGGCTGTCGCGGTTCTGCCTCAGGGCGAGGTTTACCCGCTTGCCCCACGACGAAAGTCTGGCCGGTTGTCAGCCGTGCGCTCGGGCGTTGTGGACAACCCCGGGCGTGCGCGCCGGAAGGGGCCGAAACTGTCGGTGCCGGCCGGTAGCGTGGAAAACGGGGGCGCCCCCGGGGCCTGCGCTGGTTTGATGCGGGGAGCGATGTGGACAACTCCGGCCGCACGCGCCGGGAGCGCCGGAAACTGTCGGTGCCAGCCGGTAGCGTGGAAGACGGGGGGCGCCCCCCCGGGGCCTGCACACAGGATGCGCGCGGTGGTCCTGACCGCAATTCCGGCGCCGCTGGTACCTCATCCACCGCCCGCGCGGAGCGAGATCGATGGCAATGATCAGGCCCGGGTGCGGTTGTCGATCCGGGGTGTCCAGGTCGTCGCCGGAACCGACCGGCACTCGACTTCGGGCTTCGCCACCGGCCTCGACCTGCCGAAGTGGCGTCCCAGGTGACGAGCGATGTGGACAACTCCGGCCGCACGCGCCGGGAGCGCCGGAAACTGTCGGTGCCCGCCGGTAGCGTGGAAGACGGGGGGGCGCCCCCAAGCGGCGCTGCGCAGCCGGCACCGCCTCCGGACCCGAGCCCGCCGAACCGCACCCGCCGCCCTGTGACGCGGCGAACGTCCCCCCGGCCCGCCGGACTACGCTGCCCACCATGAGCGTGGTCTACGACTGCAGCAGGCGCGAGACCCGGGCCGACGGGCTGGCCGCCGCCGCCGGGGCGGTTCGGTCCAGCAGGCTGGTCGTCCTGCCCACCGATACCGTCTACGGCATCGGGGCCGACGCCTTCGACGCCGGTGCCGTGCAGGCGCTGCTGCGGGCCAAGAACCGCGGTCCGGACATGCCCGTCGGCGTGCTCGTCGGCTCGTGGTCCACTGTGGACGGGCTGGTGCTGGGCGTGCCGCCGCAGGCGAGGGCGCTCATCGAAGCCTTCTGGCCCGGTGACCTTTCCATCGTGCTGCCGCACGCGCCGAGCCTGCAGTGGAACCTCGGCGAAGCCCGCGGCACCGTCATGCTGCGGATGCCGCTGCACCCCGTCGCCCTCGAACTGCTGCGGGACGTCGGGCCGATGGCCGTCTCCAGTGCGAACGTCTCCGGGCGGCCGCCGGCCCGTACCGCGCAGGAGGCGCAGGAACAGCTCGGGGACTCGGTCGCGGTGTACCTCGACGGCGGTTCGAGCGGCGAGTCCGTCGCCTCGAGCGTCGTGGACCTCACCGGTACCGAACCGGTCGTGCTGCGCGAGGGCGCGGTGAGCAAGTCGGCCATCGCGGAGGTGCTCGGTGTGCCCGCGGAATCCTTGGCCTGAAGCCGGATCACGACGAGATCCGCGACACGATAGCGTGTCGCGGGTGACCCCGACCCCGCGAGCGTGACGTCCCCGTGCCGCCCACTTCCGGTCTGCTCCCCATCCGGGAATACATCCTCGTCGCGCTGACCGCGACGGCCGTGACCTACCTGCTCACCGGCGTCGTGCGGCGGGTCGCGATCCGCGTCGGCGCGATCGCCAACCCGCGCGCGCGGGACGTGCACGTCGCCCCGATCCCGCGGATGGGCGGGGTCGGCATCTACCTCGGCGTCGCCGGCGCGATGGGCCTCGCCCACCAGCTGCCCGCGCTGTCGCACGGCTTCGACGCCTCCTTCGACTCGGTCGGCGTGCTGCTGGCCGCCGGCGTGATCTCGCTGATCGGCGCGCTCGACGACCGGTTCGAACTGGACGCCTGGACGAAGCTGGCCGGCCAGGTCATGTGCGCCGGCATCCTGGTCATCTTCGGCGTGCAGTGGGTGTCGTTCTGGGTGCCGTGGGGCGGCACCGGCGGCTCGTTCGGCTCGGTGCTGGTGCTCGACAAGAACCAGGGCGCACTGCTCACCGTCGTGATGGTCGTGGTCATGGTCAACGCGATGAACTTCGTCGACGGCCTCGACGGGCTGGCCGGCGGCCTCGGCTTCATCGCCGCCGCGGCCACCTGCTCGTTCTCCCTCGGCCTGCTCGACAGCTCGGGCGGTGACGTCGGCACCTACCCGCCCGCGCTGATCGCCGCCACCCTCGCCGGCGCCTGTCTGGGCTTCCTGCCGTACAACTTCCAGCCCGCGAAGATCTTCATGGGCGACTCCGGCTCGATGATGATCGGCCTGATGCTCGCCGGCGCGACGACGTCGGCGTCCGGGCGCGTGCCGTACACGCAGTTCAGCGCCAAGGACGCGATCGCGCTGCTGTCCCCGCTGGTGGTCGTGGCGGCCGTGCTGTTCGTGCCGATGCTGGACCTGATCATGGCGGTCGTCCGGCGCACCCGGCGCGGCGAAAGCCCGTTCGCCGCCGACAAGATGCACCTGCACCACCGGCTGCTGGAGATCGGCCACTCCCAGCGCCGCGCGGTGCTGCTGATCTACCTGTGGGCCGGGTTGCTGGCCTTCGGCGCGGTGTCGGTGACGCTGTTCGACGACGTCGCGGCGCTGTGGATCATCGGGATCGGCCTGGTCTTGGCGGCGGTGGTCTCGATCGTCCCGCGGCTGCGCTCGCGCAACCAGCCCGGCACCTGATCCGCCGGGGTCTCTACACTCGGGTGGGAACCGAGCAGGGAGCCAGAGTGAGCGAAACCGAAACGCACGAGCAGGAGAACCCGCACGCCAAGGTGGTGCTGCAGGCGGCCCGCGCGATGACGAGGGCCTCGCTGCTGGTCACCCCGCCCGCGGTGATCGTGTGCATCGCGCTGTTCAGCATCCTCAACGGCCTGCCCGGCTTCCTCGGCTCGCTCGTCGGCGGGGTGCTCGCGATGCTGGCGTCCCTGTCGACGCTGGGCATGATGAAGTTCAGCGCGGGCCAGGACCCGATGTTCGTCATGGTCATCGCGCTCGGCGGGTACGTCGTGAAGGTCGTCCTGCTCTTCGGGGCGCTGACGCTGCTGAAGGGCGTCACCGCGCTGCACCCGATGTCGCTCGGCATCACGATGATCGTGGCCATCCTGCTCGCCGCCGCGGCCGAGTTCGCCGCCTTCCGCAAGACCAAGATCCCGACGATCATCCCGTCCTGACGCGGTCCGTTTCGTCGTAACCTTCCGTTACTCTTCGTGCACCCACCTGCGGCCGCTTGAGTGTGACCGGCGCCACACGAGTGCGCTTGCGTGCGGACTGCGGACGGTGACCGGGACCTGCCGCCTGCGGTGATCCGGATCGGGTCCCGGTGCGCACCGGACCTGGGTCCCGGGACCACCCGGGACCTAAGTCCTGGGCTGATCGGTTGGTTAGGAGTACGCCTGTCCGGCACGGATTGACCTGCTGGTATGGTCCGCGTCAAGGGTGGCGGCCTCGGCCGCGCGCTTCCCGAGACGAACCGCGATCAGCAGTGTGGCGACCGTGTAGTTCCGCCGTCCGGCCGCTGGTCCGAAGTAGACCGCAGGGCAGTGTTCAAGCGAGACAACCCCGTGTGCAGAACGTGAAGGTGTGTTCTGCGGACGGTGGGGTAGCCGCCTCCGACGTCCCGATACGTATCGGGTACGTTAAGTCCAGATCGTGACGATTCCCCGGCGGAGTGAACGCCGGCCGGGAGAACCGGAAGGAGCCCAGTGGGCGCGCTGGTTTTGGCCGAGGGTGCGGTATTCGCGCCGCCCGGCGCCGAAAGCTTCGAGTTGCCGCCGTTGTTCGGCTCGGTCACCAAGCCGATGCTGCTCGTCGTGGCGTCGGTCGTCATCATCGCGACGTACTTCCTGCTGGCGACCCGCAAGCTTCAGGTCGTCCCGAGCAAGGGGCAGTTCGTGGCGGAGTCGATCTACGACTTCAGCCGCAACAACATCGCGCGCGAGCAGATCGGCTCGAAGGACTTCAAGCCGTTCGTACCCCTCGTTTTCGCATTGTTCACCTTCGTACTGGTGAACAACCTCTACGGGATCATCCCCGTCCTGCAGTTCCCGACCATGGCGCGCTTCGGTTTCCCGGTCGCCCTCTCGGTCCTCGTCGTCTACCCGGTCTACCACTTCGTCGGGTTCAAGCGGCACGGTTTCGCCGGTTACTTCAAGAAGGAGCTCGCCCCGCCGGGCGTGCCCAAGGCGGTGCTGCCGCTCTTCTCGCTGATCGAGTTCGCGGAGAAGTTCTTCCTCAACCCGCTGACGCTCGCCATCCGTGTTTTCGCCGCCATGTTCGCCGGTCACCTGATCCTGGCGGTGTTCACCCTCGGCGGCACCTTCCTGCTGACCGAGACCTCGAGCTGGGCCCTGAAGCCGGTCTCGCTGGTGGCGTGGATCTTCGCCATCGGGATGACGTTCCTCGAGGCCTTCATCCAGGTGCTGCAGGCCTACATCTTCGCCCTGCTGTCGGCTGGGTACATCGGCGCCGCGCTGGCGTCGGAGCACTGAGAACACAAGCCCCCGATCCACGCGAGCGCGTGGACCGAAGTGAAGGGAAATGCACGTGAGCAACATCGTTCTGGCCCAGGCCGCGGAGCAGGCTGTCAACCTCAACCCCGGTCTCGCCGCCATCGGTTACGGCCTGGGCGCGATCGGCCCGGGCATCGGTGTGGGTCTGATCTTCGCCGCCGTCATCAACGGCACCGCCCGCCAGCCGGAGGCGCAGGGCAAGCTGCAGGGCATCGGCTTCTCGACCTTCGTTCTGACCGAGGTGCTCGCCCTGATCGGCATCGTCATCTACTTCATCGCCTCCGCCGCCTGAGTCCTCGGCTCATCGCTTTAAGGAGACGCCGTGCTGAACAGTGCCTTGGTCCTCGCCGCAGAGGGCGAAACGCACAACCCGATCATCCCCGACATCTCGGAGCTGATCCTCGGCATCGTCGCCTTCCTGATCCTGCTGTTCATCCTCAAGAAGTACGTCGTCCCTCGCTTCGAGGCCGCGTACGAAGAGCGTGCGCAGAAGATCGAGGGAGGCATCGAGAAGGCCGAGCGGGCCCAGGCCGAGGCCGAAGAGGCGCTGGCCAAGTACAAGGCCCAGCTGCAGGAAGCCCGCACCGAAGCCGCGAAGATCCGCGACGACGCCCGGCTCGAAGCCGAGCAGATCAAGGCGGAGCTGCGGGCCGAGGCGGAGGCCGAGTCCCAGCGCATCGTCGCACAGGGCCAGGCCCAGCTGCAGGCCCAGAAGGCGCAGATCATCGCGGAGCTGCGGGCCGACATGGGCCGCAACGCCGTCGAGCTGGCCAGCCGCATCGTCGGCGAGTCGCTCGAGGACGAGGCGCGCCGCCGCGGCACCGTCGACCGGTTCCTGGCGGAGCTGGAAACCACCGGTGCGTCCAACGGAGCGGGGAAGTAGCCAGAGATGACGCTGCATGCTGCGAGCCGTGAAGCGCTCGGCCTCGCCGAGGAACGCCTCGGCGAGGTTCTGGCCGACGCGGGAGCCGACGCTGCCACGGTCGGCGACGAGCTGCTCTCGGTCGTCGACCTGCTGGACCGGGAGATCGGCCTGCGCCGGGCGGTGAGCGACGCCTCCGCGACGGCGGAGTCGCGCACCGGGCTGGTGCGCCGGCTGTTCGACGGCAAGTTGTCCGAACCGGCCCTGAAGGTGCTCGACACCGTGGCGGGCAGCCGCTGGTCCAGCCCCCGTGAGCTGACCGACGGGCTCGAGTCGCTCGGGCGCTCGGCCCTGCTCACCTCGGCGGAGAAGACCGGGAACGTCGACACCGTCGAATCCCAGCTCTTCCAGGTCGCGCGCGTGGTGGCCAACCACCCCGAGCTCGAGGCCGCGCTGTCGGACCTGACCGGGCCCGCCGACGCCAAGCGCACGCTGGTGCGCGGGCTGTTCGCCGACAAGGTGGACGTGGTCACCGAGACCCTCGTCGAGCAGGTCGTGCGCCGGGCCAAGGGCCGCGGCGTCGGCGTCGGGCTCGACAAGCTGGTCAAGCTGGCCGCGGAGCGGCGCCAGCGCTCGGTGGCCTACGTGACCAGCGCGAACGCCCTGACCGACGAGCAGGTCGCCCAGCTGGGCGCGAAGCTCGACGCCATCTACGGGCGGCCGATCGCGCTGCACGTCGAGGTCGACCCCCGGCTCGGCGGCGGTCTCGTCGTCCGCGTCGGCGACGAGGTCATCGACGGGAGCGCGGCGGGGCAGCTCGCGGCGTTGCGCAGGCGGCTGGCCCGGGCATAGGCCCAGGTCACACAAGACTTTGCATACTGGCAAGAACGAAGCGAGAGCGGGAAAGACATGGCCGAGCTGACGATCTCCTCGGATGAGATCCGTAGCGCGATCGAGAACTACGTCTCGAGTTACGCCCCGGACGTGAGCCGGGAAGAAGTTGGCACCGTGGTGGACGCCGGCGACGGCATCGCCCACGTCGAGGGCCTGCCCTCGGCCATGGCCAACGAGCTGCTCGAGTTCCCCGGCGGCGTCCTGGGCGTCGCACTGAACCTGGACGCGCGCTCCATCGGTGCCGCGATCCTCGGTGACTTCGAAAGCATCGAAGAGGGCCAGCAGGTCAAGCGCACCGGCCAGGTCCTGTCGGTGCCGGTCGGCGACGGCTACCTCGGCCGCGTCGTCAACCCGCTGGGCCAGGCGATCGACGGCCTCGGCGACATCGAGACCACCGAGCGCCGCGCGCTGGAGCTCAAGGCCGCCTCGGTGGTCGAGCGCCAGCCGGTGTCGGAACCGCTGCAGACCGGCATCACCGCCATCGACGCGATGACGCCGATCGGCCGCGGCCAGCGCCAGCTGATCATCGGTGACCGCAAGACGGGCAAGACCGCCGTCGCCGTGGACACGATCATCAACCAGAAGGCCAACTGGGAGACCGGCGACCCGAAGAAGCAGGTTCGCTGCATCTACGTCGCGGTCGGCCAGAAGGGCTCCACGATCGCCGCCGTGAAGAAGTCCCTCGAGGACGCCGGCGCGCTGGAGTACACCACGATCGTCGCGGCCCCCGCGTCCGACTCGGCCGGCTTCAAGTGGATCGCGCCGTACACCGGCTCGGCCATCGGCCAGCACTGGATGTACGAGGGCAAGCACGTCCTCATCGTGTTCGACGACCTGACCAAGCAGGCCGACGCCTACCGCGCGATCTCGCTGCTGCTGCGCCGCCCGCCGGGCCGCGAGGCGTTCCCCGGCGACGTCTTCTACTTGCACTCCCGCCTGCTGGAGCGCTGCGCGAAGCTGTCGGACGAGCTGGGCGCCGGCTCGCTGACCGGTCTCCCGATCATCGAGACCAAGGCGAACGACGTGTCGGCCTACATCCCGACGAACGTCATCTCGATCACCGACGGCCAGTGCTTCTTCCAGTCGGACCTGTTCAACGCCGGTCAGCGCCCGGCCATCGACGTGGGCATCTCGGTGTCCCGCGTGGGTGGTGCCGCGCAGGTCAAGGCGATGAAGTCGGTCTCGGGCTCGCTCCGCATCGACCTGTCGCAGTACCGCGAGCTGGAGGCCTTCGCGGCCTTCGCCTCCGACCTCGACGACGCGTCGAAGGCGCAGCTCGAGCGCGGTGCCCGCCTGTACGAGGTGCTCAAGCAGCCGCAGTACTCGCCGATCCCGGTCGAGGAGCAGGTCTGCACGGTGTGGCTGGGCACGAACGGCCACTACGACTCGGTCCCGACCGAGGACGTGCGCCGCTTCAACCTCGAGTTCCTCGACTCGGCCCGCCGCAAGCACCCGGAGATCCTGGCCGCGATCCGCGACTCCGGGAAGTTCGAGGACGAGACCGCCGACAAGCTGGTCGCCGCGGTGAACGAGTTCAAGAAGGAGTTCACCACGTCCGAGGGCAAGCCGCTCGAGGACAACGCGGACGCCATGGAAGCCGACAAGGTCGGGCAGGAGACCGTCAAGGTCAACAAGCCCGCGCCGAAGAAGTGAGCTGGTAGCTCATGGCCGCACAACTCCGGGAACTCCGGTCGCGCATCAAGGCGACCAAGTCGATCGGCAAGATCACGAAGGCGATGGAGCTCATCGCCACCGCGCGCATCACGAAGGCGCGGGCGCGGGTCGCCGCTTCCCGGCCGTACGCGGACGAGATCACCAAGGTGCTCTCGGCGCTGGCCGGCGCGGCCACCACGCTCGACCACCCCATGCTGGTCGAGCGCCCGAACCCCAAGCGGGCCGCTGTCCTGGTCGTGACCAGCGACAAGGGCCAGTGCGGCGGGTACAACTCCAACGTGCTGCGGGCGACCGAAGAGCTGCTGGCCCTCCTCCGCTCGGAGGGCAAGGAGCCGCAGCTCTACGTCACCGGCAACAAGGGGCTGAACTACTACCGGTTCCGGGGCCGCGAGGTCGTGGACGGCTGGACGGGCTTCTCCGACCAGCCGGGCTACGCCAACGCGGTCGCGGCCGGTGACGCCCTGGTGGAGTCGTTCATGCGCGGCGCCGACGACGCGGACGGGAACGCCGACGGCATCAACGGTGTCGACGAGATCCACATCGTCTACACCGAGTTCGTGTCGATGCTGACCCAGCGGCCGACCGCCAAGCGCGTCGCCCCGCTCGAGGTCGAGTACTCCGAGGGTGAAGAGGAGAAGCCCGCCGGGCTGCTCCCCAGCTACGAGTTCGAGCCCAGTGCCGACACGCTGCTGGACGCGATCCTGCCGAAGTACATCAACACGCGGCTCTACGCGGCGTTCCTCGAGTCCGCGGCGTCCGAGCTGGCCGCCCGCCGGACCGCGATGAAGGCGGCGTCGGACAACGCGAACGAGCTGGTCGGCACCCTGACGCGGGAGATGAACCAGGCCCGCCAGGCGCAGATCACCCAGGAGATCTCCGAAATCGTCGGTGGCGCGAACGCGCTCACCGCAGCAGGAAGTGATGATTGATGACCAGTACTGAAGCCCCGCGCGCCAAGGGGCGCATCGTGTCGGTGACCGGTCCGGTCGTCGACGTCGAGTTCCCGCGCGGTTCCGTGCCCGACCAGTTCAACGCGCTCAAGGTCGAGATCGAGTTCGAGCAGCTGCGCAAGACGGTGACCCTCGAGGTCGCCAGCCACCTGGGCGACAACCTCGTCCGCACCATCTCCCTGCAGCCGCAGGACGGCCTGGTGCGCGGCGCGGAGGTCACCGACACCGGCGGCCCGATCACCGTCCCGGTGGGCGACAAGGTCAAGGGCCACGTCTACAACGCCCTCGGCGAGTGCCTCGACGAGCCCGGCTACGGCGAGGACCTCGAGCGCTGGGGCATCCACCGCAGCGCCCCGTCCTTCGACCAGCTCGAAGGCAAGACCGAGATGCTGGAGACCGGCCTCAAGGTCGTCGACCTGCTCACCCCGTACGTCCAGGGTGGCAAGATCGGCCTGTTCGGTGGTGCCGGCGTCGGCAAGACGGTGCTCATCAAGGAGATGATCACCCGCGTCGCCCGGAACTTCGGTGGTACCTCGGTGTTCGCCGGCGTCGGCGAGCGCACCCGTGAGGGCAACGACCTCTTCCTGGAGATGTCCGAGGACGGCGTCATCAACGACACCGCCCTCATCTTCGGCCAGATGGACGAGCCGCCGGGCACCCGCATGCGGGTCGCGCTGTCCGCGCTGACCATGGCGGAGTACTTCCGCGACGTCCAGAACCAGGACGTGCTGCTGTTCATCGACAACATCTTCCGGTTCACCCAGGCCGGCTCGGAGGTGTCGACCCTGCTGGGCCGCATGCCGTCGGCCGTGGGTTACCAGCCGACGCTGGCCGACGAGATGGGGCAGCTGCAGGAGCGGATCACCTCGACCCGTGGCCGTTCGATCACCTCGATGCAGGCGATCTACGTCCCCGCGGACGACTACACCGACCCGGCCCCGGCCGCGACGTTCGCCCACCTGGACGCCACCACCGAGCTCTCCCGGTCGGTGTTCCAGAAGGGCATCTTCCCGGCGGTGGACCCGCTGGCGTCGACGTCGACGATCCTCGACCCGGCCATCGTCGGTGAGGACCACTACCGGGTGGCCTCCGAGGTCATCCGGATCCTGCAGAAGTACAAGGAGCTGCAGGACATCATCGCGATCCTCGGTATGGACGAGCTCTCGGAAGAGGACAAGCTGACCGTTCAGCGCGCGCGCCGCATCGAGCGGTTCCTGTCGCAGAACATGCTGGTCGCCGAGGCGTTCACGCAGATCCCGGGCTCGACGGTGCCGCTGTCGGAGACGATCGAGTCGTTCGACCGCATCGCCAAGGGCGACTTCGACCACTACCCGGAGCAGGCGTTCCTGGGTATCGGTGGCCTCGAAGACCTCGAGAAGAAGTACAAGGAAATCACCAAGAAGTGAGCTCGTGAGCACGGCGGGGGCAGTGTCCTATGTGGACCCGCGCCCCCGCCGTTCTCGTAGCTTGAGTCAGACCTATTACACTCGGTGGCAACACCCCGAGTTAAGGAGTGCTACGTGGCCGAGATGTCCGTGGAGCTGGTGGCCGTCGAGCGCCGTCTCTGGTCGGGTACTGCCACTTTCGTGGTGGCTCAGACCACCGAGGGTGAGATCGGCATCATGGCCGGTCACGAACCCGTGCTCGGGCAGCTGGTCGAGGGTGGCGTGGTCAAGGTGACGACCACCGACGGCGAGACGGTCTGCGCGGCCGTGCACGGCGGTTTCCTCTCCGTGACCGGCACCGGGGTGAGCATCCTCGCCGAGAGCGCCGAGCTTTCCGACGAGATCGACGTCGAGGCGGCCAAGGCGGCCCTGACCGGGGACGACGAGACCGAGCGGGCGAGGGCTTCGGCCCAGCTCCGCGCAGCGGGCCAGACGGCCTGAGCGCGAGACGGGCAGGAGCCGGACCGTGAAGATCACCGTGGTCGTAGCCGGGCTCCTGATCGTGCTCGCGGTGCTGGCCGCCTGGTACGGCCAGCGCTGGATCCGGATGCGCCGCGGTGGCGGCGTGAGCGTCGCGCTGCGGTGGCGTCCGGACAACCCGCGGTCCAGCTGGCACCTGGGGCTGGGCCGCTACGAGGGCGACGAGTTCGTCTGGTACCGGGTCTGGAGCCTGCGGACCGGCGCCGACCGCGTCTTCCAGCGGGAAAGCATGCAGATCGCCGACCGGCGTGACCCGTCCGGCACCGAGGCCTACGCCGTGCCCGAGGGC
Organism: Amycolatopsis sp. Hca4; assembly: GCF_013364075.1. GTDB lineage: Bacteria > Actinomycetota > Actinomycetes > Mycobacteriales > Pseudonocardiaceae > Amycolatopsis. The sequence goes on from NZ_CP054925.1 coordinate 7,863,749, forward strand.
TCGACGGTGCTGCGCTGCGAGTCCGAGACCCAGGAGGCGATCGAGATCGCCATGGGGCCGGGCGCGCTCACCGGGTTCCTCTCGTGGCTCGAATCCGCCCCGCCCGGGCGACGCCTGCCGCGCGCCTCCTGAGGCTGTCTCATTCCGAGACAGCCGCGGCCGCCGCTTTCGCCTACGGTTGAGCCCATGATTTTCATCGTGGTCAAGTTCCCGGTCAAACCGGAGCACGCGGAAGACTGGCCGGAGATCGTCGCGGACTACACCGCGAACACCCGGGCCGAGGACGGCAACCGGTTCTTCGAGTGGTCACGCAGCCTCGAGGACAAGAACACGTACGTGCTGGTCGAGGGCTTCGACGGCCAGGACGCGGCCGTCGCCCACGTCGGCTCGGACCACTTCAAGTGGGCGGTCGCCAACCTGGGCGCGTACATCAGCGACAACCCGCAGATCATCAACGTCCAGGACGCCTCCGACTGGGGCCCGATGGCGGAGATCCAGCCCCACTAAACTGGGACTCGTGACCCTCGTCGAGATCCCCGGCTCCAAGTCCGTCACCGCTCGCGGCCTGTTCCTGGCCGCCGCCGCGCACGGCACCACGACCCTCGGCCGTCCGCTGCACTCGGACGACACCGAGGGCTTCGCCGAGGGCCTGGTCAAGCTCGGCTACCGGGTCGACCGGCAGCCGGAGGCGTGGACCATCGAGGGCCGCCCCGCGGGGCCCGGGGTGGCTTCGGCGGAGGTCTTCTGCCGCGACGGCGCCACGACGGCCCGGTTCCTCCCCGCGCTGGCCGCGGCCGGCACCGGGACGTTCGCCTTCGACGCCTCCGGCCAGATGCGCCGCCGCCCGCTGGGCCCGCTGACCGACGCCCTGCAGGAGCTGGGCGTCGACCTCGAGTTCGGCGGCGAGCCGGGCCACCACCCGCTGACCGTCCGCGCGAACGGCATCAAGGGCGGTGAGCTGACCCTCGACGCGGGCCTGTCCTCGCAGTTCCTGACGGCGTTGCTGCTGGTCGGGCCGCTGACCGCGGAGGGGCTGCGGATCACGGTGACCGACCTCGTGTCGGTGCCGTACGTCGAGATCACGCTGGAGATGATGCGCCGCTTCGGCGTCGAGGTCCGTCGTGAGGGGCAGACGTTCGTGGTCCCGGCGCAGCCGTACCAGGCGTGCGAGTACCCGGTGGAGCCGGACGCCTCGACGGCGAGCTACTTCCTGGCCGCGGCGGCGGTCACCGGCCGCACGGTGACCATCCCGGGTCTGGGCTCCGACGCCCTCCAGGGGGACGTGAAGTTCGCCGACGTGCTGCGCGAGATGGGCGCGCACGTGGAGCTCACGCCGGACTCGGTGACGGTCGCGGGCCCGTCGGACGGCCTGCGCGGCGTCACGGTGAACATGCGCGACATCTCCGACACGGTCCCGACCCTGGCGGCGATCGCGCCGTTCGCGTCCGGCCCGGTCCGCATCGAGGACGTCTACAACACGCGCATCAAGGAGTGCGACCGCCTCGACGCGTGCGAGGAGAACCTGCGCGCGATGGGCATCGAGGTCGAGACGGGCCGCGACTGGATCGAGATCCAGCCGGGCGAGCCGACGGGCACGGAGGTGGCCTGCCGCCGCGACCACCGGATCGCGATGGCGTTCAGCATCACGGGCCTGCTGGTCGACGGCATCACGCTGGACGACCCGGACTGCGTGAAGAAGACCTTCCCGGGCTTCCACCAGGCCCTGGGGGCGCTGCGGGAGAGCTGGGGGATCTAGGAGGGCTGCCCACCCGGCTGCCACAGCACGTCACCTTCGGGGTTCGCCAGCCGGGCGAGGATGAACAGCAGGTCCGAAAGCCGGTTCAGGTACTTCACCGCGATCGGGTTCGTCGCCTCGGGCTCGGCCTCGTGCAGGGCCCAGGCCGACCGCTCCGCCCGGCGCGCCACCGTCCGCGCCTGGTGCAGGAACGCCGCCCCCGGTGTGCCGCCCGGGAGGATGAACGACGTCAGCTTCGGCAGGCGCTCGTTGAACTCGTCGCACCAGCCTTCGAGCCGCTCGACGTACTTCTCGGTGATCCGCAGCGGCGGGTACGGCGGGTCGTCGGAGATCGGCAGGCAGAGGTCCGCGCCGACGTCGAAGAGATCGTTCTGCACCGTGCGCAGCACGTCCGTCACCTCGGCAGGCAGCGCGCCGACCGCGATCGCCAATCCGAGCACCGAGTTCGTCTCGTCCGTGTCCGCGTACGCGCCCAGCCGCGGGGACGTCTTCGGCACGCGCGACCCGTCGCCGAGCGCGGTCGTGCCGTTGTCGCCGACCTTGGTGTACACGCGGTTGATGCGAACGACCATGGACCCACCATAGCGGCCCCCGCCCGGGCCGAATCCGGGCGAGAGGGCATGATTGGCGGCCATGAGCGAGCACTTCGACGTGCATGGCGGAGCCCGGCTGGTCGGCGAGGTCGACGTGGTCGGCGCCAAGAACAGCGTGCTGAAGCTGATGGCCGCCGCCCTCCTCGCGGAGGGGACCACGACCATCACGAACTGCCCGCAGATCCTCGACGTCCCGCTGATGGGCGACGTGCTGCGGAGCGTCGGCTGCGAGGTCGTCATCGAGGGCGACACCGCCACCATCACCACGCCGGCCGAGCTGTCGCACCGCGCCGACTCGGCGGCGATGGGCAAGCTGCGCGCGTCCGTCTGCGTGCTGGGGCCCCTGGTCGGCCGGCTGAAGCAGGCCGTCGTGGCGCTGCCGGGCGGTGACGCGATCGGCTCACGCCCGCTGGACATGCACCAGAACGGCCTGCGCAAGCTGGGCGCGACGAGCACGATCGAGCACGGCTGCGTCGTGGCGAAGGCCGAGACGCTGGTCGGCGCGCAGATCTGGCTGGACTTCCCGAGCGTCGGCGCGACCGAGAACATCCTGATGGCGGCCGTGCTGGCCGAGGGCACCACGGTGATCGACAACTGCGCGCGCGAGCCGGAGATCGTCGACATCTGCACGATGCTGACCGAGATGGGCGCCAAGATCGAAGGCGCCGGGACCTCGACGCTGACCGTGCACGGCGTGGAGCAGCTGCACCCGACCACGCACAGCGTGATCGGCGACCGGATCGTGGGCGCGACCTGGGCGTTCGCCGCCTCGATGACCCGCGGCGACATCACTGTGCGCGGGGTCAACCCGCACCACCTCGACCTGGTGCTGAACAAGCTGCAGCTGGCCGGCGCGGACGTCGAAACGTTCGGCGACAAGGGTTTCCGCGTGGCCCAGCCGGAGCGCCCGAAGGCGGTCGACTGGGTGACGCTGCCGTACCCCGGCTTCGCGACCGACCTGCAGCCGTTCGCGGTGGCGCTGTCCGCGGTGTCCGAAGGCACGTCGATGATCACGGAGAACGTCTACGAGGCGCGCTTCCGGTTCATCGAGGAGATGATCCGGTTGTCGGGCGACGCCCGCACCGACGGCCACCACGCGGTGGTCCGCGGCGTCGAGAAGCTCTCGAGCGCGCCGGTCTGGGCGTCGGACATCCGCGCCGGCGCCGGCCTGGTGCTCGCGGGTCTGTGCGCGGACGGCGTCACCGAGGTCTGGGACGTCTTCCACATCGACCGCGGCTACCCGCACTTCGTCGAGAACCTCAACCGCCTGGGCGCGAACATCAAGCGCGTCGCCGGCGAACCCGACCGGAAGTGACTCACCCGCCCTGCGCGCCCAGTGCGCGCAGGGCGTACGCCACCAGGCGGTCCACGTAGTCGGGCTCGGCGGGAGCCTGCCGGACCACCAGTCGCCAGTAGATCGGGGCGGCCAGCACGTCCAGCGCCATCTCCATGTCCAGGTCCTCGGGCAGCTCGCCGCGCGCGATGGCCCGGCGCAGCATCGCCGCGCCGACCTCGCGTCGCAGCCCGCCGATGTTCTCGCGCGCGTTGCGGCTTCGTTCCGGGTTCCGCGCGTCCTCCGCGACGAGGTCCGGCAGGATCCGCGAGAACAGCGGGTGGGTCAGCCAGTCGATCAGGGCCTGCATCGTTTCGCGGAGGTCGCCGCGCAGTGAGCCGGTGTCCGCTTCCGCCGCCCGCGTCACGCTGAACTCGGTGACGACCGCGGCGATCATCTCGTCCTTCGACCGCCAGCGCCGGTAGAGCGCGCTCTTGCCGACCCCGGCGCGTTTGGCCACGGCCTCCATCGACAGCCGGCCGTAGCCCTGGTCGGCCAGTTCATGCAGGACCGCGTCGGTGATCGCCTGCGTGACCTCGGGCTGGAGGACCGCGGCGCCGGTCGGGGTGCGTGCCATGAAGCGCAGTCTAGCGGGTGGACGGGACGGTACCGTCCCGTCTATGGTAGGTCACGTCGGGACGGTACCGTATCGTCCGAACGTCGAAGGAGGCTGCGATGCGCGACTTCGTCGAGCACGCGCTCGATCTGCTGCTCGAGCACGACATGGCCGGGTTCGCCGGGCTCTGGGCCGAGGACGGCGTCCTCGAGTTCCCGTTCGCCGGTCCGGGCTACCCGAAGCGCGTCGAGGGGCGCGACGCGATTCGCGAATACCTGCGTGACTACCCGAACCTGCTGGACATCCGTGAAATCACGGCGAAGACCGTGCACGAGACCGCCGACCCGGCCGTGGTGGTGGTCGAGTTGACCGTCGCGGGGATCGTGGTGGCGTCGCAGAAGCCGTACGAGCTGTCCTACGTCGCGGTGATCACCGTCGAGGACGGGGAGATCCGCACCTACCGCGACTACTGGAGCCCGCTCGCCGCCGCGGAGATCCTCGGCGGCGTCGACGAGCTGACGGCGGCCTTCGGTGGCTGACGTCCTGGTCCTCGGCGGCACCGGCACGACCGGCCGCCGGGTCGTCGCCGGCCTGCGCGCGAACGGCGTCACCGCGCGGGCGGCCACGCGCAAGCCCGGCGAAGCCGGTCAGGTCCGGTTCGACTGGACCGATCGCGCAACGCACGCCGACGCGCTGCGTGGTGCTTCGGCGGTGTACCTGCTGGCCCCGATCGGCGAGACCGAGCCCGCGCCGCTGGTCGAGCCGTTCCTGGCCGACGCGCTGGACGCGGGCGTCCGGCGGGTCGTCCTGCTGAGCTCGTCGGCGGTCACTTCCGACACCCCGGGCCTGGGCGACCTGCAGCGGCTGGTGCGCACGATGCCGGAGTGGGCGGTGCTGAAGCCGTCCTGGTTCATGCAGAACTTCACCGGCGAGCACCTGGTGGCCCAGGGGGTGCGGGACGGCGAGATCGTCACGGCCACCGGAGACGCCCGGGTCGCCTTCGTCGACGCCGCCGACATCGCCGCGGTCGCCGTCCGCGCGCTGATCGACCCGGTGCCGCACAACACCGACCACGTCCTGACCGGCCCGGCCGCGCTGAGCTACGCCGAAGCGGCCGCGATCGTGGCCGCGCGGCTCGGCCGTCCGGTCCGGCACCGGCCGGTCAGCACGGCCGAGTTCGCCGCGCGGCTGGCCGCTTCGGGGCTCCCCGACGGGTTCGCCCGGGTGCTCGCCGCCCTCGACGAGGACATCCGCCGCGGCATCGAGGACCGCGTCACCCCGGTCGTCGAGCAGGTCACCGGGCGGCCGGCCCGGTCGTTCGAAACCTTTGCACGGGAGGAAATCCGATGAAGCAGCTGCTGTTCGAAGAGGACCCGCAGTTCTGGTTCGAAACCCTGCGCCTGTTCGGCCACGCGGCCTACGGCGGCGCGGACTTCGGCGAGGTCCTCGCGGCGGCCTCGACCGTGACGCCGGGCGACTACGACGGCTGGCACGACGCCTACCGCGCGCTGGCCGACCGGCTGTACGCCGAAGCGGCCGAAGCCGGGCCGGTCACCGCGCGCGACCTGCTGCTGCGCGCGTCGACCTACTACTTCTCGGCGGAGTTCTTCCTGCACGGCGACCCGGCGGACCCGCGCATCGCCGCGGCGTACGACCGCAGCGTCGAGTGCTTCCGGCGTGCGGAGGTGGCCGAACCGGTCGAGATCCCGTACGAGGGAACGGTGCTGCACGGCTACTTCCACCGGGCGCCGGGTGCCGGGCCGAAGCCGTTGCTGATCATGCACAACGGCTTCGACGGCAGCGCCGAGGAATGCCACTTCATGGGCGCGGCGGCCGGCGCCGCGCACGGCTACCACGTCCTGACGTTCGACGGACCCGGCCAGCCGAGCGCGATCCGGCGGAACAAGCTCGTGTTCCGCCCGGACTGGGAGCACGTCGTCACGCCGGTGGTGGACTTCGCGCTGGAGATCGACGGCGTGGACCCGGCGCGCGTCGCGCTGCTCGGGGTGAGCTTGGGCGGCATGCTGGCCCCGCGCGCGGCGGCGTTCGAGCACCGGCTGGCGGCGGTGGTCGCGGTGGACGGCGTGTACGACGCGGGTGCCGCGGTGACGTCGGTGCTGCCCTGGCCGCGTGCGGAGATCGTGCGCCGGGCCCAGGCCCCGCACGACGAGGAGTTCGACGCGCTGCTGGCGGCGGGCCGCGAGCAGAGTTCGACGCTGCGCTGGGCGTGCGACCACGGCCGGTACGTCCTGGGCGTGGCAACGGACCGCGAGTTCATCGCGAAGTACCTCGAGTACACGCTCGAAGACGGCATCGCGGAGAAGGTGGAGTGCCCGGTCCTGGTCTGCGAAGCGGCGGACGACCTGTTCTTCGGCGGCGAGAAGGAGACCGAGCCCCGCCGGCTGTACGAGCACTTGAAGGCCCCGAAGACGTTGCTGACGTTCACGGCCGAGGAGGGCGCGGACGCACACTGCCACGTCGGCGCCCAGCGGCTCGCGGCGGGCCGGATCTACGACTGGCTGGACCGGACGCTCTAGCCTTCGAGGGCGAGCGCGGTCCCGAAGCCGATGAGGGCGGTGCCGGTGACGCCGTCAAGCGTGCGACGGACCCGCCGTCGTCCCAGCCAGGCGCGGATCCGGTGTACTCCGGCGACGATCACGAGCTGCCACAGCGTCGCGAGCCCCCCGACCGTCACCGCCAGCAGCAGTGCTTCGGCGATCGTGGAGTCCGCGGTGAGGAACTGCGGCAGCATCGAGAGGTAGAAGACGAGGACCTTCGGGTTGGTGAGGTTGCCGAGGAACCCCTCTCGCCAGCGCCGGCCGCCGTGGCCTGCGGTTTCCGCGACCGTGCGGTAGTTCCCCCGCCAAGCGGCGAGCAGCGCCTTGACGCCGAGGTAGGCGAGGTAGCCGGCCCCTGCCCACTTGAGGGCGACGAAGACGGGCTCGGCGCGCACGATCACGGCACTGAGCCCGAGCGCGGCGGCGAGGCCTTGGACGAGGTTCCCGGACCCGATGCCCAGCGCGGTGAGCACACCTCCGCGCCGGCCGCCGGCGAGGGAGTTCTTCAGCACGAGGGCGGTGTCCGGTCCCGGCACGATCAGCACGAGCACGACGAAAAGCACGTACCCGCCATAAGTTCCCCAGGTCATGATCCGAGGCTAGGCCTCCAGGGCGAGCGCCGCGCCGAATCCCACGAGTGCAGTGCCCGTCGCGCCGTCCAGTACCCGCCGCACCTTCCGCTGCCGCAACCAGTCGCGGACCCGGTGCACGAACAACAGCAGCAGCACCTGCCACACCACTCCCAGACCCGCGACCGTGTACGCGAGCAGCAGCGAGTCCCCGAGCGTCGACGACGGCGTCAGGAACTGCGGCAGCACCGACAGGTACAGCACGATGACCTTCGGGTTGGTGATGTTGGACAGGAAGCCTTCGCGGAACCGCCGTCCGCGGGAGGTGCGGGCCCTGCGGACGTCGTCGAGGGCCTCGTAGTTGCCGCGCCAGGCGCCGCGGAGGGCCTGGATGCCGAGGAAGACCAGGTACGCGGCGCCGAGCCACTTCACCGTCTCGAACACCGGCTGGTAGCGGGTGATCAGCGCACCCAGGCCGAGGGCGGCCGCGGTGCCCTGCAGGAAGTTCGCGACGGTGATGCCGGCGCACGCCCAGCCGCCGCCGCGGGCGCCGCCGCCGCGGGCGTTCTTCAGCACGACCATGGTGTCCGGGCCCGGCATCATCGCCAGGAAGGCCATCATCCCGGCGAACCCGGCGTAGGTGCTCCAGCTCATCAGGACTCCAGCGCGAGGGCGGCGCCGAAGCCGAGCAGCGCGGTACCGGTGACGCCGTCCAGCGCACGCCGCACCCGGCGGCGCTCCAGCCAGGCCCGCACCCGGTGCACGAAGACCAGCAGCACCAGCAACCACAACACACCCAGCACGGCGACGGTGTAGGCGAGGGCGAGCGCGTCCCACGTCGTCGTGCGCGCCGGGTCGAGGAACTGCGGCAGCACGGACAGGTAGAGGACGAGCACCTTCGGGTTGGTGATGTTGGAGAGGAAACCCTCGCGGAACCGCCGGAAACCCCCGCCCCGGCGCCGCTGGGCCTGCTCGACGGCATGGTAGTCACCGCGGAAGGCGCCGCGCAGGGCCTGGAAGCCGAGGAAGACCAGGTAGGCGGCCCCGGCCCACTTGAGCGCGAGGAACACCGGCTGCGACCGGGCGATGAGGACACCGAGCCCGAGCGCGGCGGCACTGCCCTGAGCGGCGTTCCCCGCGAAGATGCCGAGCGAGGCGAGGAGGCCGCCCCGGAACCCGCCGGAGAGGGCGTTCTTGAGCATCACCATCGTGTCCGGTCCCGGAGCGAGGACGATCAGGACCACGATGACCAGGTAACTCCCGTACGAACTCCACGTCACGGCTGTCCACGCTAATCGACGGGGTGGGCTCCGGTCTCGCGGATTTCCTCACCGGGTTCGTTGCGCGTTCGGCCACGCACGGAGGGTGCGGGCGGGTACCGGGTCGCGGGTGAGGCTCGGCGGGAGGGCCTCCGCCGGAGTAGTGTTCGGCCATGTCAGCAGGGGAAATCGAGCTGTTGCCCGGTGAGCGCGTGCTCTGGGCCGGCGAGCCGGTCCACCGTCCGCTCTACGTGGCCGCGGACGGGGTGATCGCCCCCGCCGGGCTCGTCCTCGCAGCCGCCGCGCTTTGGTACCTGCTCACGCAGCAGCCGAACGGACTCGTTCCGGCCGCCGCGGTCGTCGCTCTGGTGCTCGGCCTCTACGGTGCCGTCGGGCGGTCGGTCCTGCGGTACCTCGCGCTCGGGCGCACCACCTACGCGGTCACCGACAGCCGGATCATCGCGCGGTCCGGGCTGTTCCGGCAGAGGGAACGCTCCAGCGAGCTGGCCGGCCTGCCCGCGCCGGCGCTCAAGGCGGGCCCGTCGCGCACCGGGACCCTCTCCTTCGGCGGCCCGGGAACGGTGACGCTGATCGGCGTCGGCGAGCCCAAGCGCGTCCGCGACCTGCTCACCAAGGCGATCGACGAGGCCAAGGCCCGCCAGGCCCCGCCGGAAGCCGGCAGTTCGGCCGCCTGAGCCGGGCAACCCGCACGACCTCGCGGTGCGTCTGCCCGGCAAAGGAGGTCGCCGTGGACGAACCGCTGATCGCCCTGGAACCGGGGGAGCGGCTGTTGTGGTCGGGACGGCCGCGGCGGGTCGCCCCGACGGGGCTCGAGTGGTACCGCGTCGGTTTCGGCTCGGTCATGGTGTCGGGGTTCGCCGCCGCCATCGGGCTGCCGGCCCCGGCGCCGGCCGTGACCCTGGGGAGCCTCGGGCTGGCCGTCGTCTGGGGGCCGGTGCTCTGGCGGCTCCGCACGACGCGCCGCGAGGTGTACGCGGTGACCGACCAGCGGGTCGTGGTGGCCGACCGCGTCTCGGGCCGCACCCGCGCGTACGAGTACCTGAGTGCGCTGGAGCCGCCGGTCGTCCGGCGCGACCAGGACGGCAGCGGCAGGCTCACGCTCGCGAGGCGGGACGCGTCGGTGCACCTGCTCGGCCACTCGGTGCCGAAGCGGCGTCAACCGGCCCCGATCGAGCTGTTCGACGTGCCGGACGTCGACGGGGTGCGCGACCTGATCGTGCAGGAGCAGGCTGCGGACTGACGTCACCCGGACGTGTTCGATTCCACTGCCACCATAAGTTACCGGTCGGTACACTCGACGAAACGTCCACCGCCGGAGGTGCCCAGTGCCGTACCCAACGGACCGCGAGCGAGACCGACCGTGGGTGATGCGGACCTACGCGGGGCACTCCTCCGCGGCCGCGTCCAACGAGCTCTACCGGCGCAACCTGGCGAAGGGGCAGACCGGCCTCTCGGTGGCCTTCGACCTGCCCACCCAGACCGGCTACGACCCGGACCACCAGCTTTCCCGCGGCGAAGTCGGCAAGGTCGGCGTCCCGGTGTCGCACATCGGCGACATGCGCCGGCTCTTCGACGGCATCCCGCTCGCCGAGGCCAACACGTCGATGACCATCAACGCGCCGGCCATGTGGCTGCTCGCGCTGTACGTCTCCGTGGCGCGCGAGCAGGCCGAGGCCGAGGGCCGTGACGTTGACGAGGTGCTCGCCAAGCTCACCGGCACCACGCAGAACGACATCATCAAGGAGTACCTGTCCCGCGGGACCTACATCTTCCCGCCGGGGCCGAGCCTGCGGCTGATCACCGACGTGATCGCCTGGACCGTGCACCACGTCCCCAAGTGGAACCCGATCAACATCTGCAGCTACCACCTGCAGGAAGCCGGTGCGACGCCGACGCAGGAAGTCGCCTACGCGCTGTGCACCGCGATCGCCGTGCTCGACGCCGTCCGCGACTCCGGGCAGGTCGACGAAGCCGACATGGGCAAAGTCGTCGCGCGGATCTCGTTCTTCGTCAACGCCGGCGTCCGGTTCGTCGAGGAGATGTCCAAGATGCGCGCGTTCACCGCGCTCTGGGACGAAATCACGCGCGACCGTTACGGCGTAACGGATCCCAAGGCCCGCCGCCTGCGCTACGGCGTCCAGGTCAACTCGCTCGGGCTCACCGAAGCCCAGCCGGAGAACAACGTCCAGCGGATCGTGCTCGAGATGCTCGCGGTGTCGCTGTCCCGCGGCGCCCGCGCCCGCGCGATCCAGCTGCCCGCGTGGAACGAGGCCCTCGGCCTGCCGCGGCCGTGGGACCAGCAGTGGGCGCTGCGGATGCAGCAGGTGCTCGCCTTCGAGACGGACCTGCTGGAGTACGAGGACATCTTCGACGGCTCGCACGTCATCCAGGCCAAGGTCGACGAGATCATGGCCGGGGCCCGTGAAGAGATCGCCCGCGTGCAGGACCTCGGCGGCGCGGTCGCCGCGGTCGAGAGCGGGTACATGAAGTCGCAGCTGGTCGCCTCGCTGGCCGAGTACCGCCGCGAGATGGAGAACGGCGAGCGGGTCCTGGTCGGGGTCAACAAGTTCGAGACGACCGAGCCGTCGCCGCTGCAGGCCGAGGGGGCGAAGGCGATCGAGACGATCGACCCCGCCGTCGAGAAGGCCGCCGTCACGGCGATCGAGGAATGGCGTACCCAGCGCGACAACGACGCCGTCGAGCGGTCGCTGGCCACGCTGAAGGAACGCGCGCAGACCGCGGAGAACCTCTTCGAGGCCACTGTGGACTGCGCGCGGGCCGGCGTGACCACCGGCGAGTGGGCCGGCGCGCTGCGCGAGGTGTTCGGCGAATACCGCGCGCCCACCGGCGTTTCCGCGGCGGCCGCGGGCGGGGGCGACCCGGCGCTCGAGCGCGTGCGCGAGCGGGTCCGCGAAACCGAGGCGGAGCTGGGCGAGCGGCTGCGGATCCTGGTCGGCAAGCCCGGCCTCGACGGGCACTCCAACGGCGCCGAGCAGGTCGCCGTCCGGGCGCGCGACGCCGGCTTCGAGGTCGTCTACCAGGGCATCCGGCTGACGCCCGAGCAGATCGTCGCGGCTGCGGTCCAGGAAGGCGTGCACGTCGTCGGGCTGTCGGTGCTCTCCGGCTCGCACCTCGAGGTCGTGCCGCACGTCGTCGACGGCCTGCGTGCGGCCGGCGCCGGGGACGTTCCGGTGATCGTCGGCGGGATCATCCCGCCGGACGACGCCGCGCTGCTGACCGAACGCGGCATCGCCCGGGTGTTCACGCCCAAGGACTACGAGCTGACCGGGATCATGGACGGCATCGTCAGCCTGATCCGCGAGCGGCACGGCCTCAGCTGAACTCGCCGAGGATGTCCTTTGTGGACTTCACGGTGGCGAACTGGTTCGCCAGGTTCGCCGCCGTGACCCGGTAGAGCTCGTCCGCGGTCACGCCCGGCAGGTCGAAGGTGAACGTGGCGTCGAGGGCGAACGTGACGTCGTAGCCGAGGTTCCCGCCCATCCGCGCGGTGGTTTCGCAGCAGAAGTTCGTCTGGATACCGGCCACCACGAACCCGGTGATGCCGCGCTTGCGCAGCCACGCGTCGAGGTCGACGTCGCCGATGAAGGCCGAGTTGACCTTCTTGCCGAACACCAGGTCCGGCCGCGCGCCGTCGAGTTCGGGCTTGAAGTCGTTGCCCGGCTGGCCCGGCCGCAGCGGCGAGCCGGGCTTGGGCGAGTCGTGGTGCACGAGCACCACCGGGAGCCGTCGTTCCTGCCACGCGTCGAGCAGGGCCTTCATGTTCGCTTCGGCGCCCGGGTTGTTGCGCGGGCCCCAGAACTCCGGGTCGTCGAACCCGCGCTGGACGTCGATCAGGATGAGTGCCGTTTCGGTCATGCCGTCGAGTTTCGCGGGCTCCCGGTGCGCCGGGGGAGTGGCAGAAGACGCGCGATGCGGTACTTTTCTGCCATGCGCACCATCGGCGTCGTCCTGCTGCCCGGCACCCGGATGTTCGACCTCGCGGTGATCGGCGAGGTCTGGGGCCAGGACCGCACCGACAGCGGCATCGGCCCCTTCACGGTCCGCCTGTGCAGCCCCGGGCGGGTGCGGACGGCCGTGTCGCCCTTCGGTGACGTCGCGGCCACGCACGGGCTCGCCGGCCTCGACGACTGCGACCTCGTGCTGGCGCCGGGCCGCAACGACCCCCTCGCCGCGGTGCCCTCGGCGGCGGTGAGTGCGCTGCGCCGGGCCCACCGGGACGGGCGGACGGTCGCGGGGCTGTGCTCCGGCGCGTTCACCCTCGCCGCCGCCGGTCTCCTCGACGGCCGTCCGGCGACGACGCACTGGCGCGACCTCGACGCGTTGGCCCGCATCGCACCGCGGGCCGACCTCCGGCGCGATGTGCTCTACACCGACGACGGCGGCGTCCTGACGTCCGCAGGGGTCGTCGGCGGCCTCGACCTGTGCCTGTACCTGGTCCGCCGCGATCACGGCGCCGAGGTCGCCGCCCGCCTCGCGCGCCGGCTGGTGATGCCGCCGGCGCGGGAAGGCGGGCAGCGGCAGTACGTCGACAGCCCGGTGCCCGCCGCCACGCAGCCGGGCTTGTCGTCCACAATGGACTGGGCGCTGGCGCGCCTGGGTTCCGGGATCGGCGTCGAGGACCTGGTCGGGCACGCGCGGATGAGCGAACGGACGTTCCACCGCGAGTTCGCCGCGGCCACCGGGGTGACGCCGGGACGCTGGCTGCGCGTGCAACGCGTCCGGCTCGCGCAGCAGCTCCTGGAGACGACGTCGTTGCCGGTCGACCGCGTGGCGGAGCGGTCCGGGCTGGGGACCGCGGCGAACCTGCGCCGCCGGATGCACGCCGAGGTCGGCGTCGGCCCGGACAGCTATCGGCGCACCTTCCGAAGAGTTACGGTCGAGGCATGACCGAGTACCAGCACATCCTGGTCAAGCGCGACGGTGACACCGTCACGATCACGATGAACCGGGCGGCCCGGCGCAACTCGCTGTCCGCCGAGCACCTCGCCGAGCTGCTCGCCGCGTTCCACGAGGCGGGGACGTCCGACGCGACGGGCATCGTGCTGGCCGGCGCGGGCCCGGTGTTCTCGGCCGGCCACGACTTCGGCGACGTCGCCGCGCGCGACCTGATGGGCGTGCGCGAACTGCTCAGGCTGTGCACGGACCTGATGCAGACCATGCAGTCGGTGCCGCAGGTCGTCATCGCGCGGGTGCACGGCCTGGCGACGGCGGCGGGCTGCCAGCTGGTGGCGTCGTGCGACCTCGCGATCGCTGCCGAATCCGCGGGCTTCGCGCTGCCGGGCGGCAAGGGCGGCTGGTTCTGCCACACGCCGGCGGTCCCGGTGGCCCGCTCGATCGGCCGGAAGCGGCTGATGGAGCTGGCGCTGACCGGCGACGTCATCGACGCGCCCACCGCGCTCGACTGGGGCCTGGTCAACCGGGTTGTGCCCGACGAGCAGCTCGACGACGCCGTCGCGGAGCTGCTGGGCCGGGCGACGCGCGGCAGCCGCGCCAGCAAGACGATGGGCAAGGTGACCCTGTACGCCCAGCTCGACCGGCCCGAGGCGGACGCCTACGCGATCGCTCTGGAGGTCATGGCGTCGGCGTCGCAGCTGCCCGGCGCCCGCGAAGGCATGGCGGCGTTCCTGGAGAAGCGCAAGCCCTCCTGGCCCGACTGACGTCCCCGGCTCCGGCCGCGGTTCCATGGTGGCCGCGGACCGTACCATACGGTATGGTATGGCCATGGCGAGCAGGCGTGACTGGCTGGACGCGGGGCTGGTGCTGCTGGCCGAGCAGGGCGCGCCGGCGGTGACGGTCGAGCGGCTGACCGAGCGGCTCGGCCTGTCGAAGGGCTCCTTCTACCACCACTTCAAGGGCACGGGCGGGTTCCGCACGGCCCTGCTGGAGCACTTCGAGACCGAGCGCACGACCCGGTTCGTGGAGCAGGCGGAGGCGGCGCCGGACGGCAGGCTGGGCGCGCTGCTGAAGCTCGTCCTCGCGCCGGGGCCGGGCCTCGGGCTGGAGATCGCCGTGCGGGCCTGGGCCCTGCAGGACGCCGAAGCGCGGGCGGTCCAGGAGCGCGTCGACCGGACCCGGGTGGCCTACCTGACCGAGGTCAGCGGCGACGCCGGCCTGGCGCAGGCGCTGTACCTGATCGTCGTCGGCGCCGGGCAAGTCGTGCCGCCGCTGTCCGGGCGGCAGCTCAAGGACGCGCTGGAACTGGTACTGGGGAGAGCGAAATGACCGAACCGTTCGCCGAGGGCGCGGACTACGTCGAGTTCAAGGAGATCGAGAGCGAGAACAGCCTGCGCGAGTTCGTCGCCGGCGTGTTCGGCTGGTCGCCGGCCTGGGTGAAGGCCCTCTTCGGCGTCCGGTACCTGCTCGCGAAGGCGCTGCGGCTGGAGACCGCGTCCGTGCCGCGATCCGGCCGGCTGCGGCCCGAGGACGTCGGGTTCGCGCCCGGCGACCGGGTGGCGTTCTTCACGGTCCGGGCCGGCGATCCCGAGCGCTACCTCGTCGCGGGTGTCGACGACAGTCACCTGACCGGGTACCTGACGGTCGAGGCGATCCCCCGCGGCTTCCGGCTCGGCACGCTCGTGCACTTCCACAACCGCGTCGGCCCGGCCTACTTCGCGCTCATCAAGCCGTTCCACCACCTGGTGATCCGCGGGATGCTCAAGGCCGGTGCCGCTCGGACAGCGTGAGCTGCGCCCACGCCGCGATCGACTGCGCGTCGGTGATCTCGCCGGCGAGGATCATCTTCTCGACGTCGGCGCGGGCGAACCACGCGCTGCGCATGTCCTGTTCCTCGTGCTCGCGTTCCGGCTCGCCCTCGGTGATGTCCGTGGCGAGGAACACCCAGCCCCGCTGGCTGCTCATGCCGGCGGCGACGTCGAGCTTGCCGAGCGGGACCATCGAGCCGGCCCGCAGCCCGGTCTCTTCGCGCAGTTCACGCACGGCGAGCTCGGCAGGCGGCACGTCCGCCAGGTTCGGCGCGGTGCCCTGCGGGAACTCCCAGCGCCGCTCGCCGAGCGGGTAGCGGAACTGCTCGACCAGCCGGAACCGGTCGCCGTCCTGGGCGATGACCAGTGCGTACGACGGCTTGTCGATCACGCCGTAGATGCCCGGCGAGCCGTCGGAGCGGCGGATCTCGTCCTCCCGCACGGTCATCCAGTTGTTCCGGTACACCTCGCGGGACGCGACACGCTGAATGGGGTCCACGCGCCCAGTATCACCGACCCTGTCCTACCCTCCTCGGGTGCGTCTCGTGATCGCGCGGTGCCAGGTCGACTACGCCGGCCGGCTGACCGCCCACCTGCCGATGGCCACCCGCCTGCTGCTCGTCAAGTCCGACGGCTCGGTGTCGGTGCACTCCGACGACCGTGCGTACAAGCCGTTGAACTGGATGAGCCCGCCCTGCTGGCTGATCGAGGACGGCAAGCTCTGGATCGTGGAGAACAAGCAGGGCGAGAAGCTGGTGATCTCGATCGAAGAGGTCTTCCACGACTACTCACAGGCCCTGGGCGCGGAACCGGGCCTGCAGAAGGACGGCGTGGAAGCGCACCTGCAGGAACTCCTGGCCGAGCACATCAAAACCCTGGGCGACGGCTACACACTGGTCCGCCGCGAATTCCCGACGGCGATCGGCCCGGTCGACATCATGGCCCGCGACGCCGAAGGCCGTTCGGTGGCGGTCGAGATCAAGCGCCGCGGCGAAATCGACGGTGTCGAGCAGCTGACGCGGTACCTGGAGCTGCTCAACCGCGACCCGCTCCTGGCGCCGGTGCAGGGCGTGTTCGCGGCCCAGATCATCAAGCCACAGGCCCGCACACTGGCCGAGGACCGCGGAATCCGCTGCTTGACCCTGGACTACGACGAGCTGCGCGGCATCGAGTCCGACGAGTTCCGGCTGTTCTGACGGTGGAGCCGGGGCGGTACGTCCACTACAAGGGTGGCGAGTACGAGGTGGTGGGCGTCGCCCGGCACAGCGAGACCGAAGAGGAACTCGTGGTGTACCGCGCGCTCTACGGCGAGCGCGGGCTGTGGGTGCGGCCGAAGGCGATGTTCGCCGGGACGGTGGAGACGCCCGCCGGGCGCGTGCCGCGCTTCCGGCGGGCTGCGGACTGACCGCTGTCGTTGAAAAATCGACCCCACGGCTGCCCGAACGAGCGGTATCCGGGGCGATACCGAATCGATGCCGAAATCGATGTATCTGATTCGGTGGTTATTACTCCGCCAGGAAATCTTTGACCCGATAGCCGCCCGTGTGGTCAGCGGAAACTTTTTCACCGCGATTCGTGCGCTGTTCGGGTGAGATCGGGATCTTATTCGACCGTGCTGTGCCACACTTGATTCGAGGGGTTCCGCCGGGGTTCCGGTGTGGCCGGAGGGTGGTGCGCTCGGCCGTCTTTCTTCGTCGTGCCAACGTTTCAGTCCGCCTTCGAGCTCGGGGTGCGCATGCCATCCGGCCGGCGTGTGCGCATTTTTGCCTGCACGCAAGGAGGAAGACATGCGTTATCGCCCACTCGGTTCCGATCCGGCCGACCCGCGGCTGGGCCGGTTCATTCCGGACGACTGGCGGCACGTCGAAAGGTATCCGCTCGGCGCGCTGGCCGAGGAGGACCGGCCCACCCGGTCGCCGGTCGTGATCGGGGTCAACTGGTACTCCGCCTTCGACTCGCCGGAGCAGGACGAGACCTCCGGTGAGTTCTTCATCGCGAAGGCCGGCGTCAAGAAACTCGGCCACATCCGCGGCGGCCACTGCGTGTGCCTCGAGCCGGGTGGCACGCCGGACACCGATGCCTGGTACGCGTTCTACGACCAGGGTCACGAGGGCGCCTGCGTCGGCTTCGGCTGGTCGCGGTGCATGTCGATCTTCAACGGCAGCGAGTACACGGCCCGCTGGCTCTGGGACCAGGCCAAGCTGCGCGACGAGTGGCCCGAGACGAACCCCGGTGACGAGAACGGCACGTCGGTGCGGGCCGCGGCCGAGGTGCTCAAGGAGACCGGGCACGTCCTGTGGGACGACTCGTACGCGAACGACGACTGGCAGGCCCGCGAGAAGTACACCCCCGAGGCCAAGCAGGGCATCAAGGCGTTCCGCTGGGCGAAGTCGGTCGACGACGTGCACTCCGTGCTCGGCAACCCGCGGGCCGACGCGCTCGGCGCCGTGCCGATCCTCAACTCGTGGGGCCCGGGCTTCCCGCACCGGACCTACCTGCCGGACGAAGTGCTGGCCCACCTGATCTCCGAGGACGGCGAGATCGCCGTGCCGACCGACCGCTGATCCCGCTCCGCTCCCGCGGCGCGCCGAACGAGGGCGCGTCCTCCCTGGTCAACGCCGGGAGGACGCGCCCTCTGACCATTTTGGACACGTCGGCGTGCCGACCCTGAATCCATGCAGTACTGTCCGGATCCGACGGGATGCTGGTGATTCCTGTCGGTTCTTGTCCTGTTTCAAAAAGGAACTGCCGGAGGTGGGTCGGGTGCTCGTCCTAGCCGATGCGAACCTGCGACTCGACGCGAGCGCGATCGACTACATCGAATTGGCGTTCTACTTCGTTCTCGTGCTGGGCATCGGGTACCTGGCGCGGCGGCAGGTGTCGAGCAGCCTCGACTTCTTCCTGTCCGGCCGGTCGCTGCCCGCCTGGGTCACCGGCCTGGCGTTCATCTCGGCGAACCTCGGCGCGGTCGAGGTGATGGGCATGTCGGCCAACGGCGCCCAGTACGGCCTGCCGACCGTGCACTACTTCTGGATCGGCGCCATCCCGGCGATGCTGTTCCTCGGCATCGTGATGATGCCCTTCTACTACGGCTCCAAGGTCCGCAGCGTCCCGGAGTTCATGCGGCGGCGCTTCGGCAAGCCGGCCCACCTGGTCAACGGCGTCAGCTTCGCCGCGGCCCAGATCCTCATCGCGGGCGCGAACCTGTTCCTGCTGGCCAGCGTGGTGAACCTGCTGCTGGGCTGGCCGCTGTGGGTGTCGATCATCGTCGCCGCCGCGATCGTGCTCTCCTACACCGCGCTCGGCGGCCTCTCCGCCGCCATCTACAACGAGGTCCTGCAGTTCTTCGTCATCGTCATCGCGCTGGTGCCGCTGACGATCATCGGCCTGGTCAAGGTCGGCGGCTGGCAGGGCCTGGTCGACAAGGTGACCAACAGCCCGGGCGGCACCGCGCAGCTGCACTCGTGGCCCGGTGACAACCTGACCGGCTTCGGCAACAGCCTCCTTTCGGTGCTGGGCATCGTCTTCGGCCTCGGCTTCGTGCTCTCCTTCGGCTACTGGACGACGAACTTCGTCGAGGTCCAGCGTGCGATGGCGTCCAAGAGCATGTCGGCCGCGCGGCGCACGCCGATCATCGGCGCGTTCCCGAAGATGCTGGTGCCGTTCATCGTGATCATCCCCGGCATGATCGCCGCGGTCACCGTGTCCGAGTACGTCAAGGACAAGCAGGTGCTGCTCGACGGCGGCAAGGCCGAAAGCGGCGTCACGTTCAACAACGCGCTGCTGCTGCTGATGCGCGACCTGCTGCCCAACGGCATGCTCGGCATCGCCATCGCCGGTCTGCTGGCCTCGTTCATGGCCGGTATGGCGGCGAACCTGAGCTCGTTCAACACGGTCTTCACGTACGACATCTGGCAGACGTACGTGAAGAAGGACAAGCCGGACCACTACTACCTGAACCTGGGCCGCGTGGTGACGTCGGCAGGCACGATCCTGGCGATCGGCACCGCGTTCATCGCGTCGAACTCCGGCAACATCCTGAACTACCTGCAGGACCTGTTCTCCTTCTTCAACGCGCCGCTGTTCGCGACGTTCATCCTGGGCATGTTCTGGAAGCGGATGACCCCGCACGCCGGCTGGAGCGGCCTGGTGCTCGGGACCGCGTCCGCGATCACGATCTGGGGCCTGTCGCAGGCCGGGGTGATCGGCCTGGAAGGCCAGGGCACCAGCTTCGTCGCCGCCGGTGTCGCCTTCGTGGTCGACATCGTGGTGAGCGTCGTCGTCTCGCTGGCGACCAAGCCGAAGCCGGACGAGGAGCTGGTCGGCCTGGTCTACTCGCTCACGCCGAAGGAGACCCGCCAGCACGACTCGACCGGCGAGAACGCGGGCTGGTACCGCAAGCCGGGCCTGCTCGCGGGCATCGTGCTCGTCCTGACCATCGCCCTGAACGTCATCTTCTAGGAGGTCGGAATGGCTACCGAGTCGCAGCCGCGCGCACACAAGGCAGGCGCCTTCGACATCCGGCTGATCATCGCCCTGCTGATCGGCGTCTACGGCGTCATCCTCACCGTGATGGGCATCGGCTTCACCTCCGACGAGGAGATCGCGAAGGCGGCCGGCGTCAACATCAACCTGTGGGCCGGGATCGGCATGCTGGTGGTCTCGGCGCTGTTCGTCACCTGGGCGCTGGTCCGCCCGCTCGTCGTGCCGGCCGAGCCGGCGGCCGAGACGGGCGACACACCGGCGGCGGGCGAATAGCCGGGTTGTCCGGACAGCGGCGCGAAGGTGCCGCTACCGTGCACCGCGTGTTCCTCGACGTTCGGCGCCGCCGTTTCCCGAAGCTGTTCCTGCTGGTCACCGCGCTCGCGCTGCCGCTGACGGCGTGCGGGCCGGACCTCGGCAAGTCCAACTTCGCCCGGACGACGGTGCCCGCCGCGGCCGGCTCCGGCCAGGTCGCCGACGGCCCGATCACCGACCCCGCCGTGGCGGCCGGCGTGCTCCGCACGATCCAGCCGTGCCAGTTCCTGACCAAGGACGCCCTCGGCGGGCTGGGCCTCGGCACGGCCGGGGACGACCCGTCGCCGTCGTCCATCGCCTTCGACACCTGCAGCAACAAGGTGAAGGACCCCGGCGGCAAGGAGATCCGGCTCGAGCTCGAGATCGGCAGCACCGTGGCGCCGCGGGCGGACAAGACGACCGGGGCGGCCGGCGGCCTGCCGCTGCGGGTGAACAAGACCGGCGACACCGACTGCACGGTCGCCGCGATGACGGCGCTCAACCCGGACCTGGCGCTCGAGGTGTCGGTCACCTACGCCGGTGACCCCTGCCGCCCCGGGCAGGCGCTCGTCGAGGCCGTCGTCCAGAAGCTGCACAACTCGCCGGAGAAGTACTCGACGCCCGCGGGCACCGTGCTGACCGCCGACCCGTGCGCGATGGCCGACGCGGCGGCGGTGACCGCCGTCGTGCCGTCCGCGAAGCCCGCGCCCTCGGGCCTGCACTCGTGCGAGTGGAAGGACCGGGGCCCCTCGGTGACGGTCGGGTTCCGGCCGGGCCTGCCGCCGCTGGCCGGCGACGGTTACTCCAAGGTGGACCTCGGCGGCGGCGTGACCGCCTTCCAGAAGCAGCAGACCGGGGGTTCGGCCCGGTGCAAGGTGGAGTGGCAGCACCGGCCGTGGCAGGGCGACGACGTCGAACTGGCCCAGGTGGACTACCAGGGCTACGACGACAACGACGGCGATCCGTGCGGCAAGGCGGTGGCCGTGGCGAAGAACGTGGTCACCAAGCTCCCCAAACCCTGACCTGGCGGCGAGCCGCGCGGAGAGGTAGGAAGGGGACACCCCACCCGCCGATGTGCCGGAGGCTGCCGTGAAGAAGATCATCAACGATCCGGCGAACGTGGTCGCCGAGTCGCTGCGGGGCCTCGCCGCAGCGCACGCCGATGTCCTTCGTGTCCAGTACGACCCGGACGTCGTGATCAGAGCCGACGCCCCGGTCGCGGGGAAGGTCGCCGTCATCTCCGGCGGTGGGTCCGGGCACGAGCCGCTGCACGGCGGCTTCGTCGGCCGGGGCATGCTCGCCGCCGCCGTGCCCGGCGCGGTGTTCACCTCGCCGACGCCGGACGCGGTGCAGGCCGCGGTCACCGCGACCACCGGCGAGGCGGGCGCCCTACTCATCGTGAAGAACTACACCGGCGACGTGCTGAACTTCGAGACGGCCGCCGAGCTGGCCGCCGCCGAGGGCCTCGAGGTGCGCAGCGTGGTGATCGACGACGACGTCGCGGTCAAGGACTCGACGTACACCGCCGGCCGCCGTGGGGTCGGCGGCACGGTGCTGCTGGAGAAGATCACCGGCGCCGCCGCCGAGCGCGGCGACTCGCTCGACGCCGTGACCGCGCTGGCGCAGAA
This sequence comes from Amycolatopsis sp. Hca4, assembly GCF_013364075.1. GTDB lineage: Bacteria > Actinomycetota > Actinomycetes > Mycobacteriales > Pseudonocardiaceae > Amycolatopsis. The sequence goes on from NZ_CP054925.1 coordinate 7,885,520, forward strand.
GGTGATCGGCCAGGTCCGGTCGATCGGCGTCGCGCTCACCGCGCCGACCGTGCCGCACGCCGGCACCCCCAGCTTCGACCTCGCCGACGACGAGATCGAGTTCGGCATCGGCATCCACGGCGAGCCCGGTCGCGAGCGGCTGTCGGCCGAGCCGGCCGACGCGCTGGTGGCGCGGATGGTCGAGGCCGTCGTGTCGGACCTGCCCTTCGCCTCGGGCGACCGCGTGCTGCTGTTCACCAACTCGATGGGCGGCACCCCGCTCGTCGAGCTCTACCTGGCCCACGGCATCGCCGAGCGGCTGCTGGCCGATCGTGGGATCGTGGTCGAGCGCCGGCTGGTCGGCCCGTACATCACCAGCCTCGAGATGCAGGGGATGAGCTTGACGCTGCTCAAACTGGACGACGAGCTGACCGAGCTGTGGGACGCGCCGGTCAACACCGCGGCCCTGCGGTGGGGGCTCTGATGGCCTGTACCGCCGAAGGGGTCGCGGCCGCGGTGCGCGCCGCCGCCGCGGTGGTCGCCGAGCACCGCGTGGAGCTGATCGACCTCGACCGCGCGATCGGCGACGGCGACCACGGCGAGAACCTCAACCGCGGTTTCGCGGCCGTCGTGGCGGCGCTGGACTCCGCGGTTCCGGACACCCCCGGCGGGGTGCTGAAGCTCGTCGCGACGACGTTGATCTCCAAGGTCGGCGGGGCCGCGGGGCCGTTGTACGGCACGGCTTTCCTGCGTGCGTCGGCCAAGCTGGGCGCGGCCGCCGACCTCGACGTCCCGGCGCTGCTGGACGCGCTGCGCGCCGGCCTCGAAGGCGTCCAGGCCCGCGGCAAGGCGGTGGGCGGTGACGCGACCATGGTCGACGCCCTGATCCCCGCGGTGGCGGCCGCGGAGAAGGCGGCCGAGGGCGGCGACGTCGCCGCGGTGCTGACCGCGGCGGCCGACGCGGCCGACACCGGCGCGGAGTCCACTGTGGACCTCGTGCCGCGGAAGGGCCGGGCGTCCTACCTCGGCGAGCGGGCGGTGGGGCACCTCGACCCCGGCGCCCGGTCGTCGGCCCTGTTGCTGCGGGCGTTCGCGGAGGCCGCCCGGTGAGCGTGGGAATCGTGCTCGTGTCGCACAGTGCGAAGCTCGCCGAAGGCCTCGCCGAGCTGGCCGCCCAGATGGCGCCGGACGTCACCATCGTGCCGGCCGGCGGCCTCTCCGACGGCTCGATCGGCACGGACTACGACGAGGTCGTCGCCGCCACCCAGCGCGCGGACTCCGGCGACGGCGTCGTGCTGCTCTACGACCTCGGCAGTGCCCAGATGACCGCGGAGCTCGCCGTCGAATCGCTGGCCGATCCCTCGGCCGCGATCGTCGCCGACGGCCCGCTGGTCGAGGGCGCGATCGCCGCGGCCGTCGCCGCGCAGGCCGGGCGGGACCGCAAGGCGGTGGCCGAAGCCGCCGCGGCGGCCGGCCTCCCGGAGGACCTGGCGCCGCCCGCCGGAGACGACGCCGACACCGCCGACACCGCCGAAATCGAACTGGAGCTGCACAACGAGGTCGGGTTGCACGCCCGGCCCGCCGCGGTGCTGGTGCGCACGCTCAGCGGGTTCGACGCCGAGGTGACCGTGCGGCTCGGCGACCAGGAGGCCGACGGCCACAGCGTCCTGGCCCTGATGTCGCTCGGCGCCCGCCAGGGCGACCGGATCCGCGTCCGGGCGCGCGGGCCGCAGGCTTCCGCCGCGCTGGAGAAGGCGAAAGAGCTGGTGGACGGCAATTTCGGCGAGTGAGGCGGCGTCGCCGACCGGGTGACTTGAGCGGTACTGACTCGATTCCGTCTGGGCTTCCGGCGGTGGCCCTGGCAGTATCGAGGCCAATTACCAGCGAGTAACATCTCTGGAGGCCTCGATGGCGCGGGACATTTCGACGGTCGGTGTGGTCGGCCTGGGCACCATGGGGGCCGGCATCGCCGAAGTGCTCGCGCGCAGCGGGCTCGACGTGATCACGGTCGAACTCGACGAAGCCGGGGTGGCCCGCGGCCGCGGCCACCTCGAGCACTCCACCGAACGCGCGCTCGCCGGCGGCAAGCTGGACGCGGCCGGGCGTGCGGCGCTGCTGGGCCGGATCCGCTACCGCACGTCGCTTTCCGATCTGTCCGAAGTGGACCTGGTGATCGAGGCGATCCCGGAGAGCCTCGAGCTGAAGGCCGAGGTCTTCGCCGAGCTGGACAAGATCACCCGGCCTGAAGTGGTCTTCGCGTCCAACACGTCGTCGCTGTCGATCACCGAGATCGGCGTGCACACCGCGCGGCCCGGCAAGGTCGTCGGGATGCACTTCTTCAACCCGGCGCCGGTGCTGAAGCTCGTCGAGATCGTCAAGACGGTGGTGACCGAACCGGACGTGGTCGCCGAAGTCGTCGAGTTCGCCGAGCGCCTGGGCAAGGTGCCGGTGGTGATCGGCGACCGCGCCGGCTTCATCGCCAACGCGCTGCTGTTCGGCTACCTCAACCACGCGGTGCGGATGTACGAGCAGCGCTACGCCACCCGCGAGGACCTCGACGCCGCGATGCGCTTCGGCTGCGGCTACCCGATGGGCCCGCTCGCGCTGCTCGACCTGATCGGGCTGGACACCGCGAACGAGATCCTCGACACGATGTACCACCAGTCCCGCAACCGCCTGCACGCGCCGGCGCCGCTGCTGAAGCAGATGATCACGG